>CAZJCM010000024.1:0-48227 GCA_964544655.1 uncultured Sedimenticola sp. | reverse complement strand
ATCGGTACCCACTTGAAACAAACGTGGAACGTGAGTGGAACGCAGCTAAATATTAGAATCGTAACGTATTGTTTTATTTACAATAAATAGCAGTTTCAAGGAAGGTTCAAGTCCTCTCCTCGGCACCATATCGAAACACCATCACAGACTACCAGATGTGATAGAAGGCCCTGTTTTTACAGGGCCTTTTTTGTTGCCAGAGAAAAATCACCCTAACAGCCTGTCGGACTGACGATGATGATCGTGCCGGCTTGGCAGGTGGCAGGATCCTCACGGAACTTGCCGGCTTGGCAATTCCCATTGAGTTTCCATGATCATCAGGCCAGATGAAAGCACTGGCATGGGGCCAACGCACTATCCAGGCACAAATTCCCGGTTTCAGAGACCGTTTATCCCTTTCATGCCGCTTGCAGGAGTCTGTGCAGGCGCTTGACGCTGTAGGCCATCCCCCCGCTGTTTCCCTGATATCGACCGACAAGCTTGCTGAATTCACAGCAGAGCATGAACTGAAAAAGCTGAGCAAACTGGCCTTCCCGGCCATGGCACACCCGGGTATACGAAGGATGCCGGCAACTGCTCACAGAGACCTCTCAGGGGACGAGAGAATATAAAACTTTATGGTTTTTCCTTAAATTACTTGATGTTACGTGATTTTTTAAAAAATTTAACCAGATGTTGGTAAATTTTTCTCATGTTCCTGCCGATATCCTGGAAGTTGAGCGGTAAGGTTCTGGAAAACCCAGATAATAAGCCGCTTTTACAGAAGTGATCGAAGAAGTGGGGCAACGAGACACCGCCACAGTCAAGTTGTCGAGAATCCTACAGTTTCCTCAGGCCGATAAACGATCAGCATAACCATCGGCGGAGGGGCAATTTTTGCAGTGGCACCCAGGTGAATGCTGGCTGGAAGATTGACGAGGGCAGTAATTGAAGCCTTTATCAAACCATGGAGGTTGAAAGGAAGGCCCCGTGTAGCTGCCGTCTGCACCAATATCCAGATCCAGGCCAGGCGAAATATTTAGACCGAACTGACAACGGATGACTTTGATCTGCTGAAAACGAATCCGTGTTGTGTACGACCAACCAGAAAGGTTCTGAGTTCGCCAGGAAACCTGATAATTATCCCATATCAAAAGATGAAAAAATCGCGCACCTTATACAGTCATTGCAACGCGCTACCCAGACACGCATATTGCTGGAACAGAGGACGCTTGATGTCACGCGACTGGATATGCCGCATATTGACATGGGTCCTGTTAGTTTCACTTGGCACTTCTTCTTCATTCGCTTCCAATGCGCAAAGAGACGTTTCCGATGCCTATCGGAACGAACCCATCCGCCCCCTTCCTGTCGAGGTCCAGGTGGACCCAAGAAAGGCGGCTCTAGGCCGTCGATTATTTCACGATCCCCGCCTATCCCGTAACAACACAGTATCCTGTGCAAACTGCCACCCCTTGGGTCGTGCAGGCGCCGACGGTCTCGTCCGGTCAATAGGAGTCGACGGAGCGATTGGGGATGTCAACGCCCCTACCGTCCTGAATAGCAGTTTCAACTTCACTCAGTTCTGGGATGGCCGTGCAGAGACATTAGAGGATCAGATTGAGGGACCCATTCATAACCCTAAGGAAATGGACAGCAACTGGAGCGAAATTATCGCCAAGCTATCCGGTGATAGCGAATATCGCAAGGCGTTCGCTGCAATTTATGGTGACCCCATCACCGCCGCTGCCATCAAGGACGCTATCGCCAGCTTTGAACGTACCCTGATCACCCCAAATGCCCGGTTTGATCAATTCCTGAGAGGAATAGAGGACGCGATTACCGAAGAAGAGAAACAAGGCTATCTGTTGTTCAAATCTTATGGATGCGCTTCCTGCCATCAGGGCAGAGCCGTGGGCGGCAATATGTTCGAGAAAATGGGGGTGGTCCGCAACTATTTTGCGGAACGCGGCAACATTACGGCTTCCGATTACGGGCGGTTCAATATAACGGGTGTAGAGGAGCATCGCTTTGAGTTCAAAGTCCCAAGCTTGCGGAATGTGGAACTCACCGCACCCTACTTTCACGACGGATCGGCAAAGACCCTGGAAGATGCGGTGAAAATAATGTCCAAGTATCAACTTGGACGACAAATGCCGCAAGAACATCGAGACCTCATAGTAGCCTTCCTGAAGACCTTGACCGGAACACTATCGGAGGCCGGTCGATGAAGTTGGGAAAGAAAGAGCACCGCATCAGAATAGCCCAATGGATGGCAGGGCTGGCGATTATCCTGCTACTTCCGTTTCTGTATATAAAGAGCCAAAGCATCGACTCTGATGAGCACGCACACATCCTGCATAACCTGGGTGAGATAAAGAAGAAAAACGCGATCCTGAACCAGGTCCTTATAGAGACCAGATCCGGCATGCTTTTCAGCTACGATGAATTGGTGGAGGCGATAAGCGACCTCACTGCTGCAGGACGGGACTTCAGAAAAACACTGTCACCCACCCTACTTCGCGCCGTCGAACCGGCCATCGACCACTATGAAGGGCTATTGAAAAAGAAACGGGATCTAGTAGAGCAGTTCAAATCCCATCACGCTGTCCTCAAGAACTCCCTCAATTATCTGCCCACCGCTGTTGACAGCTTCCTCGGCCCCCCTCCTCGCACACCCAAGAAAGATGCTTTAGCCGATGATCTGCAACAGCTGCTTCACGCGATACTTCAGCTGAACCTGACGTCGGAATTTGAACGCCGGAAGGTTGTCTTGGAAGTACTGGAGAACATACAGGCCAATGCAGGGTCTTTCGCTTCCGAAGAGCGTGAGTCCTTCGACATGGTTCTTAAACATGCGCGTATCGCCATCACTTTCAAGGATCAGGTCGATGGACTGGTAAAAGCCGCTTATGGCGTACGTACCGGTGACGCTATCGAGGAAATTTTCAGTGCCTACATTGCCGAATACCACCGCCTGGAGAGACAAGCCGACCGATACCGGGCCGGGCTCCTCGCGGTGTCCGGCATGTTGGTCGTTTGGGTGCTGGCGGCCATGATCCGCCTGACCTTGACGTCGCGCAAACTTAGCGAGACCGTGAATCAGCTGAATTTTCAGAAGTTCGCCCTAGACCAGCATGCCATCGTCAGCATTGCCGACGTAAAGGGCAACATCACCTACGCAAACGAAAAATTCTGCAAAATCAGCCAGTATAGCCATGACGAATTAATCGGTCGCAATCATCGGCTTATTAAGTCGGATGAACACCCAGACGCTGTATTTAAGGAAATGTGGCGCACTATTGCCAGCGGCAAGGTCTGGCACGGTGAGATAAAAAACCGAGCAAAGGACGGCAGCCACTACTGGGTCGCTTCCACCATCGTTCCCTTCCTGGGTGAGAACGGAAAGCCTTTTCAGTACGTCTCCATTCGCACCGACATCACCAAGCGCAAGCAGATGGAAGAGGAAATTGCCAAGGCCCATCAATTCCTTCAGGGCGTGACCGATGCCATGGGAGAGGGCGTCTACGTCCTGGGGAAGGATGGGGAGTGCATCTTCCTGAACCCCGAGGCCGAGAAGCTGCTCGGTTGGACCAAGGAAGAACTCCATGGGAAAAACCTGCACGATACTGTTCACTATCAGGATACGGCGGGGCGGCATGTGCCCGCAGATCAATGTCCGGCCTTTCTCAGCATCCGGAAGGGTGAAACCTTTCGTTCGGAGACGGATATCTTTACACGCAAGGATGGCAGCGTTTTTCCCATTTCCATTGTGGCCGTTCCAATACGCGAAAATGGCCGGATTACCGGTTCCGTTGCCGTATTCCAAGATATTTCCGAGCGCATAAGGGTTGAACAGCAACTCAAGGAGGCCATCCAGCAGGCAGAGGAGGCCAATCGGGCAAAATCCTCGTTCCTCGCAAATATGAGTCACGAAATTCGCACACCGATGAATGCCATCATTGGCATGTCCCATCTTGCGCTGCAAACCGATCTCACGATGAAACAGCGTAGTTACATCGAAAAGATCAACCGTTCCGCCGAATCGCTGTTGAGACTGATCAATGACATCCTGGATTTTTCCAAGATCGAGGCAGGCAAACTGGAAATCGAGTCGGTCGAGTTCTGGCTACATGAAATTTTTGACAACCTGGCCAGTGTGCTGAGTTTCCGGGCCGAAGAAAAGGGGCTGGAGTTGCTGTTTGATATCGATCCGGATGTACCACGTGGCCTTGTTGGTGATCCGATGCGGCTTGGTCAGGTTCTGCTCAATCTATGTGGCAATGCGATCAAGTTCACCGAACAGGGTGGAGTGGTGGTCTCGGTCAGTCTGGATCAACGCCAGGGTGATGCACTGCAGATGCACTTTTCCGTCAAAGATACCGGTATCGGTATCTCACCGGAACAGCAGGAGAAACTGTTCGAGTCGTTCAGCCAGGCTGATGCATCCACAACCCGCAAGTACGGAGGCACCGGCCTGGGTCTGACCATCAGCAAGCGTTTGGTTGAACTGATGGGTGGCAGTATCTGGGTGGAAAGCATCCAGAACCAGGGCAGTACGTTCCATTTCACGGTTTTGCTGCACGAGCGTTCGGGCGAGTACGGGCAGCCATCAGCAGCCTCCCATGATAATGCGTTGCAGGGGCTGAGGGTAATCATGGTGGACGACAGCTCCAGTGCCAGGGCGATCTTTTCAGCCATGCTTGAGGCCCATGGCATCGAGGTGCATGCCGTTCCAGATGCGGCCGAAGCCGCCCGGCAGTTGGCGGAAAGCAATGCCGGCGAAGGTCCCACATACAATGTCATGCTGCTGGACTGGAAGATGCCTGATATGGATGGCGTGGAATTTTACCGTCAGCAGTCCCGGCAATGGGGAGAACGGTTGCCACCTGTCATCATGATGACAGCTCATGGGCGTGACAACCTGAAAGAGGACTTACGCTCGTATGACCTGAAGCCCAGTGGAGTGCTGATCAAGCCGATAACACCTTCAGCTATGCTCGATGCCATCTCAATGGCAGTGGGACGCGGCCTGATACGTCGAAAAGACGGCGATGCCAGACACGGCGATTACCAGGAGTCGGTTCGACGTTTGCGGGGGGCGCGGGTGCTGCTGGTGGAGGATAACGAATTCAACCGGGATTTGGCCCAGGAGCTGCTGGTGAATGCCGGCATTCAGATTGACCTGGCGGAGAATGGCCAGGAGGCGTTGGAGAAGCTGGCGGTATCCCATTACGATGGCGTGCTGATGGACTGCCAGATGCCAGTGATGGATGGCTACAGCGCTACCCGGCATATTCGCGAAAACCCACGCCACCAGGATCTGCCGGTGATCGCCATGACAGCAAATGTGATGAAAACCGACGTGGCAGAAGCCTTGTCAGCAGGAATGAATGACCACATCGGCAAACCCATCAACATCCGAGAGATGTTCACCACTATGGCGAAGTGGATCACACCCACTGTGCCCGCAGCTGAACCGGCAGATGAACCAGAGGCAAGCGAAGGAGAGCGTGAGGAAAACCCGGCAACACAGATTCTTCATGATCTGAAGCACTTGAATACCGCGGCAGGTCTGGAGCGCCTGGGAGGCACCTCATCGGCTTACCTGCGCCTGCTGCAGAAATTTGCCGACAACCAATCGTCAGTGATACAGGAGGCCTCGAAGGCTTTGGGAGACAGAGACTCAGAGAAAGCCATGCGGCTACTGCACACACTGAAGGGCACGGCTGGCAGCATTGGCGCAGAGAAACTGCAAGAACTGGCCGCACAGGCGGAAACGGAGGCGCACAGCGGCATATCCGATACCGTGTTACCAAAGCAGGCAGAACTGACAGCAGAGCTGTCCGCCGTATTGGAGGAGATTTCCCGATTACTGCCAGCGCAGGCAGAGAAAACATCAGAACTGGTGGTCTCTGATGAGGAACGCCTGACACTGCTGGGCCGACTAAAGACACAGTTGGAAGATTTCGACACGGAGGCGGAAAAAACGGTGGATGCACTGATGCAAAGCTGTCGTGATGCAGCCGAGCAGACTGTGTTACGGGATCTGGCCAAAGCCGCTGCCCAATATGATTTCGAAAAGGCTGCGGAACTTCTGAAGTCGCTCCCTCCAGTTAACGCCGGGGACATTGAAGCATGACGAAACAGATATCCGCGGACAAAAAGCCGGTCATTCTTGCCGTCGATGATACGCCGGAGAACCTGGATGTCATCAAGGGAATCCTGACCCCTGCGTATTCTCTGAGAGTGGCTGTCAACGGCGAGTTGGCTCTCAAGATCGCAGCGGAGAAGTCCCCCGATCTGATCCTGCTGGATGTGATGATGCCGGGCATGGATGGCTATGAGGTATGCCGACTTTTGAAATCCGATGAACGTACCCGTGATATTCCTGTGATCTTCGTGACAGCGCTGGTTGGGGAGTTGGATGAAGTCAAAGGCCTGAAACTCGGTGCAGTGGACTATGTCACCAAGCCCATCGTGCCGGCGATATTATTGGCGCGTGTCAGTACACAGCTTGCGCTTCAACAGGCTCGCCGGGAACTGTATGAAAAAAATCAGCAGCTTGAGCATGAAAGAGAACTGATTGAGCAGATTGTCCTGCGCATGCGGCGCGACACGGAGTTTGATGGCCGATTCCTGCGCTATGCCTCTTTTTCATGCGAGCAAGCCAGTGGTGACATTATGCTCGCGGCATTCCGTCCTGATGGAACACAGCATGTGCTGGTTGGTGACTTTACGGGTCATGGCCTGACCGCAGCTATCGGAGGGCCGTTGGTATCATACATTTTCTACTCCATGACCCGTTCCGATCAACCGATATCAGATATTCTCGAAGTGATCAACAAGGTCCTGGTCAAGCAACTCCCGGTGAATATTTTCATGGCCACGGCCGGAATTGAGTTGGCACCCTCTCGTGGAAGTGCGCGCATCTTCAATTTTGGACTGCCTGCTGTACTTGGATGGGGGACCGGAACAGACTGGAAACACTGGACTTCGGAAGGGCTACCCCTCGGTATTACGGATGAGTTTGACCGCTCAGAAGGCGTAACTGCGTCCCTGTCCGGGATTTCCTGTTTGTATCTCACTACCGATGGTTTGCTGGATGCAGCAGACGCCATTTGCGAGAGGTCTGGACTGGAAACATTGATCGAACAGTTGCCCGATTCCCGGGCTCAGAATAAATCTTTACAGACTGTAATTGACAGCATCATCAAGCATGCGCCCGAGGACCAGGAACTGGATGACATGACGCTCGTGGAAGTGGACATATCCGGTGAAGTTTCAAAAGGATCCCCAACAACATGACCGAAGAAACCAGAAAACTTACCATTCTCGTGGTAGACGATACCCCAGAAAACATCGATGTATTAAAGGGTATCTTGGAATCTCGTTATAGTATCCGTGCGGCCACCAATGGCCCATTGGCATTAAAGATCATCGACAAGATCAATCCGGACCTGATTCTTCTTGATGTAATGATGCCAGGGATGAGTGGTTACGAAGTATGCCGAATTCTCAAATCCAACCCAGAGACAGCTCGAATCCCAGTGATATTTGTTACAGCCATGTCGGAGATCGAGGATGAGCAAAAGGGATTCGATGCAGGAGCGGTGGATTACATTACCAAGCCAGTTCATCCGGCTATTGTGCTGTCACGTGTAAATACGCATCTCGTCCTGGCAGATCAACAGCGTGCATGTGAAGAGACCGTCAGGCGGCGCACTTCAGAACTGGAAGAGTCCCAGCGCGCTGCCATCTACATGTTGGGTGAAGCCGGACACTACAATGATAACGACACAGGTGTGCATATATGGCGTATGACCGCCTACGCTGCTGCCCTGGCGCGAACCGTACATTGGTCGGTAAATCAAATAAAATTGCTTGAACTCGCTTCCCCCATGCATGATACGGGAAAAATCGGCATCCCCGACACCATTCTCAAAGCACCACGAAAATTGACGCCCGATGAATGGGAGATCATGAGGACACATACCGAGGTCGGATACCGCATCCTCAGTATGAATGATACGCCACTGTTCAAGATGGCCGCTGAAATAGCCTTAAACCATCACGAAAAATGGGATGGCAGCGGCTATCCGAACGGTATTTCAGGAGAGGATATCCCGCAGTCGGCGCGAATTGTTGCAGTTGCGGATGTCTTCGACGCGCTCACCATGCGCCGCCCGTACAAAGAGGCCTGGCCTATCGAGAAGTCCTTAGAGGTATTGCGCAAGGATGCTGGCAGCCACTTTGACCCAGACCTGGTGGACCGCTTCATCGACATCGAACCTGAGATACGGGCAATCAAAGCAGAATGGGATGCCAAGGAATGACCGCTGCCACAAAGCAGAAGCCGCACAACCGCAGAGGGGCGAGCATCTTATGATCCAAGCAGAAAGCCTACCACTGAAAGAGATCGGCAGCGACTACTATATTCCGCCGAAACCGGAAATTCTGGTGAGGCTCCATGAACTGATGATGCAGTCGGAGCCGGATATACAGCAGATCGCCGACCTGTTGGCTGATGATGTCGGCCTTTCAGCCGCAGTGCTGAAGACGATCAACTCCGCCTCTTTCGGGATGCAGCGCCGCGTCTCGGACATCCGCCAGGCCGCCATATTGCTCGGGCCACAACATATTGTAAGTCTGGTTACCACCTACGAGTTGCGCCGTGCTCTGGTGGGTGACGCATGTATTTCATTGGAGCGTTTTTGGGATAGCGCCTCGGATGTGGCAAAGGCCAATGTCTTTGTGGCGCACAAACTGGATTTGCGCATACCTACCGAAGATCTCTATGCCATCGGACTGTTCCACGACTGCGGCATCCCGGTGCTGGCCATGAAATATCCGGACTATCAAGATGTGCTGATCAAGGCCAACAGCAATTATGAAATTCCCATGACAATCATCGAAGACCAGCACTATGGGGTTAATCACACTGCAGTAGGCTATGCGATCGCTGATTCATGGGACTTACCGGAGTCCATCTGCCAGTCAATACTGCAAAATCATGAACGTGACATCTGGGAGGTCTGTTCAGATACACTATTGCTGCAGTCTGTGGCAGTACTGAAGATTTCCGAGAACATCATTGACCGCCTGCGGCGTCAGTGTGAAAACCCGGACTGGTCACATCATCGCGACGGCATATTCACCACTCTCCAAATCAACGATACAACTCTCCTGGAACTAGAACAAAAAGTACAGATGGAACTTGAAAACGCTAGAGGATGATGGGCTGTGGATTGATTTCAGGTTCATTCGCAGATTGTGTGGGCAACCCGAATCCATTACGGTCCTGATCACCGGTTTGCGTACTGGAGTGGTATGCATCAATCGAGCCTGCCGGTCTGTTCACCGCCACCCTTGGGCTGAGTACTCCCTGGAAAGTCCAGGATACTGTGTTTTTGGTGCCCATGGCCCGTCACGCAGCAGAATACGCTCGTCGAGCAGTTGCTGAAATTCGGCGGTTCAGTTTGAAATCCCGTTGTCTCCCATTGCCGCTTTTGCAAAACGCAGGGATTCGCCCATACAGTTCGTCCATCGGCACGGCCTGGAAATCACTCTTCGAAAAACACAGTTGCTCATCCAGAATACCGATACAGTTTTACCCAACTCCCACCTGTACCGCAGCTGTTTCATTCCATCTGAATCTGTACTTGTCACACGGTGAGTTCTAATCTGCACAGATAGCGAAATCAACACAAACGGCGGATACGAACATGAGCAGCCACCTCCCTCTCTTTCAGGTCGATGCCTTTACCGGCCGTCCCTTTTCCGGCAATCCAGCCGCCGTCTGCCTGCTGGACAGGGAGCGGGAGGCGGATTGGATGCAGGCCGTGGCGGCGGAGATGAATCTCAGCGAGACCGCCTTTCTTCTCGAACAGGGAGCCGGATTCGCCCTACGTTGGTTCACCCCCACCACTGAGGTGGACCTGTGCGGTCACGCCACCCTGGCGGCGGCCCACATGCTGTGGGAACAGGGTGTGCTGGAGCCCCAGGCAGAGGCCCGCTTTCACACCCGCAGCGGACTCTTGCACGCCACACGCAGCGGCACTGTTGTCGAACTGAACTTTCCGGCTGCACCAGCAGGGCCGGCTCCGGCACCACCGGGACTGCTGGCAGCCCTTGGCCTCACTGCGGGCGACATCTACCGCAGCCGTTTCGATTATCTGGTGATCGTCGATGAGGCGGCGACGGTTCGCACGCTGATGCCCGACTTCCCCGCCTTGCGCCAGGTACCGACCCGGGGCGTCATCGTCTCCGCACAGTCCGACGACAGCGAATACGATTTCATCTCCCGCTTCTTCGCCCCGGCGGTCGGCATCGACGAAGACCCGGTCACCGGCTCCGCCCACTGCACGCTGGCGCCCTGGTGGGCACAACGCCTGGGCAAACAATCCATGACCGCCAGCCAGGTCTCACCACGGGGCGGCGTCATCGAGGTCAGCCTGCAGGACGATCGGGTCCGCCTCGGCGGTCGGGCGGTCACCGTCTTTTCTGGGGAACTCCACGCCTGACCTGACCCTGAGCTGGCCGTTTTCCCTGGATTCACTGCGGAGGCAGTGGGAATTCAGTCCATTACACCTTGAATTGACTGACCAGCCCGGTCAGGCGTTGCGCCAAGTCGGTGAGCCGGTCGCTGGACTCCGCTGTACCGCCAATCTCCCGCGCGGCCTCTTCTGTCAGCTCATTGATTCGAAGCAGATTGTGGTTGATCTCTTCCGCCACATGGGCCTGATCCCGGACACTGCTGGCAATATCCGAGTTCATCTCGCTGATCCGGTTCGCCGCCTCGGTGATGGTCTGCAGGGAGTTGCCTGCCACTTTTGACTGTTTCACGACCGAGGCCACTTTCTTGAGCCCCTGATCGATCGCCTGGTCGGCATCCACCGCCCCTTGCTGCAGGCGCTGAATCATGGCATTGATCTCCTCAGTGGCCTGCTGGGTACGCTGGGCAAGCGTGCGCACCTCATCAGCCACCACCGCGAATCCACGCCCGCTCTCACCGGCCCGGGCTGCCTCGATGGCCGCGTTCAAGGCCAGCAGATTGGTCTGCTCGGCGATACCCCGGATCACGTCCAGTACCCCACCGATATTCTGCGCCTCGTCACTAAGCCGGCGGATGACTTCAGAGGTACATTCCACTTCCTGGGCCAGCCCTTCGATTTCAGCCAGGGTATCGGCCACCACCTGCTGCCCCTGCACTGCCTCAACCTCAGCGCCACGGGCCGAATCGTTGGCGGCATCGGTACGGCTCGCGACTCTTTCAACCATAGCCACCATGTTGGCCATGGCGGTAGAGACCTTCTCCGTTTCCTGTTCCTGGGCGCGCACCCGGGTCGCAGCCTGATGGCTGGCATGGTTGATACTGTCGACGGAGCGATTCAGCTCCACCGCCGATGTATCCACCTGCCCGATCAGGCCCTGGAGCCGCTCAACCAGTGCATTGAAGGCCTTCGCCGTATCACCGATCTCGTTACCGGAGTCCACATCAACCCGTCGGCTGAGATCCAGGCTCTCACTGATATCACGAATGCCACTGGCGATGGCCGCCACTGGCCGGGAGAGATATCGTCCGATCAACAGGGCCGTCAGGGAAACGGCCACCAGCATCAGCAGAGAGACCAGCGCAACAGATTTCAGGGTGCGCCAGACCACTCCCTTCAGGGTCTCAGCGGAAAACACCGCGGTAATCTGCCCGCCGTTCTTCACATCTGGCAGCGGGGCACGCACCACATAGAGCCAGTTTGTCTCATCGACTCCCCCTGCATCGGACAGCCTGCCAAGGGTCTCATCGACCAGCTTTTTATCGACCCCCTCCGCCAGATAGGTATGGCGTATGGGTTTTGGCGGCAGTGCCTTGGAAAAAGCGCTCTTCGGCGTCCCCCTGGAGGTCCCGGAGATATCCAGGTAGAGGATCTCGGACGCCTTGTAGAGTGAGGTCGCATCCTTGCCCCGCAGCTTCATCAGATTACCGCCATCCACCCCGCGGGTGGCCAGTGCCAGAATCGGACGCAGCACCGCTTCAGCGGTGTGGATAAGCTCATGACGGGCATCGGAGGTCTGTACCTGGTACAGAATCATGCTGAATGCGGTCGCGGTCACCAGACCGATCCCCAGCATGGCGAGCAGGATCTGGACCCGAAAACTCTTGATCAGGCGCATGAGGTTCTCCACTTCATCAGATAGAAACGCTATTGAGCGGAGCCACACTGCCCTTCGACACAGAAGGCAGAATAGCCGCTATGGCAGACCCGGCAGGTATTGACTCCAAGGATCGAGTCCGGGTTGGCATCGGTGACATCTGTCCCATCCTCTTTGAATACACCGTATCCGGGTACCCCATCCTTGTAACCAGTGACGAAAAGAAGGCCCAGTTCCTTCAGATGCAATGCCATCTGGCTGCCGTTCGGGAACCCCCCGCTACGCGCCTTGTAACGTTCCATGACCCCAGGGCTGACCAGGATAGCCACCGCCCCGGGCCCTTGTGGACGCACCGCGCAATAGGTCTCCACCGTCTCCTGATAGATCGGCGGCAAGGCACTCACATCCGCCTCGCATCCAGGCAGGGCGCCAATCCGAGCCAACGGGGTGTCCACCGCCTGCCAACTGCTCCAATCCGTAGGGAAAGGAACCTCGCTGCCCGCCTGCACAGCAGCGGCGGTAAGCAACCCAATCACCCATGTAATCTTCCGCATCTTCTTCTCTCCCCTGGCATTGCATCTAATCGACGACGGACACAGAGCGAATACCCTGTTTGCAATCCGGTTATCGACAGATTCACGGCGGGCTTTAGCAGAAGGGGTACAATCGGGGAGGTGCTGATCGGGTCAATAATCCAACCGCTTTATAGTATGCCCATCCTGGCTATTCAGGCCCTTGAGTATCCCGTTTTCAATATTGTATATCCAACCGTGGACAGAGAGGTCCGCCCCTTGCTTCCAGGCATTTTGCACGATCGTGGTATTGCACACGTTCGTTACCTGCTCGATTACGTTGAGCTCGCAAAGCAGATTGACCTGCTCTTCCCGATCCAGTCCACTCAATTTTTCACGGTTGAAGCGAATGACATCCTTGATGTGGCGTAACCAGTTGTCGATAAGGCCATGTTCACTGTCATCCAATGCGGCTTTGATGCCACCACAGCCATAATGTCCGCAGACGATAATATGCTTCACCTGAAGCACCTCGACGGCAAACTGAATCACAGAAAGGCAGTTTAGATCCGTATGAACGACGACATTGGCTATGTTGCGGTGAACAAAGACCTCGCCAGGTGGTAAATCCACGATCTGATTGGCAGGAACTCTGCTGTCCGAGCAGCCAATCCAGAGATATTCGGGAGCCTGTTGCCTCGCCAGATGCGAAAAGAACTCTGGTTCTTTTTCTTTTATGGCGCTGGCCCAGGCCAGGTTTCTTTCGAAAAGGTATTTCAATGTTTTCAAGATATGGATCGCCTTAGCTATGGTTCAACCTGGCAAACTTGGCAGGATATCAGCTGGATGAGGTATTATCTTCCATTTTTCTGACGCCTAACGCCACCAGGGACTTCCTCATCTTGCACAAGCTGACCCGCCGCCGGATATTCCTCCGCATCCTGTTGCCATTTGCCCTGGGGTACTACCTGTCCTATTTCTTTCGGGTGGTGAATGCAGTCCTGTCCACAGATCTGACCCACGACCTCGGGCTGGACGCAGACGATCTGGGGCTGCTCACCGCATCCTATTTCATCACATTCGCGGCCGCCCAGCTGCCACTGGGCCTGCTGCTCGACCGCTACGGCGCCCGCCGCATCGAGTCGTTCCTGCTGCTGTTCGCCGCCCTCGGTGCCATCCTGTTTGCCATCGGCGACTCCAGCCTGGAGCTCATCATTGGTCGCGGCCTGATCGGTTTTGGGGTTTCCGCCTGCCTGATGGCAGCGTTCAAGGCCTTCACTCAGTGGTTCGAACCCGAGCGCCTGCCGCTGGTCAACGGCATCATCATGGCGTCCGGTGGCCTGGGCGCCCTCACCGCCACCATACCGGTGCAGAGCGCACTGGCGTTTACCGATTGGCGTGGTGTCTTTTTTGCCTTGGCGCTGTTCACCCTGTTGTGTTCGGCAATCATCTTTCTGCTGGTGCCTGACTATCCCAACAGACCCAAAGGCGAGCGCCTGGCGCAGCAGATCGCCGGTATCCGCCTCGTCTTCACCGACCGTTTTTTCTGGAAAGTCGCACCGCTCGCCATGCTGTCCCAGGCCTCGTTCATCTCTATCCAGAGCCTGTGGGCCGGCCCTTGGCTGCAGGACGTGGCGCACCGCTCTCCCCAGGCAGCGGCTGACATCCTGTTCCTGATCGCCAGTGCCATGATGGCGGGGTTCCTCGGCATGGGCCTGCTGGCAGAGCGGCTGGCCCGCCTGGGAATACGGCCAATCCAGGTGGCAGGTGGCGGTATGCTGCTGTTCCTCGTGGTGCAGGCCGTGATCGTTGCCATTCCACCCGAGCCATGGCTGCAACCGGTATGGATCCTTTTCGGCTTCTTCGGCACCGCGGGGATCATTCAGTATGCGGTGCTGTCGCAACATTTTTCCCGCACCCTTTCCGGCCGCGTGAACACCGCTATCAACCTGCTGGTCTTCATCACCGCATTCAGCCTGCAATGGGTCAGCGGTGCCATCATCAACCTCTGGCCCGGTGAACTGCCCGGACATTATGGCATCGAGGGATACCAGGTGGCGTTCGCCCTGCTGCTGTCATTGCAAGGCATCGCCTACCTCTGGTTTCTCTTGCCAGTGGCGGAAAAAAAGCCATATATTGATTAGAATCAACATAGAATACGAGTAAATACATATAATAATTATGTAGTTACCGTGATCCATTCAGCCAAACCTGATGGATCGAGAGCTATGTCAGGAGGATAATCGATATGAAAAAACGCATGACAACGATACTCACGGGTGCCATTGTCGCAGCTTCCATGACATTGGCTGCCACTTCTGCCAACGCCTGGTGGGGCAGTTGGTTCCCATGGGACGATGGATGGGGTCCGTGGGGCGGAGGTCCCTGGGGCGGCTATCCATATTATGGCGGCTACTACCCCTATTATGGCGTCGGCTATCCCTATTATGGCTGGGGTGGCTACCCCTACTATGGCTATGGGGCCTATCCCTGGACCTACCCGGTAGCTCCAGCCACTACCACCACGAAGTCTTCAGACAGCAAGTAACAGACTGCTTTACGGTATAGACGGCAACAGCGGCCGGCAAGCCACCGTTGCCGTCCATCGTTTGGCTGCCGCTGGTCAGCCCTCTTCTGCCGCATCCCTCTGTGGCGTCACCCGTACCACGGATACACCCACTGGCGATGAGCGTTCCAACCAGCGTTTCTGGTAGGGGTGATAGGATTTGCCATAATCGCGCAAGATGCGCTTTACGTAAGCCCGGGTCTCGGCAAAGGGCGGTACGCCCCGGTACCTCTCCACCCGATGCTCCCCGGCATTGTAGCCTGCAAGAACCCATTCCAGATCGCCTTCGAAGTAGGCCAGCAACCACTGCAGGTAGGCCATGCCGCCACGCAGGTTCTGTTCTGGATTCCAGACATCCTTCACGCCGAAACGCCTGGCCGTGGCTGGAATCAACTGCATCAGGCCACTGGCTCCTTTGGGGGAGAGGGCACGAGGGTTGAATGCGGACTCGGCGGAGATCACTGAAAGCACCAGATTTGGATCCAGATCATAGTGGACCGACATTCGCTCCACCAGGCGGACGATACGATGACATTGCGGGTCCTTGCAGCGCTCCTGCAGCCACGGCAACGACGCCACCTGGGTGCAGCCGGTATCCAGCGGGGCCTTTTCAGTTTTACCAATCCGGGTCAACAGCCTGGCTGAATAATCATCGCCGGCAGCAGCCGCCCGTCCTAACCAATAAGCAGCCACCTCATCATTGCGCACAACACCAGAGCCATTGGCGTACATCCACCCCAGGTTACGCTGGGCATCCACAGCGCCTTGAACGGCCGCCCGACAATACCATTCACGCGCCATCTGCGGCGACTTCTTCACCCCTTCACCATGCTCCAGTGCGATCCCCAGCTCCACCTGTGCAGCGGCATCACCCTGTTCAGCAAGGCTGCGCAGCTGATCCAAATTCAGCCGATGATAGTCATTCGCACCAGCCAGCCCCGCCAAGAGCAGCAGTATGAAAAAAAATGTATGGGGCAACCCTTTGAGCATATGAGATAACGTATATCTGAATCCGTAGGTGCAGCGGGCATACGGAATGCGTCAACAGTATAGGGAACATAAATAGCAATATCGGTGCCTACTGGTATATCGCCATTTTTATCAATAAGTTAAATATATTTGTCGCGAATAGCCGACAACTCTGTGTAAAATAAATTGACACTTCACCTGGATAACGCAGGCACGGATCTATCCAAAGGCAATCATGCGCATACTGCTCGTAGAAGACGACCGGGAGACCGCCAGCTATCTGATCAAGGGGTTGAAAGAGAGCGGCCATACCGTTGACCACGCCAATGATGGCAAAGAGGGGCTGTTCATGGCCATCGAGATGGCCTACGACCTGATCATCCTGGACCGTATGCTGCCGGGGCTGGACGGGCTCTCCATTCTCAAGACCCTGCGTAACTCCGGCCAGCAGACCCCGGTGCTGATCCTCAGCGCCCTGGGCGAGGTGGATGACCGGGTGGCCGGGCTCAAGGCCGGTGGCGACGACTACCTGGTCAAGCCTTTCGCCTTTTCCGAGCTGCTGGCGCGCATCGAGGCCCTCGCACGCCGTTCCGATCCCAAGGGGGAAGAAACCAGATTGCAGGTGGGTGATCTGGAACTGGACCGCCTCACCCGCAGCGTCAAGCGCGCCGGCAAACCAATCGAACTGCAGCCACGAGAATTCCGCCTGCTGGAATATCTGATGCAACACGCCGGCCAGGTGGTGACCAGAACCATGCTGCTGGAGGGGGTCTGGGATTACCATTTCGACCCCCAGACCAACGTCATCGACGTGCATATCAGTCGCCTGCGCAACAAAATCGACAAGGGCTTCGACACTCCACTGCTGCTAACCGTGCGCGGCGCCGGATACCGCCTGCAAGCGCCCGAACCGGCCACTTGAGGGGCCATGGCATCCCTTACCTTCCGCAACTCCACTTTTCGCCTGGCCCTGATCTATATGGGGCTGTTCGGCATCTCCGTCCTGTTGCTGCTCGGCTTCATCTACTGGTCGACTGCTGCCTACATGGTCAAACAGACGGATGCCACCATCGATGCCGAGATCAGCGGCCTGGCTGAGCGTTACCGTATGACTGGTCTGACCGGGCTCACCGGACTGATCACGGATCGTCTCTCCCATCGCCCCACCGGCTCGTCCATCTATCTGCTGACCGACGATACCCTGAACCCCCTGGTGGGAAACCTGGATCGCTGGCCAGCGGTGAGGGCCGACAGTAACGGCTGGCTCAACTTCAAGCTGGAGAGTTCCGCCCTGGGAAAAGAGCGGATACATAAAGCGAGGGCCCGGGTATTCACCCTCTCAGGCGGCTATCGGCTACTGGTTGGAAGGGACATCTACGAACTGGAAGAGACCGAGCGGCTGATCATCCGGACCCTGATCTCAGGCATTTTCATCACTATCCTGCTGGCGATTGCCGGAGGGGTGATGATGAGCCGCAGTTCCGCCCGACGCATCGAGGCGATCAACCGCACCAGCCGCCGCATCATGCAGGGCGATCTGTCACAACGGATTCCCGTGCAGCACACCGGGGACGAGTTCGATGACCTGGCTCAGAATCTGAACAGCATGCTGGACCGGATCCAGGAACTGATGGAGAACGTACGCCGGGTCTCCGACAACATCGCCCACGATCTGCGCACCCCATTGGCCCGTCTGCGCAACCGCCTGGAACGACTCAGCCGGGAGATGGAAGCGTCCAGCCAGGATCCCACGTCGATCCACGAAGCGATCACGGACGCCGATCAGCTACTGGCCACATTCAACGCCCTGTTGCGCATTGCCCGCATCGAGACCCGCAGCCGGCAGGATGGCTTTACCCCGATCCCGATGGACGACCTGGTACGGGACGTGACCGAGTTCTATGAACCGCTCGCAGAAGAAAATGGTCAGCACATCCATCTGCAGCTGACCGCCGGAGTCCATTTGTCGGGGGACAGGGACCAGCTGTTCCAGGCCATCGCCAATCTGCTCGACAATGCCATCAAATACACCCCCCCAGGGGGTGAAATCAGGATCACGCTGCGGGCACAGGATGGACAGGGTGAATTGGTCATTGCCGACTCGGGCCCCGGTATCCCACAGTCGGAGCGGGACAAGGTATTCCAACGCTTCTACCGCCTGGAAGAGAGCCGCACCACCCCTGGCAGTGGTCTGGGACTAAGCCTGGTGGCTGCGGTGGCGCAGATCCATCAGATCAATATCGAACTGCAGGACAATCATCCGGGACTGCGTGTAGTACTGCACTTCCCGCTTGCACCATATCCCCCACGACCGGGGAACATTACGAAATCGTAATCTTTCCGTAACCACAGGGAGAGCTGTCTCTGCTTACCCTACCCCTGTTCATTCCCAATATCCGCCAGAGAACCACTATGAAGCGACACGCAATGAAAACTCCCCTCTCGGTCAATCGCACCGGCGCGGCAACCTTTTTCCTGCTGGCCCTGATCACACTGCTGCCCATGACTGCTATCGCAGCGATCCCTCTGGGTAACAGCATCGCACCAATGCTGGACAAGGTGCTGCCCGGTGTCGTCAACATATCCACCCGCTCCGGTAACACAGGCAGGGATGGAGCTGAGCTACAACTGCCACCCGGCCTGCACCGTTTTTTCAATATCCCCCGGCAACCGGAGAAAAAGCGGAAACAGAGTCTCGGCTCCGGCATCATCATCGACGCCGGGAAAGGCTGGGTGCTGACCAATGCCCATGTGGTGAACAAGGCGGACGTGATCACCGTCACCCTGCATGACAAACGCAGTTTCCAGGCCAAGGTGATCGGCCGCGATCCGGAGGCGGATGTGGCGCTGCTGCAGATCGAGGCGAAAAAACTCACCGCCGTGCCGCTGATGAAGGACTCGGAAAAACTGCGTGTGGGCGACTTCGTCGTGGCCATCGGCAATCCGTTTGGCCTGGGTCAGACGGTAACCTCCGGCATCATCAGCGCCCTGGGCCGCAGCGGCCTCGGGATCGAGGGCTACGAGGATTTCATTCAGACCGATGCCTCCATCAATCCGGGCAACTCCGGCGGCGCACTGGTCACTCTGAATGGCGAACTGGCCGGCATGAACACCGCCATCGTCGGTCCTTCCGGCGGTAACGTGGGCATCGGCTTTGCAATCCCGGCCAATATGATCCGCGCCATCGTCAAACAGCTGGGCGAACACGGTGAGGTGAAGCGGGGTCAACTAGGGGTGATGATCCAGAACGTCACCCCACGGCTGAAAGAGGCGTTCGGGCTGCCCGACATGAATGGCACCGTGGTATCCCAGGTGCTCAGGGACTCCCCGGCACAGAAGGCGGGGCTGAAGGCCGGGGACGTGATCACCTCCGTCAATGGCAATCGGGTGGAGAACAGCAGTGATCTGCGCAATACCATCGGCATCCTCCCGGTTGGCGAGCGGGTACGGCTGGCGATCCTGCGCGATGGCAAGAAGATACACATCGACGTCACCATCGGCGACAACGAAGAGAAGATTGAAGACCTGGGTGAACGCCTGTCCGGCGTCGTATTGGGTCCCATCACCAATGATCACCCCCTCAGTGGACAAGTGGATGGCATTCAGGTGCTCGCCATTCAACGGGGCAGCCTGGCGGATCGGGCGGGATTGCAACCCGGGGACATCATCACCTCCATCAACCGTCATCCGGTTGCCTCGAAGCACGATGTGGTGGTGGCGCTGAAACAGAAGAATGATGCCCTGCTGCTGCACATCCTGCGCGGCGACGGCGCCCTGTTCATGGTGATTCAGTAGGAGCACCGCCTCGGCCGAAAACAGCTGCCACTGACCGGGCACGATCCCATCATGATGGCTGCAGCGGCCGGCATCCCCTTCGCGCCGAGGCCATGCCCCTGCACGGGATGGACAATGGGCATACATGAACAAGCTGTAATCCAGCGGTAACCGAGGGGTAATGCCAGAATCATTACCCTGAATTACCAAAACAACACCTTTGGAGTTACACGATGACGACACCAACGGCCGTGCCGGCCGAGTCTACCGGCAACGACAGCTACCGGGCCTTCGACCGGGTACGCAGTCACCTGCGCAACAAGATCATTGGTCAGGACAAACTGATCGACCGGCTGCTGATCGCCCTGCTGGCCGATGGCCACCTGCTGGTGGAAGGGCCACCCGGGCTGGCCAAGACCCGGGCCATCAAAGAACTGGGCCGGTTGCTGGAGGGGGATTTCCACCGCCTTCAGTTCACCCCTGACCTGCTCCCCGGAGATCTCACCGGGACCGATGTCTACCGTCCCCAGAGCGGCGAGTTCGTCTTTCAGCAAGGCCCCATCTTCCACAATCTGGTACTGGCGGACGAGATCAACCGTGCCCCGGCCAAGGTGCAGTCGGCCTTGCTCGAAGCAATGGAGGAGAAGCAGGTGACGGTGGGACAACGGACCTATCCCCTGCCAACACCATTCCTGGTGATGGCAACCCAGAACCCGATCGAGCAGGAGGGCACCTATCCCCTGCCGGAAGCCCAACTGGACCGCTTCCTGATGCACGTCAACATCGATTATCCAAAGGCCGACGTGGAAAATGAGATCCTCGAACTGACCCGGCGCGAGGCGGCCGACGCCATCCATGTACAGCCCGATCAGGCGCCGATTCTCAGCAAACAGCAGATCTTCGACGGGCGTAGTCAGATCCTGGCCCTGCACATGGCACCACCGGTGCAGGCCTACCTGATACAGCTGGTGCTGGCCAGCCGCGATCCCTCTCCTTACGGTGACAACCTAGCACGCTGGGTCAGTTTTGGCGCCAGCCCCAGAGGGACCATCGCACTGGACCGATGCGCCAGGGCACATGCCTGGCTGCGCGGCCGTGACTACGTCTCCCCCGAAGACGTACAGGCGGTGCTGTTCGACAGTCTGCGCCATCGGGTGCTGATCTCATTCGAGGCGGAGGCCGAGGGCCACACCGCCGACGACTTTCTGCTGCAACTGCTGCAACGGGTGCCAGTGGCCTGATGAACCTGAACCCGCGTATCTTCCGCCGCCAGACCCAGGGGCTGGGCAATGCCCCGGAGCAACCCCGTTATCCGGGTGCCGAACTGACCCTGGACGAGTTGATCGGATTGCGCCTGCAGGCCGGCGCACTGCAACTGTCCAGCCGCAGCCCGGCAGTCAATCTGCTGGCCGGCAGCCACCGCTCCCGTTTCCGCGGACGCGGTATGGATTACGCCGAATCACGCAGTTACCAGCCGGGGGACGACATCCGCAACATGGACTGGCGGGTGACCGCCCGCACCGGGCAGCCCCACACCAAGCTGTACCAGGAGGAACGGGAACGGCCGGTGGTGGTGATGCTGGACCTGGGTCCAAGCATGTTCTTCGGCACCCGGGGTGCATTCAAATCAGTGGTGGCCGCCCGCGCCGCCGCCCTTATCGCCTGGGCCACGGTGGCCGATGGCGACCGCATCGGCGCCCTGCTGTTCAACGGCGGCCATCGAGAGTTCCAGCCCAAGGGCGGCAAGCGGGGCGCCCTGCGCCTGATCAGCAATCTGGTCGAGGCCACCGATCCGGTGCGGGGGCTGGCCCAATCTCCCCATAGCGATGGCCTTAACCGGGCCCTCAATCGCCTGCAGCGGGTCGCCCGCCCCGGCAGCCTGGTCTTCATCATCAGCGATTTCTACAACGTCGATGAAGAGACCGCCAGACATCTGATGCGCCTGCGCCACCACAATGATCTGGTCGCTGTACAGGTGCTGGATGCCCTGGAGACTGCTCCTCCCCCACCGGGACGCTACGGGATCACGGATGGGGAGGCGCGTGGCATCCTCGACACCCATGATCAGGAACAGCGGGAGAGATACCGGCAATGGTTTCAGCAACAGCAGCAGCAGGTCAGCGAACTGATGCAGCGGCGCGCCATCCCCCTGCTCCGGCTCGGCACCAGTGACGATCCACTGCAGGTACTGAACATCGGCCTGGGCAGCGGCCCCCGGAAGCGGCGCAGGAACAGCGCGAAGGTGGTGGCATGAACCCGACGGACGCGACAACCCTGCAGCTGCGCGACATCCATCTGCCGCCGGAGCCCGGCTTCTGGCCGCCTGCCCCCGGCTGGTGGCTGGCAGCGGCACTACTGCTGGCCCTGTTGGCCTGGGCCGGCGTCTGGCTGTGGCGCCGTTACCGCATCCGGCGCCAGCGCCAGAGCATCCTGCAAGCGCTGGCGGCACTGGACCAACGCTTCACCCCGGAGCAGGACGCCGCATTCGCCAGCGAGGTCTCCATGCTGTTGCGGCGCCTGGCGCTACAGCACTATCCGCGTCAGCAAGTGGCCTCCCTCACCGGCCAGGAGTGGTTGCGTTTTCTCGACCAGCACGGTGGTGACGGCAAGTTTCAGCAGGGTCCCGGTGCAGTCCTGGCAGAGGCCCCCTATGCCTGCGGCCGGCCGATAGATCGAGAGGCGCTGCACCGCCTGGCCCGGCACTGGATCCTGCGCAACACGGGAGCAGATCATGGAGATTGAGTTTGCCTGGCCCTGGCTGTTCACCGCCCTGCCCCTGCCCCTGCTGCTGGCGGTACTGCTGCCGCCAGCCAAAGAGACCCTTGCCAGCGCCCTGCGCATCCCCTTCTACACCGCCTTGCAACAAGGCGTAATACAGCGGCGGCGGCAGTCACCACGCAGCCGGTTGCTGCTGGCGGCTTTGGCCTGGCTGCTGCTGGTAACCGCTGCCACACGCCCCCAACTGGTGGGCGAAAGCATACAGATCCCCCTCTCCGGACGCAGCCTGATGCTGGCGGTGGATATCTCAGGCAGCATGGAGAACGAGGACATGGTGATCGGCAACCGGCAAGTCACCCGTCTGCTGGCGGTGAAGGCGGTGGCCAGCGATTTCATCGAGCAGCGCAAGGGCGATCACATCGGCCTGATCCTGTTCGGCCGCCAGGCCTACCTTCAGGCCCCGCTCACCTATGACCGGAAAACGGTGCGACAGCTGTTGGGCGAGGCCCAGGTAGGGCTGGCCGGCAAGGAGACCGCGATCGGTGACGCCATCGGGCTGGCGGTAAAACGGCTGCGGGAGCAGCCGGAATCGAACCGGGTACTGATCCTGCTCACCGATGGCGCCAACACCGCCGGCAGCATCGCCCCGCTGATAGCCGCGGATCTGGCTGCTCAGGAGGGGGTTCGCATCTACACCATCGGCGTGGGTGCCGATGAGATGGTGGTACAGGGCCTGTTCGGGCCACGTCGCATCGCCAGTGGCGACTTGGACGAGGCGACCCTGAAGGCCATTGCCAGCAAGACCGGCGGCCGCTACTTCCGTGCCCGGGATATCCGTTCTCTGCAGCAGATCTACGCCCTGCTGGATGAAATCGAGCCGATTTCCCAGGAGAGCGAGAGTTTCCGGCCGGTGGAAGAACTCTATATCTGGCCCCTGGCCCTGGCCCTGCTGTTGAGTGTGCTGCTGGCCCTGGGGGCCAGTGGCCTGCTGCCTCTCCTGACATGGAAGCGTGAGCAGGAAGTTTCGTAGCGGAAGACCGTTTTCACCAACATACACAACCGGTGTTACGACTCCGGAGAGAGAGAGAATGCTCGAACAGTTTCATTTCATTCATCCCCTATGGCTACTGGCACTGCTGCCGTTGGCCGGCCTGATCTGGTTGCTCAGGCAGCGCAGCGGCGATGACAACGCCTGGCGCAAAGTGGTTGACCCCAGTCTGCTGCCCCTGCTGTTGAGTCATGGAGAAGGGCACGCCAGCCGGAGCGCGCTATGGCTGCTGGCTGTCGGCTGGCTGATCGCAGTGCTGGCACTGGCCGACCCCACCTGGGAAAAACGGCCCCAGCCTCTGTTCGAGACCCAGCAGGCCAGGGTCATCGTGCTCGACCTCTCCCGCTCGATGAACGCCAGTGACCTGAAGCCCTCACGCCTGTTCCAGGCGCGCCTCAAGGTAGAGGATATCCTCGATCGCGAGGATGAGGGGCAGCTTGGCCTGGTGGTATTCGCCGGTGACGCCTTCAGCGTAGTCCCCCTGACCCGGGACAGCGACACCATCCGCGCCATGCTCCGGGTGTTGACCCCCGATCTGATGCCGGTTCAGGGCAGCCGGGCCGACCTGGGGCTGAAGCAGGCGGGAGAATTGTTGCAACAGGCCGGTGTCCCAAAGGGTGAAATCCTGCTCATCACCGACGGCATCCAGAGCGACGCCGCCATCGAGCAGGCGGGTCGATTGCACAGACAGGGGTATCGGGTATCGGTACTGGGCGTCGGTACGACCGACGGCGCAGGCGTGCCCGATGGCCGTGGCGGCGTGTTGACGGACCAGCAGGGAAAGCCGGTTATCGCCAGATTGGACCAGCAACTGCTGCAACGGCTGGCGGCAGCCGGAGGCGGAGCCTATGCCCAGTTACAGAACAGCGATCAGGACCTCGACCGCGTGCTTGGCGATCCATCAACGCCGCTGCTGAGCGACTTGGGAAAGACGAAACAGAGTGAACAGACCAGCCATGTCTGGAAAGAACAGGGCCCGCTGTTGGCTGTGCTCCTGCTCCCCCTGGCTGCGCTGGCCTTCCGCCGCGGCTGGCTGCTCAGCCTGGTGCTGGCAGGTGCCTTGATGCCCTTGCCCGAACCTGCGATAGCACAGGACCCTGCCAACACCCCGGACGATGGGCCCGATGGAGTCTCCGCCATCTGGCAGGACCTGTGGAAACGTCGGGACCAGCAGGCAGCTGAAGCTCTGTCGATGGGTGATGCGGAAACCGCCGCCCGGCTGGCACAGGATCCACTGCGCCTGGGCAGCGCCGAATACCGTAAACAGGATTTCCAGGCCGCACTACAGGCGTTCGAAAAGGCCCAGGGGCCGGACGCGGACTATAACCGGGGCAATGCATTGGCCCGTCTGGGCAGATACGAGGAAGCGATCGACGCTTACGATCAGGCCCTGCGCCAGGCCCCGGAGATGGCGGACGCCCGGGCCAACAAGGCAGCGGTGGAAAAACTGCTGCAGCAGCAAAAAAAGCGGCAACAGAGCCAGGAGCAACAGCAGCAGAGGGGGCAACAGAGGAAAAACGGCCAACAACAGCAGAGCGGTCAAGGGCAGAACAAAAACCAGCAAGGGCAGTCTACCGGCAAGCCGGACCGACAAAAGAGTGGTGCCGGCAATTCAAGCCAGGCGCAACAGGACCGCAACGGAGAAAACAGACAACGACAGTCCGCCAACAGTGGGCAGCAGAGAAAGGATGACAGCAAAGATGGCTCCAGCGCCAACGGCAAAGAAGAGCAGGAAAACAAGGCATCAGACAAGCAGCCCTCGGAAGATAGTGACAACGCCTTTTCCAATGCCGCTGAGACATTGAAAAAACAGCAACGGGAAGCATCTGCAAACGGACAGGAGCAGAAAGGCGAAAAGGCGCCGGCAGCAGCCGACAGAGAGCCCGGGCAACAGGGAAAGCAGAACCCAAAGGAAGCCGGGAACGACAAATCCCACCAGCCTGCACAGAGGGCCAGGGCGACGACGTCCGGCACTGCCGAAGGGCAGGCAAAGCCACTCAGCAGCGAAGAGCAGTTGGCCGCGGAACAGTGGCTGCGCCGCATACCCGACGATCCTGGCGGCCTGTTGCGGCGCAAGTTCCTCTATCAGTATCAGCAGCGCCGGGGCCGGCCAACCAACAATGAGCAGAACTGGTAACGAACGAAAGACAGCCCTAATGAATGCCCGATCTCTTATTTCCGAGAACAGGGCTGCAGGAGCGGCGCCCTCGCCGCGAACAAACTACACGGGTGCCGTCGCCCAAACAAGCGGCGACGACATACCCCACCTGGTAACGGGTGCATCCATGGCCCTCGCTTGCCGGCGAGGGCATCGTTGCTACGATGCATGGAATGGTTGAATAACGAAACGAACGATGAAACATTTCACACACGATTTCTTCAGACTCTTTGTCGGCGGACTGTTGCTGCTGATCCTGCTACCGGCCCAGGCGACGGTTCGTGCCAGTTTCGACCGGCCTCAGGTGATAGAGGGTGATCCGGTCATCCTGACCATCAGCCAGGAAGGGGGCGGGTCCGGGAGCAAACCCGATCTGACCCCGTTGGAGAAGGACTTTGTCATCGAAGGCAGCAGCCAAAGCAGCCAGATCAGCATCATCAACGGTCGTCGTACCGATCGTACCTACTGGTCCATACGCCTGCTACCGAAGCACCTCGGCACCATCACCGTGCCGCCGATTCAGGTCGGTAACGAACAGAGCCCTCCCCTCACTCTGGAGGTGAAAGAGGTGCCGGAGCAGACTACGGCCCTGCCCGGTCAGCCTCTGTTCCTGGAGATGGAGGCCGATATCGACAAGAGTCGAAGCTATGTGCAGCAGCAGATTCCGCTCACCATACGGCTGTTATATAAAAATCGTCTGCAGCAGGGCAGCCTGAGCGACCCGGCCCCGGACAAAGCCGTGGTGGAACGGCTGGGTGAGGACAAACAGTACCGCACCGTCCGCAATGGGGAGGAATACAACGTCATCGAACGCCACTACGCCATCTTCCCGGAAAAAAGCGGCGAGTTGCGCATCCCACCGGTCATCTTCCGTGGCCGGGTGGCTGTGCCCCAGAGCGGCTCTCCACATCGTCGGCGCAGCGACATATTCCAGCGCTTCTTTGGCAACTCGCCATTTGCCAACGACCCATTCTTCAATGATGACTTCTTCTCCGGCACACCATTGGGCAATCCTGGCCGGCCGGTCACCGCCCGTTCCCGAGCCCTGACCATCCAGGTTGCACCCCGCCCTGACAACTTCCAGGGAGAGCACTGGCTGCCGGCCGAGGCGGTCGAACTGGAGGACAGCTGGCGCAAAGACCCGCCTCGGTTCCGCGTCGGTGAGCCGGTAACCCGCACCATCACCCTGCAGGCCAAAGGACTGGAGGCATCACAGATACCACCGCTCGATCTACCACAACCCGGTGGCTTTCGCCTCTATGCAGATCAACCGGTGACGGAGACCCGCACCGACGGCAGCGGGGTTTATGGCATCAACAGACGCACCTTCACCTACGTACCGAAACGTGAAGGCCGGCAACTGATCCCCGAGTACCGGCTCCACTGGTGGAACACCCTGACGGAAAAGGAGGACGAAACCCTGTTGCCACAGTGGCAGATTAACGTCGAGCCTGGTGCCAACCCGGCACAGAAGAGCGCTCCAGCAGCACCGGCGGCAACGACACGAAAGGAGACCGCCGCTCCCGGCGCACCATCCCTCATTACGGGCCATAGCTGGGACGATTTCGTAGCACGGTATTGGCCGGCGTTACTGACTTTCATCCTGGCCCTGGGTCTGCTCATACTACTGTGGTATCGAAAGAGAGGGCGGGCGGACGACCAAATGAAGAGGCCGGTAATAGATGGATCTGCGACATCCCGCCAGACGGAACGCCATGCCCGGGAGGCCCTGAAACAGGCCTGCACGAAAAACGATCCACAGGCAGCGGCCAAGGCCCTGCTGGAGTTGGCCGCCATACGCTGGCCCGACGCCCCGCCACGCAACCTGGCAGCGGTGGCGGCACGGCTCATACAGGGAGGTGAGGAGATCAGGGGGCTGGAGCGCGCACTTTATGCAGCAGAAGATGCGGTCTGGCAGGGCCAGCCGCTGTGGCAGGCACTGAAACAAGGCCTGGTGGAGCCTGAACCGGAGAATGAGAGAAGGTCTGCCCCCCTGCCCCCGCTCTATCCAGGTCATTGAATAAAAGAAGGCGGGTGACTTAGTGGCCAATCTTCGAGTCATACCATCACCATACCGCTGAATTTACTACGCAACACACTCGGTATGAATCCGACTCTTTGTTCATGCTCCGTATCTGCATTGTAGAGGAACAAATATGAACAATCGTTAATCCAGCCGCCATCTTCCTGTAACGCATGGGGACATATATTCCTCATCGAAGCCTTGTTCGAGTCTGGAATCACGACCAGTTGGAGGAAACCAAAATGAAACGATACAGCAAGATCCTGATCGCCAGCACCCTGCTATCCCTTGCCGCCACACCGGCCCTATATGCCGCCAACATCGCGGAAGCGACCCCAACCACAACCCAGTCACAGCCGGCGAACAGCTATCTGGGAGTCACTATCGCCCCGGTACCCCGTGCCCTGCGCGCCCAGCTTGGCGCCCTGATCCCAGCGGATCAGGGGATACTGGTGCGCCAGGTCATTCCAGGGTCACCGGCGGAAAAGGCCGGCATGCAACCATTCGATATCCTGTTGACTTTCGATGATCAGAAACTCTATGCGACAGAGCAGTTGGTAAAGCTGGTCCGCGGCAGCTCTAACGGCAGCGAGATAGTGATAAAACTGGTCAGGAATGGCAACGTCACACCGGTCAAGGTGGTCATTGCCGGGCAACCGGAAGCAACCACCCCGGAACTGCAACAACAGCCCTGGCCATTACAGCAACAGAATCATGGCCGCCATCACCGGCTGAATCCCCGGACCATGCAGCCGCTCCCATCCAATGCCAGGAACTGGGAGTCGTTTGCCGCCATCTCAATGGAAAAGATGGAGGACGGGCGTTACAAGACCAGCATCGAATACCTCACCAAAGAGGGTTCCAAAAAGAAGTTGGAGTTTGAAGGGACACGCGCCCAGATCCGTGACCAGATCCTGCGCCAGGACGACCTGCCGGAGATCGAGCGTAACCAATTGCTCGATCTGCTGACCGGACGCGACGATCTGTTCATGCCATCCTTCCCGGTTCCGCGAGGATTCATCCTGCCGAGGATGTTTGACTGGAATCCAGGCTTTTGATCCGTCAGGTATACAAAGAGGGTGACTTGGCGCCGACCTTGACAATTCATTGAACGGCCCCAGGTCACCTTCGATGATGTGGCCGGCAACTATGGCAAGCGATTCATCGATCAGCGGGTTACTGTCCCAGATCTGGTCTCACTCTACCCTGGTGGCCCTGTTCGGCTTCCTCACCGGACTCAAGTTCCATGGGTATATTCTGCGCCATCAACCTGGCCAGGAAATATATCGGACAGCGGTAGCTGGTGACTGGGGCACTCGTCGAATACGTTAGAATCGGATATATTAATCGGCCGGATTAATAATGGACAGCTGAAAACCTATCTGATCGGCATGAACCACTAAGGAGTGCTACATTGAGTGAAATCGACCAGGCGCTACGCGCACATTTCGACCGGCTGCTCAGCGTCTGCGCCGCGGATGGCAAACCACTGACCCAACAGGCCATGGCCGATCAATTGAACCAGGCCAACATCCCCTCACTCTCTGGCCGGCCCTGGAGCAAATACTCAGTACGGCGGATATTACGCAAGCTTGAGCAAAAGGCAACCGTTGCGGAGGCTGCCCCCCCGACCGAGCAACCGCAACCCTCTGATGATGAGATCAGAGCGCGCATCAGGACTGGATATTACGATACGGCCGATGAGCGATTTATTGCGGTCCCGGTGGAAAAGACGGTGCAGGAGAAATCCGAACCGGTGAAAGAAGCCGCCAAACAGGAAACAAAGAAACCCAAAAACAAGAAAAAGAAAGACAAAAAGGGGAAAGGAAAAGAAAAAGGAAAAGGGAAAAAGAAACAATAACCACCTGAATCCACACCCGTGGCAATAGTCAGGAGCACTGATTTGGATAACGAAAAACTGGATCGGGTCGTTGCCGAGGCACGGCGTAACCGGGAACAGCGGGAGAAGGGCTACCGTGAACGGGCACTAAAGATGTACCCGTGGATCTGTGGCCGCTGTGCCCGCGAATTCACCCGCCAAAACCTGCATGAATTGACCGTACATCACCGCGACCACAATCACGACAACAATCCGCCTGATGGCAGTAATTGGGAACTGTTATGCCTCTACTGCCATGATAATGAGCATTCGCGCTACCTGGAGAGCGACGGCAAGGCGACAGACGGGAGTCCAACCAATCCGACTGCCACCCACAATCCGTTTGCCGCTCTCGGTGACCTGCTGAAAAACGACACATGACCGGACAGCATGGTTCGTAAGCGTCTACAACCCCATCATCATGTCATCACTTGGGTATGATCAATACCATCCCCTCATAGATAAGGTCAGGGTTGTCGACCAGGAAATCGTTTGCCTTGAATATATCCGTCCAGCGCAGGCCATCACGATAGAAAAAAGCGGCAATGGTGGACAGGCTGTCTCCAGGTTGCACCGTGTAGATGCCTCTTGAACCGCTCAATCTCGCAACCTCGGCCTGAGCCTCTTCGAATGCCTTGCGCAATACCTCGAGTTCATTGATGAGGGCCTGATCCCTCTCCGTCAGCCGGCTCTTCTCCTGCAACAGTTTTTCGTATGCCTGATTGAGTTCTGCTGCCCTCTTCTTTGCCTCAGCCAAGGCATTCTCGTTGGCTGTGAGCCGCTGTATCAAACGCTGACGCTGTGCATCGATTTCGGCTATCCGGGTTTGCTGCTTCTGCACAGTCGCCTTCATGGCGCTGATATGATCTGCAAGCTGTGCCCGCTCTGCGGCGTTTTTCTGTTTCGCCCGGGTCAAGGATGCGATATCCGCCTGTGCGGTCTGCAACCTCGACTCAGTATCGTTCAACCGTTTACTGAGTTCTGCCTTGTCATGCACCAGACTGGCTTTCTGCTCCCGGGTTAGCTGTAACTCCTTTTCCAGCAGTACCAGTTTTTTCTCCACAGCAGCCTTCTTCATCAACTCCGCCTGCTGCTTCTGCAGATCGTTCCGCACCTTTTTCAACTCGGTCTGCAGCCCGCCGTTTTCCGCCTGTAACTGCTCCACCTGCTGTTCCAGCGCACTGATTTCCATCTGATCGGACTTGCTTCCGGTGACGGTTTCGTCACCATTCTTTACCGCCCTCACACGCTGCAAGCGGGCAACCTGCTGCTGCAGTGAATCGAGTTTCTGTTGCAGGGAGTCCCGCGCCTGAGCGACCATTTTCGACTTTTCCAGGGTCAATCCAAGATCGCGTTTCAGCGCATCGCGCTCTGCCGTCACATCGTTCAGGGTTTGCTGCAACCCAGCAACAGTGGATGCTGCCTTCTTCAGACTCTCACCTTGAACCATCAATTTATCGTATTGAACGGTCAATGCCTCGAATTCTGAGCGAACCTGGGACAACTGTTGCTGCAGTTGATCCCGGTCGGTTTGCAGGGATCGTACTTTCTCGGCCAACCCCAGTTCCTTCTCGCTGGGACCGCAGGCAGAGATTAACGACAAGGTGACAACCAGCAATAGACCTTGGAGTATTTTTATCAACATTGTTCCCCTCCCCTTCTACAAATCAAATACAGTCATCAGGCCGAGGAAACTACCGCCATTTCCTCTATGCCTGTTTCTCCCCTCCCAGAAATGCCTTCTCGATGAAATCGGCAATGGCAGATACGTCATTCATGTCCAGCAACGGCAGATCGACTTCCTCCGACAATGGAGCATCCGTGGCAACGGCAACGACATAAGAATCCTGCGGAAATATGAGCGGTTTCCCCAGCGCCGGGCGATGTAGTTCTATTTTTGGAAATGATTCATGGCGAAAGCCTTCCACCAGGATCAGATCCAAATTGGACTGATCGAGCCGGTTCAGCAACATCTGCAAATCAGGGTCGCCTTCTTCGCCGGTATCAACCATCAGTGCCCAGCGACTGCCGGAAGCCACCAGCATCTCTGCAGCACCTGCCTTGCGCAGCTCATAGCTGTCCTTGCCTGGCTGATCGACCTCGAAGCGGTGGTGGGTGTGTTTCACCATGCCGGCACGTATGCCCCGCTCACATAGCAGGGGCAGCAACCGTTTCAGCAATGTGGTTTTACCCGTACCGCTATAGGCCGAAAAGCCTATCACGGGAATTGAAGTATCGAGTGTGCTCTTCATATCTGTCTTTGGTGACAGTATGTTATCAACCCGGCCTTTGATAACAGTTCTTTGGAATAGGCGGTTACACCGGCCTGGCGGGTGGTCTTCGCCACCCCCACTGCCTGCGCCTGTTTCAGGCCCCGGGAAATCTTATCGCTGGATAGGGTGGAGGATGGCGACGAAAGGCTGGCAGGATCGAGAAATCCCTTGGCACCGCTCAGCCAGTCACCAAAGCCAGCCGAAGCGGAGGAAAAGACGAAGGAAACAATCAGGAACAGCCCCGCCTGCCTATATTTGTAGATTATCATGGAGACCTGTCCTACTCATCCGATTTCGATAAGGATAAGGAAAGATCCCCGATTGTGGAAGGCCTAGGGCAAAATATGTTGCTTGTGATCAGACTCGACCGGTTGCGGGGAAGTCACGAGGCCTTATCAACCCCATGCAGCATCACGACCAGTTCTGCCTCTGAACTGCTCAACCCCAGTTCGTCCATCAACTTATGGCTGTCCGCTCCCTGATGTACCAGCTGGATTGCTTCCCCATACGGCCTGTCACTCTGTTTTTGCGCAACCAGGGACTCCTGCTGGAATGCCAGATCCCGCATCTGCCGCTCGATGAAGGAGACCCGTCTGTCCACACCGACAGCACCACTGCTGAGGGCACTGACATGGTTGTTCAGCAACTCAATCCGCTGCTTCACCTCATCCAGTCGCCGTTGCTGAAGATACAGGCGATAAACGGTATAGGTGAGGGCCAGCGCCAGAGAAACAACGGCAACCAAGTTGATGATCTGCAGAGAATTCATACGTCCGCCTCAAGCATAGTCGTCAAATCCAGACCTTTTCTGCTTCTTGTCCTGCCCTGGAGGATGATCCTCAGCCTGCTCATCCGGTGGCAATTGAGCCGGTTTACGGCGCGCAGGGTGCTGCTCGCGCCGTAGCGGCCAGATAGGTTTTATCGGTGTCGGTTCATTGATTTGGGCCATAGTTCCATGTCCGGTATGACTCCGTAAACCCGTTGATTGAACAATTCCATAATCTTCTTGAATTCAGTCGACAGTCACAGAATCCATCATCAATCGCGCCAGTCTGTTCATATTCACAGTCGTGAGACGCCGTTCCGCTCACTTGGCGATATCCGAGAAAACAAAATCTCGTTCACTGTCCGGGGCTGAGACAGGATTACAGAAATCCAACCTCATTCCATTCATCCTCGGTCAGCAACTTGTTCAGGTCGACCACGATCAGGAGCTTGCTGTCTTTGGTTGCAACACCGAGTATGTAACGCGAGCTCTCATCATTGCCGACATTGGGTGCCGAATCTATTTCCGACTGGTTCAATTCGACCACCTCCGCAACGCTGTCAACCAGGATACCCACCACCTGACCTTCACATTCGATGATGACGATCCGGGTGGCATCGGTAATCTCTCCCTGGGGCAGTGCGAAACGTCCCCTGGTATCGATAACCGTCACCACATTGCCACGCAGATTGATGATGCCCAACACATAAGGGGGGGCACCTGGTACCGGTGCGATTTCCGATACCCGAAGCACCTCCTGCACCTGCATCACGTCAATGCCATAAGTCTCATCATCCAGGTGAAATGTGACCAGCTGTATGACCGGATCAGCAACTTGATCCTCGGCTACGTTTGTCGTCATGCCCCACCTCTTGTCTCAATCATATCCGCCAATTTTCTGTCATCCCACAAGTGCTAACCTGATCACATGCATGTTTCATGCCCAATCATTTCAAGCAATGCATCCATATCGAGCAGGACGCACAGCTTGTCGATCACAGTACCGGCCACCCAGGGCCTGTTACCGCCGGGAGCACACCATTTGACCGCGTCCATCCGTAAGGTCTCCGGCCGTTGCAGCCGGTCACATGAGAGTCCCCACCGCCCTTCACCTACGATCAGCAGATGTCTTTTTTCTTGCGAAGAATCATGCTCCGCCTGTTCCCAGCCACGCTCAGGCATAATCAAACGCGCCAGGTCCACGACCACCACCCGCTGTTGACGATGCAGAATCACACCCCGGTACCAATCCGGCTGTCCTGGCAGGACGACCGCATCACCACTCCATTCTGCGATGCTGTTGAGTGCAAACAACGGTATGGCGAAGCGCACGCCCTTGATCGTGAAGAACAGACATTGGAATGGCTCCCGCGCCCATGCCGGATATTCCGCTGCCTCCACTGCAGGTGATTGGCTGACAGGCACCTCCTGTTGCCCAACCACCTGCACAGCCGGCTCAGGCACAGCCGATGGAGTTGGTAAAACGCTTTCCATCGCTGGCCGGATATCGATCACATCAGCCTGCCCTGTCTGCTGCTCAGCACAATATTCCGGGACCTCACTCAGCAGTGTGGCCAGATAGTTGTCGACCGCCTGTCCGGGCTCATGTAATTGCACGGGCCGTTTGTTTGCTTTCCGCATCATCCGGCGAGCTCCATGCCACGCGCGTTCATGCCATGGTGCTGTAGTTGTTCCAGCAAGGATGCATATGCGGTCACGCCACGCGCCCGTGGATTGAACTGAGGTGGTGGAATGCCCGCCCGGCTGGCCTCCCGGAACTGGGTATCCACCGGAATCACCGCCTGCCACAGATGTGATGGATAGCTTTCCTGCAAAATTTTCATGCTGTCCCGCGAGGCGCGGGTACGGCGGTCGTACATGGTAGGGACTATGGTGTAAGGCAGAGGTGTAGCACGGGAACGCAACACCATCTTCAGGGTATGTTGCATTCGTTCAAGTCCTTTCAGGGCAAGAAATTCAGTCTGTACCGGCACGATCAACTGATCACACGCAGCCAGGGCATTGATCAACAGCACGCCCAACATCGGTGGACAATCTATCAACACGTAATCATAACTGGCGGAGAGGGTCTCAAGGGAACGCTGCAGTACCAAACCCATTCCTTCCTGCCGCACGGCCTGGCGGTCGAGCGTGGCGAGTGCCAGCGAAGCAGGCAACAGATCGAGTCCATCCGTGCCTGTACGATGAATGAGGGTCGCGGCATCCAGTGCCTGTTTTTTTGCCGCCGCCTGAAACAGGCTGTATACCCCCTGTTCAATGGCATCGGGGTCGTAACGAAAATAACTAGTAAGGGAACCGTGGGGATCTATATCGACCAGCAGTGTGCGAAACCCCCAACTGGTAAGCAACCCACCCAGGGTAACGGTGGTGGTGGTCTTGCCCACTCCACCTTTCTGATTGGCGATGGTCCATGTCTTCACCGCTCACCCCATGGCGTGCGTGGAACGATCTCACCTGCTGCACGATCGTGCTGATCGGCCATAATGACGATGGAAACGCGGCGATTGGCAGCTCTGCCTGCTTCTGTATCATTGTCTTCTCTCGGACGGTATTCCCCATAGCCGATCGCAGCCATACGCCTGGAGTCGACACCGAATCGATTGAACAAGTGTACGACACTCGCTGCGCGGGCAGCCGAAAGCTCCCAATTGGAGGGGAAAACCGGCGTGTTTATCGGCACATTATCCGTATGTCCCTCAACATGGATAGCGTTTGGTATGGAGCGCAAGATACGGGCAACACCACGCAACGCCTTTACCGCATTGGCGGAAAGGCTTGCACTGCCGCTCTTGAACAGCATTTTGCTCTTCATCTCGATCTCCACTCCCCTATCGGTCTGAGTCACATCTACCAGATCCTGATCGATATAGGGTTGCAGGCTCTGCTTCACATCACTGGCGACTGTAGCCAGTGACACTGTTTGAGCCGGCGAGTTCTCAACCACCTGCTGTGCTGTATCGTCTGCAGAAGCAGCTGGCGTCGTCTGCGGATTTGAGTACTCTCCCGTGCCTGGCAACATGCTGCGTACAGGGTCACCAATTTGAATCGGGTCTTGGCTCTGGGCAGGCTTGATGAAGGCATCAGTCAAGGTATTCGACAACACCCTGTATTTTCCTTCATTGACAGACGAGATGGAGTACATAACGACAAAAAAAGCAAACAGTAGCGTAATGAAATCCGCATAAGAAACCAGCCAGCGTTCATGATTCTCAGGCTCTTCATGGGTTTTTCGTCTACGCGCCATGATTCATCCACCCAGCCTGCCATAAACGGAAGAGATCGCCGGCATCTACAGGGAGTCTGATCAACGTGGACATCAGCTGAGATACCCTTGCAGTTTGGATTCAATGTTTCTCGGGTTCTCACCCTCCGCTATCGACACCACACCTTCAATGATCATTTCACGATACTGTGACTTGCTCTTGGCCAGGGACTTCATCTTGTTGCCAAATGGAAGCAATAAAAGATTGGCCAGCCCGACACCATATATGGTGGCGACGAAAGCAGTGGCAATACCACTACCGAGCTTACTTGGATCGGCAAGGTTCTGCATCACATGAATGAGTCCCATGACAGCACCGATGATACCAATGGTAGGGGAATAGCCACCCATTGCCTCGAATACCCTGGCCGCCTCGATATCATGGTGCTCACCATTCTCCAATTCAACCTCCAGGATATTCCTGATCACTTCAGGCTCACTGCCATCCACTAATAATTGCATACCCTTACGAATAAACAGGTCTGGCTCTTTTTCAGCAATCACTTCAAGGCCAAGCAACCCTTCCTTTCTTGCAATATTGCTCCAGTCAACCAGTTTCGTCATCGCTGTGGACATCTGATATCTCGGCGGTATGAATACCTGACTGGCTAAACGCATTGCGTGCAGGAACACCACAAGCGGGGTCTGCAACATAATTGCACCAACCGTCCCGCCAAAAACAATCACCAGCGCTGGACCATTGATCAACGCACCGACATGCCCTCCCTCCAGCGCATTGCCACCAAGTATGGCAGCAATGGCTATGGTTACTCCAAGCACACTCAAGAAATCCATATCACACCATTTGCACCAGGCTCGGACCAATCTCATTCAGCGGAAGTGATCGATCTGACAAACCTGCAGATTCAACCGCATGTGGCATACCGTAAACGACACAGCTGGCCTCATCCTGGGTCCATACCGTCGAACCGCCTTGTTTTAAAAGTCGCGCCGCCTGACGCCCGTCAGCACCCATTCCGGTAAGTATGATGGCAAGCACACCGTCAGGATAATAACGGGCAGCAGACCCAAGGGTGACATCCACAGAGGGTTTATACGTTTGGCCTGTGGTGCTCTCCTTGATGCTGATACGTGCAGATTGTGCCGACTTCTCCAGCAGCATTTGCCTCCCCCCTGGTGCGAGATAGGCAAAGCCTGGCCGCAGCAGATCCCCATCTTCTGCTTCTTTGACATGGATCCGGCACTGGCTGTCTAGTCGTTCAGCATAGGCATGGGTAAATGAGGCCGGCATATGCACCACCAATAAGATGGGCAAGGAAAAATTGGCTGGTAATGCTGAGAGGAGTTGTCGTATCGCCACGGGTCCACCAGTGGACGCACCGATCGCAATCAACCTCAAGGCATCTTTTCTTAGAACCGGCGCTGGCTGTGGAAAGGTCTCCGCTGCTGACTCGACATGGCCCTGAAGCTGGCCCTTATGGGCCAGGGTAAGAATGCGTTGCACCAGGATCCTGGTCATTTCAGGACCGGATGACCTGCCATTGAATTGCTTGGGCAGAAAGTCCATAGCACCTGATTCGAGAGCATCCAGCGTCGCGCGTGCGCCCTCATAAGTAAGTGCGGAAAACATCAGCACAGGTGTAGGAACTTCTGCCATGATACGTTTTACAGCACTGATTCCATCCATCACCGGCATATTGACATCCATGGTCACGACGTCCGGGCGCAGACGATGAACTTCCGCCAGCGCACTCAGTCCATCACCTGCCACGCCAATAACATCAATTGCAGGTTCAGTACGAAACATCTCAGTAATTCGCTTCTGATAGAACAGCGAGTCATCAACGATCAGTACTCGTACCTTATTATTCATAACTCATCTTCGATGAACGGTGTGCTGCACGAGCAGTTCGGCCATCAACACCAGGTTCATTGTGTCGATCATCTTAGTAACGCTTGGCATATTTTCGCATCAACCCTGGTACATCCAGGATAAGTGCGATCTTTCCATCTCCTGTAATCGTGGCCCCGGCCATCCCATCCAATCCCTGCAACATAGAGCCCAATGGTTTGATCACCACCTCCTCTTGGCCAATAAGATAGTCAACCACCAGTCCTACCTGTTTGCCACCGACGTTTACAACTACCACATGCCCAGCATCTTCAGACTCAGATCTGGTACCAGGCACTTGCACCAACCATTTATGCAGATAGAACAACGGCAGTGCACGCTCACGTACCATGATGGTCAGTTGACCATCGACCACATTGGTACGACTCAAATCCAGATTGAATATTTCGACCACGCTGGCCAGCGGCAAGGCAAATGGCTGCTGCCCGAGAACGACCATCAATGTCGGCAGAATTGCAAGGGTAAGTGGCAGTTTGATGGTGATCATGCTGCCCTTACCGTACTCAGAATCGATTTCCACTGATCCATTCATCTGGGCGATACGGGTCTTGACCACATCCATTCCGACGCCACGACCGGATACATCGGAGATTTCCGTTTTGGTGGAAAAACCAGGTTGAAATATCAGGTTATAGCACTCCTTGTCTTCCAGTCTGGCTGCGGCCTCCTCGTCTATCATTCCTTTTTCAACCGCCTTCCGGCGCAGAACATTTGCATCCATACCCTTGCCATCATCACTGATCGACAGCAAAATGTGGTCGCCCTCCTGAGCAGCGGACAGGACAACTTTTCCCCGTCTTGGCTTTCCGGCCTTTTCCCGCTCATCAGGTGGCTCGATACCGTGATCGACGGCATTTCTCACCAAGTGGACCATCGGATCTGATAATGCTTCTACCAGATTCTTATCCAGATCGGTATTCTCTCCGTGCATCTCCAGGTCGATCTCCTTCTTCAGGCTTCGAGCCAGATCACGTACCACTCGAGGAAACCGGCCAAATACCTTTTTCACCGGTTGCATCCTTGTCTTCATTACCGAGTTCTGGAGATCCGCAGTGACTATATCCAGGTTGGCTACGACATTGGCTACCTCTTCATCCGCCAACTTCGCCTTCAGATTGGACAACCGGTTGCGTACCAGCACCAGTTCACCAACCATATTCATTATTTCATCAAGGAGCGCAGTATCCACACGAACCGTGGGGTCGGCCTTTGCTGCCGTTTTGTTATCACCTGCCTTCGGCTTTGTTGTGCCGGGCTTCGCCTGTGGCATGGGCTTGGGGTCCGGTTTGGATTCAGGCTTTGGCTTGGACCCGACCGTTACTGTTGCAGCCCCCTTCCCTACGTTCCCTTCCCGCGCAGTGCTCTGATTCTTTCCCTTCCCTTCTGCCGTACTGTCTACTGAACCGGCTGATGGCTGCTTATCTTCCAACGTGGCGTCAGCACGATCGACTGACGCAGGTACGCCCCCATGCTTACCTGGGCCATGTAACTCATCGAGCAGTGCCTCAAACTCCTCTTCAGTAATCTCATCGGAATCCACGCCTGATGCAGACAATTGCGCTTTAGGTGCGCCACCATGTTTACCTTTGCCATGCAACTCATCCAGCAAGGCCTCAAATTCTTCTTCTGTTATCTCATCTGATGACTCATTGGTTGCACTGACATTGGATGCAGGGACGCCACCGTGTTTGCCTGCACCATGCAATTCATCCAGCAACGCCTCAAATTCATCTTCGGTGATCTCATCGGCTGACGCTTGCTTCGGTTCGGGGTCATCCTGTTCCATCGGTTGTGCTTCGACCGTTTCAGGCTCCTCCCCGGCGTCCGCATCGGCCTCGACGACCTGCTCTTCGGTTATTTCATCCGGCACGGTGAATCGCTGCAGGGTTTTCAGCAATTCAGGATCGGCATGCTCCGGGTCGACGCCTGAATTGATCTGTTCAAACATTTCGTTGACCACATCCAACACTTGCAGGACACTGTCCATCAACTGTGAGTCAACCTCCCGTTGCCCCTGTCGCAGTACGTTGAATACATCTTCGGCTCTATGACAGACCTCAACCAGGGCATCGATGGAAAGGAAGCCGGCACCGCCCTTGATGGTATGAAATCCACGAAAGACCGCGTTCAAAAGATCCAGATCATCCGGTTGCTGCTCCAGATCGATCAATTGCTCATTCAGCTGCTCAAGTATTTCACCTGCCTCAACCAAAAAATCCTGCAGGATCTCGTCACTCATATCAATAGCCATAGCATGCCGCCTCGGGCTGGAGGTTTTTGTGTTGTTGTTCAGACATATGATTATCCATTATCGCTGTATCCATCATGGTGAACTCAGAACCCCAGACTCGATAACAGATCATCTACATCGTCCTGACTGCTCACAACATTTCCCTGGTCAATGGTTGGTATCACAGGCCCTTCTAATTTTTCTTTGTTACTTTCCTGTTTTTCAGTGATCCTGGCACCACCTGAAATGCGCACGAGGTGGACGAGATTGGTTTCGACGTCATGAATGAGTGAAATAACCTGACGAATGATCTGGCTGGTCAAATCCTGAAAGTCCTGCGCCAGCAAGATATCAGACAAACAACTATGCAGCTGTTTTGCATATCCTTCCGTCAAGCGCAAAAAATCATCCAGATTCCTGCTCAATTGCCTGAACTGTTCAATAGAGAGGTCACGTGCCTGAAAGCGCTGCCATTCCGAACTCAACTCTTGCGCCTTGCTCCCCAACTCATCTGCCAGAGGTAAGCTCATTTCCACGGCATCCAGGCTGGTATTGGCAGACTGTTCTGTCATTGTGATCACGTAGTTGAGCCGCTCACTGGCATCAGGTATTTCACGCTCGGCCAGCTCTGCTATTCTGGTATCCAGCAAAAAACCATTGATCGCTTCATGCAGGTTACGCGTCAACCGTCCAATCTCTATGAACAGTTCACTATCCTTGATATCGACCATCTGATGCAGTATCAGATTGGCCTGTTCATCATTCTCAGCCTCCAGCTGGGCAACCAAGTCGCGTGCCATAGCCAGTTGCTGCTCTCGGTCAACGGCTGTCGACATCACTTACTCAGGCCTCAATCCGCTCAAAGATCTTCTTGATCTTCTCTTCCAGTGTCGTTGCGGTAAACGGTTTCACCACATAACCGTTAACGCCCGCCTGAGCTGCCTCGATGATCTGCTCACGTTTCGATTCTGCGGTAACCATCAATACCGGAAGTTTTGCCAGATTAGGATCTGCTCGTACTGCCTTCAGCAAATCGATTCCAGTCATTCCCGGCATATTCCAGTCAGTAATCAGAAAATCGAATTTACCGGTCTGCAGTTTTGGCAATCCTGTATTTCCATCATCTGCTTCATCCACGTTGGTGAACCCAAGATCACGCAGAAGATTTTTTACGATCCGCCGCATGGTGGAAAAATCATCCACTACGAGGATTTTCATGTTTTTGTCCAAGGCAACCTCCAAATACGATGCCGTTGTTTAAACTCTACAAATACAATAATGTTCAGATCTCTTTATCATCAGATATCCAATCTGCCAGACGTGAACGCAAGCGCAGGGTGGCCTGACTGTGAATCTGGCACACCCGTGATTCACTCACCCCAAGCACTTGGCCAATTTCACGTAAATTCAACTCCTCATCGTAATAGAGACCAATGACGACCCGCTCTCTTTCCGGCAAGCCGGATATGGCATCTGCCAGCGCACGCTTGAATGCATCGCGCTGAATACCTTCAAATGGTCCATGCCTGGCACCATCTGACCGGTCTTGAGAAATTTCTCCCACAGCCTGGAGCTCTTCCAGACTGAAGATTCTGCACCCGGAGGCGTCCTGCAGAATCTTGTGGTAATCCTTCAGCGACATACCCAGGGCTTCAGCCACCTCAACGTCTCGCGCATCCCGCCCCTGATCGTTTTCGATACCACGCATGGCGTCTGCAACCATGCGCGCCTTCCGGTGTACCGAACGAGGCGTCCAGTCACTGCGTCGAATCTCGTCCAGCATGGCGCCGCGGATACGAATCCCGGCATAGGTTTCGAAACTGGCCCCCTGGCTGGGATCATAATTCCTGCTCGCCTCCAGCAAGCCGATCATGCCGGCCTGAATCAAGTCATCCGCCTGAATATTTGGCGGCAGGCGATTCATCAGGTGATATGCGATGCGTTTCACCAGAGGTGCATGTTGCAGCACCAACGCATCGGAATCCTGTTCCTGTACTGTGGTATAGGTAGCTAGTCCGTTCACCTTCAAATTTCCCCACTATGACTTGAAAATTGAATTAATCTTTCAACGAAGAATTGAAGGTGGCCGCTGGCTCCTTCCGGTACAGGCCAGTTATCGGCCTTCTTCGCCAGATTCTTGAATGTTTGTGCCGCCCGACTACGTGGGAACGCCTGAACCACCGGCTTCTGTGCCCGCACCGCCTTACGCAGGTTATCGTCGTATGGAATGCTGCCCATGAAGTTGAGCATTACATCCAGATAACGATCGGTCACACGGCACATCTTGTTATAGAGATCGCGGCCCTCCTGGGCCGATCGGGCCATATTGGAAAGGATGCGGAAGCGATCGACGCCATACTCCCGGTTCAACAGCTTGATCAAGGCATAGGCGTCCGTGATCGACGCAGGTTCATCGCACACTACGACCACCACTTCCTGCACTGCACGGCTGAAGCTGATAACGGTGTCGGATATGCCTGCCGCTGTATCTACGATCAGCACATCCAGGTCTGTACCGATATCACTGAATGCATGTATCAGGCCGGCATGCTCGGCACTGCTCAATTCTGCCATTTGCTGCACACCCGATGCGGCGGGGGCCACAAGAATCCCTGACGGTCCTTCTATCAGCACCTGGTCCAGCGTGCGTTCGCCGCGTATCACGTGAGACAGGTCATATTCCGGATGCAAACCCAGCACCACATCGATATTTGCCAACCCCAGATCTGCGTCCAGCAACATCACCCGCCGTCCCAGGTCTGCCATGGCCACTGCCAGATTGACCGATACGTTGGTCTTGCCGACGCCACCCTTACCTCCGGTGACTGCAATCACTCTTACCGGCGACGGCTTTACCATGTGTCTCAACCCCGCCGCCTGGTCCACTGTTGCATCAGACATGAGCATCTGCTCTCACTCCTCCCAAGGCCAACGCCAGGTACTCATCGTTGTACTCGGCACCCAGTTCCTGTCCCAATGTCACGGCCCGTCCCACCAGGGTATTGGCCCGTGCCACATGTATGTCTTCCGGTACCTTTTGGCCGTCGGTAAAGAAGGCCAGGGGCAAACGGCTGTTCAAAGCCGCTGACAGCGCACCACCCAATGACGCTGCCTCGTCCACTTTGGTGAGAATGCAGCCGGCCAGATTTGCATTGCCAAATGCCCGGATCGCCTGCTCCAATGCTGCCTGCTGGGTGGTGGCAGACAGGGTGAGAAAGCTGGATACAGGCCGATTGCCGGCACTCAGCAGGGAAAGCTGCTCGTTCAGTCGCAGATCACGCTGGCTCATGCCGGCGGTATCCACCAGAATCAGTTTCTTGTCGGAAAGGGCATTGAGCGTCACATTCAACTCTTTTGCAGAAGACGCAGTGCGCACCACCACATCGAGGATGCGGGCATAGGTATTGAGCTGTTCCTGGGCACCGATACGATAACCATCAGTCGAAACCAGTGCCAGGTTCCGGTGACCGTGGCGCAACACGAAGCGCGCAGCAAGTTTCGCAATAGTGGTGGTCTTGCCAACGCCGGTTGGCCCGATGAGCGCAACCACACCACCCTGTTCGATCAGGTCGTTCTCTGCAATGGGCAGTTCACTGGCCAGCATGTAGAGGGCCTTACGCCAAGCCTGATCGATACCATCCACATGCTCCATCCGCTCCACCAACTGCCGGCAGATGTCCGGGCTCAGTTCCAGGCTCATCAACCGCCGCAGCAGTTCCTGGGTCTGAGGCTGGCGGTGGCCCATTTCATGCCATGCGATGTCGGACAACTGGTTTTCCATCATCCGCCGCAATGCCTTCATTTCCTGCCGCATCTCCACCAGCACCGGGTCCTGGCTCCACTCGATACGGGATTTTTCCGCTTTCGGCGGCTGCTGTTCATGCCTTGCGTTAGTGGCCGTCGGTGCTGTTGGCCTTTGCAAGGGGGTAACAGATGCCGGCCGTGGCTTCGGCGCTATCGCCTCTTCGCGGGAATTGGCGTTGAATGCCGTCTCGTCATAGTCCATGGCTGCGACCAGTTCCACACCACCATCCACTGATTTGTTGGACAAGATGACCGCATCTGCACCCAGTGTCTCGCGTACCTGGCGTAATGCCTGGCGGATGTCATCGGCAAAAAAACGTTTGATTTTCATAGTCCGGTCGTTCCTGCCATCATCTCTCGATTATTGATTCGTTCTATTGGCCAGGTTGGATTCACACTGTCCTCAAACCTGGTTGTCGGGCTTGCCCACAGTCGCAACCACCTTGATCTGCCGGTTGTCGGGTATCTCGTTATAGGAGAGCACATGCATACCCGGCACACTGTGTTTCACGAACCGGGCCATCCAGGGCCGAATCTTGGCCGCCACCAACAGCACGCTCTGCTGCCCGGCCATCTCCTGCTGACTGGCGGTCTCGGACAGCGCCTTCTGCAACTGCTCTGCCAGACCCGGTTCGAAGCCAACGCCCCCTTCCTCCGAGGGCTGTAATGTTTGTTGCAATATCTGTTCCAATCCTGGATCCAGCACCACGACAGGAATTTCTTCAGCAGGGCCAACGAGTTGCTGAACAATAGAGCGTGAGAGCGCAACCCTGACGGCAGATGTCAAAACGCCGATGTCTTGACTCTGGGGGGCATTCTCCGCCAAGGTTTCGGCAATCGTCCTGATATCGCGTATCGGTACATTCTCCTCCAGCAGACTACGCAGGATCTTCAGCAGCTGTCCCAGTGAGAGTGTTTTGGGCACCAGATCTTCGACCAGCTTAGGCGCACTCTGGGCAAGCACATCCAGCAGCTGCTGCACCTCTTCATGGCCAATCAACTCATGGGCGTGGCTCTGCAGAATCTCACTCAGGTGAGTCGCTACAACGGTACTGGCATCGACCACCGTGTAACCCAGGGTTTGGGCATGATCACGTTGACTGGGATCGATCCAGACCGCATCCAGACCAAATGCAGGATCCTTGGTCTCGACCCCTTGCAGGGAGCCAAACACCCTTCCCGGGTTGATCGCCAGATCCCGCTCCGGATAGATCTCTGCCTCACCAATGGCAACACCATGCAACGAAATCCGATAGGCCGTGGGGCTGAGATCGAGGTTGTCCCGGATATGCACCGGTTGGATCAGAAAGCCGAGTTCCTGGGAGAGTTTTTTCCGCACTCCCTTGATTCGCTTCATCAACTGCCCCCCCTGATTGCGATCCACCAGAGGAATCAGCCGGTAACCCACTTCCAGGCCAATGATGTCTACCGGCTGCACGTCATCCCAGGTCAACTCCTTTTGTTCTACCGGTTCCTCGGGCGGTGCAACAATCTCTTGAGCTGTAGCGACCTCCTGCTGCTTACGGTAGATCATCCATGCGCCTCCACCAGCCAGCCCGGCCAGACTCAGGAAGGCAAAATTAGGCATTCCGGGAATCACTCCCATTAGCCCGAGTACGGCAGCGGAGATGGCGAGAGACTTGGGGTTGGCCAGCATCTGGCTCATCACCTGCCCCCCCATATCCTGGGATGAGGCAACCCGGGTAACGATGATTGCCGCTGCAGTGGAAAGCAGCAGCGAGGGAATCTGCGCCACCAGACCATCACCAATGGTAAGCAGTGCGTAGTAGCGTAGTGCCGTGGAAAAATCGAGACCGTGTTGAGCCATGCCGATGGCAAGACCACCCACGATATTGATCACCAGGATCAGAATGCCGGCAACGGCATCACCACGGACGAACTTGCTGGCACCGTCCATGGAGCCGTAGAAGTCAGCCTCCTGGGCAATCTCCTCGCGTCGCTCCCTGGCCTGATCCTGGGTAATCAGCCCGGCATTGAGATCGGCATCGATCGCCATCTGCTTACCGGGCATGGCATCCAAGGTAAAGCGTGCGCTCACCTCTGAGACCCGACCCGCACCCTTGGTTACCACAACGAAATTTATGATCACCAGAATGGCGAACACCACCAGACCCACGGCATAGTTGCCACCGATGACAAAGGCACCGAAGGCCTCGATTACCTTACCGGCGGCATCTCCGCCTTCATGTCCATTCAGCAGCACCACCCGTGTGGATGCCACGTTCAGGGCCAACCGCAACAGGGTGGCAATCAACAACAGGCTGGGAAAGACACTGAACTCCAGTGGCTTGAGGGTATAGACCACAACCAACAGCACCACCAGCGAAAGAGCGATATTGAAGGTGAAGAAGACATCCAATGCCAGTGGCGGCAGCGGGATGATCACCATCGCCAGCATCATCACCAGAATCAGTGGGGCGCCGAGGCCCTTGCCACCGGCCGCTTTCACATTATCCAGGATCGCTGTGGCGTCCATCATCTCTCCTCACCCATCAATGTAACCATTTCACCTGACTATGCAGCCGGCAGCCGCTTCTACTGACATCCATATGTCAATGGATCGTTTCATCGACACCTGGCACCTGCAGCTCTTCCGGCACCTGCAACTCCTCCGGCATCTGTGGCCGCTGCCCGCCTTCACTCTCATAGGCCCGCAGCTGAAACACATAGGCCAGCAGTTTTGCTACCGCCAGATAGAGGCCGGCAGGAATCGTTCCACCCAGTTCTGTATGTGCATGAATTGCCCGCGCCAGCATCGGCGACTCCACTACTGGCACTTGATGCTCAGCCGCCACGCGCCGGATATTGGCCGCCACCAGGTCCACCCCTTTGGCCACTACGCGTGGTGCCTGCATGCTGTTCTGGTCATATTTCAATGCGACGGCATAATGGGTCGGGTTGGTGACAATCACGTCCGCCTTCGGCACCTCTTCCATCATCCGGCGCTGGGCCATGGCCCGCTGCAGACTGCGAATCCGGCTCTTCACCTCAGGCCGTCCCTCAGTCTCCTTCATCTCATCCTTGATCTCCTGACGGGTCATCTTCAGCTGCCGGCTGTGGTCCCACAGCTGAAACGGCACATCCACCAGCGCAATCAGAATCAACGTGGAGGCGATGAGGATGAAGGAGCTGCCAATCAGGCTGCCCATCTGCTCGACTGCCGGACCCAGTTCCATCCGTCCCAGGCCGATGTAGTCATCGAGGGTCATCCAGATGGCCAGCACCGTGGCCCCGCCAACGAGCAGGAATTTGGCCATCGCCTTCACCAATTCCAGCAATCCCTTGAGGGAAAACACCCGCTTCATCCCTTTCAGTGGATTGAGCTTGTCCAGTTTTGGCACCAGCGCACCGCCATTGAAGGAAAAACCGCCCAGCATGATCGAGCTGACGATTGCAATCACCACCACCACGACGAAGAAAGGCGCCAGCATCAACAGAGCATCCTGCATCGCCCCAACCAGCCGGCGCAGCATCGCCGTGGGATCGAACATATCGACCCGGGGAATGGTGAATGCACCGCTCATGATGTCAGACATCCCACCACCGAAATGGCTGCTCATGGCAACCAGGGCGACGCCACCAATCAGCGTGATCGCCATCGTATTGAGCTCACGGGAACGGGCAATCTGACCTTTCTTGCGGGCATCATTCAGACGTTTCGCTGTGGGTTGTTCTGTTTTTTCCTGGCCATCTTCGTTCTCAGCCATGGGTTACCTCATACGTCGTAGAAATTCAAAACCCTGTTCCATCAGCGCCTGGAAGTTTTCCATTACGTTTGGCAGCGTGACCCACATCAGCATGAATCCGATCAGCATGGTGACTGGAAAACCCACTGCAAAGATATTCAACTGAGGAGCAGCCCGCGTGATGATGCCCATGCCCAGATTGACCAGCAGCAGGGCTGCCATCACCGGCAGCGCCATCAGCAGCCCACCGCTGAACACCCACCCTCCCCAACGGACGATGTCCAACAGACTGTTTCGGCTCAAACCGTCCATCGCTACCGGAAAGGTATGGAAGCTCTCCACCAACAACTCGATCAGCAGCAGATGGCCATCGAGAATCAGGAACAGCAGGGTGGCCAGAATCAGATAGAACTGGGAGATTACCGGCACCTTAACCCCGTTCAGGCGACCCAGCATAACCGCCAACACCAAACCCACACCGAAGGCCAAGAAGAGACAACCAAACGCCAAGCCCA
>CAZJCM010000023.1:0-48417 GCA_964544655.1 uncultured Sedimenticola sp. | reverse complement strand
TAAGTTAAAGCCATATTAGGATCGATTTTGCTCAGTAGCTGACAAATATGGGCTAAAGTATTGTTCATCTTCTGCCGCTAACCTACTTATTGAAACTAAGAAAAATCATGTTGTTGAAGGAATCTGTTGAGATGAATGCAGCCGCAGCCAGAAGCCATGTCATGGAGGTGAAGAGCCTGCCCCCCCTCTCAGTCACAGCCACCAGACTGCTGCGTGCGGCGGCAGATCCGGAAATAGATATCGATGTTTTGTCTGGCATCATTGAGCAGGATCCCGGGCTGTTGGCACGCATCCTGGGGTTGGCCAATTCCGCCTATTTTGGCCAGGTCACGAGCATTCTGACGGTGAAGCAGGCAATTATCCGGGTGTTGGGGCTGAACGTGGTGAAGAGCCTTGCGTTGAGTATTGCCATGGCCGGTAGCTTCGATACCTCGCGTTGCCCTGGTTTTCAGCTGGATCAGTATTGGTATGCCGCTTTGGGGTCGGCACAGTTGGCGCGACTCATCGCCCTGCAGTCATCACAGTCTGCGGGGCTGGATGTGGATGCTGCTTATCTGGCGGGGCTGTTGCACAACATCGGTACCCTGGTGCTGGTCCATACCTCTCCCGAAGCCTACGGGGAACTGTTGAGCGCTCTGCAGCAGGCTGAAGATACCGATGTGCTGGACCTCGAGCGGCGGATCATTGGTCTCGATCACAATCAGGCGGCACTGTGGCTGGCTCAGCGCTGGCATCTGCCTGAAGTGATTGCAGCCGTCATAGGTGAACTGGGCAATGATCAATACCAGGGCGCCCATGCTTCACTGCACTGCGTGGTATCGGCCGCAAGTCGGCGGTTGCACAGGCAGCTGGGAGGTAAAGCATGGGAGCTGAGGCAGGCGGCTTGCCTGCAAGCCGGGCTGGGTATCGGGGCGTCCGCCCTGATCCGGGTGGAAACGCGTTTTATAGAGAGCAGCGATGAGCTGTGGGCGACTGCCAGGACATTGATGGCATGACGCTTCAGGCCGACAGCTTGAATATGATGGGGCTTGGTGAGAGCTATGTGTCCTTGATCGATGCCTTGTCCGCTATCCGTGAATTGTCCGAGGTATCGCTGAATGCAGTGACGGAGGAAGAGCTGTTGCAGTTGGCGCTCTCTTCGCTGGCTCGTTATCAGGATCTCGAGCACGGTGCCTTGTTCCTTATAGATGGAGAACTGCTGCGCTGTACGGCCACGATTGAGCTCGCGGAGCAGTTTCATCCCTTTCCCTTTTCGATCAAAACCAACTTTCCAGATTCCATCGAATATCCGCTGGGTGAAGGCCTGATCGGAATTGCCGGTCAGACCAGGCAGCTTCAATTATGCGCGGATTGCGGCAATGATGAGCGTTATCTGCCGCTGGCCGGAAAACAGCTGTTCTGCGACAGTGGCTCCCTTATCGCCGCTCCTCTGGCAATAAATGAGGATCTTCTCGGTGTGCTGGTGATTTCCCATCCGATGCGGGATTTTTTCGATACCTGGCAGGGCTATTTTCTGACCCTGTTCGCCAACTGCCTGGGACGGTTTATCCACACTCATCGTTTGTTACACAATCTGGAGCAAGTGGTGCAGGCACGCACCCAGGAGCTGGAGCAGGCGCTGAAGGAATCGGAAGATCTGCGCAATCGCTATCAGCGTCTTTCAATCACCGATGATCTTACCGGCCTGCATAACCGGCGTTATTTCTTTGCCGAAGGTGAATCCATGCTGGCGCGGGCGGTGGGATATGCGTTGCCCCTCGGTCTGCTGCTGGTGGATGTCGACCATTTCAAGCGGATCAATGATCGGTGGGGACATGTGGTGGGGGACCGGGTATTGAAATTGATTGCCGGTGTGCTCAGGGATCAGGCACGTAGCGGTGACTTGATTGCCCGCCTTGGCGGTGAAGAGTTTGTGATGATGTTGCCCAATACCGGTCCGGTTGGCACGGATCTGATGGCGAAAGGTATCCAGGAACGGATCGGCAGGCTCGACTTGGGCGGAGAGATGGGGGCGTTGATACTGACGGTCAGCATAGGTATGACTTCCCTCGACTGCAAGACCAGCGATACACCGGCCGATACCATGCAGTTGCTCTACAAACAGGCAGACGAGGCGATGTACCTGTGCAAGGCGCAGGGGCGTAATCGACGTCTATTCTACTCGTCTGAAATAGCCTCGGAGCAGCAGGGGTAGTGTAGAGGCTGTTCACTTGGGTCCGCTGTCAGCGGGCCAGAGCCAGGCCGCTCCGCGCACCCCGCTGGAGTCACCATGCGCCGGTGGCAGAAGCCGGGTGGTGACCCTGTCGGAAAAGACATAGTGCCCCCACCGTTGCGGAACGTTCCGATACAGCCGCGACAGATTGGACATCCCGCCCCCCAGCACGATCACTTCCGGGTCCAGCAGATTGATGACACTTGCCAGTCCCCGTGCCAGCCTGTCTTCATAGCGGGCCAGTGCGGCCTCTGCATCTTCGTTGCCCTGACGGGCCAGTTCGTCGATTGCGGCGGGGGAAAGTTTTTTTCCGCAGGTGGTATGAAAGTCGTGGCTCAGGCCCGGCCCCGAAAGGAAGGTCTCGATACAGCCGTGCTTGCCGCAGTAGCAGGCCGGGCCGGGCAATTCGTCCGGGCTGGGCCAGGGTAGAGGGTTGTGACCCCATTCACCGGTGATGGCGTTGGGGCCTGCCAACGGGTGGCCGTCGATGACGATGCCGCCACCGGTACCCGTCCCGATGATGACGCCGAATACCGAGGCGGCGCCTGCTGCGGCGCCGTCGATTGCCTCGGACAAGGTAAAACAGTCGGCATCGTTGGCCAGGCGAATCGGACGCCCGAGACATTGTTCCAGATCCTGACGCAGCGGTTTCCCGTTGAGGCAGGTGGAGTTGGCGTTGCGCATCAGACCGCTGGACGGTGACAAGGAACCTGGGGTGCCGATGCCGATACTGCCAGGTTCTCCCACCGTCCGCTCACTCTGTTCGATCAGCCCGACGATGGCCTGCAGCGTGCCGGAATAGTCACCCTGAGGTGTCGGGCAGCGTTGGCGGTGCACCGTTTCTCCGTCGTCAGCGAGGGCAATGACCTCGATTTTGCTCCCGCCCAGGTCGATACCGATGCGCATGGCTCATCCCTTGTGGCTGTCATCTCCCGCCGATGCGCTTTCCGGTGCAGCGACCGGGTCATCCGCCGGTTCATGCTGCGCTTCCATCGGGTTCTCGCCCGATGGGTTGGTGAAACGGTCATTCAGGGTCTGCACGTAATCATCCGCATCCTGGGTCACCTGCTGCAGGCGTTTTTTCGTGCCACGCCCCCAGCCCGCGGGCGTGCGGCTGAAGATACTGCGCCACGGGCGGGTGCTACGCAGGAAGGCATTTACCAGGTTGCCCCTGAGGGCTAATTTCTCACTTTGCCTGCGCAGTGGCTTGAGCAGAGTGCGGGCGGCCAGGGTGCGGACCAGAAAATGCACGCCACCCAGTCCCAGGAGCACGATGATGATGCAGGCATAGAGCAGTCCCTGATTGGCCAGCAGGTCGTTGAGCCAGGGTGGTGCGAAACTCAAGCCCTGCCAGTAACCGAGCTTCACGGTCAGTGTGACGAATATGATGAAAAGCAGTCCAAAGGCGAAGGCATCACCCCATATCACCCGCTTTTTCCAGTGGCCCAGGGCATCCTGCAGGACGGGGACGATGCGCTCTTCGATGTCCCTTGCGGTCTTTTCCAGCGCACCGACGATGCGATAGGCACGCTCGATCTCCACCTCCTGCATGCGGCCATGGATCTCCCCCAGGTCATGGTCGCGCTTGCGTTCGAACCGTTCCCGCAGCTTGTCATCGTCGATGGGAACGGATGATTCCGGGTTGTAGATGGTATAGAAACGGCCGGCGGTAAGGCCCCGCTCACCCAATGCCCGTTGCCAGGCGGCGACCACCTCTTCCGGGTTGTCTTCGCGGGCAGTGGTGTCGATCTGGTTGAGGATATAGAGGAATTTGCCGGTATCGGGCCGGTTGATCGTACGGCTCACCAGGTGGTCCAGGGTGTCGATCATGGCGCCGGGCTCTGGATGCCGGGCATCGAACAGCACCAGGACAAGATCTGACAGGTCTATGATGTGGTCGGTGATGCGCAGGGTCGAGGTGCGCTGGGCGTCGGCATCGAAGCCGGGGGAGTCGATCAGGATCTTGCCGCGCAGCCGCTCGCTGGGGCAGGTCTTCAACTGCAGGTAGGCGTCGATGCGTTGGCCTTCACCGGCAGACACCTTCTCGATCTCCCGGCTCATCTGGTAGAAGGGGAAACGTGGATCGGAATCCAATGCCACCCCGGGCAGGGCGTGTGCGGTCTTCTCGCGGCTGTAGCAGATGACGGTGAAACGGTCGTCGACCGCCTGGTTGCCGGTACGTTGCAGTTTGTATCCCAGGTAGTGGTTGATAAAGGTCGATTTTCCCGAAGAGAAAGTGCCCAGAATGGAGATCAACGGCCACCATGGGATTTGGGTGGCGTAGGAGTCGTCGCTGTCGAGCAGACCCATCTTGTAGGCGACCCGATCCAGTTTGCGGAAACTCTGGACCGTATTGAGCAAAACCGGATTTTCTTGCTCCAGGTGACTTTCGAGGTGTTTGAGGCGTCCTTCGATGACTCTTCCTGCCATGATCATACCCTTGAATTATCGAGTTGTTCTGGATCTGCGAAGCCAGCCGTGATGGCTGTATCCACACTCTGCGAGCGGCTGTCTTCCAGCCGGATGATTCATGTTAACCTGTCTGCCAGCCCTGGGACAGGGTTGTGTGATGTAATCACACGCCCCGCCTTGCGGAACAGGGATTACAGCCAAAATTCCCCTGCCATGCAACGGGATGGCATGGCTGAAGCGGCCCGTCCAGCTGCTTGGCAAAGTGGGAATAATCGTATTTGGCTAAATACTAACATGCGGATTTTCCACGGAAATCGTCCCCGTGGTTTGGTTGCAATAAAGGGGGTCATAAGGGATACTGCGGATGCCGATAATCGGCTCTCCAGGCTGGAAGCTGCTGCTGCTGGAGATATAATTCAAAGCAAAAAATGCGACATTGGAGGTAGAAATGGCCGAGCTTTTTTCCGATGACTGGATGAAAGGATTCATGGAGCAGTGGAATGCGGATCCAGAGCTGAGTAGCGCCCTGGGGCAGATCGGATTCAATAGCGTGATTGGCTACGGAATCGATGGTGAGGGCCAGCCTCGGGGTGTGATCACGATCGAAAATGGGCAAGCGGTCAGCGCAGGTGCATACAATGGTGAAGAGCTGAACTGGGATATCCGTTGCAGCGAGGCCCAATGGAACAAATGGATCAGCAAACCGCCAGGGATGATGGGGCTGGGCATGGCCTTCACTTCCGGTAAGATGAAATTCAAGGTGGGAGACTACGGCGCGATGCTGAAGGATCCCCGAATGGCCGGGCCTTTCATCAAGACCTTTTCCGTCATGGGACAGGTCTGAGCTTAACGGGATGGTGCCGGCCTTAAGTGAAGGTGGCAACGGGGAAAATGCCATTCAGTAGTCTTAATTCAGCGGGTTATTTCGAGATGGGAACAAAAGTTCATGCGCTTGTGTTGGCAGCGGGGCTCGCTGTCGTCGCCTCTCTACCCACCCAGGTTTTCGCACAGGCGGCGGGTGGCGATTATTTTACGGTGCAGCAGGCGCGAGGGGCGCCCACGGTGTCGCTCGGTGGTACGGTCATCCCATATCGAGAGGTTACCCTCTCAGCGCAGATCCCTGGCCGGGTGAAGTATCTGGCGGGTATCGAGGGTGATGCATTCAAGAAGGACGACCTGCTGGTGGCTCTGGATGACTCTGAACTGCTGGCCAAGCGTAATCAGGCGCTTGCCCAACTTGCCAATGCCGAGGCCCAGCTGCGTACCGCGGGCATCAACTATACCCGGGAACTCTGGTCGCCGAAATCAGAGTCCTCACCGGGAGGCATGGGACTGCCCAATCTGTTCGATCAGATGTTCACCGAGCCGATGGAGAGCTTCTCCGGCACCCGTCATCGTGGTGTTGAACGGCGGGCGGACATCTATTCGTCCGGTGCGCAGATAACCCAGGCGCAGAACGCCATCATGGCGGCCCGTTCCCAGATCCAGGCCATCGATGCCAAGTTGCGTGATGCGAAGAGCGTGGCGCCGTTCGATGGTGTGATCATGAAAAAGTATGTCGAGGTGGGTGACACCATGCAGCCAGGGCAACCGCTGCTGGACTTTGCGGATGTGGAGTACTTGCAGGTTCTGGTGGATGTCCCGGCACGTCTGCGCCCCGGCCTTAGCGAAGGCATGATGCTACAGGCCCAGTTGGATGTGGGTAATCAGGTGGTACCCGTGCGTGTGGCACAGATCTTCCCCATGGCCGACGCCCAGCGTCATACGGTGAAGGTCAAGTTCGACCTGCCTCAGGGTGTTTCCGCGCCAGGGATGTATGCCAAGGTCATGATACCTGACTTTACCGCTCCAGCCCGCAACTACCCGGTGATCCCGACCAGTGCGATCCGCTATAACGGCAGTCTTCCCGGGGTCTACGTGGTGGGTACCGATGGCAGGCCTGAGCTGCGTCTGATCCGTGTTGGCGAGAATCTGGATGGCGGCTTTACCAGCGTGCTGTCCGGTTTGAGTCAAGGGGAACGCATTCTGCGCAATCCGGGGGCTCGTGTCACCTCTGGCTGGGCGACCTCCGCTGGAGGGGGGCGCTGAATACACTACTTCATGGTCGTCTCGATACCCGTTTGCCCTATGCATCGTCACTGGGGCGCAGGTGCGTATTACAACAAATAACGCGATATAAACGATGATGAGTCAGGAAGATCCACAAAACGCATCCACCAGCGGCGGCCGGCTTACAGACGAGCAGCTGGGTCTTGCAGGACGTACCGCAAGATTCTTTATCAACTCCCCCCTCTCCCCTTTGCTGTTCATCGCCATGATGTTGATGGGCCTGTTGGGTCTGGTGATGACTCCCAGGCAGGAGGACCCGCAGATATCCGTGCCGATGGTGGATATCTTCGTGCAGTATCCGGGGGCATCGGCAGACCAGGTGGCGAATCTTGCCATCGAACCCCTGGAACGGATCATGAGCGAGATCCAGGGCGTCAAGCACGTCTATTCCGCCACCATGCGCGGCATGGGCATCGTCACCATCCAGTTCAAGGTTGGGGAGCAGATGGGCCCCTCGCTGGTAAAGGTGAACGACAAGCTCGACTCCAACATGGACAAGATCCCCCCGGGGGTCTCACCGCCGCTGGTGAAGGCCAAAGGCATCGATGATGTGTCGGTGGTGAACATCACGCTCTGGTCCAAGGATCTGGATCATGATGGGGTGCCGGATGTGGATGACGGGCAGTTGCGCATGTTGGCTCAGGATGTGCTTCAGAGCATCAAGTCGATCCCGGATACAGGCAATGGCTTCGTCGTCGGCGGCCGCGCCGAGCAGGTCACCGTAGAGGTGTTTCCTGAACGTCTTTCCGGTTACGGCATCAGCCTGGACCAGGTGGCGAATACCATACGCACCGCCAACAGCGAGCAGCAGGCAGGGGGCGTCGAGAGCGGCAATACCCACTTCTCCGTGACCACCGGTTCTTTTCTCAAGACCATCGAAGATGTCAATCGCCTGGTGGTGGGTACGCATAACAACGTGCCGGTCTATCTGCATGACGTGGCCCGGGTGACCCAGGGGCCGGAAGATGCCTCGCAAATGGTGACCTATTACACCGGGCCGGCCAGCGATCTCAAGGAAAAGGCGAGTAGCGCCCCGGCAGTGACCATTGCCGTGGCGAAGAAGGCCGGCGTCAATGGTGTGACGGTGGCAAACGCTATCATCAAGCGGGTGAACGACCTGAAGGGCACCCGTATTCCTTCCAACGTTGAAGTAAGCGTCACCCGCGACTATGGCAAGACGGCCGATGACAAGGTCAACGAACTGATTTTCAAGATGTTCGTGGCCACCGGCGTGGTGTTCCTGTTGATGCTGTTCGCCTTCCGCGCCCTGCGGCCCGCTATCGTGGTGTTGTTGGTGATCCCGGTAGTGCTGTTGATGGCCATCTTCTTCGCCTGGGTTACCGGTTACACCATCGACCGGGTGAGCCTGTTCGCCTTGATTTTCGCCATCGGTATCCTGGTTGATGATGCCATCGTGGTGGTCGAGAACATCTATCGGCGCTGGCTGGAGGAGGGGACTACCGACACAGAAACCGCAGTGGAAGCGGTGGCTGAGGTGGGTAATCCCACCATTCTGGCCACCTTCACCGTGATTGCGGCGCTGATGCCGATGGGATTCGTCAGCGGCATGATGGGGCCCTATATGGAGCCGATCCCGGCCTTGGGCTCGGCTGCCATGTTGATCTCACTGTTCGCCGCCTTCGTGTTCACCCCCTGGCTGACCATCTCCAGCTGGCTGCGGCCGACCATGTCCTATCTGCAGGTGGCGGAGAAGCGGGAGCATAAGGAGGCAGAGTGGCTGGAGGGGTTCTACCGTCGCCTGTTGACGCCGCTGATCGAGCATCCGCGTAAACGCTATCTGTTCCGTATCGTGCTCTGGGGCGGCTTCTTCTTCGCCTGTTCCATGTTCTATACCAAATGGGTAGCGGTGAAGATGCTGCCGCTGGACAACAAGCCTGAATTTTCCATCGTGCTGGACATGCCGGAAGGGACGGCCCTGCCGGTAACGGCAAATCTGGCCCACCGGATTGCGGAGACCGTTCGCAAGATGCCTGAGGTTACGGCGGTCCAGGTCTATGCCGGGACTGCCCGACCGTTCGACTTCAACGGCATGGTCCGTCATTACTACCTGCGCCAGGATCCCTGGTTGGCTGAAGTGCAGGTGCAACTGTTGGATAAGACGGAGCGCGAGCGCAGCAGCCATGAACTGGCGGTGCAGGCGCGGAAGGATCTGCAGGAGATCGTGCAGGGCAGTGGGGCCCGAATCAATGTGGTGGAGATGCCACCCGGGCCGCCCGTGTTGCGTGAAGTGGTGGCTGAAGTGCATGGACCGACGGCGGAAGTCCGCCGTCAGGTGACCCTCGACCTGACCGAGATCTTCAAAAAAGCGGAAAGTCTGCGTGACGTGGACAACTATCTGCAGGAACCCTATCAATACTGGCGTTTCACCGTGGATACGGAAAAGGCCATCCGCCGCGGCATCTCCGTGGATGCCATCAACCGCAACCTGGCCATGGCGCTGGGTGGCATGGTGCTGGGTGACGTGAAGCAACGCGCCGGGCATGAGCCGGTCAATATCATCATTCAGGTACCCCTCGCGGAACGGGCCCAGATAGGACGCCTTGGCGATCTGCCGATTCAGGGCCAGCAAGGCGTGACCCTGCCGTTGCGTGAGCTGGGTAGTTTCGAGAAGGTTCAGGAAGAGGACGTCATCTACCACAAGGACCTGCGCTCGGTGGAGTATGTGGTGGCCGCAGTGGGAGGAAAACTGGCGGCGCCTGTGTATGGTATGTTCCAGGTTCAGGATATCCTCGAGGAAGAGAACTACGTAGCGCCTGATGGTGCCAAGCTGGAGGCCTACTGGCTCGGCCCACCGCCCAATGATACCGCCTCAAGCTTTGAATGGACCGGCGAGTGGACGGTAACCTACGAGACTTTCCGGGATATGGGCGCGGCCTTCATGATCGCCCTGGTTCTGATCTATATCCTGGTGGTGTGGGAGTTCGGCAATTTCAGGATACCAGCGCTGATCATGGCGCCGATCCCGCTGACCCTGCTGGGTATCATCCCCATGCATGCAATCATGGGGGCCCCCTTTACCGCCACCTCTATGATCGGCTGGATTGCCCTTGCCGGCATCATCGTGCGCAACTCCATCCTCCTGGTGGATTATTCGGTGCGTGAGGTGCAGCAGGGCACCCCGGTGGCAGAGGCGGTGATCCGTGCCTGTAAGACCAGAACCCGGCCGATCATGATCACCGCCCTGGCGTTGGTTGGTGGTGCCAGCGTGATCTTTACCGATCCGATTTTTCAGGGTATGGCCATTTCTCTGGCTTCAGGGGTGATGGTGTCCACCATCCTCACCCTGATCGTGATTCCGCTTGGCTGCATCAAGGCGAGCAAGGCGCTGTGTGAAGTGGCGGCAGCCGGCTGTGCGCCGGGTAGCGAACACATCATGATGCCGGATGCGGCACAAGTCACATCGTCGAAGGCGGCGCCGGCAGTGGCCAAACCATCGTTTCTATTGGTTGTCTGGAGCAAACTGGCCACGCTCCTGCTGATGCTGTTCTATGCCGTGCGAGGACTGTTCCTGCTGTTGGGGCAGATGTTCAAAGGTAAACCGAAAGCGCCGTCACCGACTACTCCCCCGACTACGCCGTCAGGAAGTGGCGGTGGCCAGTCTCCCGGCGCTGCTTCCAGCCCTGCCCCGGAGGTTCCGGCAGCGGCCGCCGAGCCGGTTGCGGAGGTCAAGGGCTCCGCTTCTGCAGGCGATTCTCCCGCCAGTGCCGAAGAAAAGCCTGATGTGGGCGATGTGACCCCGGAGCAGCCGGCTGAACCTGAAACAGCAACATCCAATGTCAGTGTGGAGAAGGGGGAAGTACCAGAGGCGGAGGTGCAGCGTTCTGATACCGGGTCCGATGATGCAAAGCAGCCTGTTGCGGTTGTTGAGGATCAAGTGCCAGAGTCCGCAGCTGCGCCAGCGGTAGCGAAAAAGAAGGCGGTAAGGAAAAAAGCGGCGGTCAAAAAGAAGGCCGGAAGCAGTGCCAAGACAAAACCGCGCCCTCCGGCGGTCAAGAAGAAGGTTGCGAAAAAGACGGCAGTGAAGAAAGCAGCTGTAAAGAAGAGCAAGGTGGCGACCACGGGCACCACCGCTGAAAAGAGCGAAGGAGCTGATCAACAGGCCACGACACCGAGAAAAGAGGGCGCACGCAGAGGTATTCGTCTGAAGATCAATGGTAGTGGCGGTATTGAATGAAGGTAGAGACACTCTCTGCAATGATCGAATCATGAGCGACATTGCAAACGACCATACAGGTGCGCGGCGGACATTGGGTTTTATCGCAGGAGCTGGGCTGCTGCCTGCGCTCCTGATCCAGCTGGGAGTCGCTGCCGCAGCCGGAGGATACGGCTCCTATCGTCCGCTGTCGCCTCCTGCATACGGTGGTTATGGTCCGGGGCAACCTTCGTCTGCAAGGCAAGCGGATAGCTTCGGTTATTTGCCGGCGAGGGGGGACTTTCCAGCCAGAGCGGAACCCTGGATGGGACAGACAGGGCAATCCGGCTCCTATTCAGCGGGTAATATCGATGCCAGGCGGGCGCAGCAATCTCCATCGAGCGCCCCGCTCCGGATCTACCGTTTCCGGGATACGCCGGGGCTGCCAAAGGCAGATGAGCAGGCTCCAAAATTCCGCCCCGGGAAATTTCAGTCCAATACAGGTGGTTATACCCCATATAACTGGAGCAGCAATCCTGGCTCGTTTCAGGCCGTCCCCATATTCCGCCCTTTGGATGATGCGCCGGCCAAAGATAGTGGCAACGGACCTGATATCTGGTCTCAACACCCCATTCCAATTCCTCCTGCGCCGTATGGCCAGCCATACTATCCTGGCGCTGATACCGGTTATCAGCCGGCATGGGGAGGTTTCAGACCATTGCCCGTATGGTAGGTCTCATCCGGCCATCAGGAAGAGGCTGGAGATGCGTGAAAAATGAATAGCCGGAGGGATAGCACGATGCCGAAATCACACCTTGTTGCCGCGATCACCTGTGCCGCCTCGATCTGGATCACCGGGATGGTCCATGCTGCCCCGATCTCCTCAGCAGAGTTTTCTGCAGATACCTATCAGAAAGGCCCCCAGGGCTCGGAGAGCAGCGGCAAGATCTATCTGGGCGAGAATCGCATACGGATGGAGACGTCCCAGAATGGCCAGCAGGTGATTCAGATCATCGATGTCGACAAACAGATGACATTGATGATCTTTCCCGCTCAACGCAGCTATATAGAACAGCGGGGCGTCAACCCTGTCCAAGCTGCTGCATCATCGGGCAATAGCGGTGAAATCAATCCTTGCCAGGGTCTGCAGGGCGCGCAATGCCAAAAGCTGGGAAGAGAGAACATATCGGGTCGCAGCGCGGTCAAGTGGGAAATGAGTTTCACCCGGCAGGGGAAGACGCTGCATGGTACCCAGTGGATCGATGCCGACCGCGGCATGGTTCTCAAACAGCAGATGTCCAACGGACAGGGATCGGAGATGAAGTTCATCGGAATGGATAATCTGGGTGGCCGCAAGGAAGAGAAGTGGGAGGTCACCTATTACCAGAAGGACCGCTCTCCACAACGATCATACAGATGGTTCGACCCGGAACTGAATCTCATCGTCAAGGAGGAATTTCCGGGTGGCTTCGTGCGCGAGATGCGCAATATCCATGTCGCTCCCCAGGACCCTGCGCTATTCGAGGTTCCATTGGGTTATAAAAAGATCGATCCCAAGCAGTTCCCCCCTGGAGCTGGTATCCGCAGATAATTGAAACGGTTGCCGAAGAGGGCATTATCGCTCTTCTACAGGCAGCTCTCTATAATTGAGGTTATGGTTATAAAAATGGCGAAACGACTCCGTTACCCGGTGGTCATGGGCAGTATCGCAGTGCTGTTCAGTCTAGTAACGCAATTGGCAAATGGCGCGCCGCAGCAGGCTCCAAGGTACAGTTTTCCTGGATTGGCCGCGTATGGTCCTGTATCTGCAATGCCGCCCGTTGCCCGGCTGCCGGCACGATCCGGCTACCGTTTCAGGCCCATGGTCAGGCGGCCGGCTGCAGGCCGTTTACCGCAGGTGGTGTCCCGGAGATACGCCCCTTTGGCGTCGTATCCATACCACCGCAACTTCAGTGCTGTGGCCCCGCGCTATCCCGGAATGGCGCGCGATGCTGGACGGCAGCAAATGGCGGGTTATCGTTTCCGTCCATTGTCGGCGTCCGTCAGACATAATCCCATCGTGTACAGTGCCCCCCGGTTATATCCGCGGGCCGGTTGGCGGCTGCCTCGCCCCATAGATGGCCCCGTCGTTGCAGCAGGTGCGTACCCCAGGCATCAGCAGCATCCGCTAGCGGGAGCAGTGATGGATTGGCGACAGATGCCACCCCGTTACCCACCTGTTGCAATGTCGGGCCCGCGGTCGCCCGCAGTTTTACCCCCTCCGATGCCTAACGCCCGGACTGCGTTCCGGCCTGCTCCCATGCCGGCAACCTGGAATCGTCATCTGCTCCAGTCCAGATCAAACAGAATGCGCCCTGTTTCTGTACCAGGATATCGTTTCAGGCCCCTGACCCCGGCAGTGGCGGGTGTGCAAAAATTGCGCGGTCGGCCTATCGGCCCGGCACGGGTGCGTTACCCATATTCGCCATCGCCATCCTATCGTTTTCGCCCTGATCCCCGCTTTGTGATGAATCCGGCAACCGCAGCACCTCCTGCATTTCCCGCCTTTCGGAAGATGGCACCGACAACGACCCGGGTGGATGGCGTGCATCGCTGGCCGGTCCAGGCTTTTTCCTGGCGACCGCTTCGCCAACAGCAAAAGCGTGTTTCGACCCTGCAAGAGAAGGCGCTGAGAGATGGTGCAGATTGGCTGTCGCAGAATACCTATGGGCAGCAACGGTATCTGGGTAACTTGGCTTATAACATCCGGTAGAAAAAGGAGTCGTCATGATAACGGTTGTCGGCAGTCTGAAAGGTGGGTCAGGAAAGAGTACAGTGACCTTTAATCTTGCTGTCTGGCTGACCATGGCAAAGTCGAACCTCCTTGTGATCGACCTGGATCCTCAGGCGACACTCAGGGACGTTGCTGAGGTCAGAGAGGAAGAGGGGTTCAAGCCGATCGTTCCGGTTAAAAGCAAGAAAATACTGGAATCGAGCAAACTGGATAAGGCTGATGAGGTGTTGATAGATATCGGAACGGCTGATCTGGAGATGATGAAGCACGCGATTCTGCTGGCAGACCGGATAGTGGTCCCAGTACCGCCCTCGCAAGCGGATATCTGGTCCACCCAGCGCTTCATCCAGTTCGTTCATTCACTGGACCTGAAAAAAAAGGTCGATATCTTTGGCTTTATCAATCGAGGCGACACCCATCACGCGGTGCGCGAAACGGATGAAGCCGCAGCAGCGCTGGTCTCACTGCCGGGGATCAAGTTTCTCAAACCGCGACTTTCTCAACGTACTATTTTCAGGCGTTCATTCAGTGAAGGGTTGGCGGTGTTTGAACTCAACGCCAAATCGAAGGGAAGCAAAGAGTTTCTTGGATTGTGTGCAAAGCTGTATCCGCAACATGTTTCATGAATGGCAACCTGCAGAGAAATCGGCCCTCGAACGTTGCCAAACCGACTGATGGGTGCAATGCCCCCTCGCGATATCACGATTACGCGGCGATAGTGTATTTCATGTGGTGAGAAAATGAGTCGGCAGGCTCTCTCATCAGCGCGGAAGAATTCTTCATGATTCGATAACTTCCCGGCATCGCAAGATCGAACAGCAGTCTATATAACAACCTGCCCAGATGAATTCAGGGGGCAGCTACAATAATTTCTGGTATCTGCCAGATGGAGGAGAACGATATGTCTTTGATACGAAATCTGTTGGCATTGATTGGCCTGATAGTGGTGATTGCGGGGGCAACAGTCTATGTGAAATCCAAGGATGCCTTGTCCCAATTCGATCCGGAGGCAGGGCGGGTCTATTGGGAATTGGCAGAGAACATACTCGCCACCCATTCCGGCGCTGAGGCCACCGTATGGAAAATGAAGGTGAGTGAAGGGTTGTCCGCTGATGACGTGGAAGAAACCATGAAGTTCGTGGCCAATGAACTGAATATCTCCAATGTCGGCGAACTGCCGCTGTCAAAGGATGTTGCCGCCAAACTGGGAAAGCCCTACCGATTCGTGAAAATCTTTATGTTCTGTAATTCCCTCACGGCTAAGCAGATGCTTGATTACAGTGACGCATTTTCAGCATATCTCCCTTGCCGGATCACCATGGTGGAGAGCCCGCAGGGGGAGTTGTGGCTCTATACGCTCAACATGGATCTGATGATTTATGGTGGCAGGCCTCTGCCCGATGAGTTGAAAAAAGAGGCGATTCACGTCAAAGAGGTCATTCTTGAAATCATGAAGCGTGGTGCGGAAGGCGATTTCTAAGGAAGCCCTGATTAATCCTGGGACAGGCGGATTGTGGAATGAAATTGTCCAGATCAAGGCGTGAAACGCAGTCAATAGCGGGATTATTGGCAAGATTCACAACGCAGAGATGGGCAATTTCAACCACAACGCATTGTTCCGTGAATTGATCAGAGGTTTCATAGGATTGCTGACAACAGCATTTATGCTACCCTGAACGATATTGATCGATAAAAGTGGACCAGGATTAGGTGCGTATGGGAGAAAACTCTTCATCAAAAGAACGTGATTCAGGGCAGCAGGATAGGGTGGAGGTCTCATTCGATCGCTTGTCGGAGGCCTTCGAAACCAGTGCCCGCCGTTGGGAGTTGATCGTATATCCGTCGCTGTTCGGGTTTATCATCCTGGCCGGATACGGTTTTTTTCTGATTTACAGTCTTGCCCGTGACGTTCATTTTCTCGCCGCAACCGTCGATTCAAACCTGACCGTCATGTCGAGTAATTTTCAGGCGGTATCGGACAATATGAATCACCTGACTGCGAATATCCGCGCGATGTCCGCCAACATGAGTGAGATCAATCAGAAAATAAGCACGTTGGAGCCGATGTTGACGAGTATCGACTCCATGGACAAATCCATGACCTCGATGGATCGGGCGATCAAGTCCATTACCTTCACTACCCATAGCATGCAAACAGACATGGCGATCATGAATCGTAACGTATCCCGCCCGATGTCACTCATGAACTCATTCATGCCCTGGTAAAATTGCCTGGATTACGCCTAATCAGTGGTTCTCAAGAATTGCTGAAATCGTATGCGATATTCTCCGTTGGTTCCTGGAGAAAATATCCTTGAATGTAATCGACGCCCACGGTCCATAGCATTGCCAGGCTGTTGGCATCCTCTACGCCCATGACGATGGTCTTGCAGCCATTTTCATGAGCCTGTTTGTTGAGCGCTGTCAGCGTTTCTTGTTTTTCCTGACTTTGTGCCAGGTTATCGATCAGTGATGGGTCAAAACGGACGTAATTGATTGGCAGATGTTTGAGTAGCATCTCCGAATTCTTCGAAACTCCATAATGATCGATCGCTATCTGGCATTTTATCTTGCTCAGGCCTTCGATCAGTTTCTTCGCCTGCTGTATATGCTGCCGAAGATCCGCCTCCGTGATCTGGAACGTTACCCAGGCGCCTTTGGCATTGTTGTCTCTGAGGCAATCACATATCCACAACAGGAGGTTTTCATCAGCGAGTGCGGATGCTGAGAGGGAGATGAAGAAGATCACCCTTCTGCCTTCTGCGCGCAGTGTTACCAATTCATTGATGGCGTGCCCAATGATCCAGCGATCGACCTCGGCCATCTGTCCAGCATGTTCGGCATTTTTTATGAAATGGTAAGGAAGGATTTCTTCGTTATTGTCGTCTATCAGGCGGGTGAGTACTGAATAGAATTCCCTGCTTTCTCCCGCCAGGCTCACCACAGGCTGAAATACCAGTTTGAAGCGATCGTTTGCCAGTGCTTTCCGGATCAGTTCGCTCATCCGGCTTTCGTTCATGTCGTCACCGAAACTGGTGGGCATTTTTTCATGGCTGAATACGGTCGTGCCATTACCTCCTTCGCTTTGGCTGGATTCGCAGGCAAGATAAGCGGAGTTGATGAATTCCTGGCTGTTTTGCACGGCATCGTCCAATTGCGCAATGCCGATACTGCAAGTGACCTCCACCACCTCGCTTGCAAGCATGAACAAGTGGTCAGCCACTGCCTGATGAATCGTTGCTGCCAGTGCTGCTGCATCTTCACTCGTTTGCTTCGTCAGCAGCGTGAACGAATGGTCACCGAAGTGTGCCAGCAGTGTATCGTCTGCCTTGATCTGATCTAAAAGTCTGGCAAACTCTACCAGTAGACTGCCACTTGCACCAAGACCCGAAGATGAGCGAATCTGCTGAAAATTGTCGATGCTGATATAGAGCAGCGAGAGGTCCTTGTTCGTCTCGTTGATCTCCGCTTCCAACCGCTCCATGAAAAAATACTGGTTGGCCAGTCCTGTCTGTGGGTCGTGACTGATAAGCTGCCTCAGCTTTTCTTCCAACTCTTGATCTTTCGATGATCCCCGGATGATGATTTGTGTGCAGGACTCTCCCTCGATGGTGGCAGGAGAGAACTCCAATGTCGCATCGAATATCTTTCCATCGCTGTTTTGACATTGGATCTCTATGCTGCCTTCCTGCATTGCATCAGAGCGTAGATATTCCTTGAATTGATCGATGCTGCCCGGTGCGATCATGTCGAGGATCGGCAGGCCTTCTATTTCTTCCAGGTCCATATATCCAAACATTTCCAGGTATACAGGATTGGCCTTGACGTGCATGCCATCGTGGATGTATGCAATCGCATCCCTGGAATGCTCGATCAGCATTGTGCAACGTGCTTCTGATTCCTGCAGCTTGGTTTTGGTGGCATCCAGTTCCTTGCGGATCAGAAAATTTTCAAATTCCCTGGTGACCACTAATTGCAGGTGCTCAGGATCATCTTTCGATACCACATCACGTGCGCCGTCACGTAAAGCCTGCAAAAGAACGTCGGGATCCTGATCGCGGTATATGACGATGAAAGGCACCATTGGCGCAGTCGATCGACAGAGCTTGATGGTGGATTCAAATTCGGTTACCGGGCCGTCTGCCGAGCATAGGATGAGATCCAGTTCTGGTCTGTTCAGGGTATTGAGGATATCGACTTCATTGTTGGCAAAGGTTGGATGTACGGCGATGCCGGCGTTACGTAACGTGCTGATGTATTCTTCGGCTACATTTCTCGACCGTTCGATAATCAGTAGATCGATTGCGCTGTTAATTGTTTTCATAGCCAGATCCAGAGGTTCCCAGTTACAGCCATTGAGTTAAAGGATTTAGTTCTCGAAGTCATGTCACTGGGTTTAAATGCTTGGCCATATGGAGTCGGATTCATGGCTGTTATCAACCTCATTTTGTTGCGGGCGATTGACGCTGATGCAATCAAACAGGGCAAATGCACCGGTGGATTCCACCAGCGCAGTGAGGCGAAGTTCTCTCCCCTGGGGTCGGTCATTCAGTTGCAACCGATCACCAACCCTGAAAGCCAGGGGTGGAGTTATGATTTTTTCAGCCATGTCCGATGAGGCATTTGCCTTGTAGAGCAGAAGGCATTTCTGCTCTGTGTTCGGAAACTGGTTGCTGCCGACAGCTCTTCCAAGTACGGCCCTGGACTTCTGTGCAACCATCTCCATACCCACCTGAAGCCCCCTCCCGGGGATACTCCTCAACCAGCGGCTGATGCCAATGGCAAACTCCTCGTCCTGAGTGGCCGATAGTATGCCTATGATCTCTCCAATCTTGATTTTTGGCGCGTTGCTGCCATGCCACAGGATGCAAAAGCCACCCGCACTTTCGTTATCGGTTTTGCAGGCAAATGGCGCCGCTGTTTTTTCCCCCGCTGCATTGGTCCAGTAGGGGCGCAGGTCGCCACTGTCATCCACCGGCACTGTCATTATGATGGACTCTTCTTGGGGGTCGTCCAGCATGCCGAGAGTCGCTTCTGACTGCTCTGTCAGTGTGAAAGGCCGGGGGCTGTTGATGCGCAGTCCCACCTCATCGAGCAACTGGTCGAGTTCGGGAGCTGGTGTCTCCTGCGCCGTGCCGGCATCAGGCTGCTTTTTTTCCGGTGATGGCAACAAGCTGTGAATGGCCGTCAGGCCGCTGGCTGTGCGTAGTTCGAAGTTGAGGTGGGTGCGGACGAACTTCCGTTCTTGTGCGGTACTGAATGTGGTAATCAGCTTTTGTAACAGATTGCGGGAGATCAGATCTTCGCTGGTGAGTTGCTCCGATCGGCTCTGCTCGGAGGGGATCGATTCGAGGACGTTCTGAAGTAGTGCAACCAGACTGCCAGTGTCAATCTGCCGGCAGCTCTTGTCCAACGGGGTAGATTGGAGCTTGATGTGCGTGGGGGGCGCATCCTCGTCGAGACGGGCGATGAACAGGGTTTCCGAATGATTCTTCTGCCCAGGTGTGGTGATCGAGACCTGTTTGCTCCAGGCGGGAAGCTGGGAATAAACCCGCTCGATATCCGGCTGCCGCAGACGATACGGAGAGCTGATGGCAAACAGCAGGATACGTTGATAGAGATCCTCGATAGTGCTGGTGCTCAGGTTGTCCGCTTCATCCCCTTTGATCTGCAGTTGATGGACCTTGTTTTTCTCGGCATAGCCATATAGTCGATGAATCTCCCGCCATATGTTACGGGGATATGGGTCATAGAAGAGTACCGACTGATACAAAACCAGAGAGAGACTGTTCAACGCACGGTGGATGGCAATGACCAGAAACTTGTTGTCGAATTTCTGGATTTCTCCGGAAAGCGTTTCTTCGATGAAAATCTTGTATGTGATGGCCAGCTCGATATACAGCTCGCGATTGAGTACTGCCGTCTTGTGGCTTTTCGCTGAGAGGGGGAAGGCCGTGTCGAAATAATATTTTCGCAGGTTATCCGATAGGTACCGAATCGGTCTGCGCAACAGTTCCGCAATCTTTATACGTGATGTATTTGGGATCTCGAGTCGATTGAACTCGACGATCATCTTGAAGATCTGGCGTGAGGTTTCGCCGATATTTGCCATCGGCAAGCCGGAGATCCATGCCTCGACCTCTCTCGGGTTGGCGAGGAAGGAGCCATCCGGCAAAGAGGTGCGTTCGGGCAGTTGCAGCCCTAGTGTGCGTAGTCTCTCCATAGAACAACGTTATGCAGTGTCTGACCTGGCTGGTAGATGGAGCATCATCTCGATCAAGCGAAAGTGCTGCCAACAGATTGAATTTGCAAAGAGTGATGCTACTATAGCAGGTGCTGGATGGTAAGGGTTTTTTCAATTTTTGGGATGAGTGACTGCATCTTCGGTTACAGGGGGGATTTTGCCTTCTGTCCCGGTATTTCACACACCAACCTGGGGACCAGATACCCTGGCAGCATGGTGCGTAACCGCTGCATCAGCAGGCTCGCCTTTTCGTCGCTGACCTGAAAGTGGGCTGCCCCCTGGACCGGGTCCAACCTGTGCAGGTAGTAGGGCAGGACAGCGGCGGAAAAGAGCGCTTCACTGAGGCGCGCCAGTTCATCCACGCTGTCGTTGACGCCGTGCAGCAGCACCGACTGATTCAGCAGCGCCGTCCCATTCTGTTGCAAAGGAGCCAGTGCCTGCTGCAGATCGGGGGTGATTTCCCGACTATGGTTGGCGTGTAGCACCAGAATCGACTTCAATCTGCTGGCTTCGAGCAGTTTGGTGAATTCATGGGTGATACGCTGCGGCAGGACCACCGGCAACCTGCTGTGGATACGCAGGCGCTGCAGGTGCGGGATCTGCTCCAGTTGCCGCAGCAACCGATCCAGTTTTTGATCGCTCAATGATAATGGGTCGCCACCGCTGAGAATGACTTCGTTGATATCCGGGTGGGCCAGCAGATAACGGCTGACGTTTTCCCATTCGTTTTCATATGCCGTTGCCTCGTTGTATGGATAGTGTCGCCGGAAGCAGTAGCGGCAGTTGATGGCGCAGGCTCCTGTGGTGATCAGCAGGATGCGGCCATGATATTTATGCAGGATGCCTTGGCCTGCGGTTGCCGCATGGTCACCAACCGGGTCAGCGCTGAAGCCTGCCCGATGAATCAACTCCTCGGCGCTGGGCAAGACCTGGCGCAGCAGCGGGTCCTGCGGATTACCTCTTTCCATCAAGGCTGCGTATTCACGGGGAACACGCAGTTCAAACTGGCGCGATGCGGCATGGGCCTGGGGCAGTGTTGCACGATCGATCCCCAGGTAGTCGTATAGGGCTTCCGGGGTGCGAAAGGCCCGGGACAGTGCCTGTTGCCAGTCAGGAGTCTGCCATGCGGCATCGGTTCGCGGTATCATGTGCGTTTCCAGTCGGTATTTCGTTGAGGAAGAGATGGCAAGTTACAGCACCAATGAGTTCAAGGGTGGCCTGAAGATCATGCTCGATGGCGATCCCTGCTCGATCATCGAGAATGAGTTCGTCAAGCCCGGAAAAGGTCAGGCCTTCAATCGGGTCAAGATTCGCAATCTGAAGACCGGGCGTGTCATAGAGCGCACCTTCAAGTCAGGGGAATCGGTGGAAGCCGCTGATGTCATGGAAGTGGAGCTGCAGTACCTCTATAACGATGGCGAATTCTGGCATTTTATGGATCCTGAGAGTTTTGAACAGTACAGTGCCGATGCAAAGGCGGTTGGCGATAGCCATAAGTGGCTGAAAGATCAGGATATGTGCACCGTGACCTTGTGGAATGGAAACCCACTGATCGTGGAGCCGCCCAATTTTGTGGTGCTGACAATAACCGAAACCGACCCGGGACTGAAGGGGGATACCTCGGGTGGTGGCGGCAAGCCGGCCACGCTGGAGACGGGGGCGGTGGTGCGTGTGCCCCTGTTCGTACAGACCGGTGAGGCGATCAAGGTGGATACCCGTACCGGTGAGTACGTCTCCCGCGCCAAGGAAGAGTGAACCCGGAGTCAGCTGAGCCGGCGTGGCAGCCTGCGGCCAGCCCGGATCGATTGCGTGCCCGTGCCCGGCTCTTCGCCGGGATCCGGGCGTTCTTTCAGCAGCGGGACGTACTGGAGGTGGAAACCCCCGTCTGTTCCGCTGCCGGGACCACTGATCCGGCTATCGATACCCTTTCCACCCTGTACACCGGACCCTTGGCCCCTGGGGGGAAGCGGCTGTATCTGCATACATCCCCCGAATTCCCCATGAAGCGGTTGTTGGCTGCCGGCAGCGGGCCGATCTACCAGATCTGCCGGGTATTCCGGGATGGTGAGGCGGGACGTTTCCATAATCCGGAATTTACCCTGCTCGAATGGTATCGTCCTGGATTCGATTGTCATCGTCTGATGGACGAGGTCGCCGCTCTGTTGCAGACCCTGTTCAGCGGAGATCTGGCCGAACGGCGCTTCAGCTATGCACAGCTGTTTCAGCACCATCTGGCAGTCGATCCACACACTGCCACTGCAGACCACTTGGCGGATATTGCCAGGGTGCAGGGTATTCCTGGTGTGGAGGCCCTGATGTTGCCGCGGGATGGCTGGCTCGACCTGCTGATGACCCACTGTATCGAACCCAAGCTCCCGGCAGGGCTCTGTTTCATCCATGACTATCCCGCCAGTCAGGCGGCGCTGGCGCGGATTCGTCCGGGGGAACCCCCGGTGGCAGAGCGCTTCGAGCTCTATCTGGACGGTCTGGAACTGGCCAACGGGTTTCATGAGCTGGCCGATGCCCGGGAGCAGCGGCGACGCTTTCAGGCCGAGGTGGCGCAGCGGCAGCAGGAGGGGCGTCCGGGACCGCCCATGGATCAACGGCTATTGGCGGCCCTCGAAGCGGGTCTGCCAGACTGTTCCGGGGTGGCCCTGGGGATCGACCGGCTGCTGATGCGGCTCACCGGCGCCAGCCATATCGATGAGGTGCTGGCATTTCCTCTGCAGCGGGCATGATGCCGCCCTGATGCTTGTCGTTCCGGATATCAGGGCGCCTGTGTCTGCGTCAGGCCGCCGATCTGCATGCCCATCTGTACGCTGGCATCCGGCCGTAGATCGTTGGACCAGTGCACTGCATCCTGGCCAAACAGCAGGATGACGGTTGAGCCCATATTGAAACGCCCCAGCTCTGCTCCTTTCTCCAGCCTGATGGGGTTGGTCGGGGTATTGCCATAGTCCCAGCGGGTGATGCGGCGGAATGCAGGGGCCACGGTACCGGCCCAGACGGTGTCCATGCTGGCTACGAAGATGGCGCCCACCATGATCACGGCCATGGGGCCGGCAGCGGTGTCGAACAGGTTCACGATTCGCTCATTCCTGCTGAACAGCCGTGGCACCACCCTGGTGGTGGCTGGGCTGACGCTGAACAGCCGCCCGGGGATATGGGTCATGCTGCGCAGCTCGCCGTCCAGCGGCATGTGAATCCGATGATAATCCCGGGGAGAGAGATAGAGTGTGGCAAAGCTCCCATTCTCGAACAGGGCGCAGGCATCCCGGTCCCCACCCAACAGTTCCAGCAGGCTGTACTCCTGCCCTTTGGCTTGAAATATCCGCCCATCCTGTATTGGACCGGCCTGGCTCACTTTGCCGTCGACGGGTGATGCCACCGCGTCTTCACCGGCCGCCACGGGGCGCGCGTCGGCTGCCAGAGGACGGGTGAAGAAGGCATTGAAGCTGGGGTAGCTTTCCGGGTCGCTGTTTTTCGCGGTGGTGAGGTCGATGCGATAGACCCTGAGGGCGCTGTTGATCAACAGGCGTTTCAGCGGTGGCCACTGGTTGCGGGTCAGCCAGTGCATTCCCCGGGAGAGGAAATGGTGGGGGAGGATATAGAGAAGCAACGCGAACAGGCGTTCCAGCAGCCTGGGTTCGCTACTGGCGGATGGGGGGGGATTTGTCATTTCAATAGGTGTCTGCAAGTTGCTTCAGGTCTCCAGCGATACTAACGGCATCCACCAGGCCAGTAAACAGGCCGACGAAGCGTCCGTCCGGTGCAACCAGCGCAAAGCTGGTGCTGTGATCGATGCGGTAGTCGCCCGCTGCCGTGGCTGGCTGGTGCTGAAAGCGGATGCCAGTTTGCCGGGCCAGCTTCCGGATCTGTTCCAGTGAACCGCGCAGGGCCATGAAGTCGGGGTGATAACGGCCCACGAAGGCCTTCAATTCCGTGGCTGAATCTCGCTCTGGGTCCAGGGTGACGAACCAGACCCGAATGTTCTGCTGCAGCAACGGGTGATCCGCAAGCCGGTTCAGGATGCGGGCGGCCAGGGTCAGCTGTCCGGAACTGTCCGTTGTATCATGGCCATAGCCGAACAGCAGCAGGTTCCAGTGTCCAATAAGGGCGCTCTCATCGACCGGGTTGCCATATTGGTCCTGCAGGCTGAATGGCAGGAGCGGTCGGGGTTCGGGCAGGCGGCTGAGACTGTGGAATTCAGGGCGGTCCACAGCATGCATGCTGCCCCAATAATAGCCACCGAGGAGAGAGAAGATAGCGATAGCGAACAGGGCCAGTTTTTGTGCCGGCGAGCGGGGTGCGCGTCTTCGTTGCATCTGCTGTTCTTATGGTATCCGATGACCAGGGGGAGGCGTTGCAGACGCTACCCCGCAGGTGGTGATGTCTCCGATAACATGGCGCCTACAGTCTGTTTGCTTCATACGCCGGCAGGGAACCTCTGACCGAATCAATCAGACCCGGAGCAGAAGATCTGTGGCTGTCTTCATCCCTTGATCACCATCACCGAGCAGGTGGCATGCTCCACTACCTTGGCGGCGCAGGAGCCGAGTAACACCTGTCCCAGGCTTTGGGCATGGGAGGGGATGATGATCAGATCGGCGCCAATGGTCTTGGCTTGGGCCAGGATGCGCTCTGCGGGGTTGCCCTCGGTGATGATGGGATGGGTCTTGATGTCTTTCGGAAAGTTGGCTGCCAGATAGCGTTTGAGCTCGGCACCGATCTCCTTCATCGCCTGCTTCATGGCGTTGTCGGGAAAGAATGAGGCCACCATTGGCATGCCAAATCCCGGCATCACGGTCATCACGTAGATCTCGGCGCCGTGTTTGCGCGCTTCGTCGATAGCGATCTTCACCGCCTTGACTGCCAGGTGGGTCTCCTGGAGATCGATGGGCATCAGGATCTTCTTGAACATGATCTGTTCCTTGTCTGTGTAGTCGTTGTCGCCGGCGATCTGGCGTCAGGTGGCTGTTGCCGGCGTTTCCGTCTCCGCTGCGCGTCGGCGCCGCTGCATGGAGGCGAGAAATCCAAGCAACAACAGCGCCGGTATGAACATCAGCTGTTTCGGCGGGCGATCGGCGGCTATCTGTAGATTGAGGATCTCCCAGTCGAAATCAAGCCCGGCGTCTTGGGCCACACTGCCAAATACCACGTTATCGGCCAATACCCTCCCATCTTCGACACGAATTTCCAGACCGGCGTAGCTGAGACGCTCGGCACCGCTGGCGGAGGGCCCCATGGGCAGCAGAATGGTCCGCTTGACGAACTTACCATCCACGTTCTCGCCCGCCACCATCATCTGCAGGCTGCCCTCGTTGGGGATCTCCCCGGCGATCTGAATGATGTTGGTGGGCTCGATGATCTTCACCGGGTCATACACCATATCCCACCAATAGCCGGGTCGAAACAGGGTGAAGGCCACCAGCAGCAGACCCAGGGACTCCCACAGGCGACTCCTGGTCAGCCAATAACCCTGGGTGGCGGCGGCGAACAGCAGCATGGCGATGGTTGCGCTGCTGATGACCAGGATCAGTTCGAACAAGTTACCGATGCCGATCATCAGCAATTGGGTATTGAAGATGAACAGAAACGGCAGGATGGCGGTACGGATATCGTACATGAAGCCCTGGATGCCGGTTTTGATCGGATCACTCTTGGCAATGGCGGCGGCGGCGAATGCCGCCAGCCCCACCGGTGGTGTGTCGTCCGCCAGGATGCCGAAGTAAAACACGAACATGTGTACTGCCACCAACGGTACGATCATGCCGTTGGCGGAGGCCAGGGAGACCACCACAGGTGCCATCAGGCTGGAGACGACAATGTAGTTCGCCGTGGTTGGCAGGCCCATGCCCAGGATGATGCAGATGAAAGCGGTGAACAGTAAGGCCAGCATCAGGTTGCCGCCGGAGATGAACTCGACGAACTCCACCATCACCTGGCCGATGCCGGTGAGGGTGATGGTGCCTACCACGATGCCGGCTGCGGCGGTGGCCACGCCGATGCCGATCATGTTACGGGCGCCGGTGGAGAGTCCTTGTATGCACTCATTGATGCCCTGCATCCATTTACCATCTCTGTCCTCGCCGCGGAACATCGCCTGCAACGGCCGCTGGGTGAGCACGATGAACATCATGAACAGGGTGGCCCAGAATGCTGACAGGCCGGGTGAGAAGCGTTCCACGGTAAGGCACCACATCAGTACCACGATGGGCAGCAGGAAGTAGAGACCGACCTTCACCGTGGGGCCGACTTCCGGCAGTTCCAGTAACGGGCTGTTGGGATCATCCAACTCCAGCTCAGGGTAGCGGGCGGAAAACTTCAACAGGCCCAGGTAGGTCGCCAGGACCAGGGCGCCGACGATATAGAGGGCGGCGTCGCCGGTATAGGTTTTGATCCAGCCGATGCCATAGTAGACCCCGAGGCCGATGGCACAGGCGCCGACCACGATGGCGGCGAAGGTCATCAGCTTCTGTGCCAAGGTGGAGTGGGTGCGCCTGGGCAACCCCTGCATGCCCGCCTTCAGTGCCTCCAGGTGGACGATGTAGACCAGGGCGATATAGGAGATGATGGCGGGCAGGAAGGCGTGTTTGATCACTTCGATATAAGAGATGCCCACGTACTCGATCATCAGGAATGCAGCGGCCCCCATCACCGGTGGGGTCAACTGGCCATTGGTCGAGGCGGCCACCTCCACGGCCCCTGCCTTGGTGCCGGGAAAGCCGACTCGTTTCATCAGTGGAATGGTGAAGGTGCCGGTGGTCGCCACATTGGCGATCGACGAACCCGAGATCAGGCCGGTGGCAGCGGATGAGACCACCGCTGCCTTGGCTGGTCCGCCGCGCATATGACCGAGCAGGGCAAAGGCCATCTTGATGAAATAGTTACCTGCGCCGGCCTGTTCCAGCATGGCGCCGAACAGTACGAACAGGAACACGAAACTGGTAGAGACGCCCAAGGCGACGCCGAACACGCCTTCAGTGGTGAGCCACTGATGGGAGATCACCTTGGTGATGCTCTGGCCCTTGTGGGCAATAACGTCCGGCATGTACTGGCCGCCGAAGGTATAGATCAGAAATATGGTGGCCACTACCATCAGCGGTGGCCCCAGTGCCCGGCGGGTGGCCTCCAGCAGCAACAACATGCCGATGACGCCCACCACCAGATCCTGGAGCAGAGGTGCGCCGGAGCGGCCGGAGAGTTGGTCGTAGAACAGGTAGATGTAGGCTGCGGCGAAGGCGCCAAGCAGGGCTATTATCCAGTCTTGGATTGGGATGTAATCCCGCGGTGAGGCTTTACTGGCCGGGTAGGCGGTAAAGGTGAGGAACAGGGCGAAAGCGAGGTGGATGGCGCGTGCTTCAGTATCGTTGAATACCCCGAAACCAAAGATGAAGGGGAGCGGGGAGGCGTACCAGAGTTGGAACAGGGACCAGGCCAGCGGTATTGCAAACAGTATCTTGCCTGCGGTGCCCAGCGGGTGTCGGGCCCCGGTGTCGGTCTGGGCGACCATCTCCTGAAGTTCCTGATCGGTGATCGTGCCGTTGTTCTTGCTTTCAGTGCTCATGGCTCCATTTCCCCTGGCGCTGTTATCAAATCAGCCGCTCGCGCTGGGCCTGGTAATGGTTTGCAGGCATGCATGGAGGACTGAGCGGTATGAAGGGCGCAAGGCGCATAGCGTCATTGCGTGGTTTCATACCGCGTAAGTTCTTTTGGTCTACCGATTTTTCTGTGGCGGGACGTTGAATCTACCTGGCTGCCACCGTGTCTGTTTGCTGAAAACAGACGGGAGTCCATCAGGCCCCCCGTCTGTTCTCGCCGGCAATTACATCAAACCGGCTTCCTTATAGTACCTGATGGCGCCCTTGTGCAGCGGGGCGGAGAGACCATCTTTGATCATCTCTTCCTTCTTCAGGTTGGCGAATGCCGGATGCAGCTTACGGAACTGGTCGAAGTTCTCGAACACGGCCTTGACCACCTGATAGACGGTCTCTTCCGGTACCTTGGCGGAGGTGACGAAGGTGGCGCCGACACCGAAGGTAACCGTGTCGTTGGGGTTGCCGCGGTACATGCCGCCCGGAATCACAGCCTTGCGATAGTAGTCGTTCTCAGCCACCAGTTTGTCGATGGCCGGCCCGGTGACCGGTACCAGCACGGCGTCACAGGAGGTGGTGGCTTCCTTGATCGAGCCGGAAGGATGGCCGACGGTGTAGACCATGGCGTCGATCTTGTTGTCACACAGGGCCTTGGACTGTTCGGCCGCTTTCAGTTCGGAGGCGAGGGCGAAATCGGACTTCTTCCAGCCCAGGGTGTCCATCACTACTTCCATGGTGCCACGCTGGCCGGAGCCGGGATTGCCGATGTTGACCCGCTTGCCTTTCAGGTCCATGAAGTTCTTGATGCCGGCATCGGCACGGGCGACCACGGTGAAGGGCTCAGGGTGTACCGAGAACACAGCGCGCAGATCCTTGTTGGGACCGGCGTCTTTGAACTTGCTGGTACCGTGATAGGCGTGATACTGCCAGTCGGACTGGGCCACGCCCATGTCCAGTTCTCCGGCGCGGATGGTGTTGAGGTTGTAGACCGAGCCGCCGGTGGACTCCACCGAACAGCGTACATGATGCTTCTTACGCCCCTTGTTGACCAGGCGGCAGATGGCGCCACCCGTGGGATAGTAGACACCGGTGACACCGCCGGTACCAATGGTGATGAAAGAATCGGCGCTGGCGACACCGGATCCACCCATGGCGACGCCGGCTACTAATAGGGCTGAGGCGATCATACGTTTATTGAACATTATTATCCTCCACGGATTGTTATGGCAAACAGACCTAGACGGTCACTTCAAAGACAAGGCACATCGCGGAATCGGCCGATTCTGTGTATCTGGACATCCATGATGATGAAAGGGATATGCTGGAGCCATCCACAAGCCGACACGACAGGCCCTGTGTTCATGACCGGATGGATACGGGAAACCATCCGGCACAGATTATCTATAGTGGTTGATTCTGGTGCGTATTGGACAGGCCCCTGTTTGAATTATTCTCGATTTCCATACGCCAGCATAAGATTGTATCAGCCATAGCGTAGCCATTTTCCGGCAAGATACAACCCCCCGTTTGAATCTCATTCATCAGCTGTCGCTCTCCAGCCAGTCACACATGCGTTCTATCCCTGTTACCACCCGATGGCAATGGGTGGCTGTGAAGTCATTGGGCAATGGTTGCTCCAGTGGGATACTTTCAGCGCTGACCAAGGCGCGCGCGCCATCGAAATCGACGAATGCGAGGCGTGCCGTCAGTTCTGATACCGGCCGGCCAAACTCACACCCCGGCAGAATGGCCACGCCGGTTTCCTCCAGCAGTCGCTCGCAAAGTTGGATACTGTTGGTGATGCCCCGGCGTAACAGCTTTTCCCGGTGGGCGGCGAAGGAGGGGAACAGATAGAACCCGCCCTCCGGCATGGGCAGCCTGGCCCCTGCCTGCTGCAGGCGGGCGGCCACGGATGTACCGAGATTTTTCAGGATACGGCGGCTGTTCGACAGATAACGCTCGATTTCGATGCCCCCCTGGTAGGCACGTACGGCGGCGTACTGAATCGGTGCGCTGGTCGAGGTATAGGTTTCGCTGGCGACCACGGAAACGGCGTCCAGCAGCCAGCGAAGACTGGATGGGAAGGTGAAGGTGCCCAGGCGCCAGCCACCGGCACCGCACCATTTGCTGAGACCGGCGCTGATGATGGTGCCCTCTGGATAGTACCGGGCGATGGATTGGTGCCGGCCATCGAAATGGACCTCGCCATAGATCTCATCGGAGATCAGGATGACCCGGTAACGGCGTGCCACGGCTGCCAGTGCTTTCAGTTCATCTGCCCCATAGCTGGCGCCACTGGGGTTGTTGGGGTAGTTGAGGATCAGGATCCGGGGGCGGGTGGGATCCTTGCTGCACAGCTCTTCCAATGCCTCCGGGGTGATACGCCAGCCATCCTCGAATCGGGTCGGAACCCAGCAGATGTGGCGGCCGATGATGTTGGCCTGGGGAGCATAGGAGACCCAACTGGGGGTTGGGATCACCAAGTCCCCATAATAGACCAGCTGTACCAGGAACATCAGCTCTTTGGACCCGGGACCGATCAACACATCGTCCAGGGTGTATTCGATCCCTTCCTGGCGTCTGTGGTAGCTGGCCACCGCCTCCCGCAGCTGGGGGAGCCCCTTGACCGGGAGATAGTCCTTTTGGTGTGCATTCGCCTTCAGTTCTTCTACTACCGGCGCTGCCACGGGGAAGGGGGATTGCCCCAGGCCCAGGCGGTAGACATCGCGACCGGCGTTGTGGAGTTGCGCACAGCGCTCATTGATGGCGAGCGTGGCCGATTGCTTGAGTCCACGTACGTTGAGATTGAGATGGACTTCAGGGAAGTGTTCGTTGTTCAGTGGCATGTTCATGGTTGGTGATAGTCGTCAGTGGCGATAAGAAAACCTGCTGCCCGGCTGGGCCGGTGAGTCACAGGTGAAACATAGACTATGGGGAGGAAAATGGAATAGCCTTTTTTAGCAAAAAACGTCATTGGATGCGGGTATGCCAAGAGCCGCCCCATGGTGTAGGAAAAGGCCTACATCAAAAACCATGTTCATCACCAGGTAAATGCCATATCATATTGAATTGATGAACTGCAGAAAGCTCACCGGGCAGGCGATGCGCTACTGGCCGGTGGCTGAATACCTGATCCCTATCAGGTGTTTTCAGCAGTCCTATATCACTTGAACAGCGAAGGAAGACATGGACGTTGAAAAGGATACCGATGCCAGTGAACAACGCTATCTGTATGAGATCGAACGGCGGACGCCGCCGAAGGACCGGCACGAGGCGTTCATGCGGGCCTTCTATCTGAATCTGCTGGATTCACACAAGAAGCTGCGCAGCCTGGAGCAGGCAAAGGGATGAAGCGGATTATGGGATGAAGCGGATTATTTTCTTTGCCGGCGTTTTTTTGCATAGGGTTCACGCTGCCAGCCCCAGCCCCACGCCTCACTGGCCTGCTGTGGCTGGAAGAAACGTACCTTGGCATCGATGAAGGGCTTGGCCATGATGGCCAGCCAATGCCCCCAACCTTTGTCGCCGATGATAGCGACACGTTCAAAAGCATCCTGATGGGCGATGCCGAAACGATAGTCGTCTTTGGCTGCCTTCATGTACCCGCCGTGAAAATTCTCCAACGGAGATACGCCCTTCCAGCTTGATGATCTTCCCTAGCTTGGGGGAAAAGGGTGATAGTCGTTGTGGGTGAGGCGACCAACCGCCATGAAGGCAAAAACTTCAGGTTCATTCACGGGTAGTTCCTGAAACATGGGTACTACTTCAAATTCCGATTGAGAGATCCTTCTGAACGGAGATGAGGCATGGCACTTTGTTCCATAAGGCGATGCTGTATTGAACTTATTCCATGGACGGTTCATATTTTCCTTGCCGGGCCAGGCTGTTCATCCGTGCCCGCTTCAACAGGGCCTGCTGTGCCGCAGGCACGTTTTCCTCTTTACCGAGCCAGGCGTGCAGGGCTGGCTGTTGCAGGGCCCTGCCGTAGGAGATGCTCAACTGCCAAGGTGCCTTGCCACGCAGTTGGTTGATGGCATTCAGATTGGCAGTGGCCTCCTCTGCATCTTGACCGCCGGAGAGGAAATTGATGCTAGGCATGGCTGCCGGCACGGTACGGCGTAACACCTGAAGCGTCGCTTCAGCGACTTCTTCCGGCTCGGCTTTACGACACTGTTTGCCAGGCAGCACCATATTCGGTTTGAGGATCATGTGCTCGAAAGAGACGTGATGCTGATGCAGGGCATGAAATACTGCGTGTAACACCTGTTCGGTCACTACGGCGCAGCGGTCGATGTCATGGTCACCATCCATCAATACCTCCGGCTCGACGATGGGGACGATACCCAGCTCCTGGCAGATGGCTGCATAGCGTGCCAGTACCTCGGCGTTGGCTTCACGACCCAGCAGGGTGGGGTTGTGTTGGCCGATGGGGTAGACCTCACGCCATTTCGCAAAACGGGCGCCTTGGGTTTTGTAGCCTTGGAGGCGCTCGTCCAGTCCATCCAGTCCACGGGTGACCAGGTCACCCGGTGCTCCGGACAACGGGCCGGTGCCCTTGTCCACTTTGATGCCTGGGACGATGTTCTGGCGCCAGGCCAGTTCTGGCAGCGGGGTGCCGCTATCGTCCTTCTGACCCAGGGTCTCTTCGAACAGGATGATACCTGAGATGTATTGACCTATCCCGTCGGTGGCCAGCAGCAATGAGCGCCAGGCACGGCGGTTCTCCTCGGTGGATTCCACGCTGATGGCCTCGAACCGCTTGGCGATGGTGGGATGGCTCTCATCTGCGGCGAGGATACCCCGGTGATCGTCCACCATGTCCTCAATGGTCTGTTGAAGTTCCGCTTGTACACCCATGATGCTACTCCTTTTCCGGGGGATATCACTCTGAATAGATGCTATATGGGGATGATCCGGCGGATATGCAATGGATAACGGGCGTGTAGCCATTAAGCTGCTTCCCGATGCTCGGTCCGATCCAACGGGTCCCAGGGAGGTTCATCACAGGGTAAGCCGGGGCAGCATCAGTCCATAGCCGATGGTCAGGAGACCGAGAATGAACAGAAAGGCTGAGATCCTACCGCTGTTTTTACGTCCTCCCAGCGTGACCGCGTAGAAACCCTTGAGCAGATCGTTGCTGCCGGCGGCAATTATGATGGCGCCGGCAAGCTGCCGCAGGCTGGTGGCCTCGTAGTGACCGCTGAGGATCGACAGCACGAACGGGTCGATATCGGTGAAACCGACGCCGAATGAGAGCAGGTCCAGCCCGGCCTTGCCAAAATGGATGATCACCTGCTTAGTGATCACCATCATGATAACGAACAACAGGGCAAACAACAGGGCGATACCCAGTTCCAGGGGATTGGATTGCCCCAGGTCTGGTGTGGTTTCGGTAGCAGCTGGTGTCTTCCTGCCGATGAAATAAGCACTGCCGATAGCGAGCAGGCCGAACAGCAGCAGGGGTAAGGCGGTGTGGGGAAGCAGCCGGGGGTTCATGATGGCAACCAGCACCAGCAGCCGCAGATACATCATACTGGAAGCGGCCATGATGCCGGCGTTCAATGAGGCATCGGTCTGACTCATGTTGCGGCTCTTACGCGCCAGGACCACGGTGGTCGCGGTGCTGGAGTAGAGCCCGCCGAGCAGCCCCGTCACCAGGTAACCCTGTCGTTTCAACAGGTATTTCTTCAGGATGTATCCGGCGTAGGAAATAGCGGAGATCACCACCACCGCCAGCCATATCTTGAACGGTGTGGCCGGGATATAGGGGGAGATCGGCTGGTCCGGCAGCAGTGGCAGGATAACGCTGGACAACAGCAGGAACTTGGCCAGGGTGGGAATCTCCTGGGACTCCAGATCCTCGATCAGACGGTGGGCCAGGGGACGGGCGCTGAGGGTGAACACCACGGCCACGAACAGCAGCACCAGAAACCAGGGCGGCAGCAATGTGACCACCGGGCCATAGGCGTAGACGATCAGTAAGATCAGGGGCTGCAACAGGCCGGATTGGCCGCTCTTCAGCTTGTAATAGTAGAACAGGGCGAAGAACAGTATCAGTCCGGCCATACCGACCAGATAGAGCCGGTAGGCAGGATCCAGGGTATGGAGTACGAATCCGAGGGTGGCGATGAAGGTGAAGGTGCGGGTGGTGCCGAGGCTGATGGCCGGGATCTCTGGGCGTTCTTTGCTTCGGAGCAGAATGTACTCACTGAATTCAAGACCGGTGAGAAAGCCGAACAGGGCTACCAGGATGAAATGAAACCAGACCTGGGACAATAGTTCGCTGATCAGGGACTCATGGCCCACGTTGGATATACCTCAGAGGGTCCTGCAGGAAATAGGCCTGCAGTTGCCTGTATACTGCAGGTTCATGTTGATGCAGCAGTTGAGGCGCGGTAAAGAAATACTCACAAATTACGGCAAAGAACTCTGCCGGATTGGTCGCTGCATAAGGATTGATCCGGGTGTGCTCTCCATGTTCAAGACGCTGCACCAGATTGCGGTAAGCCCCACTCAAGGCGTCGGTCCAATCCTGGGTCGGCATCGCTGGGTGCAGGGGCGGCATACCGTTGGCACGACCGTTGAGCATGTCGAGTTTGTGGACGAATTCATGGATCACCACGTTCCTGCCGGGGTGTCTGCTGAAGCTGTCCCTGGCCACATCCTCCCAGGAAAGGATGACCGGGCCCTGTCCCCACGCCTCACCACTGAGCACATTGTCATCCATGGAAACCAGCCCGAATTCATCGACCTGTTCGCGGATGACCCTGAATGCCCCGGGATAGACCACGATCTCAACCCAGCCGCTGAAGGCATCCAGTCCCAATTTCAGGATCTCCAGGCACGCCTGGGCGGCGATGGTAATTTGCACCTCGGGGGTAATCTCCATGCCCTGAACGCCATTGAAATGCTTGTCATGGAGGAACAGGGTGGTCAGTTTACGGAGTTCTGCCTTTTCCCCTGATGTCAGATGTTGCAGTAGTGGCAATCGGTCGCTGATCTCACGCCAGTCCCCGTCCGGAATGGGGTTGTTCCGCAGTATCCGCAGGGTCTGATAGCGCTTGAAGGATTTCATGCCGTAGGTCCTATGAAGCGATGGGTTGCAGCATCAGCCGCCGCCGGTTGCCCACAGCGACGATGGAGGCCAGCAGGTAACTCTGCGGGTCTCAGCGGATTCCGCGCCCCCAAAAACGTTGGTGAACGGGCACTGTGCTATTTCTCCACTTCAGCAACCGGCTTGCTGTTGCCGATCAGCCGCTTCACCTCTTCACCGCTGATGACCTCTTTCTCTTCCAGTACGGCGGCCAGGCGATTCAGCAGTTCCCGCTTGCTGGTGAGGATCTCGCGGGCCCGGGCCTGTCCCTCTTCCACCAGGCCCCTGACTTCTTCATCGATCAGGCGGGCGGTCTCTTCACTGTAGTTGCGTTCCTCCTGTTCTTCCACACCCAGATACTGGAGTTGGCGCCGCTTGCCCCAGGTGAGGGGGCCAAGCTGCTCACTCATACCGAGCTGGGTCACCATGTTGCGGGCGATCTCCGTGGCCCGTTCCAGATCGTTGGAGGCGCCGCTGGAAATGTCCCCCAGCACTATCTCCTCCGCCACCCGGCCGCCCAGCAGGATGGCGATCTGATCCTTCAGTTCCTGTTCGGTGGAGAGGAACTTCTCATCCACCGGCAGCTGCAGGGTATAGCCCAGGGCAGCCACGCCGCGGGGGATGATGGAGACCTTGTGCACCGGTTCTCCGGTGGGCACCATCTCTGCTACCAGGGTGTGCCCTGATTCGTGGAAGGCGACCCGATGTTTCTCTTCCGGATTGATGGTGCGGTGCTTCTTTTCCGGCCCCGCGATGACCCGGTCGATGGCTGCCTCGAAGTCCTTCATGGTGACGTTATCGTGGTTCTCACGCACTGCCCGGATGGCTGCCTCGTTGCAAATGTTCTCCAGGTCGGCACCGACGAAACCGGGCGTGCGTTGGGCCACCACTTTCAGATCCACATCGGGGTCCAGCTTCAGCTTGCGGGCGTGCAGTTTGAGGATCTCCTCGCGCGCCTCCAGATCCGGTTTGTCCACCAGGATCTGACGATCGAAACGGCCGGCCCGCAGCAGCGCCTTGTCCAGGATTTCCGGCCGGTTGGTGGCGGCCATCACCACCACTCCGGTAGAGGGGTCGAAGCCGTCCATCTCGGTCAGCAACTGGTTCAGGGTCTGTTCGCGCTCATCGTGGCCGCCCATCACCGGTCCGGCTCCCCGGGCGCGGCCGATGGCGTCCAGTTCGTCGATGAAGATGATACAGGGGGCCTTCTCCCTTGCCTGTTCGAACATCTCCCGTACCCGGGCTGCGCCGACGCCGACGAACATCTCGATGAACTCGGAACCGCTGATGTTGAAGAAAGGCACACCCGCCTCGCCTGCGACGGCCCGGGCCATCAGGGTCTTGCCAGTGCCCGGCGGGCCTACCAGCAGCATGCCCTTGGGCATGCGACCGCCCAGGCGCTGGATGCGTGTGGGGTCCTGGAGAAAGTCGATGGTCTCCTTCAGCTCCTGCTTGGCCTCGTCGTTGCCGGCTACGTCATCGAAGGTCACCTTGGGCAGGGAATCGGGGTGAATGTGCACCTTGTTGCCCAGATTTAGAAAGCCCTTGCCCATGGTGCCCATGCGTTTCGCCATCCAGCCCCAGAGCAGGAACAGCAGCCCGAATGGCAATACCCAGTTGAACAGGAAGTTGCTCAGCCAGTCGCTGCTCTGGCGATACGAATATTTGACCCCCTGTTTCTCGAGCAGGGTGGCCAGATCCATGTTCCACATGGGGACGGTAATGAACTTCTTTGGCTGATTGGTGCGCTCATCCTTTGCCGTCAGGGTGCCTTGAATCAGCTTGTCGGTAATCACCGCCTCGGCCACTTCCTTCTTTTGCACACGCTGCAGGAATTCGCTGTAGGGGATCTCTGAGCGCTTGACCTCCTGGTAACCCTGCCACACCTGGAAGGAGAAGAAGATAAACAGCAGGTACATGATCAGGGTGAAGTTCGGATTCTGCCAGAACTTCGGATTGCTGGTCTTGTTGATTTCTATCTTGGGCTTGTGGTCGTCGCCACCGAGGGAGAAGTTGCTTTTGCTCATTGTTCTTTTCCAGGCATCTAACCAGTTCGCATCACTATAACGGTTTTGCGGATGGTGAAGATAATAATGTGAGATCCAAGGGGGATTTTACAAGGGATGCAGAGATTGCGAGCCAAAGCACACATCCGGCAGTGCGCCGTCTCAGCTGTGAATCAATGCCACCTCAGATCGAGCAGTTCTATCAGAATCCCAAAGGTGCCGGTCGCCGATAAAGGGTGGTCGCCGAGCCGTTAATAGCGGCTTGGTGGCTGGAAAGGCCTCGATAGGGGCGATTGATCTAAAGATACAAAGAAGCGTTCTGGTTGACGTGATGGCTGTACGCGCCTATCAGTCCTGTCTTGGATGTTGTGTAACCAATTGATTATACGCAATAAATAGCGTTTTCAAGGTGTGCGATCCATTGCGTTTTGTTAGATGGTACCGGAGGCCGGACTCGAACCGGCAAGGCCGTGAAGCCGGGGGATTTTGAATCCCCTGTGTCTACCAATTTCACCACTCCGGCACTGGGGAGAGCGAAGTATATCGCTTGTAGCCGGATATCGCCAATGCTGTGGTAACATTCGCCTCCCATGCAACGCACCGATTTTCATTATCATCTCCCCGAGGCGCTCATCGCCCAGTTTCCCCTGCGCCAGCGTCGGGACAGTCGTCTGCTTTGCCTCGACGGTGAAAGCGGCAGCTTGGCAGACCGCAACTTTGCCGATCTGCCAGATCTGCTGCTGCCAGGGGATCTGCTGGTATTCAATGACACCCGGGTGATGCCAGCGCGTCTCTACGGGCATAAAGAGACCGGTGGCCGGGTGGAGTTGCTGATCGAACGGTTGCTCGATACCCGGCAGGCGCTGGCACATATTCGGGCCAGCAAACCGCCGCGTCCGGGAAGCCGCATCACCACGGATGAGGGAGGCGTCGTGCTGGAGGTGGGCGAGCGTGAAGATGACCTGTTCCGGATCAGCTCACCCGACGTCGATCTGATGTCGTTGATGGAGCAGGAGGGCCACATTCCTTTGCCGCCATACATCACCCGGCAGGACGAGCAGGAGGACATGACCCGCTATCAGACCGTCTACGCCTCCCGGCCCGGCGCCGTGGCGGCTCCTACCGCAGGGCTTCATTTCGACCAGGAGATGCTCGATCTGCTGGCTGAAAAAGGGGTGCAGAGCGCCCGGGTCACGCTCCATGTCGGGGCCGGTACCTTTCAGCCGGTGCGTGTGGAGCGGCTGGAAGAACACGTCATGCACCGGGAGTACGTGGAGGTGAGCGCGGCGGTGTGTGAGCAGGTGCGGCAGACCCGCGAACGGGGCGGGCGGGTCGTTGCAGTGGGCACCACCAGTGTGCGCAGTCTCGAGGCGGCATCGGCCAGCGGGGCACTGCAGCCGTTTCAGGGGGATACCCGGTTGTTCATTACACCGGGGTATCGATTTCGCAGTGTCGATGCACTGATTACCAATTTTCATCTCCCTGAGTCCACGCTGTTGATGCTCGTTTCGGCCTTCGCCGGGCATCAGCAGGTGATGGCGGCTTACCGGCATGCCGTCGACCAGGGCTATCGCTTCTTCAGTTACGGCGATGCCATGTTCCTGACCCGAAGGTAAAATCGGGACAAAAAAAAGCGCGACAAGAGGATTGTCGCGCTTGAAAATCCACCAAAGGAGGATGGAGGAGTATGTACTGAATGTTCAGTACATGCGCAGTTTCTAATATTCTGGATTATTTGTCAAGCATGAATTGTCATACGCAAACCGGGAGAGACCGTGGAGTTTGATCTACTGAACAGGGATGGTGCGGCCCGTCGAGGGCGTTTGCACTTCGCTCGTGGGACTATCGAGACCCCGGCCTTCATGCCGGTGGGTACCTATGGCACGGTCAAGGCGATGACCTCGGAAGAACTGACCGGGATCGGTGCTGAGATCATTCTGGGAAACACCTTTCATCTGATGCTGCGTCCCGGCACGGAGGTGATCCAGGCTCACGGTGACCTGCATGGATTCATGCACTGGGAGCGGCCGATCCTCACCGATTCCGGTGGTTTCCAGGTGTTCAGTCTGGGGGCGATGCGCAAGATCACCGAGCAGGGTGTCCATTTCCGCTCTCCCGTGGATGGCAGTCGCATCTTCATGGGGCCGGAGGAATCCATGCAGGTGCAGCGGGAGCTGGGTTCCGACATCGTCATGATCTTCGATGAATGCACGCCTTATCCAGCCACTGAAGCAGAGGCTCGCAGTTCCATGGAGCTCTCCCTGCGCTGGGCGGCCCGCAGCCGCCAGGCCCATGGAGACAATCCGTCGGCCCTGTTCGGCATCGTCCAGGGTGGCGTCTATGAGGCCTTGCGGGCGCGTTCCCTGGAGGGCCTGATGGAGATCGGTTTCGATGGTTACGCCATTGGCGGGCTGTCGGTGGGTGAGCCGCCGGAAGATCGCTGGCGTATCCTGGATTTTCTGGCCAGCCGTCTGCCGGCGGATCACCCCCATTATCTGATGGGGGTGGGCACGCCGGAGGATATCGTGGCGGCAGTGGCGCGGGGCATCGATATGTTCGATTGCGTGATGCCCACCCGCAATGCGCGCAATGGCCATCTCTTCACCCACCAGGGCGTGGTGCGAATTCGCAACGCGGTACATGCCAAGGATACCGGGCCGCTCGATCCCCTATGTGATTGTTATACCTGCCGCAACTACAGCCGCGCCTATCTGCGCCACCTGTCCCGCTGCAATGAGATCCTGGGGGCGCGGCTGAATACCATCCATAACCTCTATTATTATCAATCCTTGATGCGCGATATCCGTCAAGCCATCGAATCGCAACGATTCGAACGGTTCGTTAGCGAGTTTCACGATCTGCGCAATAACTGACTCAAGTTTTGGCCTTCGTAAGAGTGGCTGGCGGGGGTTGCTGCTGTTCGACATGCAACTGCCGGGGGCTGTCTGACCTGTCTGAGCGCGCTGTCCCGATGGATTGCCGGAGGGAGAATCCATGGTTTCTCCGTGCGTCTCCGGCAAGGTAATTTTTTAAACTCTGCAACTGTGGCATAATGCGCCGCTTGGACCCGGATGGGTTCCAGGCGGTTGGTGCCGCACACATCACATAATTCAGGTTTGGAGTGACACATGAGTTTCTTTATTTCGGACGCAATGGCCCAGGCGGCCACTGGTGGGGCGGGGCAGCCTGGCCTGGAAGGGCTGATCCTGCCCATTGGGCTGATCATCATGCTCTATTTCCTGATGATCCGCCCGCAGATGAAGCGTCAGAAAGAACATAAAAAACTGGTTGAGTCCCTGGCCAAGGGTGACGAAGTGCAGACCGAAGGGGGGATGATGGGCAAGATCACCGACCTGGGTGAGAGCTTCGTCAAAGTGGAGGTCGCCGACGGTGTGGTGGTGACGTTTCGCCGCCAGTCGATTGCCGCGGTGATGCCAAAAGGCACACTGAAAGAGCTTTAATCTCTCCCCTGCGGGAACAGCGATCCTGTATCGCTGTTCCCGGGAGCAGGACAGGTGGCCGGGCTTGTCAGCAAGCGCCGGCCTCAACAGGCATCAACCACCAAGATCAAGATGAACCGATACCCCCTCTGGAAGAACCTGCTGGTCGTGGCAGTCGTGCTGATCGGCCTGATTTACGCCTTGCCAAACCTGTTCGATCAGGATCCCTCTATGGAGATCAGCGGCACCCGCCGTGCGCAAGTCGACACGGCCACCCTGGACCGGGTGAAACAGGTCCTCGACAAGGCCGGGATCAATATCAAATCCACAGAGTCACGGCCCAACAAGCTCCTGCTGAGGTTCAATGACTCCGAGGATCAGTTGCGGGCCAAGGACGCGCTGGAGGCCGTGCTGGGCAACGATTATACCTTGGCTCTGACGCTCTCCACCGATGTCCCCCCATGGCTCAAGGCGATAGGGGCGAAACCGATGTATCTGGGCCTCGATTTGCGTGGTGGTATCCACGTGCTGATCGACGTGGATATGGATGCGGCAGTGAAGCAGGCCATGGAGCGCTACACCGGCGATATCCGTACCCTGCTGCGCAAACAGAAGCTGCGCTATACCACGGTCACCCAGGAGAAGGATGCGGTGCTGATCAAATTCAAGGATCCGGCGCTGCGGGACAGGGCGGAAGAGGTGATCGGTAACGAATTCCGTGACCTGTTGCTGGAGCCGGTGGATGCCGATGGCGCCTATATGGTCCGGGTGCGGATGGGCAAGGCGGAGCAACAGTCGGTGCGTAAGTTCGCGCTTGATCAGAACATCACTACCCTGCGCAACCGGGTCAATGCCCTGGGTGTCTCCGAGCCGGTGATTCAGCAGCAGGGTGATCGCCGTATCGTGGTGCAACTCCCAGGCGCCCAGGATCCGGCGAGGCTGAAGGAGTTGCTTGGTGCCACAGCTACCCTGGAGTATCGCCTGGAGGATACGGAGCACAGTGTCGAAGACGCGGTGGCGGGCAAAGTGCCGGTCGGCTCCAAGCTCTATCACACCCGCGACGGGCGGCCGATTCTGCTGAAGAAACGGGTCATCGTCACCGGCAACCAGATCACCGACGCCTCTTCCGGTTTCGACCAGCGTTCAGGTCAGCCGGCGGTGTTCGTCAGCCTGGATGGCCAGGGGGCGCGGCGCATGCGCAACATCACCACCGAGAATGTTGGCAAGCCGATGGCGGTGGTGTTCATCGAGACGCGCAAAGAGACACGCATCGTCAACGGCAAGAAGGTGACCCGCAAGATCCCGGTAGAAGAGGTGATCAGCGTGGCCAATATCCTGGAACCGTTCGGCCGCCGTTTCCAGACCACCGGGCTGGACAGTCCGGCGGAGGCCCATGACCTCGCCCTGTTGCTGCGCGCCGGCGCCCTGGCCGCTCCGATCGATATCGTCGAGGAAAGGACCATTGGTCCCAGTCTGGGCCAGGACAACATCGATCAGGGCTTCATTTCAGTAGTGATCGGCATGGCTTTCGTCGTGCTCTTCATGACGGTCTACTATCGGGTGTTTGGCTTGGTGGCGGATCTGGCTCTGTTGATGAACCTGGTGCTGATCGTGGCCATACTCTCCATGCTGCAGGCGACCCTGACTCTGCCGGGCATTGCTGGTATCGTGCTGACGGTGGGTATGGCGGTGGACGCCAATGTGCTCATCTTCGAGCGTATCCGCGAGGAGATCAGGGTGGGCAGTACACCCCAGGCCAGCATCCATGCCGGTTATGAGAAGGCCTTCTCCACCATCATGGATGCCAATATCACCACCCTGATTGCGGCGATCGTGCTGTTCGCCTTCGGTACCGGGCCGATCAAGGGCTTTGCCGTGACTCTGTTCATTGGCATCCTGACCTCCATGTTCACCGCTATCGTCGGGACCCGTGCGGTGATCAATCTCATATACGGTGGCCGGCGCGTTAAGTCGCTGTCCGTTTAATTACCCGAACGAGCGGAAACATTCAGTCATGCGGATATTGATGTCCTCCAGCAAAATCGACTTCATGGGCAAGCGCCGTCTGGCCATGATGCTCTCCATTTCTGCTGTGGTGATCGCCATTCTGTCGGTGCTGATCCGGGGCATGAACCTGGGCATCGACTTCACCGGCGGAACCCTGGTCGAGGTTGGTTACACGGATGCGGCCGATCTGGCGCAGGTGCGCAAGACCCTGGCCGATACCGGATTCGGTGATGCCACGGTGCAGCACTTCGGTACCCCGAAGGACGTGCTGGTGCGATTGGCACCGCGCGAGGGGGAGGATGCGGCTCAGCTCAGCAACAAGGCCTTCAATGCCATGAATGAGGCGGTCGCTGGGAAGGCGGAGTTGCGCCGGGTGGAGTTCGTTGGTCCTCAGGTGGGCGACGAACTGACCGAGGATGGCGGTCTGGCCATGCTCTATGCCCTGATCGGTATTCTGATCTATGTGGCGTTGCGTTTCGAATACCGCTTTGCCCTGGGCTCGGTGATCGCGCTGATTCACGATGTGTTGATCACCATCGGCATCTTTTCTTTGTTTCAGATCGAATTCGATCTTCCAGTGCTGGCGGCCATACTGGCGGTCATCGGTTACTCTCTGAATGACACCATCGTGGTGTTCGACCGCATTCGCGAGAATTTCCGCAAGATCCGCAAGGGGACACCGGAGGAGATTATCAATATCTCACTCAACCAGACCCTGTCACGTACCCTGATTACCTCGCTTACCACCTTGCTGGTGTTGCTCGCCCTGTTTTTGTTTGGTGGTGAAATCATCCACGGCTTTGCCCTGGCGCTGATCATCGGTGTAGTGGTGGGTACCTATTCCTCCATCTATGTGGCGAGCAGTGCGGTGCTGATGCTGGGTATCAGCAAGGCAGATCTGATGCCGGTGAAAAAGGAAGGGGCGGAGTTGGATGGACAGCCCTGATCGAACGTAGCCGGCAGACTGTCTGGGCAGAGTGGCGCGATCCTGGTCGTCGCCGGGCTATCCTACCGCCCGGCGCAGGGCTGGAAAGGGCAATACCTCTGCCCGTTCATGTTGCTGTCGGTCGCTGACGCCTTTCCGATCGGCTGGCGTGATCTCGATGATCTCGAAATCGATGTTACGATGGGAGTAGGCGGACTCCAGCGACAACTCTAGCATCCCGTCCAATACATCCCGCATTACCATCTCCAGGGCGCGGTCGCTGATCCGGGTGGGAATCTGGTTTTTATCCGCCATCGGCTCTGATCCTGTTGTCTTGCAGTGCCGGTGGAGGATGCCCCCGGCTTCAGATCGATTAGCGGTCGGAGGGGCTAAATCTTGAGGTAAAATAGGCCAGAATCCGGCTTCAGGCGCGCAGGTGCTCGTTGAGGTACGAATGGATTTCCTGACGCATCGCAGCCTGTACTTTCAGTCCGCCTGCAATCACATTCCCCGTTTCCAGGTAACGCTCGCCGCCGGCGATATCGCTGACCACGCCGCTGGCTTCCTTGACCAACAGAGCGCCAGCTGCGAGGTCCCATTCGGCGAGCCCAAGCTCCCAGAACCCATCCAGTCGTCCTGCGGCCACATAGGCGAGATCCAATGCGGCGGAACCAGGCCGGCGAATGCCGGCGCTGTCTTTGATCAGCGCCCGGAACATTCCCAGATAGGCATCCAATTGGGATTGGTCACGGTAGGGGAAGCCGGTGCCCAGGAGAGCGCCATCAAGACCCTTGCGGCTGCTGACCCGGATGCGGCGGTCATTCAGCTGTGCGCCCTGGCCGCGGCTGGCGGTGAACATCTCTTCGCGTAGTGGATCGTATACCAGCCCGTGCTCCAGCACGCCTTTGTACTTCAGAGCGATGGAGACCGAGAACTGGGGGAATCCGTGCAGGTAGTTGGTGGTGCCGTCGAGAGGGTCGATCACCCATTGGAAGTCGTTGCCATCATGTTGCCCGCTTTCCTCGGCCAGGATGGCGTGGTCCGGATAGGCCTTGCGCAGGGTTTCGATGATCGCCTGCTCCGATGCCTTGTCCACCTCGGATACGAAGTCATTCAGCCCTTTGCTGGTGACCTTCAGGGAGTCTACGTGCTCGAAATAGCGCAGCAGGATGTTGCCCGCATTGCGGGCGGCTCGGATGGCGATGTTGATGGTTGGATGCATGATGGCTTTGACGACTTGATGGGTAGGTGGACAATCTGAGAACGGCGAGCGGGGGAGTGTAATACCATCTATCTCCATTTGAAAGGCCAAGCAGGCCCGTCCTGCCGGATTAATCGTTAAATTCATGCTGTCTGGCCAAACAATATATTTGCTAATGTCCCGGCACTGGTACCTGTTCCGGGGCCGGCTGGGGACTGAGGGCAGCTTGTCGGAATCCCGGCGACAAGGGTGCCGCCGCGAAGCCCCAGGGGTGGGTTGAGGGCGTCTCCGACGACCTGTCCTCAGCCCTCATCTCTCCAAATAAGGTTTACCTGCGATGGTGTGGGATAGGATAATTCACTATCTGTTTATTGGCCCGTGCATAGCGAGAACCCACTCATGCTGAGTAATATTCGAATCGTACTGATTGGCACCACCCATCCCGGGAATATCGGCGCTGTGGCGCGGGCGATGAAAAATATGTCCCTACAGCAGCTGTTCCTGGTCAACCCCAAGATCTTTCCCAGTGCCGAGGCCACTGCACGGGCCTCAGGTGCCGACGATCTGCTGGCCCGGGCACAGGTCTGCGCCACCCTTGACCAGGCGTTGGAAGGGTGCCGCCTGGTGGTGGGGGCGAGCGCCCGACTGCGCAGCGTGGAATGGCCCCAGCTCAATCCCCGGGACTGTGCCGAAACCCTGTTTCGGGAGGCGGCCACAGGAGAGGTGGCGTTACTGTTCGGGCGTGAGAGCTCCGGACTCTCCAATGCGGAGATGGATCGTTGTAATTTCCTCGTTCATATCCCCGCCAATCCCGTCTATTCCTCCCTCAATCTCTCTCAGGCGGTCCAGGTGCTTGCCTATGAACTGCAAGTGGAAGCGCTTAAAGGGCAGTCGGTGGAAGATGCCGGGCCGGTGAGAGAGGTGGCTGATGCCGCGATCATGGAGGGATTCTTTACTCATTTGCAACGAACCATGGAGACGCTGGGGTTCGCCGACCCGCAGCAGTCCGACAAGCTGCAGAGACGCCTCCGGCGACTGTTTCTGCGTGCCAGGCCAGACCGGGACGAGATCAATATCCTACGTGGCCTGCTGAGTGCAGCCGAAGGGCGAAAATCCGCCCGGTCTGGGAAATAAGTCTGCGTTGTATACATCGCTTCTCCACCAGCGATGCCTGCTGATTCCCGCGAATGGGAGTGTGCCAGAAAAATCTCAAGGAACTGGTCAAGCTCGGTAATAATCGAGTATTATACTAGGCCTTTCCGGCTGATTGCCTGAGCCGTACACAAAGGGTGGTTCTTTACCATGTTCTCGCGTATCAAAGAGGATATCAGCTGTGTCTTCGACAGGGATCCTGCAGCGCGTAATGCCTTTGAAGTGATCACCACTTATCCGGGGCTGCACGCGTTGCTGGTGCATCGCCTTTCTCACTGGCTGTGGCAACGGGGGATGTGCTGGCTGGCCCGCTTTCTCTCTGCCCTCGCGCGCTGGTTCACCGGGATCGAGATCCATCCTGGTGCCACTATCGGTCGCCGCTTTTTCATCGACCATGGTATGGGGGTGGTGATCGGGGAAACAGCCGTGATCGGCAATGATTGCACCCTTTACCATGGGGTTACCCTGGGCGGTACCAGCTGGCAGAAGGGCAAGCGTCATCCTACATTATCGGACGATGTGGTAGTCGGTGCCGGCGCCAAGGTACTTGGGCCGATCGATATCGGGCGTGGTGCCCGTATCGGTTCGAATGCTGTGGTGGTGAAGCCGGTACCGGAGAAAACCACCGTCGTCGGTGTCCCCGGGCGGTTGGTCGAGCCGGCTAAAAAACAGGACGACTCACACCGTGCCAGAATGGCCAAGAAGATGGGCTTCGATGCCTACGGTGCCACCAGTGATGCACCAGACCCGGTGGCTCATGCGATCAACTGCATGTTGGACCATATCCATGTGCTGGACCAGCGCATGCAGTCCATGTGCGAGGTCCTGCGCCAGGTGAGCAAGGAGCATCCGGAGATAGTGCTGCCGGCACTGGAGAGCTGTGAGATCGCATCCACGGCAGAAGAGTTGCTCAAGATTCAATCCCAGGAGTCCAGCGCCAGTCCGGAAAGTGAGATCCCGGATAATAGTTGACTAAAACACTCAGGGATTATATATTAGCAGTCACCTATATTTGGCACTTGTCGATGCAGGCCATTAAGTAGCGGCTCGAGGCTGGATGTTCCGGCCAGGTCTGCAGGTCGACCTGAGGCGGGATTTTTCACAGACCCTGGGAGTAACAGACGTGAGATTGACCACAAAGGGCCGTTATGCGGTCACTGCAATGCTTGATCTGGCCTTCCACTACGGCGAAGGGCCAATCACATTGGCGGATATCGCCCGCAGGCAGGGGATATCTCTCTCCTATCTGGAGCAGCTGTTTTCCCGTCTGCGCAAGAAATCCCTGGTCAACAGCGTACGCGGTCCTGGTGGAGGTTATGTTCTGGCCCGTGACGTGAAAGAGATATTCGTGGCCGAAGTGATCTCCGCGGTGGATGAAAGGGTGGATACCACCCGTTGTGGGGGTGCCCACAACTGCCAGGACAATGAGCGCTGTCTGACCCATGACCTGTGGCACGATCTCAGTGACCGGATCTATGACTATCTCAACCAGATCAGTCTGCTCGATTTGATGACCCAGGGTAGTGCGCGTCAGGTTGCGGAGCGCCAGGATGGGCAGCAGGGTGTCGAAGTTCAGTTGTCAACGGCCCAGACGGCCCGTGTATGAGCCGGCGGAGTCCCCGCCCCACAGAATTTTCAGGAGAGAGAGCTAGATGAAGTTACCTATTTACATGGATTACTCGGCCACCACACCGGTCGATCCCAGGGTTGCCGAAAAACTGTGTGGCTATCTCACCCCTGATGGCATATTCGGAAACCCGGCATCCCGCTCCCACCAGTTTGGCTGGGAGGCGGACGATGCGGTAGAGCAGGCGCGGCGTGACGTGGCGGCCCTGATCAATGCCGACCCAAAAGAGATCGTCTGGACCTCGGGAGCCACCGAGTCGGACAACCTCGCGATCAAGGGCGTCGCCCATTTTTACCAGAAGCAGGGCAAACATATCGTCACCAGCAAGACCGAACACAAGGCGGTGCTGGATACCTGTCGGCAGCTGGAGCGCGAGGGCTTTGAAGTCACTTATCTGGATCCCGAGCCCAATGGCTTGATCGATCTGCAGAAACTTGAGGCCGCACTGCGTGATGACACCATTCTGGTCTCCATCATGCACGTCAACAATGAGATCGGCGTGATTCAGGATATCGCTGCCATCGGCGAGATCACCCGCCCGCGCAAGATCATGTTTCATGTGGACGCGGCCCAGAGTGCCGGTAAGGTGCCTATCGATATGGCGGCCATGAAGGTGGATCTGCTCTCTCTGTCGGCGCATAAGATCTATGGCCCCAAGGGGATCGGCGCGCTCTATGTACAGCGCAAGCCCCGGGTCCGCCTGGAGGCACAGATGCATGGTGGCGGCCATGAGCGCGGTATGCGTTCCGGCACTCTGGCGCCACATCAGATCGTTGGTATGGGTGAGGCCTTCCGTATCGCCAAGGCGGAGATGCAGCAGGAGAATGAACGTATTCTGATGTTGCGTAACCGTCTGTGGGATGGTTTCAAAGATATGGAAGAGGTCTACCTCAATGGGGATCTGGAGCAGCGGGTGGCGGGCAACCTCAATGTCAGCTTTGCCTTCGTCGAGGGCGAGTCTCTGATCATGGCACTCAAGGATATTGCCGTCTCCTCGGGGTCTGCCTGCACCTCGGCCAGCCTGGAGCCAAGCTATGTGCTGCGTGCCCTGGGCCGGGAGGACGAACTTGCCCACAGCTCCATCCGTTTCACCATCGGGCGTTTCACCACCGAGGAGGAGATCGACTATGTGGTCGATCTGGTGCGGAATCAGGTGAACCGGCTGCGCGAACTCTCGCCGCTGTGGGATATGTTCAAGGAAGGCATCGACCTGAAGAGCGTCCAGTGGGCCGCTCACTGAAGCGACACAAAATATACCGAGACCGTCGGATAAGCGATGGTCATTGAACCTGGAGATTAGAGACCATGGCATATAGTGAAAAAGTCCTGGACCATTATGAGAATCCGCGCAACGTTGGTGTCATGGACAAGGACGCCGACAACGTGGGAACCGGCATGGTGGGGGCGCCAGCCTGTGGCGACGTGATGCGCCTGCAGATCCAGGTGAACGAGGACGGCGTGATCGAGG
>CAZJCM010000022.1:0-49888 GCA_964544655.1 uncultured Sedimenticola sp. | reverse complement strand
GTCACCATGCTCCCTGATCCTCTTGTCGAGCCCCTTCAACGTCGAATCGAACATATGCGCAGCATCCATGAAAGTGACCTTGAGCTGGGCCTGGGAGCGGTCTATTTGCCTAATGCCTTGGCAAGAAAATACCCCAATGCCGCACTCTCCTTTGGTTCGCAGTATATTTTCAGTTCACGCACTTTGTCCAGTGACCCTCGCTCTGATCGCAAGGGCAGGGGGTGCGCGGTTCCGAGTCCGCTGTAAACTATGCCTGCCCCCGCATCTGGTACCACATCTGGCCCAGGTATTCGTGTAGCGCATAGTGGCTGAGCAGTAGTGAGCGGCGTTGACTAGCTGAACAAGGTTGCAAAGTTATCAGGAAAGGATCTACGTGCACTGACTCGGACAATCATCCAGTGCCAGGAAGAGCACGCGAAAAATATCAAAGAGGCATGGTAACGGTTAGCCGAACTTGAGCCGGAGCTTGCGCTTTATGCCATTCATGTATTCGGAGGGGAAGAAGTGGCCCCAAAGTGGCTCATGCAGTCATTTCCGTCGCTTGGTGAGCAGATCCCGGTCGGTCAAGGACAACGCGATCTTATCCATGCCACACTCGATCGTCTTGATGATGGAGGGTATGCTTGATGCTCGACGCAGGCTAACTGTGGTGTTGATGTTACGGGTTAATAGTGGTTGCCAATTTTATTGGGAGCAGCGCACACGTAAGGGTCGCATCACAAGCAGACTGATCAAACAGCATTCAAAACAAAAGGTTATGATGAGCGCATCTTGTGGGGCTTTAGTATATAAGAAACGACTTATGCTTGCTTCTCGGTTGTTGTCGGTTTTCTGGGGGTAGAATATCGTTTTCCGTACTTCCTGGGGTTAATGCACCATCCCCCACGGGACGCCATCCACATAGAAAAGGCCGCTGATCAGCGGCCTTTTTTCATCCACATACCACCCAACCAACCTCTTCACGGCAGACTGGCCATGGATCCCGGCCTTCCAACGCATTTTCCTGCGGTAAAACTTGGCTGTTGTTACAATGAGATATAGTATGTTTTTCTCATTGGTTGTTAATAATGCTTTCAACAGGTGCCGATGGATGATGCCAGCTGCCATGATGAAACGCCGTTCCTATCTGTTTGCGATCCTATTGTTGCCGTTTTTTGTTCATACGGTATCGGCCGCATCCAGCCTTGAGAATGAGCCTGGGAAGCGATTGGCGCAGCAGATGTACGATCGCCCATCGGGCAAGGATGTAAGCTCCAAGGTGCTGATGCTGCTGGCGGAGAAGGGGGGCAAGCCTCGCAAGCGGATCCTCTACAGCTATGTCAAGGACAAAGGGCCGGCCGAGCGTTGGAATCTAATGCGGTTCGTCGAACCCACGGATATCGCTGGCACCGGATTGCTGACGTTGGATCATCCTGGCGACAAGAGTGACCAATGGCTCTACCTGCCAGCCCTGGATCGGGTCAGGCGCATCTCATCCTCGCGCAAGGGTGGACGGTTCGTCGGTTCCGACTTCGTATACGAGGATTTGCGTGACCGCGAGGTGGGGATGGACTATCACAAGCTCATCGGTAAAGGAAAGGTGGGAAAGATCAAATGTGACGTGCTGGTCAGTACGCCCAGGGATCCGAGTAATTCCATTTATTCGAAGCGCGTCAGCTGGGTGCATCGCAAGACCTTGATTCCCCTTCGTGTTGATTTATACAAGAAAGGCCGGAAAAAGCCGGTAAAGCGTTTGCGGGCACGGAAGATAAAGAAGGTACAGGGCTACTGGGTGATACTGGACAGCACCATGTACGACCTGAAAACGGGGCATCGGACGCGCCTGTTGACGCAACGAATCAAGTATGACCAAGGTCTGCCTGATGCGCTGTTCTCCCAGCGGGCATTGTCTGATGACAGCCGTGAAATGACCTATCGCCCTTAACTATTACTTATATAAAGGAATGCTGCAGCCATGAAATGCCATCGAATACCCATGCTGAGCCCAGTTGCCGGTCTGTTCGTGGCTGGCCTGTTGGCCTGCTCCCCATTACAGGCAGCCGACCCTGAAATGACGGTGGATGATGGAGACGAACTGCTGATAGAGGATGATGGCAGTGTGGTGATCGATGATGACACTCCGGCTGGCGATGAGCCGGTGCTGCTCGATGCCGACGACTCTGAGGACGGCCAGAACGCCAAGACTCCGGGGGCCGCAGGAGATGAAGTCGCCGGTCCTGAAGAGGTGGATGATGAGGAGCCATTGCTGATTGAAGATGAGGATGCTACTGCCGAAGTGCTTGAGCTGGAAGACGAAAACGGTGATGCCACTGACATTGCAACGACAGCCGGCAGCGTGGCTGGAGGCAATGGATCCGGCTTCAGTCTAAAACTGGATGAACTGTGGGCGGAATATGGGCATTTTACCAGGACCAACCCGATAGCTGACGACCAAGGTTATCTGTTCGCCAAGGCAACGGCCCGCTGGTTGCCGGCGCCCCAGTGGGAGGTGCAGATGTCAGCCCGGCTGGACGGCCTGTATCAGAGTGGCGGTGCAGACTGGGATCGCAGCCGTCTCGATTATGCAGAAACATTCCTTCGTTACCGTACAGAGGGGTATCGGCTGACCCTGGGGGCAGACAAGGTGATCTGGGGCCGGATCGATGAGCTGCCACCCAGCGACCGGTTCAGTACCTGGGATCTGTCCCGCTATATCCTCGATGACCTGCCAGACCGGCGGCGGGCCACGCCAATGGTGCGCCTGGAGCGTTTTTTCGCTGCCGGCAAGCTGGACCTGATCTATCTTCCCCTGTTCAGGGGGGCCGTGCTACCCGGAGAGGAGAGTGTCTGGTACCCGGTTGACCGTACGGCAGGAAGGATTATTGGTCTGCCTTCGACGCCCGCCATGTCAGCGCTGATCAGGAATTCCGCGTTCGACACCGAAGTGCCGGATTCCGATGGCGGTTTTGCCATGCGCTTCAGCGCATCCAACGCCGCCTTCGACTATGGCCTTACACTACAGAAGACGCGCCAGTCTGCACCATACTTCCGCTTCGATGCGACGACCGGGGTATTTCGGGCAGAGTATCCTCGCAGCTGGGCCGTGGGAGGCGATATCGCCGTCGAAGCGGCGGGCGCCACCTGGCGACTTGAAGGAGTGTGGCTGAGTGACACTCCGGCCACCCGTCTGGACGGCCGCTATACCACTGTGGAGAGCATCAACTGGGGCGCTGCCGTGGAGTTCTACCCTGGTGACGGTGACACCCGGGTCAACATCCAGTTGACCGGCAGCAATATGATCAATGCCCCGGATGTGCTGGACCGGACGGCGATCTACTCCATAAACGGCTCAGTGGAAACACCTTTCGCCCACAACCGCTGGCGTGCCAAGACCCGGTTCTTCGTCGGCTTGGGCGAAAATGACATCTATATCAACCCGGAGATCGCCTACATCGGCTGGGAACCCCACGAAATCTACCTGGAGGGCCACTACTTTCAGGGCGGCGATGGAACCCCCGGTGGCTTTCATGAAGACCATTCCTTGCTGACCCTGGGCTGGCGGGTCCGTTTCTAATCATTCATGAGAGAAGACGAACGCACCCGACGGGCCAGGCTGGAGCATGACGATCAGCCGATTGCCATGGTGCACGATGGCATCTACGTCTATGCCAATCCGGCATATCTCCGTTTGCTGGGATATGAGTCATTCGATCAGCTGGATGGTGTGCCACTGCTCGATACGGTGATTGGGCGCCACCAGCCCCGCTTGCGCACCCATCTCGCCGAGGCCCTGAAAGTCGCGGAATCCGATCGCAGGCAGCCCAAGGTCAAGGTCCACCTGCTGCGGGCGGACGGCAGTGAGCAGGAGGTGGTGATCGTCTCCCACAGCTCCTGGTTCGAGGGTGAGCAGACGGTGCTCTTGACCTGCTACACCCGGGCGGATGTGACCCTGAAAAACACCTTCCTCCGGTTGCCCTGGAAACTCTATTTCAGCGCCCTGTTCCTGATTTTCTTCACGATCCTGCCCAGCGGGTTGCTGCTGTTCCTGAATGTCAATAATGCGCCCAGGATATACCTGCCTGCGGATGCGCCTTCGGTGCAGGTGAATGACATGTTGCAGGAGAAATTCCCCAACGACCAAGTGATCCTGCTGCTGTTCGATGGGGTCGCACTCTATTCCGATGGGTTTCTCAAGGCGTTCCATGCACTGGCCGAAACACTGGCGGCCAATCCGCTGATCGATGACGTTAAAGGGATCACCAGGCAGGACCATATCAGTGGAACCGCTGATGGCTTCAATGTGGAACCCCTGCTCGATATGGAGGATCTGGAACGGTTGCGGCCGCTGGAGCGGCGTGACCGTGCCAGAGCCGATCGGTTTGCCGGGCGCACGCTGATCGCGGCCGATGGCTCCGCCTTGTCGCTGCTGGTAGTGCCGGTGACGATCAATGACAGCATGGCGCGGATGGCGCTGGAAGACAGCATTCTTGAGCAGGTGGAGCAGCACCGGTTAGGGGGATACCTGATCGCGATGGCGGGACAGATTGTTGTGGACGTGGCGCAACTGCGTTCTATGCTGCGGGACAACATGATCTTCATTCCCGCCACGGTGGCGATCGGTCTGCTGCTGGTCTGGCTGATGTTTCGCCGCCTGCTGGCAGTGGCCGTGACCGGCATCACCATTGGTGTGGTGGTCAGTTCTACCGTCGCCTTCTATGTGTTGTTGGATCAGCCATTCAATCTGATATCGAGCATCATCCCCCCTCTGTTGTCGGCATTGACCCTGGCGGCTTTGATTCATCTGTTCAATGCCCTGCATTATGCCGCCAAACGGGGGCTTTCCGGGCAGGCGCGGGTGGACTGGGCGTTGCGGGAAATCCGCCGGCCGGCGCTGTTCACCTCCCTGACCACGGTGGCCGGCCTGGCCTCTCTGGGCTTGAGTCCGATACCGCCGATACGGGTGTTTGGCCTGATCTCGGCCGCAGGTGTGGTGCTGATCTATCTGATCGTGATCCATATCCTGCCGAACATATTCGCCCGCTTCGATTTTGCCGACTGGCCCAGCCGGCGCTCGGGGATGGGGGTGATAGACAGCCTGGTGCGTCGCCTGTTTCATCTGGGGGTTCGCCATCCGCTGGCGGTGGTGGTGGTGATCATCGGTGGTCTGTTGCTCTCCCTGCCACTGATCGGGAAGATCCAGGTAGAGACCAACATGCAGGAGTTTTTTCACCCGGATCATCCAGCGCGGCGTGCCACCGAGGTCGTCGAAGAGCGGTTGGTGGGTACCACTTCTCTCGACGTGGTATTCACCAGCGCCAGGCAGGATGGCCTCAAATCCCCCCGGGTCATGAAGATGATCCGTGGCTTTCAGACTTGGGTGGAGTCACAACCTGAAGTGGACAAGAGCATCTCCATGGCGGATTTCGTGGAGGATATGAACTGGGGCTTCCATGCAGAGGACCCGGCCTACCGGCGCATTCCTGATGACCCGCAACTGCTCAGCCAATACCTGCTGGTCTACGATGGTGAGGATCTGTTCGATTTTGTCGATCAGCGATATCGACTCACCCATGTGCGCCTCAGTGTCAATGTGCATGGTGCGAACCGTATCAGCGATCTGATGGATCGAATTCGCGATTATCTGGACCAGCATCGGATCAGTGACGTCTCCTGGGACATCGCCGGCTTCGGCCGGCTGTTCGCGGATCAGGAGGATCTGCTGGTAAAAGGGCAGGTATACAGCCTGCTTGGCGCCCTGGTACTGATCTTTCTGCTGTTGCTGGTACAGTGGCGCTCGTTGGGGGCGGCACTGCTCTGTATGGTGCCTAACCTGTCGCCCATTCTGCTCATTTTTATCGTCATGGGGCTGTTTGGTATCTGGTTGGATATGGCTACCGCGATGATCGCGAGCGTTGCCGTCGGCATCGCCGTCGATGACACCATCCATATCTATCACGGTTTCATTCACCGGGTCAGGCGGGGGATCCAGCCAGTCACCGCGCTGGTCAGGACCTACCGCCAGGCGGGGCGGGCGGTGATGACCACCACGGTCATACTCTGTGCCCAGTTTCTGGTGCTGACCCTCTCCCAGTTCGTGCCCACCACCCACTTTGGCATGCTGACCACGATCGGTCTGTTGGCGGCGCTATTGTTCGATCTGCTGCTGTTGCCTGCGCTGCTGATCCTGATCTATGGCTGGCGTAACCGTCCACTGAGCAGCCGTAAGCCCCTGGAGATCTGAGCAGACGCAGTCACTTGCCTGTGTTGGGTGCTGTTTTCTGTTGCTCCTCTGCCACGGGTGTTGCGGTGGCCTCCTCAACCACAGGTTCCTCGACGGCCGGTTTCTCTGGCTCATTTTCCGGCATGCGTTCGACTGGCGTCAGCTCGATCAACATGCCTGACATCGGATGGTCGATATAGTGCAGCTCACCACTGCGCATGCGCCTGTGGGCGCGGAAACGGTAGCTCTCGATACCATCGGGAAAGGCCTCATAGCGTTCCGTTCTGCGGCGCAGCACCAGATCGAGATCGATATGGAGGTAGCGGTTCACGCTGATCTTGATGGTACCCTGCAAACGGGGTATCCCAGGGGCGACCTCCTGCATGGAGCGCAGCGGGATCGCTGGTGCATGCTTTCGGTCCAGAACCTGCTGTTGCCAGGCCTGGTGGATCAGTGGGGTGAAGTGACCGCTTCTTTGCAGCGCTGCCGCCTCGCTGGTGAGCTTCCACTCCGTCTCCGGCAGGGGGGTGATTTCAACCGGGGCGGTGGGGGCCGGTTCAGGCTGCGTCGCTTGTGGAAGCTCCGGCCAGCGCTCACTGCTGCCTGCCGCCGGGTCATCGTTACTGAACAGGATGAACTCTATTGCATACCAGGGCGGAGCGCTCTGTTCCGTGTTTGCCGCCTGTACGGGCGTGATCAGCAAACCGGCAAGGAGTGAAAACAAAAGACGGTAGGATTTCTTCATAGTCAAGGTACGATTATTTGTTGATATGGTCATGACGGGGCACCACCGCTGATTTCGTCCAGTATCGCGTCAATCTGGTCGATGCGTCTATCCCGTTCCGACATATCGCGGAAAAAACGGATACGATCACTGCCATCAAGTTTGAACTCTCTGGGACGGGTCTGAATCAGACGAATGAGGTGGGCCGGGTCGATGTTTGGTGCGCCATCGAACTGGATCCGGCCGGCACTTGGTCCAGCCTCGATCTTGCGGATGCCCAGAGGGTTGGCCTTCAGCTTGAGCCGGGTGATACCAAACAGGTTTTTCGCCGGCTCGGGCAGCAGACCAAAGCGATCGATCATCTCCACCTGCAGTTCGCGCAGCTCTTCCATCGAGTTGGCGCTGGCGATGCGCTTGTACTGCACCAGGCGGGTATGGACATCGGGCAGGTAATCCTCGGGCAGCAGGGCGGGTAGCTGCAGGTCGATTTCCGCACCATGCTCCAAGGGTCGGTCGAGGCTGGGCTCGCGTCCTGCCTTGAGTGCGCTGACCGCCCGCTCCAGCAACTCCGAGTAGAGGCTGAAACCGATGGCGTGGATCTGGCCGCTCTGTTCGTCTCCCAGCAATTCTCCCGCGCCACGGATCTCCAGGTCATGGGTGGCGAGGGTGAAACCGGCCCCCAGGTCTTCCATCGATTCGATTGCCTCCAGGCGCTTCTTCGCATCCGGCGTAAGGGTCTTTGGTGGCGGCGTGATCAGATAGGCATAGGCCCGGTGGTGAGAGCGTCCGACCCGGCCGCGCAATTGATGCAGCTGGGCCATGCCGAGCTTGTCAGCCCGGTTGATGATGATGGTATTGGCACTGGGCACGTCGATGCCGCTTTCGACGATGGTGGTGCAGACCAGTATGTTGAAGCGCTGATGGTAGAAGTCCCGCATGATCGCTTCCAGTTCACTTTCCCGCATCTGGCCGTGGGCGGTCTGGAGCCGGACCCCGGGCAGCAGCCGCTCCAGTTTGCTGGCCATGGTCTCGATCGTGCTCACCTCATTGTGCAGGAAATAGACCTGCCCACCCCGTTTGATCTCCCGTTGGCAGGCCTCGATGACCAGGTTGTCGTTCCACTGGCTGACGAAGGTCTTGATCGGATGCCGCTCTCCAGGAGGGGTGGCGATGATGGAGAGATCGCGCATTCCCGCCATGGCCATGTTCAGGGTGCGGGGTATCGGAGTGGCCGTCAGGGTGAGTATGTCGACTTGGCTGCGCAGGGCCTTCAACTGCTCTTTGTGACGCACACCGAAACGGTGCTCTTCGTCGATGATGACCAGCCCCAGATTTTTGTACTTGATACTGCTTTGCAGCAGTTTGTGTGTGCCGATGACGATATCCACGGTGCCCTTGGCCAGGCCTTCGATAACCCCCTGAAGCTGATTGCCGCTGCGAAACCGGGATACGCTCTCGATCTTCACCGGCCAATCGGCAAAACGGTCGGTGAAATTTTGCTGATGCTGCTGGGCGAGCAGGGTGGTGGGCACCAGCACGGCCACCTGACGCCCTCCCTGCACCGCCATGAAGGCCGCACGCATCGCCACCTCGGTCTTGCCGAAACCGACGTCGCCACAGACCACCCGGTCCATGGGCTGCGGCGATGCCATGTCCTGCAGCACGGCATCGATCGCCTGCTGCTGATCCGGTGTCTCCTCGAACTCGAAGGAGGCGGCAAACGCCGCATACTCTTCGCCTGGAGGGGGAAAGGCAAAGCCCTGATTGGCGGCACGACGGGCATAGATCTCCAGCAGCTCCGCCGCCGCATCCCGCACCTGCTCGGCGGCCTTGCGCTTGATCCGCTCCCATTGATCGCTGCCCAGGCGGTGCAGCGGGGCGTTTTCCGGTGAGGCCCCGGCGTAGCGGCTGATCATATGCAGCGACGAGACCGGCACGTAGAGTTTGTCACCCCGGGCATATTCCAGGGTGAGGAACTCGGTCTGCAGGCCGCCGACCTCCAGTGTCTGCAAACCCTGATACCGGCCCACCCCGTGATCTTCATGTACCACCGGCGCACCGACATGGAGCTCGGTCAGATTGCGCACCACCTGCTCCGCATCCCGCTGCCGGGCCTTGCGCCGCCGCTCCTGGCGTACCCGCTCACCCAGCAGTTGAGTCTCCGTTATCAGAGCAAGACCAGCCTGTTCCAGCAGCATGCCCTGTTCCATGGGTGCCACGGTCAGGGCCAGCGTTGAATCGCTCTCCAAGAACGCCTGCCAGTCAGCGACCGGTGTGGGATGGATACCATAACCGCCGAGGCTCTCCAGCAGCTGCTCCCGCCTGCCCGCACTCTCGGCGACGAACAGGATCCGGCCGGAATGATCGTCGATGAAGTCCTGCAAGGCACCGGCGGGACGGTTCGCCCTGGCCTGGAAGCTCAATGGGGGAACAGGTTGCGACGCGAAGTTATGAAAGCTGGTGAAACCTTTGCTACGGCGCTCGATTTCACCAGATTGCAACAGGATCGATTGCCCCTGTTTTACCTGGGTGCGCAGCTCATCGCTGCTCAGGTAGAGCCGCTCTGGCGGCAGCAGAGGACGCTCCAGGTCATGACGGCGCTGCTCATAACGCTGCTGAACCTGTTGCAGAAAATCATCCGCCTCATCCAGGGCTGATTCGAAGGCAAAGGTCAATCGCTGCTGCGGCAGGAAATCGAACAGCGTGGCCGTCTGCTCGAAGAACAGGGGCAGATAGTATTCCAATCCCCCTGGGGCGTTGCCGTTGGAGACTTCCCGGTAGATCAGGCTGCGCTGGGGGTCACCCTCGAAACTCTCCCGGTAGGCGCGCCGAAAATGGCTGATGCCGGCCTCATCCAGGGGGAACTCACGCGCCGGCAGCATGTGAATCCGCTCCAATTTGCTCAGGGTGCGCTGGCTCTCCGGATCGAAGCTGCGGATGCTGTCCACTTCGAGGTCCAACAGGTCGATGCGATAAGGGGTCTGGCTGCCCATGGGGAACAGGTCCAGCAGAGAACCACGAACGGCGTATTCACCATGGGCCATGACCTGGGAGACGCACTGGTAACCGGCATGTTCGAGCCGGCTCCGCATCTGCTCCAGGTCGATCTCCTGTCCCACTTCCAGGATGAAGGCATGGGCATTGAGATAATCCTTCGGCGCGAGGCGCTGGAGCAGCGTGCTGACGGGGACTACCAGTATCCCCTGATGCAGGTCGCCGAGCCTGTGCATGGTCAACAGCCGTTGCGAGACCAGCTCAGGCAGGGGGGAGAAGACATCGTAAGGAAGTGTTTCCCAGTCCGGCAGAGAGAGTACATCCAGCCCGGTCTCCCGCAGGAAAAACCGCAGACCCCGTTCAAGTTCGGAGGCCGATTGGACATCCCCGGCCAGCACCAGGGTTATGCCGGGGAAGGCCTGCGCCGCCGCAGCGATGGCCAGCGCATCGCTGCTGCCGTAGAGGCGTCCCCAATGGAGACGTTCCCCGGCTTTGGCTGGCAGAGGTGGGTGAAGAGGATCTGCCAACGGCGGTGTAGAGTCGGTAAACGTCATCGCTTGCACTGTTTTTCTGGGTGATAGGAATTGGGGGGGATTTTCTCACAGGCGGAAAGTGGCCGAAACCGCTAATGCGAGGAAGGTCACATACTGGAAAAGGGTTTTATTAAGTTCTTATGTTATTGATCTGTGTCAAACAACCGTAATTGATAAGGGGGAATTTGACATACGTCAACAAGGAATACGGAGTAGGGCTGCTATATGTACTCCCCAACGTAACGATCAACAGGCTGGCGGGCACTTCGCACGAAATGTCACAACCCATCAACAGGATGCAATTCCTCACTGGTGACCTGAGCGGAAAATCGCTACCGATACGTCCGCCCTGGGCCTTGCCCGAGGATCAGTTTATTGAATGTTGTACCCGCTGTGGCGATTGTGTCGACGCCTGCTCCTATGGATTGATCAGATTGGGTAGGGGAAAGTTCCCGCAAATGGATTTCAGCCACTACGGGTGTGACTTTTGCCGCGACTGCGTAGCGGTATGCAAGCCTGGGGCCCTGCATTACGACGAGCAGGACGATTCTCCACCCTGGACCCTGAAGGCGACTATTCTGGATAACTGTCTCTCACTCAATGCCATCATCTGTCGTTCGTGCGGTGAGGCCTGTGAAGTACGGGCCATCCGCTTCAAGTTGGAAACCGGCGGTGTCGCACATCCGTTGCTGGATCAGGAGTTGTGTACCGGATGCGGCGAGTGTTTTGCAGTCTGTCCCATCAAATCCATCAGCATTTCACCTGCACCATCCTGCGTGCAGGCAGCTTGAGAGGAGAAATGAAGCAGCATGAATATTTGTAGTGTGGTGGTCCATGCCAAACCGGACCAGAGCGATGCCGTCAGGCTCCGGCTGGAGGAGTTTCCAGGCGTGGAAGTACATGGAGGAGGGGATACAGGTAAATTGATCGTCACGGTGGAAGATTCCGGGGATACTTCAGACTCGGTGGCGGACACTATGATGGCGTTTAATTCGGTAGAAGGTGTGATCAGCTCAACATTGATATACCACTATGGTGGAGACGATCTGGATGAGGAGGTAATTCGTGAAACTGACTAGACGTGATTTCGTAAAGAGCAATGCCATTGCGGCTGCCGCATCGGTGGCGGGTGTCACCCTCCCGGTGGCCAAGACAGCGTTGGCAGCCGAGAATTGGGAAGCGGGTATTCGCTGGGACAAGGCGGCCTGCCGTTATTGCGGTACTGGCTGCAGCGTGCTCATGGGTGTGAAGGATGGCCGGGTGGTGGCCTCACAGGGTGACCCTGATGCCCCGGTGAACAAGGGTCTGAACTGCATCAAGGGTTACTTTCTGCCCAAGATCCTGTACGGAAAGGACCGTTTGACTCAGCCGTTGTTGCGTAAAAAGAATGGCAAGTACGACAAGAACGGCAAGTTTGAGCCCGTCTCCTGGGATGAGGCCTTCGATACCATGGCCGAGAAGTGGAAGGCGGCTATCAAACGCAGCATGGAAGAGAATAAAGGCAAACCGGTCGAGAAGTTGACCTCCCGCGTTGCCATGTTCGGTTCCGGCCAGTGGACCGTCTGGGAGGGCTACGCCGCATCCAAGCTGATGAAGGCTGGCTTCCGTTCCAATAACCTGGATCCCAATGCCCGTCACTGTATGGCATCAGCTGTAGGCGCCTTCATCCGCGGCTTCGGCATCGATGAGCCCATGGGCTGCTACGACGATCTGGAACACGCCGACGTATTCGTCCTCTGGGGCTCCAATATGGCCGAGATGCATCCGATTCTCTGGTCCCGCCTCACTGATACCCGCCTGACCAAGCCAGGCTGCGAGGTGCACGTACTCTCGACTTACGAGCACCGCTGCTTCGAGCTGGCGGACAACGGCATGGTGTTCCATCCTCAGACCGACCTGGCGATTCTCAACTATATCGCCAACTACATCATTCAGAACAAGGCCTACAACAAGGAGTTCATCGACAAGCACGTTCAGTTCAACAAGACCCCGACCGACATCGGTTATGGACTGCGCCCGGAAGATCCTCGGGAGAAAGCGGCCAAGAATCGGGCCAAGGGCAAACTGACCAAGATCAGCTTCGAAGAGTATGCCAAGTCCGTCGAGCCCTACACCCTGGAGAAGGCGAGTGAGATTTCAGGTGTGCCCAAGGATAAGCTGCTGCGGCTGGCCAAGGTCTATGCCGATCCTAACAAGAAGGTCTCTTCCTACTGGACCATGGGCTTCAACCAGCATACCCGTGGTGTCTGGGTCAACGGTCTCTGCTACAACGTGCATCTGCTGATGGGCAAGATTTCCGAGCCCGGCAACAGCCCGTTCTCCCTCACCGGTCAGCCTTCGGCCTGCGGCACCGCCCGCGAAGTGGGTACCTTTGCCCACCGTCTGCCTGCTGACCTGGTGGTTAAGAAGAAGGCCCACCGTGACATCGCCGAGAAGATCTGGAAACTGCCGGAAGGCACCATTCCGGGCAAGGTGGGTTATCACGCAGTACTTATGCACCGCATGTTGAAAGACGGCAAACTGGACTGCTACTGGCAGCAGTGCAACAACAACATGCAGGCCGCGGCCAACATGAATAACGAGAGTTATCCCGGTTGGCGCAATCCCAACACCTTCATCGCCGTCACCGACCCCTACCCAACAGTATCCGCTATGGCGGCAGACCTGATCCTGCCCACGGCCATGTGGATCGAGAAAGAAGGGGCCTACGGCAATGCCGAGCGGCGTACCCAGTTCTGGCGTCAGCAGGTGAAGGCTCCCGGTGAGGCCAAGTCGGATCTGTGGCAGACCATGGAGTTCTCCAAGCGCTTCAAGATGGAGGAGGTGTGGCCACCAGAGCTGTTGGACAAGGCGCCTGAGTACAAGGGCAAGACCCTGTACGAAGTGCTGTACGAGAATGGCCAGGTGAACAAGTTCCCGAAACAGCAGGTGACCGACTCCGCAGGCAACGTCTATGAAAACGACGAGATGGAGCATTTCGGTTTCTACGTGCAGAAGGGTCTGTTCGAAGAGTATGCCTCCTTTGGTCGTGGACATGCCCATGACCTGGCGCCTTTCGACATGTATCACAAAGCTCGTGGCCTGCGCTGGCCGGTGGTAGATGGCAAGGAGACCCTGTTCCGCTTCCGCGAAGGTTATGACCCCTATGTGGCGAAGAACAATCCGGACGGTGCCAAGGGTGATGTCTTCTTCTACGGCAACAAGGCGAAGAACGGTGGTCGCGCCAACATCATCACCGCGCCCTATGAGCCGGCCGCTGAGCCGCCGGATGACGAGTACGATACCTGGCTCTGCACCGGTCGTGTACTGGAGCACTGGCATTCCGGTTCCATGACCCGTCGCGTGCCGGAACTCTACCGTGCAGTACCGGATGCGGTGGTGTTCATGCACAAGAAGGACGCCAAGAAGCGCAAGCTGCGTAATGGCCAGATGGCGAAGATCCAGTCCCGCCGCGGCGAGATCATCTGCCGGGTCGAGACGCGGGGCCGTAACCGGCCGCCTCAGGGGCTGGTATTCATCCCCTGGTTCGATGCCAGTCGCCTGGTCAACAAGCTCACACTGGATCAGACCGATCCGCTGTCCAAAGAGACGGACTACAAGAAGTGTGCAGTGAAGATCAGCAAGGCGTAACGGCAGGCCGCTCCGACCTGGCAACCGCCGGGCCGGAGCGGTTCACAAACTGAAACCAGACGAAGTCAGTCGATAACGGCAGCGTGCGAAATCGATATGAGTGAATCGGAAAAAGGCAAGGCAAAGGGCGTGAACCGCAGGAAGTTTCTGGTCGACATGGCCAAGACAGCCTGTGGGGTGAGCCTGATGGGTATGGGGTTGGGACTGTATTCGAAACAGGCCTCATCGCTGCCCGCCCAGGCCATTCGTCCGCCGGGTGCATTGCCCGAGGATGAGTTTCTGGGTGCCTGCATCCGCTGTGGGCTCTGTGTCCGGGACTGCCCGTATCAGATCCTCAAACTGGCGGAGCCGGGTGACAATGTGCCAACAGGGACTCCCTATTTCACGGCCCGAACCGGACCCTGTGAGATGTGTGAGGACATTCCCTGTATCCCAAATTGCCCGACCAATGCCCTGGACCATGAACTCACCGATATCAATGATGCCCGCATGGGACTGGCGGTGGTGATCGACCAGGAGACCTGTATCGCCTTTCTCGGCTTGCGCTGTGAGGTCTGCTTCAATGTCTGTCCCATCCGGGGCAAGGCCATCACCCTCGATTATGAGCACAACAAACGCTCAGGTAAGCACGCCCGGTTCCTGCCGGTGGTGCACTCCGAAGCCTGTACCGGTTGTGGTCTGTGCGAGAAGGCCTGCATTCTGGATGAAGCGGCGATCAGGATCCTTCCCACCCACTTGGCGAAGGGTGTGCTGGGCAAGCATTACCGCGTAGGTTGGGAAGAGAAGGCGAAGGCGGGCCGTGCACTGGTGACGCCGGATGTAAAGCATCAGTACAACCTGCCGGAAGGTGTGCAATACGATCTTCAGGGCAAGGGGCTGATCATGGATTCAGGGGCTACGGATGATGTCCCGATCTCATCGAATCCGCTTGATACCCTCAACCGGGGATTGGAGAGTAAGTGATGGCAAAACAGGCCGCAGTGGGTGCCGAAGCTGTCGAGGTGAAGGGGTGGCTCCAGGCGCACAAATGGCTGATTTTACGTCGTATCAGCCAGTTGGGCATTCTTGGGCTGTTTATCGTGAGCCCGTATCTGGTGGATCGCCTCGATGGGGTCTGGCTGGTGAAGGGCAATCTGGCCTCCAGCATGACGCTGGAGGTGTTGCCCCTGACCGATCCCCATGTCCTGTTGCAGGCCGTTCTGGCTGGGGTCACGCCTCACCTGGATGCCATCATCGGCGTGGTGGTCGTCATTGCCTTCTATCTCCTGGTTGGCGGACGGGTCTACTGCTCCTGGGTCTGCCCGGTGAATATGATCACCGACACGGCGGCCTGGCTGCGGCGGCGTTTCGGTATCAAGGGCGGAGCACAGATCCGTCGCTCCACCCGTTACTGGATGCTGGCGATGACCCTGGTACTGCCCCTGGTTACGGGTTCCATCGTGTGGGAACTGTTCAATCCCGTTTCCATGGCCTTTCGGGGCATCGTGTTCGGCCTGGGGCTTGCGTGGATGATCCTGCTGGGGGTCTTTCTGTTCGACCTCTTTATTTCACGCGAGGGGTGGTGCGGAAGGCTATGTCCCGTTGGTGCCTTTTACGGCCTGCTGGGAAGGGTGAGCCTGCTGCGGGTGGTTGCGGTGAAACGTGATCAGTGTGATGACTGCATGGATTGTTTTGCGGTCTGCCCGGAGCAGAAGGTGATCCGGCCGGCCCTGAAGGGCGCAGACAAGGGAATCGGGCCGGTCATCACAGCGGGAGAGTGCACCAACTGTGGTCGTTGTATCGATGTCTGTGCCGAGGATGTGTTTCAGTTTGGGAGCCGATTCAGTAAAGAGAACGCCACTACCGTGGAGGGGAAGACGCATGCAGAGAATGGCGGCAAACCCTTCAGTGACGCAGCTTGAAACCTATACCGGAATTCCGGAAAGCAAGATGATGGAGAATGAGATGAAAAAGACAATCGCAACCCTTCTTGTCACCTGTGTGGCCCTGATGTTCGTCGGGACCACGATGGCCGGGGTTACCTCCTTGCGAGGTAACCAGGATATCGAGGATATGGCCAAGAAGCCGGCGAAGAAGAAGCAGAAGGTGGTGGAAGGCGGGTTTGAGCGGAGCTACAAGATTCAGCCGCCGACCATTCCTCACAAAATCGACAAGGAGAAGATCAATCTCAAGGTCAACACCTGCATGAAGTGCCATTCAGAAAAGACCTATAAGAAGAAGAAGGCACCGAAGGTGGGTGACAGCCATTACATAACCCGGGATGGAAAGGTGCTGAAAACCGTCTCCAGCCGGCGCTATTTCTGCAATCAGTGTCATGCACCACAAGTGGATGCCTCGCCACTTGTTGAAAATACCTTCCAAGGGGCAAAATAAGAAAGGCGGCCCTGTTTCCAGGTTTTTGCCTGGAAACAGGGTATTTTTTTAATCATCACAAATTAAACATCAGGTATAGATATGACGAGTGGCGCTAAGCGGGGAGTATTTGGGACCCTGGTGATAGGTATTATCCTAGGCATCATCCTGTGGGGTGGATTCAACTGGACATTGGAGCTTACCAATACGGAGGAGTTCTGCATCTCCTGTCATGAAATGGAGCAGAATCCCTATGAGCAGCTTCAGGACACCATTCATTTCACCAATCGCACGGGTGTGCGGGCGACCTGCCCCGATTGTCATGTGCCCAAGCCCTGGGTGTATAAAATCATCCGCAAGATTCAGGCCAGTAACGAACTGTATCACCACTTCATCGTCAAGGACGTGGACACGCCGGAGAAATTCGAGGCCAAGAAACTGGAATTGGCCCAGCATGTCTGGAAGGCGATGAAAGACACCGATTCTCGAGAGTGTCGTAACTGCCACGACTTCGAGTCAATGGATTTCGATCGCCAGGAAAGCCGTGCGGCCGAGGCCCATGATGAGGCGATTGAAAAGGGGTGGACCTGCATCGACTGCCACAAGGGCATCGCCCATGAACTGCCCGAAGGCTATGATCCGGCTGAGGACAGCCCTGGTGAGGGCTGATCTGCAGACAGAAGCCTGGTCTAATTAATAACCTTTCAAATAGCCCGGTGGAGTTGCTCCACCGGGCTATTGTTTTTCTGCTATAAACCGGGAACAATTGCATTTTCCTGTTTGAGACATACACCATGAATGAACTGATAGATCGCTTTGGGCGTCGTATCGAATATCTCCGGGTGTCGGTGATCGATCGTTGCGATTTTCGCTGCTTCTATTGCATACCAAAGGGATTCAAGGAATTCACGGAATCTGATAACAGGTTGACTCTGGATGAGTTTATACGCCTGATCCGTATCTTCAGTGAGTTGGGTGTCAGCAAGCTGAGACTGACCGGTGGTGAACCATTGGTGCGGCGGGACATCGCTGAAATGGTCAGCGGCATCGCTGAACTGCCGGGAGTGGAAGACCTCTCGATGAGTACCAATGCCTCCCACTTGGCACAGTATGCCCAGGATCTGAAAAACGCCGGCGTCAGCCGGATCAATGTGAGCCTGGATTCCCTCGATCCAAAGGTCTTTCGGGAGATTACCCAAGCCGATTTGCAGCCGGTGCTGGATGGTCTGCAGGCGGCTCGCCAGGCCGATCTGCACCCGATCAAGATCAATATGGTGGTGATGAAGGGTATCAACCTTGGTGAGATCGGCGATATGGTCGATTATTGCATTGAGAACCGCTTTACCCTGCGTTTTATCGAAACCATGCCGGTGGGTGCTGCCGGGCAGAATGCGCGTGACCTTTACATCAGCCTGGCTGAGGTGCAGAAGATACTGGAGCAGCGCTTCGAACTGGAACCGGCCAGGATGAAAGGCGCTGGCCCGGCCAACTACCTGAAGGTCAAAGGTAAGCGCCTGAAGATCGGCTTCATTACCCCCATGTCCCAGCATTTTTGCGAAAGCTGCAACCGGGTTCGGCTCTCATCCGAAGGGACGCTCTATCTCTGTCTTGGCCAGCAGGACAAGTTGGAACTGCGGCCGCTGTTACGACAGGGGTTGAGCGACGATGGGATCAAAGAAGCGATCATTGAGGCCATCGAGCGCAAGCCGGAAAAGCACGAATTCAACACCAAGCCAGACCAGGTCGTGCGGGTCATGTCCATGACCGGCGGATGAAGCCGGCCTTTTCTCCAGGCTCTACTGATTCTTGCTGCTAGCCGCTTTGGCGCCACCATTCTCGTTGGCCCTCTTCAGCGTCATCTCGGCCTGTGCCCTGAGTTCCTTGATGTATTCGGACAGGAACTGCTGCTGTTTTTCTCGTGCCAGTTGAGTCCGCAGTTCGGCGTAGCTGGGGTGTGGCAGATCCCGGGCCTCTACCAGCTGCAGTATGTGCCAGCCAAAATCGGTTTTGACCGGCTGTTTCGAGTAGTTGCCCACTTGCATGGTCTGCACCGCCTGTTCCAGGGCAGGGTCCATCTGCCCCTGGCTCATCCACGCCATCTCTCCACCAATCTTTGCTGACGGATCGATGGATTTCTCCCGGGCCAGATCCGCAAATGACATGCCGCCGTTCAGGGCCTCGATGGCGGCGTTGGCATCGGTCTCGGAATCGAGCAGGATCATGCGGAGTTTGTACTCCTTCACCGGTTTGTCGGCGAATCGGGCCTGGTACATCTGCTTCAAATCATCTTCGCTGATCTTGCGTTGGCTTATATGATCCTGGATCGCTGCATTGGCCAGCAGCCGTATTCGGGCCAGCTCCAACTGAGCCGCGACGGCCGGTTGTTGGTCGAGCCGCCGTGCTACGGCATCCTGCTGCAGAAGGATGAAGTTGATCAGTTCATTGAGTACCGCCAACTGTTGTTGGCGACTGTTTCCCTGGTTTGGCCGGGCCTGTTGCCGGGAGCGGAAGTAGCTGGAATAGAGGGCCTGTGACACCTCCTTCCCATTGATAACGACCAGGGCGCTTTCTGTCTTGTCTGTTGCCGCCTCCTCTGTTGCTGCTACTGAGTAGAACGGCGTGCAGAGCAGGATGGTGAGCAGGATGGATCTCTTGTTCAGTTGCATGGAGATGCCTCAGGGAAGAACGCGTTTGAAGGGTTTGACCACCACGCTGGAGAAGACGCCGGTCAAGGTGTAGGGATCGTTGTCGGCCCAGGTAATGGCATCCTCCAGGCTGTCGAACTCCGCAACGATCAGGCTGCCGCTGAAGCCGTCCGGCCCCGGGTCTTCACTGTCGATGGCGGGATGTGGGCCGGCAAGCAGCAGACGACCCTGATCCATCAGCGCCTGAATTCGTGCCAGGTGTTCGGGACGGGCCTGAAGGCGCGCCTCCAGGCTGTCCTCACGGTCGCTTCCCATGATGGCGTAAAACATTCAAGACTCCTCTTTGGTGGGGGTTGCATCCTGGATATGGCGGGCCATGTAGAAGGCCTGCAGGATGATGAACAGCATGGTGAGCCCGAGCATGCCGAACAGTTTGAAATTGACCCATGTCGCCTCAGGGTAGTTGAATGCGACATAGAGATTGAGAATCCCGGAGGCGATGAAAAACAGGCTCCAGGAGATGTTGAGCCGGCTCCATATTCGCCCAGGCAACACCACGGCATGTTTCATCATCCGCTCGACCATAGTTTTGTCGCCGATGAAATGGCTGCCAAGAAAAACCAGACCAAACAGCCAGTTGACCACGGTTGGCTTCCACTTGATGAACAAAGGATCACGCAAGATGAGGGTCAGGCCGCCAAATACCACCAGTAGACCCAGGGTGATCAGGTGCATGCGTTCCACATGGTGGCGGACGAACCAGCTGTAACCCACCTGAAGAAACGCTGCAGTGATGGCAACCGCTGTGGCGACATAGATGTCATACAGTTGATAGCTTATGAAGAACAGCAGGATAGGAAAGAAGTCCGCAAGAAATTTCATGGTGTCCTGTCAATTGCTGCGGACGCTGTGCCGCCAAACGATATCGGTTTCAACGATCCCAACAGACTCTATGGCCAAGTCATTATGTGGCTGCCGGGATGAATAAGCGGATTCTAGCAGTCATCCGGCTGTCCGTCTTGATGTACAATAGATGGAATGAGTCTGATATACGATCTGCATTCCCACTCCACCGCCTCAGATGGCACGCTGACACCGACTCAACTGCTGGCTCATGCGGCAGCTGTTGGTGTCGATGTGCTGGCCCTCACCGATCATGACACGACAGAGGGCCTCGCCGAGGCCGGGGCGGCAGCTGCAGAGCATGGTGTTATCCTGATTCCCGGTGTCGAGATATCGGTCTCGTGGGGAAGTCAGCCAGTCCATCTGGTCGGCCTCGGCGTCGATTCCGCCTGTACCAGCCTGCAACAGGGGCTGGCCGGACTACAGGCCTTCCGCCATTGGCGTGCCGAGGAGATCGGCAGACGGCTGGAGAAAGCGGGTATACCCGGTGCTTACGAACGGGCCAGGGAGCTGTCCAACGGGCGCCTCATCAGCCGCACCCATTTCGCCCGGTTTCTGGTCGAACGGCAGTGTGCGCCAGATGTGCGTAAGGTGTTTCAACGCTATCTGGTACGAGGCAAGCCCGGCTATGTAGCCGGTGAGTGGGCCAGCCTGGCGGATGCCGTAACCTGGATCAGGGATGCCGGTGGTCAGGCGGTGATTGCCCATCCGGCACGCTACCCATTGACCCGCAGCAAGTTGCGGCGGCTGCTGGCAGAGTTCGTAGAGGTGGGGGGCGTTGGTCTGGAGGTGTTGTCAGGCAGTCATAGTCTGGATGACAGCCTGAAGATGGTTCGCCACGCCCGGGACTTTGGCCTGCTGGCATCGGCAGGATCCGACTATCACGGCCCGGAGAACCCCTGGGTGGAGCTGGGGCGACTCTCCCAGTTGCCCGCCGGTTGCCGGCCGGTATGGCAGGGATGGGCCGTGAAAGGGCCGGTTACGGCCGCATAGCGACAGATTGAATTTCAACCAGGCAGCGACCCTATGGCCTTACTGTTTCAAATACATCCGGACAATCCACAACCCCGTTTGATCCGGCAGGCGGTGGAGATCATTCGCCAGGGCGGCTTGATGGTCTATCCCACCGACTCCAGTTACGCCTTTGGCTGCCAGATTGGTGACAAGGAGCCGATGGAGCGGATCCGCCGCATCCGGCAGCTGGGCGACAAGCACAATTTCACCCTGGTCTGCCGGGATCTGTCGGAGATATCCAGCTATGCCAAAGTGGGTAACCAGCACTACCGGATGCTGAAGGTGCTGACACCGGGTCCCTATACCTTCATCTTCAAGGCGACCAAGCAGGTGCCGCGCCGGCTGCAGCATCCCAAGCGCAAGACTATTGGCATCCGGGTGCCGGAGAACAAAATCGTTCAGGCGCTGCTGGATGAGTTGGGTGAGCCGATCATGAGCTCCACCCTGATACTGCCAGGTGACCGGGAACCGATGACCGATCCTTACGAGATGAAGGATCTCCTTGGGCATCAGGTCGACCTGGTGATCGATGGGGGCTATTGCGGTTACGAGCCGACAACGGTGGTCGACATGGAGCAGGAGACCCCCCAGGTGGCCCGGGTGGGCAAGGGCGATGCCTCCCTGTTTGGGGATGTCTGAGCCCGGCATGGTGTCAGGTAGCGCAGGGTGAGTCCTCTGTAGTGGCTTGCCGTCCGCCGTTACCCACGATCGCCCCCTCAGCCTCACTGTCAGCTCAATCTGACAAAGTGGTGCCGGGGCCGGTATAATCCGCCGATGGAAATCCTGAACATGATACAAAAGGTGGCGGTGTTCCTGCTGCCGGTGCTGTTTGCCATCACTGTGCATGAGGCCGCCCATGGTTGGATGGCCAGCCGGCTGGGCGACAAGACGGCGTTGCTGCTGGGCCGGGTGACGCTCAACCCATTGCGGCATATCGATCCCATAGGCACCGTTCTGGTGCCGCTGATCACAATGTTTACCGGCTTCGTCTTCGGTTGGGCCAAACCGGTGCCGGTCAACTGGCGCAATCTGCGCAACCCCAGGCGCGATATGGCCCTGGTCGCACTCGCCGGACCTGGCGCCAACCTGCTGATGGGTGTGGGCTGGGCCCTGGTGATCAAGATCGGCGTGTTGGGCCTGCCCTATTTTCAGTGGATGGCATTGCCCCTCATCTATATGGGGAGTGCCGGGGTGTTGATCAATGTGATCCTGATGGTGCTCAACCTGACCCCAATCCTGCCCCTGGATGGTGGCAGGGTGCTGAATGCACTGTTGCCGCCCCGGCTTGCATCCGCCTTTTCCGGGCTCGAACCGTACGGCTTGATCATCATTGTCCTGTTGCTGGTCACTGGCGTACTGGGGCGGGTCCTGTGGCCGGTGGCCCTGTTCGTGATCGATCTGCTGCCGGCATCCCAGATCGTAAAAGAAGTTTTTCTAACCTGAAGAGGAAACCCACGTTGAATTCCGTTCTCCCTGCACAGCACGCCCGCGTTCTTTCCGGAATGCGCCCCACAGGCCGCCTGCACCTTGGTCATTATCACGGGGTATTGAAGAACTGGGTCGAGCTTCAACATGAGTACGAATGTTTCTTCTTCGTTGCCGATTGGCATGCGTTGACCACCCATTACGAGGACCCGACCATCATTCCTGAGAGCGTCTGGGAGATGGTGATCGACTGGCTGGCGGCCGGCATCAACCCTGGGGAGGCGCGGCTGTTCATTCAGTCGCAGGTGCCGGAACATGCCGAACTGCACCTGCTGCTCTCCATGATCACCCCCCTGGGATGGCTGGAGCGGGTGCCGAGCTACAAAGACCAGCAGGAGAAGCTGAAGGAGAAAGACCTGGCAACTTATGGCTTCCTGGGGTATCCCCTGCTGCAGGCAGCCGATATCCTGATCTATAAGGCCGGCCTGGTCCCGGTGGGCGAGGATCAGGTCGCCCATGTGGAGTTGACCCGCGAGGTGGCACGCCGCTTCAACCATATCTATGGTCGGGAGCCGGACTTTGAGGAGATGGCCACTCAGGCGATCAAGAAGATGGGCAAGAAGAACGCCAAGCTGTACAAGCGCTATCGTAATGCATATCAGGAGCAGGGCGATCAGGAGGCGTTGGATGCGGCACGCGCCCTGCTTGAAAGCCAGCAGAACATCACCGTCAACGACCGTGAGCGGTTGTTCGGTTATCTGGAAGGAAGTGGTCGCCTGATTCTGCCCGAACCACAGCCCTTGCTGACCAAGGCGTCGAAGATGCCGGGTCTGGACGGGCAGAAGATGTCCAAGTCGTATGGCAACATCATCGCGCTGCGTGACGATCCAAAGGTGGTCGAACAGGCGATCCGCACCATGCCCACCGATACCAACCGGGTCCGCCGCAACGATCCCGGCGACCCGGCCCGTTGCCCGTTGTGGCAACTGCATGAGGTCTATTCCAGCGATGAGGTCAAACGCTGGGCCGATGAGGGATGTCGTAGTGCCGGCATCGGATGCATCGACTGCAAACAGCCGGTGATCGACGCAGTGCTGCAGGAGCTTAGGCCGATCCAGGAGCGTGCCCGGGAGTACGAGGAGCAGCCCGACCTGGTGCGCAACATCATTGCCGAAGGCAGTGAAGCAGCACGGGATGTCGCCCAGGAGACCATGGACGAAGTCCGCAGCGCCATGTCCCTTGGCATTCACTGAGCCTGCCATGCCGGAAAGCGGTGCAAAGGGATCAGACCATCCTGAACAGGAGGAGATGCCCTTTGCCGTGGTTCAGGGTGAGCCCTGGTCTACGCTGCCGAAGGATCTCTATATCCCACCGGACGCCCTGGAGGTGTTTCTCGATGCCTTCGAGGGGCCGCTGGATCTGCTGCTCTATCTGATCAAACGGCAGAATCTCGACATCCTCGAGATTCCAATCGCCCAGATCACCACCCAGTACATGGAGTATGTGGAGTTGATGAAGGAGATCCGTCTGGAGCTGGCGGCCGAATACCTGGTGATGGCGGCGATGCTGGCGGAGATCAAGTCCCGCATGTTGTTGCCGCGCCAGGAGGAAACGGAAGAAGAGGAAGATCCCCGTGCCGAGCTGATCCGCCGGCTGCAGGAGTACGAGCGCTACAAGCAGGCGGCGGAGGATATCGATGCCCTGCCGCGCCTGGGACGGGATCTGTATCAGGTCAGGGCAGAGGCGCCGGTCCATGGTAGCGAACAACGCCCGCCCGATGTGGACCTGCGGGAGCTTCTGCTGGCGTTGAAGGATGTATTGCAGCGGGCGGATATGTACCATCATCACCGGGTTGAACTGGAGCCCCTCTCAGTGCGTGAACGTATGTCTGCGGTTCTGGAGGCTCTCGACGGGGAGCATTTCACTGAATTTACCAGTCTGTTCAGCTTCGATGAGGGCCGGTTGGGCGTGGTCGTCACCTTCCTGGCGGTTCTGGAGCTGATCAAAGGGGCCCTGATAGAGCTGGTCCAGGCGGAGCCCTTCGGGCCGATCCATGTAAAAGCTGTTGGATCCTGATATGGCAGAACATGAAAAACTGAAGCAGATCATCGAGGCGGCACTGCTGGCGGCCGGCGCACCTCTCAGCCTGGATCGAATGCAGGAGCTGTTTCTCGAAGAAGAGCGGCCGGACAAGCGGCAACTGCGCGATGTGCTGGAGGAGCTGCAGCAAGACTACGAGGGGCGTGGCGTCGCGCTGGTGGAGGTGGGCAGTGGCTTCCGGATCAATGTGCGCGCCGAATTCTCCACCTGGGTCTCACGCCTGTGGGAGGAGAAACCGGCGCGTTACTCCCGCGCCATGCTGGAGACCTTGGCCCTGATCGCCTATCGTCAACCGATCACACGCGGTGAGATCGAAGAGATCCGCGGTGTCAGCGTCAGCAGCAACATAATAAAGACCATGATGGAACGGGAGTGGATCAGAGTGGTGGGGCACCGTGACGTACCGGGGCGCCCGTCCCTGTACGCCACCACCAAGGCATTTCTCGATTACTTCGGTCTGAAGAGCCTCAATGAGTTGCCCACCCTGCGTCAGATCCGTGATCTGGACTCCATCAATCGGGAGTTGGAGCTGGGCCTGCCTGGCTGTGAGCCAGCGGAAGAGTCGGCATCCGTGGACAAAAGCCCGGCAGAGGAGGCTGCCATCGATGAAGATGACTCGTATGGAAGGACAGAAGATGCCTAAAGCAACTGCCAGCAAAGGGGAGCGCATCCAGAAGGCATTGGCCAATGCCGGTTTCGGTTCGCGCCGGGAGCTGGAGCGCCTGATCGCCGCGGGCGAGGTGAAGGTCAATGGCCGGGTCGCTCGCTTGGGTGACCGTATCACACCGGAAGACAGGGTGATGGTCGGGCATCGCCGGGTCGGCAACTGGCGCCTGCAGGAGAACATCCAGCGCACCATCGTCTACAACAAGCCGGAAGGGGAGCTGGTAACCCGAACCGACCCGGGCGGGCGCCCTACGGTGTTCCCCCACTTGCCCCGCCTGAAGAGCGGCCGCTGGATCGCAGTTGGCCGCCTCGACATCAACACATCCGGCCTGATGCTGTTTACCACCGATGGTGAGCTGGCCAACCGCCTGATGCATCCCTCCCATCAGATCGAGCGGGAATACGCGGTGCGGGTGCTGGGGGAGGTGAGTGATGAGATGGCCCGGCAGCTGGTGAACGGGGTAGAACTGGAAGATGGTCCGGCCCGCTTCGAGGATCTGGTGGAGTCGGGTGGTGAGGGCTCCAACAAATGGTTCCACGTGGTGATCATGGAAGGACGGAAACGGGAAGTGCGCCGCCTGTGGGAGGCGGTGGGTGCCCGTGTCAGCCGGCTCAAACGGGTACGTTACGGACCGGTGATGCTGGAGAAGCGGTTGCCGGCGGGTAAATGGCGTGATCTAGAGAAGGATGAGCTGAGCCAACTCTATGAAATGGTCGGCCTGCCGCTGCCCGGACCAGGCCGGAGACGCCCACCGCAACGGCCGGGCCCGCGCCGCAGGCGATAGAAGATCGAGTTGGACAAGGTAAAACTGGCCACTGTGTTCCGGCACCTGCTGGCTGCCTACGACCGGCAGAACTGGTGGCCGGCCGAGACCCCGTTCGAGGTGGTGGTTGGTGCCGTGCTGACCCAGAATACCGCTTGGCGCAACGTGGAGCGGGCGATAGAGAACCTGCGTCAGGCCAACCTGCTGCAGCTAGAGAGTATGTTGGCGGCGGATGAGAGCATCCTGGCGCAGCATATCCGGCCTGCCGGCTATTTCAACGTCAAGGCACGGCGGTTGCAGCATCTGTGTCGCCATATTGCAGACCAGGGCGGGATAAAGCAGATGATGACCCAGAGCACTGACAGCTTGCGGGAGGGTCTGCTCAAGGTGCATGGTGTTGGTCCGGAGACCGCCGATGATATTCTGCTCTACGCCTTCGAGCGCCCGTTGTTCGTCATCGATACCTATACCCGGCGTATCTTCTCCCGGCTCGGTCTGGTCATCGGTGACGAACCCTATGAAACCCTGCGGAAGGCGTTCGAGCAGGCCATCGGGCAGGATGTCCAGGTCTGCAACGAACTGCATGCCCTGATCGTCCGTCACGCCAAGGAGGCGTGCAGCAAGCGGCCAAAGTGCGGCGGTTGCTGCCTCCGGGGGATGTGCAATGGGGTGTGATCGAATGTGCGGATGGCTCTCTCTGATCACCTGGCCGCTCGTGATGATGTGTAAAGACCAGGGCGGGAGGGGCGCTTTCAATCTGCCAGCTGAAACACCAGTGCACCCAGCGGCGGCAGGATGAACTCGGCAGACTGCTCCTGCCCCATCCAGGGCGTCGGTTCGCTGGTGATGCTGCCGGCGTTACCCAGGTTGCTGCCGCCGAAGTATTCCGAGTCGGAGTTGAAGACCTCGCGGTAGGTGCCGGGCCGAGGCAAGCCGATACGGTAATTGTTCCGTGGCACCGGGGTGAAGTTGAGCACCACCAGAGCGAAGCTGCCATCTCGCGCCCAGCGCAGATAGGAGAGCACCGATTGACTGGCATCGTGGCAGTCGATCCATTCGAAGCCATCACCATCGAAATCCAGCTCATGCAGCGCCGGCAACTCCCGGTAGAGGCCGTTCAGCCGGCTCATCAGGGCATGGATGCCCTGATGCTGTGGGCGCTCCAGCAGGTACCAGTCCAGTTCTTCCGCCTCGTTCCACTCCCGCCCCTGAGCGAACTCGTTTCCCATGAACATCAGTTTTTTGCCGGGATAGGTGAACATATAGCTGTAGAGCAGTCGCAATGAGGCGAAGCGCTGCCAGTCGTCACCCACCATCTTGTCCAGCAGAGAGCCCTTGCCGTGCACCACTTCATCATGGGAGAAGGGTAGTACGAAGTTCTCGGTGAAGGCATAGAGCAGGCCGAAGGTGAGCAGGTCGTGGTGATAGTGACGGTAGACCGGATCATGGGCCATATAGGCCAGACTGTCGTGCATCCAGCCCATGTTCCATTTCATGCTGAAACCGAGTCCGCCGAGCCAGGTGGGACGGGAGACCTGAGGCCAGGCGGTGGATTCCTCGGCGATCATCAGGCTGCCCGGAAACTGGTCATGGGTCACCGCATTCAGATGGCGGAGAAACTCCACCGCCTCCAGATTTTCCCGGCCGCCATACTGATTCGGCACCCAGTCCCCAGGTTCCCGCGAGTAGTCCAGGTAGAGCATGGAGGCGACGGCATCCACCCGCAGGCCGTCCAGATGAAACTCCTCCAGCCAGTAGACAGCGCTGGTGAGGAGGAAATTGCGCACCTCTTCACGGCCATAGTTGAATATCAGGGTACCCCAGTCCCGGTGCTCGCCCTTGCGCGGGTCTTCGTGCTCATACAGGGCGGTGCCGTCAAAGCGGGCCAGCGCATGGGCATCCTTGGGGAAGTGGGCCGGCACCCAGTCCAGGATGATGCCGATGCCGTTTTGATGCAGGTGATCGACGAAATAGCGGAAATCGTCCGGGCTGCCAAAACGGCTGGTGGGTGCGAAGTAGCCGGTGGTCTGGTAGCCCCAGGAACCGTCGAATGGATGCTCGGTGATCGGCAACAGTTCGATGTGCGTGAAGCCCTGTTCCTTGATGTAATTGCAGAGGCGATGGGCGATCTCACGGTAGTTGAGAAAGTTGCCCTTTTCATCCCGTTGCCAGGAGCCGAGATGGACCTCGTAAATGGATAACGGGGCGCTTTGCCATCCCCTCTGTTCCCGCTCGCGCATCCATTCATGATCCTGCCACTGGAAGGTGGATGGGGCAGTGATGATGCTGGCATTCTCCGGTCGAACCTGGAATTGATTGGCGTAGGGATCGTTTTTCACCAGCACGCTGCCATCACGGGCACGGATTTCGAAGCGGTAGATCAGGCCAGCGCCGACCTCGGGCAGGAACAGCTCCCAGATCCCGGAGTCGCCCCGGTTGCGCATTGGGTGCACACGCCCGTCCCAATGATTGAATTCCCCGATGACGCTGACCCGCTCGGCATTTGGCGCCCACACCGCGAACAGGGTGCCATCGACGCCATCGGTGCTGTATCGATGGGCGCCCAGGAACTTGTAGGCGTGCCAGTGGCGGCCCTGGTTGAACAGGTGCAGATCGAATGCCTCCAGCTGCGGCGGGAAACAGTAGGGGTCGTGTCGGACGATCTCATTGCCCATGTGGTCGATCTGGGCGATCCGATAGCGGTCCGGAATCTGATCCACGGTGCCGAACCATTCGAAGATGTCGGTACCCTCGAGCCGCTGCATTGTGAAATCAGGACCGGCGATCCGGGCATGCTCGGCACGTGGGAGGAAAGCGCGGACCAGGACGTGCTGCCCCTGTGTATGGCGTCCAAGCACCTCGAAAGGATCATGGTGACGGGCCTCGATGATGCGGCGGATCGGTTCTTCGATGGATTGCTTGTCCATGGCTTGAGTGACGTGCCTCTGCTGGGGGATTCTTCGTGCTGTAACAATCAGCTGGCATGTTAGCATATACTGAATTATTCTGAATGTAGTGAGAGAAAGCACTGATAAACAGGCGATAGCGTCTGTGGCCAGAGGTAAAGGAGGCGTTGCCATGAGTACCAATCAGGATCCCCGTTTCGTAAGTAAATTGACGAAAAATACCCTGGCGCTGATACTTGCGGGCGGGCGTGGTTCGCGTCTGAAGCATCTTACAAAGTGGCGTTCAAAGCCTGCTGTGCCATTCGGCGGCAAGTTCAGGATCATCGATTTCCCTCTCTCCAACTGCATCAACTCAGGCATTCGACAGATCGGAGTTCTTACCCAGTACAAGGCCCATTCGCTGATCCTGCACATCCAGCGTGGCTGGAGCTTTCTGCGTGGCGAGTTCGGCGAATTCGTGGAGCTGCTGCCGGCCCAGCAGCGGATCGAGAACAACTGGTATGCCGGCACCGCCGACGCCCTGTACCAGAACCTGGATATCTTCCGTAACCACAACCCGGACTATATCCTGGTGCTGGCCGGTGACCACATCTATCGCATGGACTATGGCACCATGATCGCCCATCACGTGGAGAGCGGGGCGGATATGACCGTTGGCTGTATCGAGGTGGATCTGGAGACCGCCAAGGGCTTCGGCGTGATGTCCGTGAACGAGGAGGGGCGGATCCTGGAGTTCAACGAGAAGCCGTCCGATCCCAAGCCGATTCCTGGGCGTGACGATGTGGCGCTGGCATCCATGGGCATCTATGTCTTCAACAGTGGCTTTCTGTATGAACAGCTGATCAAGGATGCCGACACGCCCAACTCCAGCCACGATTTCGGCAAGGACATCATTCCGGCGGCGATCAATAACTATCGCATCATGTCCCACTCGTTTCAGGATCCAAAGAGTGGAGAGCAGGCCTACTGGCGGGATGTGGGTACCATTGATGCCTTCTGGGAGGCCAACCTGGAGTTGATCGGGGTCACCCCGGAATTGAATCTGTATGACAAGACCTGGCCCATCTGGACCTACCAGGAGCAGCTTCCCCCGGCCAAGTTCATCTTCGATGACGATGGGCGCCGCGGCATGGCGGTCGATTCCATGGTCTCCGGCGGCTGTATCATCTCCGGCTCCGTCGTGCGACACTCGCTGCTATTTTCCAATGTCAGGCTCAACTCTTATTCCGAGGTCAATGATTCAGTGATCCTTCCCGATGTGAATATCGCCCGTCACTGCCGCATCACCAAGGCGGTGATCGACCGCGGTTGCCAGATCCCGGAAGGAACGGTGATCGGCGCCGACCCGGCACAGGATGCCGAGCGCTTCGAAGTCTCTTCCGGCGGAGTGGTCCTGGTAACGCCGGAAATGCTGGGGCAGGTAACCAACTATGTCCGCTGAGCCACGTCTGCCGGTAGTGCTGTGCTGGCACATGCACCAACCCGATTACCGGGGGCCGGAAGATGGTGAGTTTCAGCTGCCATGGGTCTATCTCCACGCGATCAAGGATTACGTGGATATGGCCTTCCACCTGGAACAGAATCCGGATGCACGGGCGGTGGTCAACTTCGCTCCGGTATTGTTGGAACAGCTGGATGATTATGCGCAGCAGATTGAAGCCTGGCTAAACTATGGCACCCTGATTCGTGATCCGCTGCTGGCTGCACTGGCTGGACCTGGACTGCCCGTCGATCAGGCATCGCGCCGTGAGTTGATCCGCAATTGCCTGCGGGCCAATGAGAAACGCCTGATCAACCGCTTTCGCACCTTTCGCAGGCTGGCTGATATGGCACGCTGGATCGATGAGCATGGTGAGTCTTCCATGTATCTCAACGACCAGTATCTGGCCGACATCCTGGTCTGGTATCACTTGGCCTGGATGGGGGAGTACTTCCGCATCAACGATATCCGCATTCGCTCACTGGAGAAGAAGCGGATCGGGTACACGCCAGACGATCGTCGCCGTCTGGTGGAAGCGATCGGTGATCTGCTGGCAGGTGTGGTGGGACGCTACCGACGACTGCAGGATGCGGGAAGAGTGGAGCTTTCGGTCACCCCCTATGCCCACCCGATCATCCCGTTGTTGCTGGACCTGCACTCGGCGCGTGAGGCGATGCCCAATGTGGCCCTGCCGGATGCAGTCTCCTATCCCGGCGGTGAGCCGCGCGCGCGTTGGCATATCCGCAAAGGCATCGAAGTGTTCAGAAAACACTTTGGCACCAGTCCGCGGGGCTGCTGGCCGGCGGAAGGGGCAATCAGCAGTGAGACGTTGCGCCTGCTCGAGGAGGAGGGATTCAGCTGGGCCGCCAGCGGTCAGCAGGTCCTGCACAATAGCCTCAATGCGTTCAGTGGCGGCCATGCCCTGGAGCACGACTGGGTGCACAAACCTTATCGTTTGGGGGAGGGCAAGCTCAACTGTTTCTTTCGTGATGACGGACTGTCCGATCTGATTGGTTTCACCTACGCCGACTGGCACGCAGATGATGCGGTGGCGAATCTTATCCAGTATCTGGAAGAGATCGAGCACAATACCAGGGATATGCCCAACCGGGTGGTTTCCATAATCATGGATGGAGAAAACGCCTGGGAATACTACCCGCGCAACGGCTGCTTCTTTCTCACCGCGCTATACAAGCGCTTGAGTGAACATCCACGCCTGAATCTGACCACCTTTTCCGAATGCATGAAGCGGCTGCCGCAGAAGAGCGATGCCCTCCCGGAATTGGTGGCGGGTAGTTGGGTTTACGGCACCTTTTCCACCTGGATCGGTGATCCGGACAAGAACCGGGCCTGGGACATGCTGGTCAATGCCAAACAGGCCTTTGATCAGGTGATGGCGGCAGGAACACTGAGTGAAGCCGAACGGGAGTTGGCAGAATATCAGCTGGCCCGATGCGAGGGATCCGATTGGTTCTGGTGGTTTGGCGACTACAATCCGGGGGAGACGGTAAGCGATTTTGAACGTCTGTTCCGCCATCAGCTGACCCATTTGTACGAACTGTTGGACCTGACGCCACCGGAGTATCTGACCGAGGTGTTCGCCCATGGCAGCGGTGATCCGGCGCTTGGCGGGGTGATGAGACAGAACAGCTGATAATGGAGAAGAAGGTTATGCACAGCAGCCTGGACCGGCGCCGAGCCGGTCTCTTGTTGCACATCAGCTCATTACCAGGGAACGGCGAGACAGGGGATCTTGGGGCCGAGGCCCATCACTTCATCAATTTTCTCAAGGCCGCGGGCTTCAGCGTCTGGCAGATGTTGCCGATCGGGCCGACCCAGAATGACGGCTCCCCTTACCAGTCCAGTTCCATGTATGCGGGCAATCCCCGTTTCATCGGCCTCGAACCGCTGATCACGGACCAGTTGTTGCCACCGGATGCGGTGGCAGGGGAGACGCTCAGCCAGGAAAGAAAAGAGGCGCTGTTGCAGCAGGCGTGGGGGCGTTTTCAAACCCTTACAGCGGATGCACCGCTCAAGCAGGCGTTTCAGCTGTTCATCGAACAGCAGGCGGGTTGGCTGGATGACTACAGTCTGTTCTGCCTGTTTCATCAACGTTATCGGTGTGGCTGGTGGCAATGGCCAGAGGCTATCCGTGAGCGCCGGCCGGCCACTTTGCTGCAGGAAAAACGGTACCACCGTGAACAGCTTGAATACATCTGTTTCGAACAGTTTCTGTTCTTTCGCCAGTGGGAAGCACTGAAACAGTATGCCAACGGCCAGGGGATACAGCTGTTTGGCGACATGCCCATCTTCGTCGCCCACGACAGCGCTGAGGTGTGGTCGCATCAGGATATGTTCTGGCTGGATCGGCAAGGCGAACTGACAGTGGTGGCCGGGGTCCCACCGGACTACTTCTCCGAGACCGGCCAGCGTTGGGGCAACCCTCTCTATCGCTGGGAGCGCATGCAGGCGGATGGCTTCTCATTCTGGGTGGAGCGCATGCGTCATCAGTTGCAGTTGTTCGACCTGGTACGCATCGACCACTTCCGGGGATTCGAGGCCTATTGGGAGATTCCGGCGTCCGAGGAGCATGCCATCAATGGCCGTTGGGTGGAGGCGCCGGGCGTGGCGCTGTTCGAGCGTCTGCACGAAATCTACGACCCCCTGCCCCTGGTGGCAGAGGATCTGGGGATAATCACCCCGGCGGTGGAGGCGCTGCGCCTGCGCTTTCATCTGCCGGGCATGAAGGTGTTGCAGTTCGCCTTTACCGGACAGGCCGACAATCCGTATCTGCCGTTTCGCCATGAGACCAACTCCGTGGTCTATACTGGCACCCATGACAACGACACCACCTTGGGCTGGTACCTCTCCCTGGATGACCGGCTGCGGCTCTATGTGGATGAATATCTGGGGCGCTCCAAGGAGGTGATGCCGTGGCCGATGATCCGTACTGCACTGGCATCCCGTTCCCGTCTGGCCATCATCCCGATGCAGGATGTTCTTGGCCTCAACGGTGAGCACCGAATGAACCTTCCTGGTACTATCGAGGGCAACTGGTCATGGCGCTTCAACTGGTCCCAGGTCGAGGAAGATCTGGCCTGGCGCCTGTATCAACGTGTCGAGATGTACGACCGGCTGGCCTGTTGACATGGCACGCAAGGCGGGTCTTTCCAGTCTTTACCATGCCTGCTACGATCGCTTAAAACAGACGGACTCTAACGTTTATGGATAAAACGAGATGACTAGACTGATAAGAAAAGCCGTATTTCCTGTAGCGGGACTCGGCACCCGTTTTCTGCCAGCCACCAAGGCGAGTCCAAAAGAGATGTTACCGGTGGTGGACAAGCCACTGATCCAGTACGCAGTGGAGGAGGCGGTGCAGGCGGGTGCTGAGGTGATGGTGTTCGTCACCGGGCGTAACAAGACCGCCATCAGCAACCACTTCGATACGGCCTATGAATTGGAGCATGAGCTGGAGTCGCGGGGTAAGGAGAAGCTGTTGGAGGTGGTGCGTAATGTCACCCCGCCCCACGTCTCCTGTGTATTCATTCGCCAGAACATGCCTCTGGGGCTGGGTCATGCTGTACTTTGTGCCGAACAGGTGGTGGGGGATGAGCCGTTTGCCGTGATTCTGGCCGACGACCTGATCGATGATGGGGAGCGTGGTTGCCTTAAACAGATGGTGGAGGTATTCGCCAACACCGGCAGCAGCATCCTGGCCACCGAGATGGTACCGCCGGAAGAGACCGGCAGTTACGGCATCGTCGATGTGGATGGAGACGAAGACCTGGCGCCGGTGAAAGGCATCGTGGAGAAGCCTGCACCGGAGGATGCCCCCTCCAACCGGGCTGTGGTGGGACGCTACATCCTCACCTCCGGCATCTTCTCTCAGCTGGCCCAGACCGGCCGTGATGCAGGCGGGGAGATTCAGCTCACCGATGGCATCGCCCGTCTGATGAAAAAGGAGCAGGTGATGGCCTACAACTTTCAGGGCCGGCGCTATGATTGTGGCAGCAAGCTCGGGTATCTGGAGGCTACTGTGGACTTTGCCCTGAAGCACGATCACCTGGGCGTTGAGTTCGAGGCCTGGATCAAGAAGCGATTTGGCCTGTCGTGAAGCGGTCTCCATTGGACAGCGAATGAATATAACCATCATCAGTGGCAGCCACCGGGAAAACTCGCAGAGTGGCAAGGTGGCGGAACACATCCGTGATCGTCTGCAATTCATGAATGCTGCAGATCAGGCGGAGATCTTCAGCCTGTCGGGTAATCCACTCCCCCTATGGGATCAGGGAGTCTGGGATGGCGATGAGAAATGGGAGACGATCTTGACCCCGTTGCGGCAGCGACTTGCGGGCAGTGACGCCTTCGTGGTCATCGCCCCCGAGTGGCATGGCCAGGTGCCGGCCGGCCTGAAGAATCTGTTTCTGCTCTGCAGTCGTAACGAACTGGGTCATAAGCCCGCCCTTATCGTGACCGTCTCATCCGGTGATGGTGGCGCCTACCCGGTAGCCGAACTGCGTATGAGCAGCTATAAGAACAACCGTATCTGCTACATCCCGGAACAGGTGATCATCCGCAATGTGGAATCGGTGCTGAACCGGGATCCGGCCCGGAACGACCCTGATGCCGACGCCTATTTCCGTGAACGTATCGACTGGGCCCTGGGCATCCTCAAGGCCTATGCAACGGCTTTGGCACAGGTCCGTGCCAGCGGCGTCACCGAGACCGATAAGTTCAATAACGGCATGTGACAGAGTGCGAGCCGTGAATGGCGCCAGGACCGTATCCAGGTCGCCAAATACAATTACTTCTCCAGGTCTATAAAGATTCGTCACTCATCTGCTGGCACAGGCGACCGAGCGTGGCCAACGCCGCTTCCCGTCCCTCATTCCAGGGCTGGGCGTAGTTCAGGCGCAGAAAATTACGGTACTTTCCGCTGGGGGAGAACAGCGCCCCGGGGGCTATGGTGATCCCTGCGGCCATCGCCCGTTGGTAGAGCCGCATACTGTCCAGGGCCTCCGGCAGTTCCAGCCAGGCGAGGAATCCACCCTGGGGGTGAGTGATCCGTATTCCGCTGGGAAAACAGCTGCCCACCAGGTCCAGCAGCCGGTCCCGGTTGCGCCGGTACCCGCTGCGCAGCTCGCGCAAATGCCGATCATAACCGCCCCTCTCCAGGTATTCTGCCAGTGCCAGTTGAGGCAGGGTGGCACTGGCCATACTGCTGACCAGTTTCAAATGTTGCACTTGCTTCAGATAACGCCCGGGGATGATCCAGCCCAGCCGCAGACCCGGATCCAGGGTCTTGGAGACGGATGAGCAGAGCAGCACCCGGCCATCCCGGTCCCACGACTTGATTGCCCGGGGACGATGTCCGTCGTATGACAGATCGGCATAGACCTCATCCTCGATCAGGGGCAGGTCGTGTCGCTGCAGCAGCTCGAACAGTGCCGCCCGCTTCTCTTCAGGCATGCAGTAGCCCAGGGGGTTACTGTAGCCCACGGTCAGCACCAGACCTTTCAGCGGCCACTGCTCGATCGCCAGCTGCAGCGCCTCCAGGCTGATGCCATTGGCTGGATGGGTGGGGATCTCCAAGGCCCGCATACCCAATGACTCGATCGCCTGCAGGGTACCGTAAAAAGTGGGTGACTCGATGGCAATGGTGTCACCAGGGCGGGCGATGGCTCGCAGTCCAAGTACCAGCGCTTCCTGGCAGCCATTGGTGATGACTATATCGTCCGGTTCGTAACTGCAGCCTCCATCCACTGCCCGCCGTGCGAGTTGCAACCGCAGGCCGGAATCTCCAGGTGGAAACAGATAACTTGCGTGTTGCGGCCGTGGCTGACGGGCAATTCCGGCCAGAATCCGATGCAGCCGTCGTACCGCCGGGAAGTCGGTGTCGGGCAGGGCAGTGCCGAACTGCACCATCCCCGGTTGCTCGTTGGCCTGTACCACCTCCATCGCCAGATCACTGATCGATACCTGAACGGGCTTACGTACCGGCGCGGTGGTGGCGGGTGGGTCCGGGCGGCGTTGCGGTGGACAGACGAAATAGCCGGATTGTGGACGTGATTCGATCAGGCGCCGGTCCTGCAACACGCCATAGGCCTGGAGGATGGTGGAGATGCTCACCCCCAGCCGCCGACTCTGCAGCCGCACCGATGGCAGGCGATCGCCACTGCGGTAGAGGCCCTGGCTGATCTGCTCGCTTATCCGGGCGGCGATTTGTTGATAGCGCGGCTCTGTCATGCGTCTCGACCGTTACCTGGGTTTATCCAGCAAGGCAATACAGTTTTTCCTTCATGGGCCATAACACACCAGCAAAACGGAAACTGTAATACATTGTATCGATATGTATTGCATCTGTTATGCATTCAGTATTCGGGATAGCCTGACTCCTGTCAATGGTCGGGCCGGAACCATCTGACGATCATTCGTTTCCGGCCTGGAGACGCAACGAGCGGTAGCACCTACGACGGGAGGGGCGATGAGTGAAGTGAAATCGTTGGATATTGTTGGCGTGGACAGCCGACGCCTGCGGCGAGGACTGATCTACGGCATGTTGGGCGTGGTTGGCTTCAGCCAGACCCTTACCGCCACCCGATTCGCGGTGCAGGAGCTGGACCCCGTATTGGTCGGACTGGGCCGGGTCTGCCTGGCTGCATTGCCGGCCGCATTGCTGCTTCTACTGCGGCCCGCAGCCCCTCTGACTCGGGATCAATGGTGGCGCCTGTGGTTGGTGGCAGTCGGTGTGGTGTTGCTGTTTCCCTTGCTGTCAGCGATGGCAATGGAGGCCCTGCCGGCGGCCCATGGCGCGGTGTTGGTGGCACTGTTGCCCCTGGTCACAGCACTGATGGCACGGCTGCGTGGGGGCGAGCGACCCTCTCTCTGGTATTGGCTGACCGCTGCCGCCGGCAGCCTGCTGGTGATGGGTTTTGCCCTGCGCAATGGCGGCGGCGCGTTGCAGATGGCTGATCTGGTGATGCTGCTGGCGATCGTCGGCGGGGGGATGGGCTATGCTGAAGGAGGCGCCCTGGCACGTGAGATAGGTGGTTGGCGGGTGATCTGCTGGGCCTTGCTGCTCGGTGCCCCATTCGCTTTGGCAGGTGTCTGGATCATGTCCGATCTGCCGCAGCAGCCGGTTTCTCCCGCCGCCTGGTTGGCACTGCTCTATGTAGCCCTGATCAGCCAGTTGCTGGGCTTTTTTGCCTGGTACCAGGGACTGGCCCTGGGTGGGGTGGCCCGGATCAGCCAGCTGCAGCTGCTGATGCCGTTTCTCACGCTGCTCGGTGCAGCACTGCTGTTGAATGAGCAAGTGGACCCTGACTACTTTCTGTTCGCCGCTGCCGTCACCGCCATGGTGGGACTGAACCGGAGGAGCCTGGTGGCCCATGCACCCCATCTGCAGGTAAACAACAGATAGCCTGACATTGAACAGGCCAAACTGAACCATATGAAGTGCTGATTTATCTGGAGTGAACGATGTCTGAGGATACCTTGCAACATTGCTGGATCAACGGTTCTCTGGTTTCTGGAGCGGCCGCAACTGTTCCGGTCAATGATCACGGCCTGCTCTATGGCGATGGCATTTTCGAGGGGATCCGGTTCTATCACGGTCGCGCGTTCCGCCTGCAGGCGCATCTCGAGCGGCTGCTGGATTCCGCAGCTGCGCTGTTGTTGACCGTGCCCTGGTCCCTGGATGAACTGTCATTGGCGGTCGAGGGGCTGATACAGAACAGCGGCCTGCAGACAGGCTATCTGCGTCTGCTGGTCACCCGGGGGCCGGGGCCGTTGGGCCTGGATCCTTTCAGCTGTAGCAGGCCCAATGTGATCATTATCCTAGACCGGCTGGCGATGGTGGATGAACAGCGGCGGCAGGCCGGCATCGAGGTGGTGATCGCCGCCACGCGGCGCCTGTCCGCAGATGGACTGGACCCGAGAATCAAGAGCCTGAACTATCTGAACCATATCCTGGCCCGGATGGAGGCGAGCCGTGCAGGAGCCGATGAGGCGATCCTGCTCAATGCCGCCGGCCGGGTGGCGGAGGGAACTGCGGACAATGTCTTCATCTGGCGCAAGGGGGTGTTGTCGACACCACCGGCGAGCGACGGCGCCCTGGAGGGGATCACCCGTGGCCTGATCATGGATCTGGCCCGGGAGCAGGGCATCGAGGTGCGTGAGCAGTCATTGACGCCTTACGATCTGTATACCGCCGATGAATGTTTCCTCAGCGGAACCGGTGCCGAACTGATCCCGGTTCGCGCCGTTGATGGCAGACCGTTACAGCGCTGCCCGGGTACGCTCTATGAGCGTCTGGAGCGGGGCTTTCGGCACTGCATAGAACAGGAGTGCGAGGATACCCACAGGGCGCGATGAGGGCGGTGGGCTCGATTTAAGGAGATGGGGCAGACAGTGGCAGATGATCAGGAATCCGCCAGGATGGCAGGGCTTCTCCCTCGGTCAGGTCGGCACTGAGATCGCTGGCGACCGTCTGCCACTGGCCCTTGAGCCGGTTGCCGGCCCGCTCCCCGTAAAACAGCAGAAAGCTGTATTTGCCGTAGTGGGGGAGCTTGGCTGCCAGTGGTTGGGCGGCATTGGTGTCCCCGAGCAGCAGCAGGCCGATGCTGGTGGCGGGTTGTCCGCTGCGACGACGCGTGAGTACCAGGCTATGGCCAGACAATGGGTGGTTACGGCCCTCGATAAGCAGGCTGTCGGTATCCAGCCGGGTCCCTTGCGGCAGCTGTTTGAGAAACCCGGGGGTGAAGCGGTTCTCCCGGCCGAACAGCCAGTAACTCCCCTTCGCGGGCAGACTGGCCAGCCGATCGTCTTGCAGGATCCTGATATTGGGTCTGCCCTGTTGCAAGCGGGAGGCCAGCTGCCGATACGCCTTGCGCATGCTCTGTGTCGCCCTGCCGGGCAGGATGATGGTGAGGCGATCGGCACCGAACAGATCACCGACGGAGCTGGGTGTTTCACCAGGTGACAGGCGGCGGAACAGATCGAACAGGGGGTCGATACGCAACTGCAGCGGGCGCTCACGGGTATGGATCGACAACTGCCGGGATCGCTGATTCAGCGCAATCTGCAACCGCCGAGTCCCCCCCTCGGTCTGGATATAGACCGGCACCTGCAGCTGAAACGGCGCCTCCTTCTGGGTCTGCCGCAAGGTTCCGCTGATCAGATAACCATCCCCCTCTTTATGGCTGCTCACACCTTTCAACTGTAGCCGTGGCGCACCGGTCCGCTGCGTCCATTGGCGGAAAAGGGCGGACAGATCCTGACCCGATGCGGTCTCCAGCGCCTGACGCAAATCATCGAATCCGGCGATGCGAAACAGGTTGTCCCGATAGAAGCGGCGCATGCCTGCAAGCAGCGCCTTGTCGCCCAGTCGCATCCGTAGCATATGGATAAGCATCAGCATGCGGCCGTAGCCTATCGCCTGGCTCGCCTCACCGTGACGCCCGCGGAATTCAATCAGCGGGAAGTCGTGCTCCTCCCTGACATAGCTGGCAAAACGTTGCAGTGTATCCCGGCGGTAAGTCGCCCCTTTTCCTTGCCGCTCCTGCAGCAGGTGATCGGCCAGATAGGAGGTGAGCCCCTCACTCCAGTTGCCGCGGGCGTAATCCACGTAGACCCCATTGCCCCACCAGTTGTGCAGTATCTCGTGGGGATAGGAGGAGTGAAGAATGAATGGCAAGCGTATCACCCGTGGCCCTAACAGGGTGAAGGATGGCATGCCGTATCCACTCTCCCAGGAGTTCTCCACCAGGGCGAATTTCTTATAGGGGTAAGGACCGAGCAGATCGCTGTACAGATCGAGATAGGTCTCGGTTGCCGCCAGGTAGCGCGCGGCCAGCGCATCATCCGGATTACGCAGCCACACCTCTGCCGTGGCATGCGGGGTCTGCTGGCTGTAGCGCCGGAAGCGCGCGGCGATCAGGTAGATCTCATCCTGGGGGGACTCTTCCTGCCAGCCCGAACCCTGCTGCAACGCCTTCCCCTGACTGATCCCGGACCAGCCGTCCGGCAGGCTCAGCTGCATGCTGAAGGTGACGAAATGGCCTGGAAGTTGAGGATACCAGAGGCTGCTGGCGGCCAGAAAAACGCCGTTGGAAGAGATGTCCCCCGGGGTGCTGCCACGCCGACCGTCAGCGCTCGACAAGGGATGATGGATCCGGCCTCGATAGCGTAACTGAAAGACCCTGACGGGACGTTGGAATCGAACCCGGTGGACCCGACCGGTTACCGGCCCCTTGATCATCTCCCTTTCATCCAGTTCACCCCGTGTGCCGGTCAAAGATACTTCCAACCCGTCATGCAGCAGAAACTCAACGGTCCGGGCAGCTGCCGGCAGGGTGATGCGGTCTGTCACTTCCAGGCGATGACGCTCCGGCAACAGCTTTACCGTCAACTCGTGTCGAGCCAAGGGCGGGGATTCGGCTGCGGATAGCGGGCCCGACGTCAATAGAAACCAGAACAGACACCAGACCAGCCATACTGCGGGGCGGAAGCAATCTGGTGGGATATGTGCAGGCGTCACCCCGGGCAAAGTGGCAGTCTGAATATCAGTTTTGGCAGACATGATCGACCGGGCGCATGCGGACGTGAGGCTGTTATGATAGGACATCCTAGCCATCATAATGGAATCATTCGCTCACCGGAATGTCGGAACCACATGGCCTATACAGCTTCAGGAAAACCCAATGAAAAAACAGAGTTTGCCACGGAATTTATTGTTGTTTCCGATCGTCTTTTTTCTCGGGGCCTGTCATGCGCTGGATGCACGACAGAGCGCCGGGGGCACGCCTGAGGATGCCGCCGGGGTGGCGGTTCCTGCCAACGCCACACCGGCACTCGACCTGCGGCGGCAGCAGAGCCTGTCCCAGATCGTGTCGCTGCTGGCGGACAAGCGGGTGGTCTATGTGGGAGAGAGTCATAGTAAATATCACCATCACCTGAACCAGTTGCAGGTGATCCGGCAACTGTACCGGCAAAACCCGAATCTGGCGATTGGCATGGAGTTCTTCCAGCAACCGTTTCAACCGGCCCTGGACGACTACATTGCCGGCAGGATTACGGAGCAGGAGATGCTGCGGCGCACCCAGTGGTACGATCGCTGGATCTATGACTATCGCCTCTATCGTCCACTGCTGCGTTTTGCCCGGGAAAATCGGATACCGTTGATTGCATTGAATGTCCCAAAAGAACTGACTGATCGGGTTTCCAAGGTGGGCATAGAGGGACTGACAATTGAAGAACGGAAGCGGCTGCCGGCACGAATCGATACTTCGGATGAGGCATACAGAAAGCGCCTGCAGGGCATCTTCAGGCAGCATGAGAACAGTGAAAAGCGGAGTTTCGACCGTTTTATGGAAGTGCAACTCACCTGGGATGAAGGAATGGCCAGTCGTGCCGCGGAATATCTGCGGGCAAACCCGGAGCGACAACTGGTATTGCTGGCCGGTTCCGGCCACCTGATGTTCGGTTCCGGGATACCCCAGCGGCTGCAGCGCCGGGTGGCGGCGCCGGGTGCCATCCTGTTGCCAGGCGACGATCTTCGGATCAGGCCCGGCGTAGCCGATTTCGTGGTTTACCCTGAACCGGAGCAGTTACCCGCAGCGGGACTGATGGGAATACTGCTGGGCGAGGGTGGGAGTGACGGTGTCACTATCGATGGCGTGGTGCCGGGCAGTGCTGCCGCCGGAGCCGGATTGCAGAAGGGGGATATCATCCGACAACTGGATGAGAGGCCGATGAAAACCGCTGCGGATATCAAGATCGCCCTGCTCGACCGGAAACCGGGGGACCGGGTGCAGCTGCATGTGCTGCGCAAACGGCTGGTCTGGGGCGACAAGGAACTGGAGTTTGATTTTCCCTTGGGCGGGGGGTGAACTGCATACCTGGCACCATGCCAGGGGTCAAGAGGAGATCACTCACGACTCCAGCATCAGCTGCCGGTAGCGTTTGACCAGGGAATGATCATCACCAAGGATGCGGAACACGGCCAGCAGGCCATGGCGGCCGGCGCCATCCCGAAAACTGCGGTCACGGCGGAATATCTCCAACAGCTGATCCATTGCCGCAGGATATTGATCATCGATCAGGAGCAGGGCGGCCAGCTGGTGGCGCGCCTCCAGATCATCCGGATTTTGCCCGATCCGCCGTTGCAGCGAATCAGCATCCGGTGCCGTGGACGCCAGACGGAGAAACAGCAGATGGGCCAGCAGGATGGCGATTTCGCCTTCCCGTTTGATCTCTTCCGGTAATGCCGCCAGCAGTTTCCGGGCCTCGTCCAGCCGCCCTTCCCGCATCAGCAGCTTCGCCAGGGTGGCGGGGATCCGCAGGTTTGCCGGATCTTCCATGGCCGCCTGTACCAGCCGGGTGATGGCGGCATCCTGGTGACCCTGCTGGTAGTCCCGTACCGCCTTGGCCAACTCCAGGTCGGAGGCACGCGGGGTATAGCGGTCGAGGAAACGCCTCAGCTCCATCTCCGGTTGATAGCCGTGCAGGGACTCCTTGGGCTCTCCCCCCTTGAACAGGGTCAGTAGTGGCAGGCTGTTGACCCCCTGTTCCCGCGCCAGTCGCTTCTCCTCATCGGTGTTTATGTTGACCAGTAGAAACCGGCCCTCATAGGCGCTGCAGAGTTTATCCAGCAGCGGGTAGAGGCGCAGACACGGGCCCGCCTTGGGCGACCACCAGTTGACCAGCACCGGGCCTTTATGGGAGTTGTCGATGACCAGGCTGGGAAAAGTCTCCGCCGTGGCTTCCAGAACGTATGAGGAGGGCTTGCTGATGGCTGATATCCTGGTGAGTGTTGATGTTGCGCCGTTGTATGCTGGAAGGTGAAGGCCATGAAATGGCCGGCTACTTCACCTCGATCAGGAAATATTCCGGCACCGCATGGCGGGAGAGGGTGATATTGCTGGCATAGGCGCGCCGTTCACCGGGCTTCAGGGCGTCGCGTTCCACAGTGGATGTGGCTTCATCCCTGGACAGCTTCGTCATACCTACCTGCACACCCATCTTGTCGAACAGAAAGATGGTGACATCCGGTTCGATTGGCCGCTTCCCACTGTTTTTGAGTACGGCACGATATTCATAGTTGCTATTGGACTGAGTGCCGGTGAGGGTGAAACTGATATGTTGAAAATAACCATCCTTGATCGGTACCGTGACGTCGAATTCCAGTGGGCGGAGATTGGGAATGCGTCCTGCCACCAGTTTTTTCAGCTTTTCGCCGAGGCTCCGGTTCTCCTCCTCCAACTCTTTCAACTTTCCTTCGAGTCGCTTTTTATCTTCCAGCTGTTGTTGGACAGTCGATTGATACTGGTAGTAGTCAGACTTGACGGTGGATGTCTCCGCACTGCTCAAAATGATACCGAATACGGCAACGAGCAGGGCAGCGCCAAGCACCCATGAGAGCACCAGGAGTTTGAAAATTTTTTTCTGACTGCGGCTGTGCCTGTGCTGGCCGGACCGGTAGCTGGAGGAGGAGCGTTTGGAACTCTTTTGTTCGCTCCTGTTCTGACCAGCATTCGTTGTCTGATTCATAAAGCCTAATGCCCGGAATATGCGCTATCCGGGAGAGTTGGATTGAATGCGGCAGTTCCGTCTGCTGCGGGAGTGATCAATGTGCTTCGGCAACGAGATATTAACCGGAATTCCGTGACAGGCCAAATAAATACCATTGATCAGCCAATGTATTGTACGGAAAAGGAATTTAACAAATACCGGGAGATGTCACCGGGACCGGGAATACGCCCTGTCAAGGCGGGGGTCAGCGTAGGAGGCAATGCCAGGATCAAGGCGACGCCCGGGTCTGCTCGTCGTAATACTGCTCCAGGGTCTCGATGAAGCGCTGCGCCTGTGGCGAGAGATATTTCCCCCGGCGCAACACGATGCCGTAGGTGCGCTTGGGGAAGTACTGATCCAGGGGGAATTTGACCAACGCCTCGTTACCAGTCAGGCAGACGTCGGTTACGATGGAGATGCCGAGTCCCATCTCCACATATTTTTTGATCACCTCCCAGCCACCGGCCTCCAGACCGCTCTTGAATTTCAGATTGTGCTGGCGGAACACCAGATCCACCATGCGCCAGGTGGTGAGGCTGGGCGGCGGCAGAATCAGGCCATAAGGACTGATGTCGGCCAGAGTAACGACTTTTTTTTCCGCCAGAGGATGATCGGGCGGCACGATCAATGCGGGGGAATAGGTGATCAGGGGTTTGTAGATAATGTCGTCCGGGACATCGATCATGGCACCAACGGCAAAGTCCGCCTCATCTCCCCGCAGGCGGGACAAACCATCCCGACCGCCCGTCACATTGTGCAGTTTGATGCGGATCTTGGGGTAGGCCTCGGTAAAACGCTTCAAGGGCTCGGGAAGCACGTAGAGAATGGTCGATTCACCGGCCGCGATGTTCAGTTCACCCGACTCCAGCAATCCCCGCTGGGCTGCGAAGGTCTCGTGCAACTTGTCCATCCCCTCCACCAACGGCTGGGCCAGCTTCAACAACGCTTCCCCCTCCGGCGTCAGACGGATCTTCGGGCCACGGCGTTCGAACAGCACTGTCTCCAACTCCCTCTCCAGGGCCTGGATCTGCAGCGACACTGTGGGTTGGCTGAGAAATATCTTCTCCGCGGCCTCACTGATGCTGCCGGTTCTTGCTGCATGACAAAATGCACGCAACTGCTTGAGGCGGTTCTGTTTGTAATAGACAGGGGTAGGGGATGCCATGGCTTACTCGTTCTGTATCTGATGAAAAACTCGGTTATCGATCGGTGCACCCGTATACGGGACGCCGTTCTACCACCGGCACCCGACTTGCACCCACAGGAAGTGCCCTGGGACACAGGATGGAAGGCAAGGCAGGAACAATCGGCGAAAAGCCCGGCAGGCTGCCGCACCTTTTCATTATTGTGACAGCTAATAAAAAGAATTGAAATAATTGACATGCCAAATACCACCAAGATGGCTAGACTTCACACAAAATTGCGCCAATAAACCGATTTTATTGGCATAGAAAATCGATTGACGTAACGATAGCTGCCAATGATAGACCTGATCAGCATTGCGACATCCGCCGGATTCATGGCTGTGCTCGGCCTGGTGCTGGCTGCGATCCTGGTGCTCGCCAACAAACGCCTGTACGTCTATGAAGATCCACGCATCGATGAGGTGGAGGAGTTGCTCCCGCATGCCAACTGCGGGGCCTGTGGAACACCTGGGTGCCGCCCATTTGCCGAAGGGTTGATTGAAGGCCAATACGAGCCGGCCCAGTGCACGGTCAACTCTCAGGACATGAACAAGGTGATCGCCGATTTTCTCGGTGTCGATCTGGGCAAGCAGGAAAAACGGGTGGCGCGTCTGGCCTGTGCCGGTGGCAGCCATGTGGCCTATATCCGCGCCAGCTACGATGGCCTGAAGTCCTGCCGCGCCGCGGCCCTCGTCGCCGGTGGCGGCAAGGGTTGCGCCTGGGGTTGTCTCGGCATGGCCGACTGTGCCGATGTGTGCGATTTCGACGCTATCCATATGGATCGTCATGGACTGCCCGTGGTCGATGAGGATCTCTGTACCGCCTGCAACGACTGTGTTGAGGTGTGCCCGAAGGATCTATTCTCCCTGCACCCGGTGAGCCACCAGTTGTTCGTGGCCTGCAAGAACCTGGAAAAGGGTGACCAGGCAGAGGCTGAATGCGAGGTGATCTGTACCGCCTGTGAGCGTTGCGCGATGGATTCCCCGGAGGGGTTGGTGGAGATCCGCGACAACCTGGCGGTGATCGACTACAGCAAGAACAGCCTGGCCTCACGGGTCGCCATCGAACGCTGTCCCACCGGTGCCATCGTCTGGTTCGACAAGAAAGGTGGCTACCAGGTGGGCAAGGACGCAAAGAAGATTATCCGTAAAGAGCCGTTGCCATTGGCCCCAACCGGTTAACGCCGTAGCAGCGGCGCCTCGGCGCGAAGAACAAGTGGTGCGATCCCGTCTGTTCACCGCGGGGCGCAAACAGAACATTGAAACAGGTCCCAGAGAGAGACGCCATGTTCGGAAAGAAAGAGCAGAGACAGTTCAAGTATCCCGGTATCCCGATGGCTATGGACGGCAACAGCGCCGTCATCATGTGCGAGCGTGAGGCTGCCGATGCCGCCGGAGCCTATCCCATCACCCCGTCCACCCAGATGGGCGAATACTGGGCGGAGGAAGTGGCCAAGGGGCATGTGAACGTCACCGGCAAGCCACTGGTCTTTGTCGAGCCCGAATCAGAACACGCGGCAGCGGCGGTCACCGCTGGCATGTCCATGTCCGGTCTGCGCGCCACCAACTTCTCCTCCGCCCAGGGGGTGGCCTTCATGCACGAGTCCCTGTATGCGGCAGTGGGCAAGCGCCTGCCCTATGTGCTCAACATCGGCACCCGGGCCATCACCAAGGCATCGCTCAACGTACACTGCGGCCACGACGACTATCACTGCATCGACGATACCGGCTTCTTCCAGGTGTTTGGCAAGGATGCCCAGGAGGCGGCGGATCTGAACCTGATCGCCCGCAAGATCGCGGAGCTGAGCCTGACCCCGGCGGCGGTGGCCCAGGACGGCTTTCTCACCACCCACCTGATCGAGCCGGTACGGGTACCGGAACGGGAACTGATCGAGGAGTTCTGCGGCCGGCCCGACGACATCATCGACTGCCCGACCCCGGCCCAGCGCATGCTCTACGGCGACAAGCGGCGCCGGGTGCCGGAGATCTGGGATGTGGACAACCCGATGCTCTCCGGAGCAGTGCAGAATCAGGACGCCTATATGCAGGCAGTGGCGGCCCAGCGGCCTTACTTCTTCCAGCATATCAGTGGCATCACCGATCAGGTGATGGATGAATACTATGAATTGACCGGACGCCGCTATGGCCGTATCGGCCAGTACCTGATGGATGATGCCGATTATGTGATCGTCGGCCAGGGCTCCATGGTGGTGCAGGCGGAGGCGGTGGCCGATTATCTGCGCAAGACACGGAAGCTGAAGGTCGGGGTACTCAACCTGACCATGTACAGACCCTTCCCGGGCGACTTGGTTGGCAAGGCGTTACGGGGAAAAAAGGGAGTAGCGGTGCTGGAGCGTACCGACCAGCCTCTGGCCGAGGATCTCCCGTTGATCCGGGAGATCAGGGCGGCCATCACCAAGTGCATGGAGAACGGCACGCACAAGGGTGACGACAAACCCTATCCGGAATACGCCAGTTACAAGGCGGGGGAGACCCCGATCCTCTATTCCGGCTCTTATGGACTGGGTTCCCGGGACATGCAGCCCGAGGGGCTGATCGGCGCCATCGAGAATATGCTGCCGGAGGGTGACAAGCGCAAGTTCTACTATCTGGGTATCGACTTCGTGCGCGATCCCACCGATCCCAAGGCGGAGATCCGCCAAAATGAACTGCTGGAGGCCTATCCCCACATCGGTGAGATGGCGATCCGCGGCAGCGAGAATCCTGACCTGTTGCCGGACGGCGCCATCACCGTGCGCATGCACTCGGTGGGGGGCTGGGGCGCCATCACCACCGGCAAGAACCTGGCCATGACCCTGTACGACCTGCTGGGTTTCAACATCCGCGCCAATCCCAAGTACGGCTCGGAGAAGAAGGGACAACCCACCACCTACTACCTGTCGGCAGCGCCGGAGCGAATCCGTCTTAACTGCGAATATCACTACGTGGACGTGGTCCTGTCGCCGGACCCCAACGTATTCGGTCACTCCAATCCCCTCTATGGCCTCAAGGAGGGTGGTACCTTCATTATCCAGAGCAGCCTGGAGACCCCGGAGGAGGTGTGGGCGCAGATCCCGACGATGTATCAGAAGTACATCAATGACCACAACATCCGCATCTTCTACGTGGACGGTTTCAAGATCGCCCGTGAGGAGGCGTCCAACCCGGAGCTGCAGTTCCGCATGCAGGGCAACGCTTTCCAGGGTGCCTTCTTTGCCGCCTCGCCGCTGATGGAGAAGGCCAATCTGACCGAAGAGGGGCTGTTCCAGGCGATCGAGAACCAGCTGCGTGACAAGTTTGGCGGCAAAGGTGAGCGGGTGGTGGCGGACAACCTGCGGGTGGTGCGCCGCGGCTTCGACGAGATCACCGAGATCACCGACAAGCCGGTGGGACTCAATCCCCAGGCGCTGAAGAAAGATCTTGGGTTGCCGGTGATGCTGCGGCGCCTGCCGGTGGGGGACGACAAACTGTCGGATGTGCATCGCTTCTGGGAACAGACCGGATCCTTCTATATGAATGGGAAGGGTTCGGACAATCTGGCTGACCCGTTCATGGCCACCAGCCTGATTCCTGCGGCTACCGGCGTCTACCGGGACATGACCCAGATTCGTTTCGAGTATCCCAAGTTCATCACCGAGAACTGTACCGCCTGCGGTGACTGCTACACCGCCTGCCCGGACAGCGCCATCCCGGGCCTGGTCAGCACTATCAGTCAGGTGTTCAACACCGCCATCGAGCGCATTGAAACCCGGGGCACACCTACGCTCTATCTGCGCCGTGAGAGCCGTCAGGTGGAGAAGCGGCTGCGTGCATTGATCGACGAGGCGGGAGAGCAGGCAGTGGTTTCAAAGCTGCTTGACCAGGCAGTACTGGAGACCCTGGCCGATTCAGAACTGGAAGATGAGAAGAAGGCCGCGCTGGAGAAGGAGTTTGGCCTGTTCATGGAGGCCATCGGCGGGTTCGAGTTCTCCATCACCAAGCCCTATTACCTGAACCGGGAGAAGAAGAGTAAGGGCTCCGGCGGCCTCTTCTCCATCACCGTCAATCCCTATACCTGCAAGGGCTGCATGGAGTGCGTGGAAGTGTGCGACGACGGTGCCCTGGTGGCCGAGCCCCAGGACGAGGCGGCGATCGAGCGTATGCGCCGGGACTGGGAATTTTGGCTCGACCTGCCCACCACCGATGCCGACTTTATCCGCATCGACGATCTGGATGAGAAGATCGGGGCCCTGGAGACCCTGTTGCTGGACAAGAGCAACTACGAGTCCATGGTCTCCGGCGACGGCGCCTGCCTGGGCTGCGGCGAGAAGACCGCCATCCACCTGTTCACCGGTACCGCCACTGCCCTGATGCAGCCGCGGGTGAAGCGTCACCTGGCGGAGCTGGACGACCTGATCAACCGGCTGGAGACCCATGTGCGGCTGAAACTGGCCGAGTCCATCGACTTGAGCAACCTGGAGGCGGTGAATCAGGTGGTAGAGACCCACGAGGAGACCGATCTCACCCTGGCGGAGCTCTCCGCCACTCTGGACGAGGAGGCACGGCCGGTAGACCAGAAGTGGTTGAAATGGGTCACCCAGCTGCTGGAGAAACTGCGTCATCTGAAGTGGCTCTACACCGATGGCAAGACCCATCAGGGCCGCGCCACCATGGGTATCATCAACTCAACCGGCTGCACCTCGGTATGGGGCTCGACCTTCCCCTTCAACCCGTATCCATTCCCCTGGACCAGCCATCTGTTTCAGGACAGCCCGTCGGTGGCCATGGGCATCTTCGAGGGCCACATGGCGAAGATGGC
>CAZJCM010000021.1:43196-50014 GCA_964544655.1 uncultured Sedimenticola sp. | reverse complement strand
CCAGATTGCGGCGCAGGATGGCGGGACGGCCGGCGTGCAGGTTGGCCTTGTGCACCTGGCCCCCGTCGGGGGACACCAGCCCCACCACCACCTCACTGGCCGGCACCCCCTGCTGGGAGGCGCGCAGGAAGGCCTGATCGATGGGCGCCACCAGCATCAGATAGCCCATATTGGTGCCGGTGGCATCCTCCACCGTCTCCGACACCAGCAGATACGGCCTGCCCTGCAGGGTGATTAGGGAGGTCTGGATACGGTTGCTGTAATCCCCCAGGAACAGCTGATCCACGTCCAGCAGATCCCCCGGCAGGGATTTTTTCGCCACGTTGTAGATCTCCCGCGTCCGCCCCTGGCGGTCCAGCAGCAGGATCTGGGCCGGCGCCACCAGGCTCTGCCAGAGCGAGGCGGCGGGCAGCCACGGGGGGTTGCGGTAGTAGATGATCGGCGTCGCCTTGTCCGTCTCCAGCCAGTAGATAGGCTCCAGGTAATTGGCCAGGTTGCGGTGGTTGGCCAGCAGACGGGTGGTCGAGATGTGGGCCTCGACATAGTTCTCGAACCGGATCAGAGTCTCCCGCGCCTGCTGATCCAGCCGGGTCTGCAGCTCCTCGACGAAAATGGTATGCAGGGCGCGGGGCTGCACCTGGTCCAGCACCAGCCACACCGCCCCGCCACACAGCAGGCCGATCAGGATCGACAGCAACGGCATGGGGATCCGTCGCAGGCTGCTGGTCAATCTTGAGTGTCGTACTCGGGGCATGGTGGTGGTCTGGTTCAGGTTGGTGAATGGTCTGCTTCAGATATACAACACTATTTCAAATCGGCCATTTTTACTAACTCGGGTTTCGCAGTTCAAGACATCCTGGAGCGATAAGGGGCGGCGAGGGTTGTGGCCGTTTGAGACCATCTGCGGCATGGATGCCGCGGTTGAGCGTACAGGGACGTATTCACAGCGTGTCTCAAACAGCTGCAACCCTCGCCGACCGCCGCCACGAACGCCACCGCCTGAGTTACCAATTTTGCCGGTTTGTCTGTCAAAGTGGCGCAGGCGCTGTCGGACCGGTATCTTTGTCGGCCAGCGGCAATGGCGTTAAAATCCGGCCAGCCTTCCCAAACCAGCCCATCACACCATGCATGACACTGAACCCGTTGGATTGTTTCGCCGCCTGGCCGCCATGCTCTACGACACCTTGCTGGTGGCCGGACTGCTGTTCATCGCCATGATGCTGGTGATCGTCCCCCTGGGCATGATCCAGGGATGGGCCCATATCGATACCGCCGGACTGCGCAGCAATCCCCTCTACATCCTCTACCTGCTGGCGGTGCCGCTGCTGTTCTTCGTCGGCTTCTGGCGCGGCAAGAATGGCCAGACCCTGGGTATGCGTACCTGGCACATCCGGGTGGTGAAGGCGGATGGCAGTCCGCTGGATCTGCGCAGCGCCCTGCTGCGCTACCTGGCCGCCCTGCTCTCCTGGCTGCCCCTGGGGCTCGGCTTCCTCTGGGTGCTGGTGGACCCGCAACGGCTGGCCTGGCACGACCGGCTCTCCGGCACCCGGCTGATACGCTGCGATTGAACCCAGCGCACGATAGTGTGACCGCTAATGAATCCGCCTGACGAACAGAAAGGCAATGACCAGAAACAGCAGACCGGGAAAGACGGCGGCGAACAAGGGGTTCAGGCCATAGACCAGGGCCATGTTGCCGAGCACCTGGTTGAGCAGCAGAAACCCCATGCCAAGCATGGTGCCGACGAAGACGCGTTGGCCGATCCCCACGGAACGCAGCACACCGAATACGAACGGCACCGACATGAACACCATCACCAGGGTGATCAGCGGAGTGACGATCTTGTTCCAGAACGCCACCTCGTAGAGGCGGGCATCCTGGCCGTTCTCCTGCAGAAAGACAATATACTGGTACAGACCCCATACCGGCAGGATCGACGGCCGGGTGACCACCACATCCAGCAGTTCCGGGTTGATTATGGATGACCAGGCGGCCTTGTCCAGCCGTCTGCTGGTCACCCCGCCATCCTTGAAGTAGCTCTGTCGCACATCTTCCAGCAGCCACTGACCAGCCTCGTAACGGGCCATTGCCGCATGGGTGGCCAGCTTCAACTCACGCTGATCGGAGAACTCGTAGATGTAGATATCCTGCAGCCGGGAATCCGGCAGGATGGTCCGTATATTGACGTATGCATTGCCATCCCGGGCCCAGAATCCGTAGCGGGTCTGCAGGGTGATCTTCTGATAGATCTTCTGCGACCGCATGTGCTCCGCATACTGCTCACTCTCCGGCGCCACCACCTCGCCCACGAACACCACTGCCAACATCGCCAGCAGCCCCGCCTTCAGCACCGACAGCACGATGCGGCCCAGGGAGATGCCCGCGGCGCGCATGGCGATCAACTCGGAGTGGCTGGCCAGTCCGCCCAGGCCGATCAGGCTGCCGAGCAGTACCGCCACAGGAAACACATCGTAGGCGTAACGTGGCAGCACCAGTAACACGTAGAGAAAGGCATCTGCCGCACCATAGTCCCCACGTCCCACCTCCTCCACCTCATCCAGCAGGGTGATGAAACCGATCAGCGTGAGCAACACGGCCAGGGCGAGCAGAATATTCAGTATCACCGTGCGGCCAATATAACGATCGAGTATCGTCATGTCGGCCGCCGCCTGAGTTGCCGGCGCAACCGGCGCCGCAGAAAGGGGGATCGATAGAGGATCAACAGCCCGGCCAGGGACAGCATCAATAGATGCACCCACCAACGCCCCATCCATTCCGGGGTGATGCCGGATTCCATCCAGCCGCCGGAGACCGCCAGCAGGTTGACGAAGAGAAAATAGAACAGGATGGCCAGGATCAGACGGCCATAGATGCCACTGCGTGGCAGGGAGTAACTGAGCGGAACGCTGACCACGGTGAACACCAGTACCGCCAGCGGCAACATCAGGCGATACTGCAGCTCGATGCGGTCTTGCAGGCGATCGGACCCGATCAGACGCGAGGTGGGCAGGGCATCGGTACGCTGTCGTGTGCGTTCGCCCCGCCCCAGATTTATCCGCAAGGCATACTTGCCGAACTTGCCGTAGGTGAAGACCTTGCTCCCGGGCTGGCCCTCATAGCGGTGGCCGTCCAGCAGCACCACGAAGCGCTCTCCGGTCTCTTCATCCAGATACTGGTATCCCTCCGCCGCCACCGTGATGCCCAGCTTGCCATGCTTCCGGTTCTGCACGAAGATATTCTGCAGCCGCTTGTTGTCCTCCGACATACCCTCGACATAGAATACCAGATTGCCCCGGCTGAACTCATTGAACCGCCCCACCACGCCGGTACCCAGATTGAGCTTCTCCTCCTGCTGCTTGAAGATGCTCTTTTTCGCCCCGTTGGCCCAGGGCTGCAGCTGCAGGGTCAGACCCAACACCAGCAGGGCCACCGGCAGGGCAGCGAGAAACAGGGCCCGGTAGATCCGCAGCGGACCGATTCCACTGGCCGCCATGGCGATCATCTCGCTGTCGCGGTACATGCGTCCCAGGGTGAGGAGAACGGCGAGAAAAAAGGCAGGAGGCGTGATCGGGCCGAGCACCCGCACCGCTTCCACCGCTACCAGCTTCAGCATCACGTCACTGCCGATGTTACCCACCGCCGCCTGGCCGAGGAAGCGGATATATCCGCTTCCCACCAGTATCAGCAGCAGCAGGGTGATGATGGCGAGGAACGCCTTGCTCACTTCCCGCAGGAGATAACGGTCAATAATCGGCAGCATATTTCCCGGGGAGCGGCATCGCCCGATCAGTGGCAAACGGTGGCAGTTCTTGTAGACTATCCGCCGACCGTGGCCGGTGAACAGATATGAGCATACTCCCGGGAATGGTACCGTTCGCCTGCGGTCCAGGCAAATCATCGACGCAGAATAATTTCAGGAACCTCTGATTGATTCTGGGATAGGCGGATTGTGGAATGAAATTGACCATATCAAGGCGTGAATCGCAGCCAATAGCAGGACTGTTGGCAAGATTCGCAACGCGGAGATGGGCGGTTTCAGCCACAGGACGCCATGCCATGAATTGATCAGAGGTTTCTTCAAGATTTGGAGCCCCAGATGGAATATTCCCTGAAGACCGGCAATCCGGCCGTCCAACGTACCGCCTGCCTCGTCCTTGGCATATTCGCCGGGCGCCGGCTCTCCACCGCCGCAGCCCAAGTGGATGAAGCCAGCAACGGCAGCTTGGAGCGGATCCTGAAAAAAGGCGATTTCAGCGGTGAGGCCGGGCAGAGCATGATGCTGTACGAGATCCCCGGCTGCGCCTGTGAACGGGTGCTGCTGATCGGCCTCGGGCCGGAGAAGAAATTCGATCTGGCGGCCTTCGGCAAGGCCAGCGCAAAGGCGGCGACCCTGCTCGACGAGGGGCACGCCATCGAAGCGGTCTCCTGCCTGTCGACGCTGACTGTCGAAGGGGCCTCGCGCTACCGCACCCTGCGGGAAACGGTGACCGCCTCGGAGCAGGCACTGTACCGCTTCGATCGCTGCAAGAGTGAAAAGAAGAAGAAGCAGCGCCCGCTGAAAAAACTGGGGCTGCTGCTTGGTGAACAGCGCCGCAGCAAGCGATACCAGCAGGCCATCGATCACGGCCGGGCGATCGCCAGCGGCAGCAAGCTGGCCAAGGATCTGGGCAATCTGCCCGGCAACATCTGCACCCCCGCCTATCTGGCCGATCAGGCCCGCGCCCTGGGCCGCAAATCGCCCAAACTGAAGGTCCGGGTGCTGAACGAGAAGCAGATGCATGAACTGGGCATGGGCGCCCTGCTCTCCGTCTCCAGCGGCAGTCGCCAACCGGCCAAATTGATCGTGATGGAGTATCAGGGCGGCAAGGCGAAGAGCCGGCCCGTGGTGCTGGTGGGCAAGGGCCTCACCTTCGATGCCGGCGGCATCTCCATCAAGCCCTCCGCCGCCATGGACGAAATGAAATACGACATGTGCGGCGGCGCCAGTGTGCTCGGCGCCATGGCCGCTTGCGTGGAATTACAGCTGCCGATAAATCTGATCGGCATCGTCCCCGCCTCGGAGAACCTGCCGGATGGCGCTGCCAACAAACCCGGAGATATCGTCACCAGCATGTCCGGGCAGACCATCGAGATCCTCAACACCGACGCCGAGGGGCGCCTCATTCTGTGCGATGCCCTGACCTATGCCGAGCGCTTCAAGCCCGCCGCCGTGATCGACATCGCCACCCTCACCGGCGCCTGCATCGTCGCCCTGGGCGCCCATGCATCGGGCCTGTTGGGCAACGATGATGCATTGGCCGGGGAGTTGCTGGCGGCGGGCAACCAGAGCGGTGACCGCGCCTGGCGCCTGCCGCTGTGGGACGACTACCAGAGCCAGCTCGACAGCAACTTCGCCGACATGGCCAACATCGGCGGCAAGGGCGCCGGCACCATCACCGCCGCCTGCTTCCTCTCCCGGTTCACGAAAAAATACAAATGGGCCCACCTGGACATCGCCGGTTCCGCCTGGAAGAGTGGCACAGAGAAGGGGGCCACCGGGCGCCCGGTACCGTTGCTGGTGCAGTTCCTGCTGGGCCGCTGCCAGCTGGGGGATGAATGACCCGGATCGACTTCTACATCCTTGGCGAGCGGGCGCCCGGCGACCGTTTCCTGCTCGCCTGCCGGCTGGCGGAGAAGGCCTGGCAGCAGGGACACCGGGTCTACCTGCACACCAACTCACAGCCAGAGTCACAACATATGGACCGCCTGCTGTGGACCTTCCGTGACGGCGGTTTCCTGCCCCATGGCCTGGCCGGCCAGACCGATCAGGAACTCACCCCGATATTGATCGGCCACGGCACCGATGCCGGAGAGGAGCACGATGTGCTGATCAATCTGGCGCTGCAGGTGCCGGACTTCTTCAGCCGTTTCGAACGGCTGGCGGAGCCGCTCGACCGGGATCTGGAGATCCGCAACGCCGGCCGTGAGCGCTACCGTTTTTACCGGGACCGCGGCTACCCCCTGAATACCCATGACATAACGCGATAATCATGAATGACAAGCAGGATCTACCCTACCCCAACCCCTTTGTCGACGAACTGGAGACGGAGCCCGTCCTGAAGCTGGACGAGGATGGCATCCCGATACTGGAAGAGGTGGTGGAGGCGGGTGCCAAACGCGACCTGTCGGAACTGGAAGAGCTGGACTGGGACGAACCGGCCCCGGCCATCCCCGACGAAGAAGTGCTGCGTGAGCAAATGCGGGAAAACCTGCGCACCTGGGTCGACCAGGAGCTGAAACGCATCACCGCCGACCTGGTGCCGGCAGTGATAGAGACCATCAGCAAGGATCTCCACGACACGCTGGAGCAGAAGTTGATGGCCGGTCTGCGGGAGCGCATCCCGGCCATGCTGGAGCAGGCCCTGGAGCAGCGCACCGGCAAACGCTGAGGCAAGTGCGTTGTCGCTCCTCCCATATCCGGCAGGGTACCCGTTTGGCGGGGGTCGCTGTCTGATTTCTTATGCCTTACTGAATCTTTCAACTGCAATCAATGCAATTTGACTCGGACCCCTGAGCATAGCCTCCGGTCTTCGCGGCCAGGAGGCCGCTCCCACAATAGGTGAGCATAGCCTCCGGTCTTCGCGGCCGGGAGGCCGCTCCCACAACGGGTGAGCATAGCCTCCGGTCTTCGCGGCCGGGAGGCCGCTCCCACAATGGGTGAGCATAGCATCCAGACTTCGCGGCCGGGAGGCCGCTCCCACAACGGGTGAGCATAGCCTCCGGTCTTCGCGGCCGGGAGGCCGCTCCCACAATGGGTGAGCATAGCATCCAGACTTCGC
>CAZJCM010000021.1:0-43096 GCA_964544655.1 uncultured Sedimenticola sp. | reverse complement strand
GGAGGCCGCTCCCACAATGGGTGAGCATAGCATCCAGACTTCGCGGCCGGGAGGCCGCTCCCACAACAGGTCTAACCCGTGGGAGCGGCCTCCCGGCCGCGATTTCCCGAGTACCGCCACCTGGCACTGAATTCAGACCTCCACCTGCACCGCATCCACCCGCTGGAATCCTCGCGGCAGCTTGTTGCCACGCCGTCCCCGCTCGCCCTGGTAGTGGTCCAGATCAGCGCCTTTCAGGGTGATGTGGCGCTTGCCCGAATAGGCCACCAGCCGTCCACCCTCGGGCACCACCGCCAGCGCCACCACGAACTCCTCCCGCGCCAATACCCGCTTGGACGGAATGCCGATGATCTTGTTGCCTTTGCCCCGGCTCATGGCCGGCAGTTCGCTGACCGGAAACACCAGCATCCGCCCTTCGTTGCTGATCGCCACCACCCGGTCCCGCTGCGGGTCCTGCACCGGCGCCGGCGGCAGCACCCGGGCGCCCTTGGGCAGGGTGAGCAGGGCCTTGCCGGCCTTGTTCTTGGCCAGCATCTCCTTGAACTGCACCAAAAAGCCGTAGCCGGCGTCGGAGGCCATCAGATACCACTGTGCCGGATCACCGCCCAATACCGAGATGAAGAGCGCCCCGGTCGGCGGCGACAACCGGCCGGTCAGGGGTTCGCCCTGACTGCGCGCCGACGGCAGGGTGTGGGTCTGCAGGGAGTAACTGCGGCCGGTGGAATCGAGAAACACCACCGGCTGATTGCTGCGCAGGTGGGCCGCCGCCAGAAAGCGGTCGCCCGCCTTGTAGTTGAGGCCGGTGGGATCGATCTCATGCCCCTTGGCGGCCCGCGCCCAGCCCTTCTCCGACAGAATCACGGTCATCGGCTCACTGGGGGCCAGCTCGGTCTCGTCCAGGGCCTCCGCCGGCGGCCGGCTGACGATGGGGGAGCGGCGATCGTCGCCATACTTCTCTGCATCGGCCTGGATCTCCTTGCGGATCAGGGTGCGCATGCGCTGGCGTGAGCCCAATGTCTTCTCCAGGTACGCCTGCTCCTGTTCCAGCTCCTGCTGCTCGGTACGGATCTTGATCTCTTCCAGCCGCGCCAGCTGGCGCAGCTTGGTGTCGAGCACGTAGTCGGCCTGGATGTCAGTGAGACCAAAGCGCTGCATCAGCACCGGCTTCGGCTCATCCTCGGTGCGGATGATACGGATCACCTCGTCGATATTGAGATAGGCGATCAGCAGGCCGTCCAGCAGGTGCAGCCGGTCGCGCACCTTGCCCAGCCGGTACTCCAGCCGGCGACGCACGGTGGCATGGCGGAAATCGAGCCACTCCTGCAGCAGGCCGAGAAGATTCTTCACCTGGGGGCGGCCATTGAGGCCGATGACATTGATATTGACCCGATAGGTGCGTTCCAGATCGGTGGTGGCGAACAGGTGGGACATCAGCCGTTCCACGTCCACCCGGGTGGAACGGGGCACGATCACCAGCCGGGTCGGGTTCTCATGGTCCGATTCGTCACGCAGGTCCTCCACCATGGGCAGCTTCTTGGCCTGCATCTGGGCCGCGATCTGCTCCAGCACCCGTGCCCCGGAGACCTGGTGTGGCAGAGCGGTGACCACGATATCCCCCTGCTCCCGCTCATAGCAGGCGCGCATACGCACGCTGCCAGTGCCGTTGCGATACATCTTCAGCAACTCTGCCGAAGGGGTGATGATCTCCGCCTCAGTGGGATAGTCCGGCCCCTGGATATGCTCACACAGGTCCTCCAGGGTGGCCTTCGGGTTCTCCAGCAGATGAATGCAGGCGCTGGCCACCTCGCGCAGATTGTGCGGCGGGACATCTGTGGCCATACCGACGGCGATGCCGGTAGTGCCGTTGAGCAGCAGGTTGGGCAGCCGCGCAGGCAGCACCTTGGGCTCCTTCATGGTGCCGTCGAAGTTGGGCATCCAGTCCACCGTGCCCTGCCCCAGTTCGGACAACAACACCTGGGCGTAAGGGGTCAGCCGCGCCTCGGTGTAGCGCATGGCGGCGAACGATTTGGGATCGTCCGCCGAGCCCCAGTTGCCCTGGCCGTCGATCAGGGGATAGCGGTAGGAGAAGGGCTGGGCCATCAGCACCATCGCTTCGTAGCAGGCGCTGTCGCCATGGGGATGGAACTTGCCCAGCACGTCACCCACGGTACGGGCCGATTTCTTGTGTTTGGAGACGGCGGACAGCCCCAGCTCCGACATGGCATAGACGATGCGCCGCTGCACCGGCTTCAGACCGTCGCCGATGTGGGGCAAGGCCCGGTCCAGGATCACGTACATGGAGTAGTCCAGGTACGCCTTTTCAGTAAATCGCCGGAGCGGCATCTGCTCGATGCCTTCCAGGCTTGGGTCGATTCCTTGGCTCATGAAATATGTCTGTTTCGATGGTTGACTTCAGGCTCATAGGTCGGTCAGCGCGGATCCGCCACCTTCTGCCGCAGTCGAGCCCCCAGAAATGGGTTTACGGCGTCCTCCGGGAGAGGGTGGCGGGCCTGCGCTGCCCGACGCTCATATCAAACGCTCATTGTCCCACATCCCGCGGGCCAACTGGTAAGATGGGCGCAAAATCCAAGAGGGGGCGGAGTCGCGCCGTAAAAAATATCTTCTGTTGTTACTGCCAAGGGATGGCGCGACTCTGCCCCCTGGTGACTTACACAAGAACGACCATTCCCGTATCGACGAGGAAAATCATATGTCTTTGAATGAAAAAAAGGCCCTGGTGATGGGCGGTTCCAAGGGGCTCGGCTTCGCCTGCGCCGAGGCGCTGGCCCGGCAGGGCACCGAGCTGCACCTCCTCTCCCGCAGTGAGATCGATCTCAAGACCGCAGCGGAGCTGCTGCACAACCGCCACGGCGTGACCGTGGGCTACAGCACGGTGGACATCACCGACGAGGGCGCCTTTGCCCAGGTGCTGGCCGAACAGGCCGGCTGCGACATCCTGGTCAGCAACTGCGGCGGACCGTCCCCGGGCAGCTTCGAATCCTTCGACCTGGAGACCTGGGACAGTGCCTACCGGAGCCAGATCCGCAGTGCCGTCCAGGCCTGTCGCGCACTGGTACCGGCGATGGCAAAGCAGGGCTGGGGCCGGGTGGTGATGATCACCTCCATCTCCGTCGGCCTGGCGGTCCCCGGCCTGGCACTGTCCAATTCCCTGCGTCCGGCCCTGCTCGGGCTGGCCCGCACCCTGACCCGTGAGTACGCCAGCCGCGGCGTCACCTGCAACCTGCTCTGCCCGGGGCCCACCCTGACCGCCCGGCTGGAGCAGCTGATCGAGCGCAACATGGAGGTCCAGGGCAAGAGCCGGGACGAGATCATCGCCGGCATGACCGCCGCCATCCCCGCCGGCCGCCTGGGCCGGCCCGAGGAGCTGGGTGCCACCGCCGCTTTCCTGGCCAGTGACGGCGCCGCCTTCATCAGCGGCCAGGCCCTGTTCGTGGACGGCGGAGAGACCACCTGATGAAACGTGTCGGCACCCATGTCAGTGCCAGCGGCGGGGTCGAGAACGCGCCGCTGAACGCCAGCAAGATCGGTGCGAAGGCGTTCGCCCTGTTCACCAAGAACCAGCGTCAATGGCACGCCAAGCCCCTGACGGAGAAGAGCATCAGCGCATTCAAGGCGAACCTGGAAACCGTGGGCATCGCCCCCCGGCACGTACTGCCCCACGACAGCTATCTGATCAACCTGGGCCACCCCGATCCGGCGGCACTGCAAAAATCCCGCGACGCCTTTCTCGATGAGATGCAGCGCTGCGAACAACTCGGCCTCTGTCTGCTCAATTTTCACCCCGGCAGCCATCTGAAAAAGATCTCCGAAGAGGAGAGCCTGGCCCTGGTCGCCGACTCCATCAACCTCGCCCTGGCACAGACCAGCGGCGTCACCGCGGTGATCGAGAACACCGCCGGTCAGGGGAGCAATCTTGGCTACCGCTTCGAACACCTGGCCGCGATCATCGAACGGGTGGAGGACAAGCGCCGGGTCGGCGTCTGCCTGGACACCTGTCACGCCTTCACCGCCGGTTACGACCTGCGCACCCGTCAGGCCTGCGACGACACCTTCGGCCGCTTCGATGAGATCGTCGGCTTCCAGTTCCTGCGCGGGATGCATCTGAACGACTCTAAACCGGACCTGGGCTCGCGGGTAGACCGGCATGAGAGTCTGGGCAAGGGCAAACTGGGCTGGGAGGTGTTCCGTTACATCATGAACGACGACCGTTTCGACGAGATACCCCTGATCCTGGAGACCATCGACCCGGAGATCTGGCCCGATGAGATCCGCCAGCTCTACGCCCTGCAGGAGGAGAAGGAATGAGCATCCCGCATCCGGCTCCGGAAAACGGTTTTCTCGCCGGTCATGCGGCCCTGCTGCTGCGCAGTTACCGGCACTGGACCGGCGAAGCGCTGCTGCCGGAGGCAGAAGATGCAGCCGACACCGCACGGCAGCTGTTCAACGCCCCCTTCGTGGTGGTCTCCCACGGCCTGGGCGCAGATCCCTGCTTCAACTACGGCAACGCCCTGGCTCTGCAGCTGTTCGAACTGACCTGGGACGACTTCGTCCAGTTACCGTCGCGCCAATCCGCCGAGGCGGTCGATCAGAGCCAGCGCGCACGCCTGTTGCAACAGGTGACCCAGAACGGTTTCATCAGCAACTACCAGGGGGTACGTATCAGCGCCAGCGGGCGCCGCTTCCGCATCCGGGATGCCGTGGTGTGGAACCTGGTCGACCAGGCCGGCGAGTATCGGGGCCAGGCGGCCAGCTTTGCCACCTGGGCGTACCTGTGAACCCGTATATGGTCCCCTGAATCCCACCCCCTAATCTCAACACTTGACCTTTCCCCAGGAGCCGCTATACTGCCGCGCTTCAACCTGAGCAGCGGGTTGAAACTCTCCAAGTGGAGCGGTAGTTCAGTTGGTTAGAATACCGGCCTGTCACGCCGGGGGTCGCGGGTTCGAGTCCCGTCCGCTCCGCCACTTTTCCCGATCAGTCACCAAAACCCCGGTTCACGTAGACATCGTAACGGGTGTTGGGGCTGCTTATGGACATGGTCGGCGCCTCGCCGCCCAGCGGTTCCGCCCGCGCCGGGCGCTTCACCACCACCCGGAAACGAGCCTGCGAAAGGGCCGCCTGCAGCAACGCCGGGGCATCCAGATCGTCCCCCACCAGTTGGCGAAAGATGCGCATCTCCTTCTTCACCAGGGCCGATTTTCCCCGATGGGGATACATCGGGTCCAGGTAGACCACATCCGGCCGTCGATCGGCCTCCAGCCGTTTCAGATACGCCAGGCCATCGGCATGGTGCAGCAGCATGCGCCCGGCGATCTGCGCCGTCTCCGGCGCCTGCCGGGCCCGGTTCAGGCCATCCTGCAGCAGCGCGGCGATCACCGGCGAGCGTTCCACCAGGGTCACATGACAGCCCAGGGTGGCAAGCACGAAGCCGTCGCGCCCCAGCCCGGCAGTCACATCCAACAGCCGTGGGTTTCGCCCCCCCTTGAGACCGACCGCCCGCGCCAGGGGCTGACCACGTCCGCCTCCGAAGCGGCGGCGGTGGGCCAGCTTTCCAGTGACGAAATCCACCCGTACCGGACCCGGTGCCCGCCGACCGCAGGGCCGCAGGGCCAGTCCCATATCAGTGACCATAAGCAGGGCATCCCAAGCGGAGAGATCCGGCCCGGACAACGGCAGATCCAGTTTTTCGGCCAGGACCCGGGCCTGCTCCAGATGCTCAGGTGAGGCACAGCCCACCGCCAGGCTGAACCGTGGCAGCGGCCCGCCGTCAGGGGACAAACCATCATGTGACTGCTGATGAGGCATGGCTATATTCGGGGGAATGGGATCGACAACAAATCATAACAGCTTCCCCGTCTCCAGGCCGGGCGGAGAATATGAAGGGTCGGATTAGATGGAAGGGGGTCGCGTCTGCGGCCCGGATGGCCGTAGTCGAGCCCCCAGGGATGGCTTTACGGCGTCCACTGAGAGAGGGAAGCAGGGGCCATTTCGCTCGACCCCTTCCATTCCTGCAACATCAGGGCAGCCAGACGGAGAAACGGCCGCCCCCCAGATCGCCACCATTTTCCAGCCGCACGAAGCCCTTGCGTTCCCGGTTGGTGTGGAGTTGGGCCACCATAGCCGAGAAATAGATACCCAGATGGGTCCGGCCCGCCATCAGGGCCGAGTGATCGTCGATTGCATCCTGGGCCCGCAGCATCGACTCGGGAAAGCCCGAGCCGTCATCGGCCACCTCCAGCACCAGCCAGCCATCCTCCTGCCGGGCGGAGAGCCGTAACCGGCTGCGGGTATAGCGCAGGCTGTTGCCGATCAGGGTGTTGAGTACCCCATGGATCAGGCCCTCATCGAAATACCCATTGAGGTCAGGGTCGCACACCACCTCCAGCTCGATCTCCCTGCCGCGGGCGGCAGATTGATTCTCCAGCGCCATCTCATGCAGGAATTCATCCAGGTTAAGCTCATCGATATTGGCCGTGACCCGCTGATTCTCGATCTGGTACAGGGTCAGCAGTTCGATCAGATTGTTGTTTAGCCGCTTCGCCTCCTGCTGCAGCGCCATCACATCGTTCCTCTCCAACCGGCACGCCCCCGCCTGTTCCGGCAGCCCATCCAGGGTGTTGATCACCATGCCCAGGGAGTTCTTCATATCATGAATCAGGGACGCCAGGATATCGGAAAAATTCATGCCTTCTTCTCCTTGCCGGGTAGCTGCTGCTGCAGCGTTCTGAAACTGGACTGCACCCGCCGCAGGGCCGGATTGTGGGGATCCAGCTGCTGCACCCGTTCCAGCAGCTGCCGTACCTGCATCTCCCGTGCCGGATCGCTGCCATGGTTCTGCATATACATCACCATCACCCGCGCCGCATTCAGATTCACCACCTTGTTGTGTGGCATGCCCGCCACCGCCTCTTCGAACAGGCCCACCGCTTCATCCAACCGGCCGGACCGGGCCAGCTTCACCCCTTGATTGTTCAGGTGCACGATCTCGCGGCGGATATCGCCGATGAAGGCATCCGTATCCATTTCCAGGCCGAGTTCTCCAAGCACGCTGCCCACATCCTTGAGCAGTTCCTCCTCAGCATGGTTGTTACGCACCACGTCCCGCAGCAACTCCTGCGCCTGCTCCGTCTTCCCCAGGCTGCTACAGGTACGGGCCAACTCCAGCGCCAGCCCTGATCCCACGTTCTCTCCCAGTGTCTGATACAGGCTGGTCGCCCGCTCCAGGCAGGCCGCCGCCCGCTCCTGGTTACCCAGCTGCTGCTGAATCGTCCCCTCCACGGTGGCGGCATAGAGCCGGGCCTCGGCATCACCCGGGAACGCCCGTTCCATGTCCCGTAACACCTTGAGCCCATCCTCTCCCGCGCCAATACGGCCCTTGACCCGGGCCAGCGCGGCAAACAAGGCCGGTTTGCGAAACACTGAGTTGCGGCTCAGTTGCACAGCCTGACCCAGCGCTGCTTCAGCCACCCGGTCATCACCATTGCGGGTCGCCAGTTCACCCAGAGCCTTCTGCCGCAGAATCGCCTTGGGTGATACCTTGACCCCCTGCTGCAATACCTGCTGGGCCTCAGTGGGCTGGCCCATCGCCAGCAGGGTGCGTGCCAGCCAATCATATGCGGCAGTCAGTTGGGGATTGTCCTGCAGCAGCTCTTGAAATACCTTCTTCGCTTGCTCGAGGCGGCCCATGGAGAGGTAGGTCTTGCCGAGACCAAGCCGGGCCCAGGGCAGCTCGCGACTGGCCAGCACCTCCTCGTATACCGCCTCCGCCTGGGCAAAGTCACCAGCACGAAGACAGAGCTCGGCCTTCAGCTTGACCAGTTCCCCCAGGTTTTTCGGGCGTGCGGAGATCTTTTCATCGAGGCGCTGTATGGCACCCTCGAAATCCCCCTTTTGCACCGCCCTCACCACATCCTCCAGGTTGCGCTTGCGCGCCAGCAGCTTCTCCAACCGGGAGCGCAGCATGTCTTTGGTGAAAGGTTTGGTCAGATAGGAATCGGGCTCATACTCCACCGCACCCATAACCATATCCCGGGTGTTCTCCGCGGTGATCATCACGAACAGGGCATTCAGTCCGATGAGGCCGCGATGACGCACCTCCTCCAGTATCTGCTGGCCGTTCTTGCCCGGCCCCAGATTGTAGTCACAGAGAATGATGTCGTAGGCCCGTTTTTCCGCGGCGGCTACCGCCTCCCTGCCATTCGCCACCAGATCGATATCCTGCCCGCCTATGCTCAGCAGCATGCTGCGCAGCATGTTGCGCATATCGCCAAAGTCGTCCACCACCAGGATCGACTTGTTTTCTATCTCCGGTGGCGCGTAGTTGAAAATGTTTTTCTTCATTGCCGTGACGAGAAGGCTCCCTGCACTTTGGTCGGCTGGTGATACTATCTTCTATCGGCCAGGCCAGGGGATACCTGAACCGGTGTCATTTGTACGCCAGGGCTCGGAGTCAAACCGCGCAAGGTATGGGGGTAATAGTGACAGGGTTGGGTTGGTTTGACGCCGCCCCATTTGTGGCCCCTTTGCCTGTTGGTCACAACTCATCCTCTGTACAACAGCGGTTGCGGCCCTGGTTCTTCGCCAGGTAGAGGGCATCGTCGCAACGCTTGAATACGCTCTCCGGCGTATCGCCCTCATGAAATCGGGCCACGCCGCAGGAAGCGGTGATCCGCACCCGCTGGTCGCCGGAATGAAACGCCTTGCTCTCGATCGACTGACGGATCTTTTCCGCCACGGCCCGGGCCCCGGCCAAGTCGGTTTCCGGCAGCAGTACGATGAACTCCTCACCTCCATAGCGGGCAGCGAAGTCGGTCTCCCGGGTCATATGGTTGAGCAGGGATCCAAATACCTTCAATACCTTGTCTCCGGCGTGGTGCCCAAAATTATCATTGACCCGCTTGAAGTGGTCCACATCCAGCAGAATCAGGCTCATCTCGAACGGATATCGTTTCCAGCGCCGGTATTCGTGGTCCATACGGCTGTTGTAGGCGAGCCGGTTGTTGAGGCGGGTCAGGGCATCGGTGAAGGCCTCCACCCGCGCGGCCGCCACCTCATTGCGCAGCGTGCTGGACTCCTGTTCCATCTCCCGGATCCGGCCCTGCAGCAGGCTGATAGACTGTTCCAGTTTTCGGTTCTTGTTCTGCTCGTCTTCCCGGTGTTCGCGCAGCCGTTCCTGGATCTCCTGCAGCCGCAGGGCGATCACCTGCTTCAGCTCATCGAGATCGGTGGCCGACGCCACAGAGGCGTGCATGTCGCTGACATCCGCATCCACCGCCTCGCCAAAACGGCGGCTGCCCTCGAGGATATCGATCCCCTGTTGTCCAACCCCCTCGATCTCCCGGTCCAGGTTGGTCAGCTGTTCGGTCAGCTGCAGCAGAAACCGCTCCACCTCCTGCCGTTCCTGCTCGGCATGGCTGCGCACCTGCCCTACCAGATCGACCAGTTCATTGAGTACCGGCGGCAGGTCCGCCGGTTGCAGCCCCTGTTGCAGGCGATTACGCAAGGCATCCATCCGTGGCCTCAGCTCCGACGGCAGGTCCAACCGCTCCAGCAGCTGGTTCAATACATCATGAGCCGGCAGGGCCGGATTCTCCTGCCCCGGTTGCAACAGTGCCAGGAGTTCCTTGGCCAGTGCATCCATCGCCTCCCTGCTGGCTGCCGTGCCGGCCTGCCGGCAGATCTGCTCCAGCCGGGGCAGCAGTTCGCTGCCGACGGCTGCCTGGCGCGAAAGCAGGCAGAGAAAACCGGCCGCGGTGAACGGTGCCTCCTGCGCACCCTCCTCCGCATCACCGTCTGCCTCCGCCTCTCCCGGGCCACCGCCGAGAATACGCCCCAGCAACCCGCCTTTATTCTTCGTTTCCCCGCCTTGGGTCTCGGCAAAGGCTTCCAGCACCAGCTCTTTCCATATAGTCAGGGTCTCACCGTCGGGCGCTCCCTGTTTGAGGCGCCGCCGCAGTGGGCCGGCACGGAGTTTGAGCGCACGGGAAAGGGAGAGCTGGTCCAGTATCTCCAATAGAAACCGGGACAGCGCGGCGCCGTCACAGGCCGATGCCTGCACCTGTTCAGCATGCTGGATGATGGCGTCCACCATGTTCTGCAGGCGCTGCATATCCTTTTCGCCACGCACCTGGTTGCGCAATCGTTCCAGCCGCCGATCCAGTTCCGGATCCCGCCCGTCACCGATTAAGCTGATGCGGGAGATACAACGGCGCAGGGTGGACTCCACCTGCTGCCACAACCGCTCCTTCTGCTCCAGCACCTCCAGGCTGTCCAGGTACTTCTCCTTCCACTCCTTGTCCGCCACGCCCATACCGTCAGATACCCATGCAGATATATTTCAGTTCCAGATACTCGTCGATGCCGTACTTCGACCCTTCCCGCCCCAGCCCCGACTGCTTGACCCCGCCGAACGGCGCCACCGCAGTGGAGATGATGCCGGAATTGACCCCCACCATGCCGTACTCCAGGGCCTCGGAGACCCGCCACACACGGCTCAGGTTCTCGCTGTAGAAATAGGCGGCAAGACCGAACTCGGTGTCATTGGCCATCCGCACCGCTTCCTCTTCGGTATGAAAACGGAACAGGGGCGCCACCGGCCCGAAGGTCTCCTCTCGGGCAACCCGCATCCCTGCGGTGACCTGGGTCAGCAAGGTGGGCTGAAAGAAGGTGCCGCCAAGCGAGTGCCGCTTGCCGCCGACGATCACGCAGGCCCCCTTGTCCACCGCATCGGCGATGTGTGCCTCCACCTTTGCCACCGCCGCCTCATCGATCAGCGGACCCTGCTGTACACCTTCATCGCTCCCTGCCCCGATCTTCAGCCGCTTCACCGCTGAGGCCAGCTTTTCGGCGAAGGCATCGTAGATACCATCCTGCACCAGGAAGCGGTTGGCACAGACACAGGTCTGCCCGCTGTTGCGGTACTTGGAGGCCATCGCCCCCGCCACCGCCGCATCCAGATCGGCATCATCGAAGACGATGAACGGGGCGTTGCCGCCCAGTTCCAGGGAGAGCTTCTTCAGGCTGTCGGCGCACTGGCGCATCAACAGCCGGCCCACTGCGGTAGAGCCGGTGAACGAGAGCTTGCGCACGGTAGGATTGGCGGTCAGTTCAGCGCCGATCGGCTGCGGGTCGCCGGTGACCACGTTCAGCACCCCCGCAGGCAGGCCTGCACGCTGGGCCAGTTCGCACAGGGCGAGGGCGGAATAGGGGGTGGCTTCCGCCGGTTTGATCACCATCGGGCAGCCCGCCGCCAGGGCGGCAGCGGCCTTGCGGGTGATCATGGCGGTGGGGAAATTCCACGGGGTGATGGCAGCACACACCCCGATCGGCTGCTTCAACACCAGGATACGGCGCCCCGCCTGATCCTGGGGAACGGTATCGCCATAGACCCGCTTGCCCTCCTCGGCGAACCATTCGATGAAAGAGGCGGCGTAGGCGATCTCGCCCCGGGCCTCGGCCAGGGGCTTGCCCTGCTCCGCCGTCATCAGTTGCGCCAGATCCTCCTGATTGTCCAGCAACAGCTGATACCAGCGCCGCAGCACGGCCGCTCGTTCAGCGGCTGTGCGTTCGCGCCAGCCGGGCCAGGCCGCCGCTGCCGCCTCGATGGCGCGCCGGGTTTCGCCAGCGCCCATCCGCGGCACCGTGCCCAGGGGTTCTCCATTGGCCGGGTTGGTCACCGGCAGGGTGGCCCCATCGTCGGCATCGACCCAATCGCCATCGATGTAGCATTGGCTTCTAAACAGGGTTTGATCGGTCAGATTCATGATTCGCTCCTCATATCCAGATCTAGAATGATAGCTGACCAAGCATGTCACGACGACTCAAAAGAGACAAAGGCGATGCGCCTTCCCTGTGACACTAAATCCTGACCTCTGCATCTACAATCATCCATGCATCGGCTGCCAATACCGCTTATCATAGCCCCCCCATTTCATCTCTCCAGACACCCCTGCAGACGGCCATGCGCACTCTCTTCACAAGCGACCGCCAGATCGGCATTCTGGCTGCCCTTGGCGCCTTTCTGATGTGGGGCTTCTCGCCGCTCTACTATCGGGCGGTTGGCGCAGCACCGGCACTGGAGATCCTGGCCCACCGGGCAGTCTGGTCCCTGCTGCTGTGTCTGCTGCTGCTTCTGATCAGCGGCCGAATGGGGGTTTTTCTGAAGCTGTTCCGCGATGGCCGGATGCTGGGGGTTCTCTCCATCAGCGCGCTGTTGGTATCGGTCAACTGGCTGGGGTTCATCTGGGCGGTAAACAATGGACGTGCCCTGGAGGCGAGCATGGGCTACTACATCTTCCCCATCGCCATGGTGTTGCTGGGACGGGTGTTTCTGGACGAGCGGCTGACGCGCTTTCAGCTGCTGGCACTGCTGTTGGTCGGACTGGGCGTGCTGGCGCTGTTGCTGGGCCTGGGTGGGCTGCCCTGGATCGCCCTGTTACTGGCCTTCTCTTTCAGCCTCTATGGCCTGGTGCGCAAAACGATCCCGGTCGACACCCTGACCGGGCTGACCATGGAGTGTCTGTTGCTCACGCCGTTGGCCATGGGTTACATGATCTATCTGCAGGAGACCGGCGAGCTGGTATTCGGCAGCAGCGGCATGGCATTCGATCTGTTACTGGCTGCCTCTGCCCTGATCACAGCCCTGCCGCTGATCCTGTTCACCACCTCCACCCGCCGGCTGCGTCTGGGCACCGTCGGCCTGCTGCAGTATCTGAACCCAACCTGTCAGTTCCTGCTGGCGGTGTTTCTGTTCCGGGAGCCGTTCACCCCCATCCACCTGATCAGTTTTCTGTTTATCTGGGGAGGTGTGGCGCTGTTTGCCCTGGATTCGCGGCGTTCCTCCTGATTACGCTACGCTGCATCCGGGCTACGGTCACGTAGCCCGGATGCAGTAAAACCTAATCCGGGAGAGCATGGATGAACAGCCGCTACAGTTCCCTGGATTCCGCAACTTTGCAATCCAGGCCGCAGTCCTGCCTGTGCGCTCCCACGTCGATCAGGGACGAACGTAGGCGTAGCCTTGCTCCTGCAACTCCATGATTCGCATGACACCGGCCGGCACCACTTTCACGCCTTCGATCAGCTGCGGCTTGTGACCGCTCTTTTTCGCTATCTTGTTCATGGTGTTGGCGCAGGCACTGAAGGTGATATCCTGCATCGCCAAGCTGGCAATGCGCTGCTTCTGCTTCGACTTCTGAGTCAACATGCTCAGGCCAGGGCCATAGGCAACGATCTCGATTGCCACGTTGTCCATGCCCATCGCCTTCTGTAGATTGACCGCATTGTTCAAAGCGATCTTCTGGGTACGGGGGTCGTCGGTACTGACCTGGATCACCACCTTGTGGGCAGGGCCACTTCCAGCGGCCAGTACGGCCGGCCCTGTCATCATCAGAATGGCGGCGAACAGAAAATGGATCAGGGTCAGTTTAGTCAGGTTACGTTTCATGCTTACTCCTCTTTGGTGAATTGCTGAGTTCAGAGGGGAACATCCCCTTCCTTCTCAGACTTTTATATAGGCCCAGCCCTCTTGTTGACGACGGGCCACGAAAGAAACGCCGGATTGCACGATCACGGCTTCGGACAAAATCTCGATCTGCTCACCCCGTTCCCGGCGAAACCGCGCCAGGGTGCTGCCGCAGGCAGCGAAGGTGAGATTGGCATAACGGCTGTTCAGCGCCTGGATGCGTGCCGCCACCGCGGAACGACCCTGCTGCAACATACGCAGGCCTTCATTATTGGCTATCACCTCCACCTTGATATCGCGCCGTTCCCGGGCATAGGAGGTCAGCACCAGCTCTACCTGATCCAGCAATTGGGCCGCCTTCTCCGGGTCTGCGCTGCTGATATGAAACACCACCCGTGCATAGCGTTGAGGGACCTCCGACTGCAACTGCCGGGCGACGCCCTGCCCCGGTGATACCTCCACGGCAGGAATCATGCCCTCATGGCGCAGCAGACCAAACAGTCCGGACAGGGAGACCAGGGCGACCGCTGCCGCCAGCGCCAAACCAAATCGGCGCCGGGCAAAGCCGCTTTCGCCCACAGCGACATTTTCGTCTTTCAGTGGCCAGGCCTCCCTGACCAGCTCCTTGAGATAGCTCTGCTCACAGATCCGGCGCCGCAGCGGATCTGATTCCGCAGCTGCGGCCAGCAGCGCCTGACGCTCCTGTGCTGCGAGTTCGCCATCGATGAAGGCATTGATATGCTCGTCGGAATATTCCTGTCGTTGCTTCATTTGACCCGCTCCAGATAACCGACCCGAGGCCGCATCTGCTGATCTGCCACCAGCAACCGCTCACGCAATCCCTGACGGGCCCGGTTCAGGCGGCTCATCACGGTACCCATGGGGATCTCCAGGATCCCGGCCACCTCGGCATAGGTGAAACCCTCCAGGTCGACCAGCGTCAGCACCTCCCGCTGCCCCGGGCTCAAACGGGCAACGGCACGGCGTACCCGGCCAATGGTCTCCGCCCGCTCCAGCGCCTCCTCCACCGTCAGCTGCCCGTCATCGGCCACATCCCCTATTTCCGCCTCGGCCCGATGGCCGCGGCAGCAGTCCCGATAACAGTTGAAGAGGATGGAGAAAGTCCAGGCCCTGAGCGCCTTTGGATCCTGCAGCCGGTCCAGCTTCGACAACGCCCTGGAGAGACACTCCTGCACCAGGTCGTCCGCCTGCTGAGGCACCCCGCACCAGGCCAATGCCGTGCGATAGAGCCGGGGCCGGAGTTCAGCCAGCTGCTGTTTCAGTTGCCGTCCGCCAAGGCGAAACAAGGGTTTCATGCAGAAAGTTTCCCTGTGGATTTCGTAACTATTCAGCTGCCATGAGGATTCAGCACAAATCGCTGTCAGCGGGTATTTCTTCCGAAAACCACTGTGGATACGTCCATGTACGCTCGGCGGCGGCATCCATGCCGCCGACGTTTTCTCCAGAAACACCCGCTGACAGCAATGCCCACGGATACGGCTGAATAGTTACCGGGTTTTCTAATAGGACGAAGGGGAATGGCAAATTATTCCATCTTTATTTGCTCAGGGGAGAAACGAACGCCCCCACTCCTCGCAGGCAGAGATATGATCCCGGTCGATCTCCGCCTGGGCCTGGCTCAACTCTTCGGCCGTCAGCGTCTGCTCCACATAGGGGAAGAAGTGATTCTCCTCCAGCCTTACATGGGCCTTGAGCATATCCCGGAAACGGCCCAGCAGTTCCGGCAGCTGCTCCGCTTCCGCAGCGGCGATCTCATCCCGCAGGCGGGCGAATGCCTGGTGCTCGTCCAACACCTGCCGAACCGCCTCCTGCTCCCGCTGGGCGGCGGAGAGGCGGGAGACCAGGGCTCGCTCCTCCAGCCCGAAATGGGGGACGAGGAAATTGTCGGTGACATAGATGGCATAGGCCGCCACCTCAGGCAGGTCGGCCCCGGAGCTCAACCCAATGCCCACGTTGCGGGCGAATTTCAGGGCGTCATGGTGCTCCCAGGAGAGCTTCTTCAGTTGTTCACTGCGTTTCATACACTGTTTTCCTGTTTCATCTCTCACCTGCCAGAGCCCGTATCTCAAACTCCCAACCAATATGGAAGGTTGACTCCGCCCCCTTGACCAATGCGGAAAAGGAAGCAGGGGTCATTTCGGTCGACCCCGGGTCTAAATGAGAAAGGGATTGGTCTGCCGTTCATGGCCGATACTTGTCATCGGGCCGTGGCCTGGGATCACCTGCACCTCATCCCCCAGGGGCCAGAGCCGGTCACGGATCGACGCCAGCAGGGTGGCGTGATCGCCACGGGGGAAATCGGTGCGGCCGATGGCGCCCTTGAACAGCACGTCACCGACCAGCGCCAGCTGCGCCCCGGGATGATAAAAGACCACATGGCCCGGAGTATGACCCGGACAGTGCAGCACCTCCAGGGTCTCGGCCCCCACCTGCACCCGATCCCCCTGCTCCAGCCAGCGGTCGGGCTGGAATGCCTCCGCTGCCGGAAAGCCGAACTGCTGCGCCTGCTGCGGCAGCATCTCCAGCCAGAAGCGGTCCTCCTGCTGAGGGCCCTCGATCGGGACCTTGCACAACCGGGCCAGTTCACCGGCCCCGCCGGCATGGTCGATATGGCCATGGGTGATGAGGATCCGCTCCAGGGTCAGACCCAGCCGTTCGATGGCCTGCTGTATATGCGCCAGATCCCCACCGGGATCCACCACCGCCGCCTGCCGGCTCTCTTCACACCAGAGCAGGGTGCAGTTCTGTTCGAATGGGGTGACGGGAATGATCTGGTAGTTCATGGTGACGCTCTGCTGGCGAAAAGGGGCGAAAAGTATAACGCCGATCGCCCGGGCAGTCCCTCCTCTGACCCGCCCGACCCGTTCAAGCGCCTCCCCACAAGGCCTCACGCAGACCGGAAGAGCGCCGCGTGCGGCGGCTGATTGCGCTATCGAGGATCTCCATCCGGCCGCTCACCGCAAACGCCTGACCGGCCCGGGTAATGGCGGTGTAGATCAGCTCACGGCTGAGCAGGGGCAGCTCCTCCTGGGGCAACACCAGCAGTACCTGATCGAACTCAGAGCCCTGGCTCTTGTGCACGGTCATGGCGAAAGCGCTCTCATGGGCCGGCAACCGGGCCGGAGCGATTCGGCGTATGCCACCATCGGCAGACTCGAAACAGGCCTGCAGCCGACCCGTCCGGTCAGGCAACAGAAGGCCGATGTCACCATTGTAGAGCCGCAGGTTGTAATCGTTGCGCAGTATCATCAACGGTCGTCCCGGATACCACTGTCTGCCCGCGGCCAGCAGCCCGGCATCACCCAGCAGCTGCCCGATCAACGCATTCAAACCCTCCGCGCCACGCTCACCCTGGCGCAGAACGGTCAGCACCCGGAACCGGGCAAAGGCCGTGAACACCTCTTCTGCGGGTGCCCCGTCGGCCACCAGCCTGGCATACTCCCGATAGCCGGCGACGATCCGCTCCTGCTCCTCGGCCGGGTTCAGCAGCAACAGATCACCACCAGCCTGCAGCAGGGTCTGGGCCGCCTTTCCATCCCCGGCATTGACCGCCTTCGCCAGCCGGCCAATACCACTGTCGGCGGTGAAGCGATAGCTGTGGCGTAACTGCACCACCGAATCCGCCAGGGGCGAATCCGCCTTCTCTCCGGCTGGCACCAGCGTAGCACAGACCCCGGCCAGGCGCTGGGAGAATGGCTGACTGAAGCCGGGGGCATCGCCGCAGATATCCCCCAGTACCGCACCGGCCTCCACCGAGGCGAGCTGATCCCGGTCACCGAGCAGGATCAGCCGGGTCTGCTCACCCAGGGCATCCACCAGCCGGGCCATCAGGGCCAAATCGACCATCGATGCCTCATCCAGAATCAACACGTCCAGTGGCAGAGGATTGTCCCGATCATGACGAAAGCCCGGCCCATCCATACGGGCGCCCAACAGCCGGTGCAGGGTGACCGCATCCTGCGGCATGCGCGCCAACAGCTGCTGCGGCAGTTGCAGCCGGCGACAGGCCGCGCGGATCGATCCCTGCAGCCGCCCCGCCGCCTTGCCGGTGGGTGCCGCCAGGGCGATCTCCAGGGGGCGCTCCGCGGCCTGCTGCAGGAGTAAGGCCAGGATCCGCACCACGGTGCTGGTCTTGCCGGTGCCCGGACCGCCGGAGATGACGCAGAAACGACGCAGGACTGCGGTGGCTGCCGCCAGCTTCTGCCAATCAGGCGTCGGTCCGGCAACCGGAAACAGGTCGGCCAGCCCCTGTCGCAACAGCTGCTCATCCACATCCGGCAACCGGGAGGCCGCCCGTTGCCGCAACGCCGCCGCCAGGGTCTGCTCATGACGCCAGTAGCGATAGAGATAGAGCCGCCCGGCGGAATCCAGTATCAGGGGGCGGTACATGCCCGGCGTTCCGACCACCGGGCTCTGCTGCAACAGCTGCACCCAGGCGTCGCGCTCCGGCAACTGCAACCCGTTCATCAGCTGGCTGCCCGCCACCTGTTGCAAAGGCAGGCAGACATGACCCTGCCCGGTGGCATTGCTGACCAGGGCCGCCGCCAGTGCCAGCGGCAGGGTGTCATCCTGTGCCAATTGAGACATCAGGCGGGCAAACTGGAGATCCAGATCACTGATCTGACGCTGCTCACGCAGGGTATGCAGCACGGCCATTGGGTTCATTCCGTGCCCTCCAGTCCATCCACATAATGATCCAGGGCCTCCACCAGCCGTTTCGAGGGGCGGTCACGGTAGACCCCCGCACCGGGCGAGGCCGGATCCATGCCTCGCAGAAACAGGTAGTAGACGGCACCGAAATGGCGCTCATAGTCGTAGTCCGGCAGGCGCAGGCGCAGATAGCGGTGCAGGGCCAGGGTATAGAACAGATATTGCAGATAGTAATCGTCCCGCGCCATCACCGCCGCCAACCGGGACGGGGCGTAGGCGGCGGTCTCGTCACCCAACCAGTTGGATTTGTAGTCGAGCAGGTAGTAACGGCCATCCTGCTCGAAGATCAGATCGATGAACCCCTTCATGAATCCCGCCACCGGGGTGAAATCGAGCCGGGTCAGGGCCGCGGCGAGATGAGGATCCGAGGCGAGGCCGTGCTGCCGCAACAGATCGGCCAGATCGCCTGCGACCAGGCCATCCAGGGGGTAATGAAAACCCATCTCCACCAGTTTCCGCGCATTCGTCACCCGGTTCAGGCGCAGGCCGCTGCCGGCCTCCAGTTCGCACGACAACACCTGCCGCACCCAGTCACAGACCAGTGGCGCCCAGCTGTCATCGATGCCGTGCAGCGTCAGTTTTTCACTCACCAACCCCGGCAGACCGCTCCCGTCCGGGTCAGTGAAGTCGAGCCGCTCGAAGATGGTATGCAGTGCGCTGCCGGCCTGGGCTCCCCGGGGAAAGTGGAACCGATCCCGGCGACCCGCCAGGGACGGCTCCTGGACCTCTTCGGAGAGGGAATCGTAGTCGGGCAGGTCAATCATGTCGTGGCCGCTGACCAGGGCGGAAAAACTGGTCACCCGGCGGCTGCGGCCGAAGCGCCGGGTAAAGCGCCGGGCCTGCAATGTCTGCGCCGCCTCGGGCCCGGCCGGCACCTCCGGTGCATCCTCAGACGGCTCCGGGCAGACACTCACCCGCGCACCAGCGAGGCCGCGGATACGTTGCAGCAGGTCATGGTCGTCGAGCGCCTTGAACCCCTGTTTCAGCTGTTCCAGGGCATCCTCCGCCGCCGGTTCCGCCGGTGGATGCAGCAGCCAGGCCATGGCCGACGCCTCCACTGTTTTCACCCGCCCCCAGTAGAGAACGCAACGGTGGCTGGCCCGGGTGAGCGCCACATAGAGCAGCCGCAACTCCTCGGCCATGCGCTCACGCCAGCTCAGGCGCAAACCCCGTTCCCAGGCGTCCGAACCCAGCTCCAGCACCGCCTGGTCATCCTGTTCGGGATCATGAAAGCTGTAGGCCTCTCCCGGCTTCGGCCGCCGCCCCGCGGGCTCCCAGACGAAGGGGCAGAACACCAGGGGATACTCCAGCCCCTTGCTCTTGTGCACGGTAACGATCTGCACCAGATCCGCATCACTCTCCAACCGCAGCTGGTGCTCATCCTGCTGCACCTTCTCCGCCTGACGCTGCCGCGTCAGCCACTTGATCAGCCCCTCCATCCCGGGGCGTACTTCCCGGTCGTAGCGGTGCAGCAGCTCGGCCAGATGCAGCAGATCGGTCAGCGCCCGCTCTCCCTGCTGCAGAGACAACAGCCGGGCCGCCACCCCTTGCTGCCGCAGCAGCAGCTGGAACATGGCCATGAACCCACGCTCCCGCCACAGGCGGTGGTAGTCGCCAAAGCTGATCAACCACTGCTCCAGCTCCGCCTCCTGCCGGCCGAGGGCATCCAGCGCCTGGCCATCGAGACCAAACAGCGGACTGGCCAGGGCGGCCCGCAGCAGCGCCTCCTGCCCCGGATCGAGCACGGCTCGCAGCAACCGTTCCAGCAGCACCGCCTGTTCGCTGTGAAACACGCTCTCCTGTCCCCGTTCCACGCTGTGCACCCCCCGTGCCAGCAACGCCTCCCGGATCAGGGCGCCCTGCCCGTGGGTGCGCACCAATACGGCAATGTCGCCTCCGGCCAGGGGCCGGTCGCCCAGCCGTGCCTCGCCCTTCGCGGCCAGCGACAGGAGTCGCGCAATCTCATCCGCCGTATGTACGACCGCCTGTCGCCGTGCCGCCTCCTTGTTCTGGCTGTAGGACAGAAAGACGATCTCCAGGCCTTCGGCCTGCGCCTCCTGCGCCAGCTGCATGGAGGGAAGCTGCCGCGCCGCCGGCTGCGCCGGATAGAAGGGGATGTCGTCATACAGAAAACTGGCGTGGGGCTGTTCGAACAACTCATTCACCCCGGCCAGCAGGGCAGGATGGGAGCGCCAGTTGGTCTCCAGGCCGTACAGGGCCTGCGCCTCCCGCCGGGCCCGCAAATAGGCAAAGATGTCGGCACCGCGGAAGCTGTAGATCGCCTGCTTGGGATCGCCGACCAGAAACAGGGGCAGCTCGCCCCCGCCGTAGATCTGCCGGATGATCTGGTACTGGATCGGATCGGTGTCCTGGAACTCATCGATCAGTGCCGCACCATAGCTCTGCCGCACCGCTGCCGCCAGACGCGGCCCGGCGTCACCATTCAGGGCATCGGCCAGGTTGAGCAACAGATCGTCATAGCCCTGGATCCGCAGTTGCGCCTTGCGCACCCGCAGCCGCTCGTCGCTGTACTCGATCAGCGCCCGCTGCAGGGCGACCCAGGCCTGCCGATAGCCTGCATCCAGGGCCTGATACGCCTGCAGCAGCTCCTCACACCGGTCGAAGAAGGGGTGCGCCGGGGGCTGTTTGCCTTTTTTCACCGCATCGGCCAACACCGCCGTGGTGAATTTCTCGAACTTGTCGAACCAGGGGCCGGGGGGATCACGCAGAAATTCCGCCAGCTGCTGCAGCCATTGTTCCAGGGAAGAGCTGCGGTACTTGCTTCTGTTCAGGCTGTCACTCTCCAGCAGCAGCCGGGCGATCTCCTCCCCTTCCGCCTGCCACACTGCCCGGACCGCTGCGTGACGCGCCCGATAGTCCGCCTCCAGCGGCTCCAGCGGCACCGGGGTTTCACCGCCGCGCAGCTCCAGGTAGGGCTTGCCGAGCCGCCCACGGAGCAGCTGCAGCAAGTCATCCGGTCCGGCCGCCGGCAGCCGGGCCAGCAGGTCGGGGGGAAGATCCTGCACCCGCTGGCGCCAGAAGTCGTCGACCACCTCCTGCAGCAGGGCCTGCTCATCGGTGATCATCTCGGTCTCGAACGGCATCGCGCTCTCGAAGGCGCTGTCCGCCAGCACCCGCTGGCAGAAGCCGTGGATGGTGAAGATGGCGGCCCGGTCGAAATCCAGTATGGCCCGTTGCAGCAGCCGGTCGACCCGTTCCGGGTCGGCACAATGTTCGAGCAGGGCACACTCCACGGCGTCGCCGCCATGGCCCCTCTCCAGCGCCTGGCGCGCCCCCGTCAGCCGGTTGCGGATCCGCTCCCGCAATTCGGCGGTGGCGGCATTGGTGTAGGTGATCACCAGGATCCGCTCCACCGGCAACGCCAGCTCCGTCACCAGCCGCAGATAGAGGCCGGTGATGGTAAAGGTCTTGCCGGTGCCGGCGCTGGCCTCGATCAGGTTGATCCCCTGCAACGGGACGGTGTAGAGATCCAGGTTCCGCAGGCTCATTGGGCGCTCTCCATCGCCGCCAGCAGGGGGCCGAACAGGGCCTCGCTCTGGGCCTGGAACGCCTCGTCCAGCACGTCGCCATGGGGGAAGGCGAGTCGATAATAAGGGTCGGAGGATTCCGCATGGCTGTATCCCCCGGCACCCTGCCAGGCCTTCCACGCCAGCTGCAGGCCCTTCTCCTCCCCCTTGTCTGCCAGCAGAGCGGCGGCATAGGCGTGGGCACTGCGGGGAAACAGATGCAGTGGCTGCTGCAACCCCTGCCAGTAGTGGTGTAACAGGGTCTGCAGGTGATCCTCCGCTGCCGGCTCCGGCGGGAACCGGATCAACTCCCCCCCCTGCAGCCAGCGGGTCTCCAGCGGAATCCCCTCCGGCGAGGCCAGATTGAGCAGCAGGTGCCGGATCCAGAGCGCCAGCAGCCGGGACGACGGCAGCGGCTTCACGCTGTAGCCGACCAGCCCCTGCTCACCGATATCATCCAGCCAGCCGCGCAGACGAAACGGTGCCAGCTCGATATCGATCTCCAGCCGCCCGCCCTCCGGGCGCAGCCGCTGGGTGGCCACCTGGTCCGCCACTTGGGCCGCGTCCTCCGCCAGCTGTTGGAAGCACAACTCCCCCGCCCTGCCGTGAGGCAGACGGCCGGCGGACCGCTCCAGCATCATCACCCGATCCAGCGGTTGCCCATCCAGCAGTGCCTCCACCTGCCGCTGCTGCAGCCGCTGGCCATCGAACCAGCCGTAGTCGAACGGATCCCTTGATTCGGGCAGCTCATCGTCCTGCTGCAGCAGGAGCCCCAGGCGCTGGCGCAACAGAAAACGTGTCGGGTTGGCATAGAACGACAGCAGCTGAGGCAAGGTCAACTGACGCCACGCCGGGTCCGGCTCCGGCAGCCGGGCGGAGATCAGGTCGGTCAGCGGCCGGGCGGAGGCCTGCGCCGCCCTGGCCGCCTGGGCCATCTGATCGGAATAGCTGAACAGGGCCCCATGGCCGGTGAAATAGCGGGCATCGAACGGCTGCAGCGGATGACGCAGGGGCCAGCGATCCGGCTCCGGCAGGGCAAACGACCGTTGCAGGTACTCCAGCAGCTCGCTGACCAGGGTGGATGGCGGCAGCGGGGTGTTCTCGCGCTGATCCTGCCCCATGTAGCTGATATAGAGGCAATCCCGGGCGGAGAGCAGCGTCTCCAGGAACAGATAGCGATCTTCCGCCCGCTGACTGCGGTCACCGGGACGATAGCTGCCTGCCATCAGGTCGAACCCCGGAGGGTGCCGGTCCCGTGGGAAGCTGGCATCGTTCATACCAATCAGACAGATCACCCGGAATGGCAGCGCACGCATCGGCGCAAGCGCGCAACAGGTGACGCCGCCGGCGAGAAAGCCACCCTCTCCCGGCTGCCCCCGGGCCAGGCGGGAGAGCTGATCGCGCACCAGATCGAGGCCGACCTCCTGCCCGACCCCCGCTCCATTGGCTGGCGCAAAGAAACCGGCAAGCAGATCGAGCACCGCCTGCAACTGCACCGTCTCCTCGCCCAGGGGTTGAAAAAAACGCTCCAGCAGCTGCTGCAGGCGGCTTTGCCACTGAACCATGGTCAACGGGCCGGCCAGGCTCTCATCCAGTGCGAACACCGCTTCTGCGAAGGCGGCGAGCCCCCCCAGCAGCCGTGCCTCACTGCCCTCCGCCTGATCACAGGGCAGGATCCCCTGGAACAGCTGCTCATCTTCCCCGGGCAGGGCGACCCCCAGCAGCAACCGCTGCAGTCCGAAGCGCCAGCTGTTCTGCGCCGTTGCCGGCAGCTCCAGGGCGGCGCGGCTTTCGGCATCCCGTCCCCAACGCACACCGGCCTCGATCAACCAACGGGTCAGACGGGGCAGGTCGCCGTCATCGATACCGAAACGGCGCTGGAGCGCAGGCACTTCCAGCAGGGCGAGCATCTCATCGATGGTGTGGCGCCCGCCAATCCCATCGAGCAGCTGCAGGAAGGCACCCAACAAACGGTTTTCCGCCACCGGGCTGCGATCGGCGATGCTGAACGGGATGCGCCGTTCCCCGGCAGCACCGAACACCGCCTCGATATAGGGGGCATAGCCATCCATGTCCGGGGTCATCACCAACACCTGTTCCGGCTGCAGGTCGGGACGGCGCTGGAACAGATCGAGCAGCTGATCGTGTAACACCTCCACTTCCCGCATCGGGCTGTGGCAGCTGTGGATACGGATCGAGTCATCCCCATCCATCACCGCTCTGGGCGCCTCACTGCTGCCATCGCGCAGCTGCAGGATATCGTCCTGCAACCGGTGCAGCAGGGTCTCCGACAGGGGCGGCTCGAACAGGTCGTGGGTATCCGGATCCCGCTCCAGCAGCGCCGCGAACAGGTCCCGACCCTGGCGGCCAAGGGAGGCGAGCAGCGGATTGCCCACCTCGAGGTAGAGAGCTTCGCTGCCACCGGCCAGCTCCCGCCCCGCCTTTTCTGTCGGGGTGACGATCCCGGTCCAGTAGGTCTCACACGGGTTGAGCAGAAACAGATGGACCTCCATCCGCGCCGCAAGCCGCTGCAGGATCTCCAGATACCCCGGCGAGAGGGACGAAATGCCAAACAGGGAGACCCGCTGGGGCAGCGCGCCCACCGCGTCCCCTCCCTGGTCCAGGACGTGGAACAGCCGCTGCTGCAGGTGAACCCAGTGCCCGCCACCGCTGATGGCATTGAGGCGGCGCCAGAGTTCGGCTTGCCAGCGGTCGCCATCCACCGCAGGCTGATTTCTCTCCCACCGCAGGATCCAGTCTGGGCGATAGACCAGGTACTGATCAAAGCAGAGGGCCAGTCTGTGTGCCAGCGCCAGTCTGCCCCGCTCGTCCTGCCGTGTCAGGTAATGTTGCAGCGGGGCGGCCCAGGGCTCATCCCGGCACTGTTCCAGCAACTGGAACAGCCGCCACTGCAGCAGCGTCGGGGCGTAGTCGTCCTGTTCCGGCACCTGCGACAGCAGGCGGCGGAACATCTGCCAGATGAACCCCGCCGGCAGTGGAAAATCCACGTTGGCGCAGACACCCTGCCGCTCCGCCAGGCGCAGGGCCAGCCAGCGGCCCATGCCCGGGTGCGGTACCACCAGGATCTCTGCCGCGAGTGGATCCGTCAGGGGCTGTGACGTCACCTGGCTCAGCAGATCCGCCAGCCGCTCCAGACGATTGCTCTGATAGAGGTGTAGCATCAGGTGATTGTACGTCGTAGCGGGCACCAAGCCTATCGTTCGAGGCTGGGATGCAGGAGCGGCGGGGCGCCGCTCCTGCAAGGCGTGGGCCTTGGTGACGGGATCAATCGTTACCGGAGACCCGGATCAACGCCCGGTTCTTTTCCAGCATCCGCTCACCGATACCCTTCACCCGGGTCAGCTCATCGGCCGAGCGAAAGGGACCGTGTTGCGTGCGATAGGCGACGATGGCCCGGGCCCGGGCCTCACCGACGCCGTTGAGCGTAGCGGCCAGGGTCTCGGCATCGGCGCGATTGATATCCACCTGCCCGGTGGCGGCCAGGAGATTGAAACAGGCGGAAAACAGCAGAACGAGAATGAAGCTAGATAGGGTCTTGGACATGATATTCCTCCGTGAATGTATCGTTGACACCCCCTTCCTGGGGGTATCCATGACTCTAGGAAATCGGTTCCCCGATGTCAACCGCAGGCGAGAAGGCATCGTGCTCGATACCTGACAGAACAAGCACCCACGAGGCAGGCCTGGTTCAGCGTCCGCTGAAGCCGGCCACCTCCGCCTGAATGCGCCGCAGGCTCGCCTCCGGATCACCGGCTGCGGTGATGGGACGCCCGATCACCAGCATATCGGCACCCGCTTCCAGGGCATCCAGTGGTGTCATCACCCGGCGCTGGTCATCCAGGGCAGCGTCCCGGGGGCGCACACCAGGCGTAACCAGAAGAAAATCGTCCGTCACCTCAGGGCGCACCAGAGCGGCCTCCCGCGGCGAGCAGACGATCCCGTCCAGCCCCGATGCCTGGGTCAGGCGGGCCAGGCGGAGAACGTTGTCGGCAGGGGTACCGGCAAACCCGATCTCGGTGAGATCCTGCTCACCCAGGCTGGTGAGGATGGTGACGGCGATCAGCAGCGGACGGCTCTCCAGCCCCTCCAGCCGTTCCCGGGCCGCCTCCATCATGCGCCGGCCACCCGAGGCGTGCAGATTGGTCATCCATACCCCAAGGTCCGCTGCGGCAGCGCAGGCCGCCGCCACGGTATTGGGAATGTCATGGAATTTCAGATCCAGAAACAGATCGAACCCCTTCGCCGTCAACTGTTCCACGAACGCCGGACCGAGCCGGGTGAACATCTCCTTCCCCACCTTCAGCCGGCACATGGCCGGATCCAGGCCGGAGACCAGGTCAAGCGCGGGCGCCGCCTCGGGAAAGTCCAGCGCAACGATGATTCTTGGGTTGTTGTCGATTGAATTCATTGGGTTTGCCGGTAAATCGATAAATTATACATGATGAGTCGGGCAGAATGGTCCCTGCTCCCTCTCCCGGAGGCGTCTGCGGCCTGGATGGCCGCAGTCGAGCCCCCAGGGATGGGTTTACGGCGCCCTCCGGAAGAGGGGGCAGGGACCATACACGAAGTCAGATTGCATCAGTAGCGGATTGAAAAACTCAGCCAGGCAGAAGCAATTTGCCTCCGGCCCCTGGCATACAGCCAGGCAGATTCAGCCACGGCCGGTCTGCAGCCCCTGCACCGGTTTGATGCTGCTCCAGGATTTACAGCCGGGGCACTGCCAATGGAGGGTCTTCGCGGTAAAGCCGCACTGGCTGCACTGATAGGCCGGCCGCCCTTCGATCAGTTTGGTCACCAGTTGCTGCAGGATACCCAGCGTATCGGCCGCTGCCGCATCCACCCCTTTCAGGCTGAGGCGGATCAGGCGATCCAGCCCCTCCAGATCCGGATGCTGCTGCAGATAGTCGGTCAAAAAGCGCAACGCCGCCGCATCACCCTCTTCCCCCTGGACCAGATCGACCAAGGCGAGCGCCGGGGCGATGCCCTGGTTGCGCTCATAGAGTTGGCGCAGATAGTCTTTCAACTCTTGCCGCCCCCCCTCCTTATAGCACTCGAGCAGCATCGGCAATACTTCAGAGAGGTACGCGGGATCCTGCCGTTCCACCCGTTTAAAGGTCTTTATCGCCGCCTTGCAGGCGCGTTCGGCCACTTCCATCTGCCCTTGCAGGATAGTCGCCCGCACACAGTTTTCGTCCGATCCATGGGCTTTTTTCAGCAGCGCGGCAAGCGCAGAAAAGTCCTTCTTTGCCCGCGCCTCTTCCGCCAGTTCACAGTAATAGTGGGCGCGCTCGGTACGTAGCGGCTCTCCGGTGAGCCGCTCCAGTTCACGCGCCACCTGCAGACAGCGTTCCCACTCCTTCTCCTGTTGATAGATGATGCGCAGGTTCTCCAGCGCCTGCTCCTGATACATCTTCATCTCACACAGTTCATTGAACAGGCTCTCCGCCCGGTCGAACAACCCGGCACGCATATAGTCCTGCCCCAGTTCCAGCAACGCCTGGGCCCTTTGATCCCGGTTCAGGGTGGGACGGGCGATCAGGTTCTGATGGATGCGGATGGCACGATCCACCTCACCCCGGCGGCGGAACAGGTTGCCCAACGCCAGATGGGTCTCCACCGTCTCACTGTCCACCTCGAGCATCTTGACGAAGACATCGATCGCCTTGTCGGGTTGCTCGTTGAGCAGATAGTTGAGGCCACGAAAATAGTCCGGTGAGCGGCCGGCAGGAGGCTTTTCCGTGCGCTGTTCACTGCGCCGGGCAGCCAACCAGCCGGAGGCGGCAGCGATAGGCAACAGCAACCAGAGGAGTTCCTGCATCACGGCCTCAATGATCCTTTATCGGGATCGTACGGAGATTGTTCACCTCCTGGGCGGTAAGCTCGATACGCCGCCGCAGGTTGGCGTTTTCCCGCTTCAATCGGGCGATGCCGGACAGGCCCGCCAAGATGCCCAGCAGCGCACCCAGACAGACCGCTGCCGCCAACACCACCGGCAGAGGCAATTCATGAGAACCGAAATAATAGTGAAGATTGACGCTTTCTGCGTTCATCACAGCAAAAGCTGCGCCCATCAGCATCACCAAAAGGATGAACAAGAGTTTGATAAAACGCACTTCTTTTTACCCCAATGTTGCCCTGGTCGGCAGTCCGGTCAATCAACCTTCCAGGGTGTGTGGTCCGGTGCAATAGAGGGAATTCAGCAAGCCATGGGCCAACGCCCGCCCCTGCGGGAGCGCGTACTGAACACTCATGACTATTATGATACTAGCTGGACAGGGGTTTGTCCGAGGGGAAAACAGCGACGCCAGGTAAAACGCCCGACCATTCAGGCATAACCGTCGAACAGACCCTGGCTGTCGATTCGTATGGAGGGGCCGGAACGCATCGCGTCACCGGCCTGGAGATGGGTGTCCCCCTCCCGGGCCGCTGTACCGGGCCGCTCCTGACCCGTTTGTCCATCAGCGAAAGCGCTGTCACCACGCGCATCCTGCTGATTGACGTCGACATTGACCAGCTGCAGGTTCTGCGCACTGAACATGTCGCGCAGCTGCGGCAACGCCGCATTCAGGGCCTCCTTCACCGCCGCATGCTGAGTGGTGAAGCTGATGCTCGCCTGATCCTGCTGCAGGCTCAACTGGATATCGATCGGCCCCAGGTGCTTCGGCGTGATGCGAAGCGAGGCACCCTGCAGGGAGTTGCCAACCATCCACTTGATCCGTTGCGCCAGCTTTTCATCCCAGCCCGGCTCGCCTAAAGGCACCCCGACCGGCGGCGGTGTCAGCGGCGCCAACCGCTGCTGGCCGGTGGTTTCAAGTTGAGACAGGCCACTCACGCCAGCATTGTGACCGGCGGGCAACGCCCCCTCCATGCCACCTGCCGCCATCTGCTGCAGGGTCTGGCCAAAAGATTGAGCCCCGGGCATTTCTGGCTTGCCGGACAATACCTCCTTCCCGGCCGGCAGATCGGCCAACAGCTTTTTCAACAGGCCCGGACCTTCATCAGCCGGCTCGGTCGGCACTCCGGCCAGTTTCCCATTTCCCGCTACCGCTTCATCAGCAGCGGAAGCGGAAGCGGATGACGGCTGCCGGGGTGCAGGATCTATTCCCAACAGGGCGAAAAGGGCCTCTGCGCCTGACAGATCCGTCTCATCCGTCAAGGAATCGGCGGCAAGACCTGTCAATTGCGGCAAGCCGTTGCCGTCATCCAGCAGCGCCTGAAGATCATCCAGGGAATATTCGGGAAACAGTTCGTGCAGCCGTTGCAAGGCCTTCACGCGATCCGCTTCATCCGACAAATAACTTGAAAATTCACTATCTTGGGAGACATCCCCCGGCTGACTGGATGCCCGCTCGCCCGCCTTGACCAGGTTGTCAGAGGGGAAAATAGCAGTTGGAGAAGCACTACCGGTTGTTGTACTCATGGGTCGACCTGCCTCCTGATAGCTGTCTGCCAGATAATCACTGCAGGAGGCGTGCCAACCAAATCGAAGACCCGGGATAACTATCCAGTTGTTTGTGAGAGCCTCGCCACCACCCGCTGCAGCTTCTCTTTCGCCTCATCGGCCACGGCCTTTACTTCGTCCGCCTCAGCCAGCCCCAGTACCGAAACCGGGTCCATGAAGCTGACCACCGTATTGCCGGCTCCGTCATCACGCAGGATCAGGTTACATGGCAGCAGGGTGCCGGCATTGGGTTCAGCCGCCAGCACACGATCTGCCAGCTTGGGATTACAAGCGCCGAGGATATGATAAGCAGGAATCTCCTTATCCATCTTGGCCTTGAAGATGGCCTGCACATCCACGTCACTGACGATGCCCAGATGTTCTTCCATCAGGGCTGTCTTGACCGTTTCCATGGCCTGGGCAAAGGGTTGTTTCAGGGTAATGTTGAATTCATACATCTTCTTCTCCTGGTATTTTCCTGCTCTGTTCAGAGGCCCCTTATCTCAAGCCCAATACATCCTGCATATCATAGAGACCGTTCTCCCGCGCCATGATCCAGCCGGCGGCACGCGCAGCACCGCTGGCGAAGGTCATGCGGCTGGAGGCCTTATGGGTGATCTCCACCCGCTCCCCGAGGGCGGCAAACATCACCGTATGCTCGCCGACGATATCACCGGCGCGGATGGTCTCGAAACCGATGGTCTTGCGGTCGCGCTCCCCGGTCACACCCTGGCGGCCATAGACGGCGCACTCGTTCAGGTCCCGACCCAGGGCCTCGGCCACCACCTCACCCATGCGCAGTGCCGTCCCGGACGGGGCATCGACCTTGTGCCGGTGGTGGGCCTCGATCACCTCGATATCCACCTCTTCGCCCAGCACCCGCGCCGCCAGATCGAGCAGCTTGAAGCAGAGGTTCACCCCCACGCTCATGTTGGGTGCAAAGACGATGCCGATCTGCTCCGCCGCCGCCGCCAGCTGCCCCTTCTCTTCATCACTGAAGCCGGTGGTGCCGATCACCATGCGCTTGCCGTGCTCCCGGCATACCGCCAGGTGGGCCAGGGTAGCCGCCGGCGCGGTGAAATCGATCACCACGTCGAAGTCGTCCACCACCCCGTCCAGGGCATCGACCAGGCCGATGCCCAGGCTGCCCACGCCGGCCAGTTCACCGGCATCACTCCCCAGCAAGCTGCTGCCGGGTCGCTCCGTCGCCGCGCCCAACACCATACCTTCGGCGTTGCACACCGCCTCGATCAGGGTCTTCCCCATGCGCCCGCCGGCGCCCACTACGGCCACTCTTATCATCATATTCACCTGAAAATCTGTTTACCCTCAGCCCACCGGATCCGTACGGTGGCGGATAAGGCCCGCAGAGCCGCATCCACCGTGTAATTTGGTGGGTGCCCTACGCTTACGCCCTACGGGTCGGCGGCCACAGAGAGAGGCCGCAGACGCCACCGGGAGAAAGGCACAAGAACCATTCCGCCCACCTGACAAGTCCTGAAAAAATGGGATCAAAAACCCATGCCTTCGAAGAATTTCTTCACCCCATCCAGCCAGGACGAGGAGTGGGGGCTGTGTTTGCTACCGGTACCGTGCATGGTCTGCTCCAACTCACGCAACAGCTCCTTCTGTTTTTCTGTCAGATTGACCGGCGTCTCCACCATCACCCGGCACAGCAGATCGCCCACCGGGCCGCCGCGTACCGGCTTCACCCCCTTGCCACGCATGCGAAACATCTTGCCGCTCTGGGTGCCTGCCGGGATCTTCAGCTTCACCGCGCCATCCAGGGTCGGCACCTCCAGCTCACCACCCAGTGCCGCAGTGACGAAGGAGATCGGCACCTCGCAGAACAGATGATTGTCCTCGCGGGTGAAGATGGCATGCTCCTTCACCGCGATCTGGACATAGAGATCGCCCGGCGGGCCGCCATTCTCTCCGGCCTCCCCCTCTCCGCCGAGACGAATACGGTCTCCGGTGTCCACGCCGGGCGGCACTTTGACCGACAGGGTCTTGTGCTGCTGTACCCGACCGGCACCGTGGCAGGAGGTGCAGGGGTCCTCGATCACCGTGCCCTTGCCACGACAGGTGGGGCAGGTCTGCTGCACCGAAAAGAACCCCTGTTGCATGCGTACCTGACCATGCCCGCCACAGGTGGAGCAGGTCTTGGGGGAGGTACCCTTCTTGGCGCCGGTGCCACGACAGACATTGCACTTGACCATGGTCGGCACCCGGATCTTCACCGTGGTGCCGGCCACAGCCTCTTCCAGGGTCAGTTGCAGGTTGTAGCGCAGATCCGAGCCACGCTGCACCCGCGGACCGCCACCGCCCCGGCCGCCGCCGAAGATATCGCCGAACACGTCACCGAAGATATCGCTGAAATTACCACTGCCACCAGCAAAACCTCCCGGTCCGCCGCCACCCATGCCGGGATCGACGCCGGCATGGCCAAACTGGTCGTAGGCGGCCCGTTTCTGTGGATCGCACAGGATCTCATAGGCCTCCTTCACCTCCTTGAAGCGAATCTCAGCCTGCTCGGCGTCACCATCGGCATTGCGGTCCGGATGGTATTTCATCGCCAGGCGACGATAGGACTTTTTTAACTCTGCCTCACTGGCGTTCTTGCTGACACCGAGTATTTCGTATAAATCACGTTTTGACATGGCTTCTTCTACCGGCGACCCGCCGCCGTGCATTGACTTCATATACGCGAAAACGCGCGGGCACCGAAGCACCCGCACGTTCGCTCAGTTGATCATTGCTGCATGATCATTTCTTGCTGTCGTCCACCTCTTCGAACTCGGCATCCACCACATCGTCGTCGGCAGCGGATGAAGCGGCGGACTCGGCGCCGGCAGCGCCTGCTGCTGCACCGGCATCAGCCCCACCCTGCTGGGCGTAGAGACGCTCCGCCATCTTGGACGAGGCCTCGGTCAGGGTCTTGGTCTTGGCCTCGATGGCGTCCTTGTCGTCACCCTTGATCGCCTCTTCCAGATCCTTGATGGCGTTTTCAATGGCATCCTTTTCACCGGCGTCGATCTTATCGCCCAACTCATCCATGGACTTGCGGGTGGCATGGATCAGGGTATCGGCCTGATTCCGCGCCTGCACCAGCTCATGGAACTTCTTGTCTTCCGCGGCATGGGCCTCGGCATCCTTGACCATGCGCTCGATCTCCGCCTCGTCCAGACCGGAGGAGGCCTTGATGACGATCGACTGCTCTTTGCCCGTCGCCTTGTCCTTCGCCGTCACATTGAGGATACCGTTGGCATCGATGTCGAAGTTGACCTCGATCTGCGGTACGCCACGGGGTGCCGGCGGGATATCGGTCAGATCGAAACGCCCCAGAGACTTGTTGCCCGATGCCATCTCACGCTCACCCTGCAGTACATGCACGGTCACTGCGGTCTGGTTGTCGTCGGCGGTGGAGAACACCTGACTCGCCTTGGTCGGGATGGTGGTGTTCTTCTCGATCAGTTTGGTCATCACACCACCCATGGTCTCGATACCCAGGGACAGCGGGGTGACGTCGAGCAGCAGCACGTCCTTGACTTCACCAGAGAGCACACCACCCTGGATCGCGGCGCCTACGGCCACTGCCTCGTCGGGGTTGACGTCCTTGCGCGGTGCCTTGCCGAAGAACTCCTCGACCTTCGCCTGCACCATCGGCATACGGGTCTGGCCACCGACCAGGATCACATCGTCGATATCCGACTCGCTCAGACCGGCATCGTTCAGGGCCACCTTGCAGGGCTCCACGGTGCGGCTGACCAACTCATCCACCAGGGATTCCAGTTTGGCCCGGGTCAACTTGATGTTGAGGTGCTTGGGACCGGATGCATCGGCCGTGATGTAGGGCAGATTGATATCGGTCTGCTGACTGGACGACAGCTCGATCTTCGCCTTCTCAGCGCCCTCCTTCAGCCGCTGCAGGGCCAGGGGATCATTGCGCAGATCCACGCCCTGCTCCTTCTTGAAGGTATCCACCAGGTAGTCGATGATGCGCAGGTCGAAGTCTTCACCACCGAGGAAGGTGTCACCATTGGTGGAGAGCACTTCGAACTGATGCTCACCATCGATCTCGGCGATCTCGATGATGGAGATATCAAAGGTACCGCCACCCAGGTCGTACACCGCGATCTTGCGGTCACCGGTCTGCTTGTCCATGCCATAGGCCAGGGCCGCGGCAGTGGGCTCGTTGATGATGCGCTTCACGTCCAGACCGGCAATACGACCGGCATCCTTGGTCGCCTGACGCTGGGAGTCGTTGAAGTAGGCAGGCACGGTGATCACCGCTTCCTTCACCTCTTCACCCAGATAGTCCTCGGCGGTCTTCTTCATCTTCTGCAGCACCTTGGCGGAGATCTCGGGCGGCGCCATCTTCTTGCCGTTCACCTCCACCCAGGCATCGCCATTGTCTGCCTTGACGATCTTGTACGGCACCATGTCCATGTCGCGCTTGACCACGTCATCATCGAACTTGCGTCCGATCAGGCGCTTGATGGCAAACAGGGTGTTGTGGGGGTTTGTCACCGCCTGGCGCTTGGCCGACTGACCGACCAGCACTTCGCCGTCACCTGTGTAGGCAACGATGGACGGTGTGGTGCGATCGCCCTCGCTGTTCTCGATCACCCGGGCGGTGTCACCTTCCATCACTGCCACGCAGGAGTTGGTCGTTCCCAGGTCGATTCCGATAATCTTTGCCATTGTTCTGTGTCTCCAATAAATACTTTGATAAATATGTCATTCAAATCCGGCTTGTTGCTCCAGATGGGGCATCGCCCCTTCCATTTCAAGCCTTTGCCTGGGAAACCATCACCATCGCCGGACGCACCACCCTGTCGTTCAGGGTGTAGCCTTTCTGCACCACGTTGACCACAGTGTTTGGAGGAACATCGTCCCGCGGCTGAATCGACATCGCCTGGTGCAGCTCCGGGTTGAAGGCCTCGCCTTCAGGGTTGATCTCCTTCACATCGAATTTTTCCATCACGTCGGAGAGCAGCTTCAAGGTCAGTTCCATACCCTCGCGCAGGGTGGCCACGTCAGCCGCCTCTCCCGCCGCCGCATTCAGCCCCAGTTCCATGCTGTCACGCACCGGCAACAGCTCATTGACGAAGCGCTCCAAGGCGAATTTGTGGGCATTCTCCAGCTCCCGGCTCTGGCGCTTGCGCAGGTTGTCGAGCTCTGCGCGGGCACGAACCAGCTGATCCCAGTGATCGTCCGCCTTGGCCCGTGCATCTTCCAGCAGAAGCTTTAGCTCTTCGTGATCGGCCGGGGAATCTTCGGTACTGTTCGCCGTTGCCTGCGTCTGTTCCGCGGCCTCTTCGGCAGCCCCCTGCTCGGTGGCGTTCTCCTGCTCTTTTTCCATGCTCTTACCTCAAAACTGTCTGTAAAACTGAGAAACTAGATACTACGGGTCGGAGTCACGCCATAAAAACATCTTCTGCCGGCACTGCCTGGGGATGGAGTGACTCCGACCCCTCTTAAAATCAAAGCTGTCTGTAAAACTGAAAAACCTAACGCTTGACGCAACGGCAACTGCTGCCACTGCATCCACGAATATGCTGACCTTCCCCTATTTGGGGCTGCTCAACTGGGTTTCAAGGCGGCACCGAGAAGTTTTGCCGTCACGTCCACGATTGGTATCACACGGTCATAGGCCATGCGGGTGGGACCGATCACGCCCAACACGCCGGCCACCTGGTCGCCCACTTCGTAGGGTGCCGTCACCAGGCTGACGTGATCCATGGGCCGGTAGCCGGATTCCTCGCCGATGAAGATCTGCACGCCTTCTGCATTCATGCTTTCATCCAGCAAGTGCAGCAGCTGATGTTTTTGCGTGAAGGAGTCGAACAGGGAGCGCAGCCGATCCATCTGCGCCAACTCGTTGAAATCCATCAGGTTGGTCTGGCCGGCCATCACGTAGTCATGGGGGTCGCCGGTGCTGTCGATCACCTGCCCGGCCATCTCCAGGGCGCGCAGCATAATCTGGTTCATGCTGTTACGCGCCTCCTCCATCTCCCGCATCAGGCGTGTATGCATCGCCTCCAGGCCTTCCCCGGTGTAGTGTTGATTGAGCAGGTTGGCCGCTTCCTGCAGCTCGGCGGCGGTGAAGGCCTTGCGGGTCTCGATGATCCGGTTGTGCACGTCCCCTTCCCGGGTGACCAGGATGGTGAGCACCCGGTTGCCGGAGAGGGGCAGGAATTCGATCTGACGGAAGATGGTCTGCTCCCGCCGTGGAATCATCACCACGCCGGCCATGTGGGTCAGGCCGGAGAGGACCTTCGACGCCGACTCCACCACCGCCTTGGCATCTGCATCCCCGCCCAGCTCTTCCCACAGCCGGGAGACCTCCCGCGACTCCAGGGGTTTCAGCGTGACCAGGGAATCCACGAACAAACGGTAACCGGAAACGGTTGGAATGCGGCCGGCAGAGGTGTGGGGCGAAGTGACCAGCCCCATCTCTTCCAGATCGGACATCACGTTGCGGATGGTGGCCGGACTGAGATCGCGCCCGGAATCGCGCGCCAGTGTCCGTGACCCCACCGGCTCACCATCACGAATATATCGCTCGATCAATACCTTGAGGAAATGTTGCGCCCGTTCCGGCAGCACCACTTCATCAATCTTTCTTTTCTTTGTCACGAGCCACCCGGTTGCTTCTCCTGCAGATTACTTTTAGCACTCATATCATGTGAGTGCTAATGGGTGGCAATTATCGAATTGACCCGACGAACTGTCAAGAAGTCCGCCAGGGAAAAGGCTGTTGGCCCCTTCCCTCTGGCATGGTAAGTTCGGCATCATTGCGGCAACCCTCAGCCAACGACCGGAAACGCACCTTGCCCCAGCATTTCGACACCATCGGCCTGATCGGCAAACATGCCGACCCCACTCCGGGTGAAACCCTGCTGCGGGTGGCGGGATTCCTCCGTCAACGTGGCCAGCGGGTGCTGTTGGAAGAGGCCACGGCGGGCCATTTCCCCGGACATGGACTGGATACCGCCAGCCTGGATGAGATCGGTCGTCAGTGTGATCTGGCGATCGTGGTCGGCGGCGACGGCACCCTGCTGCATGCCGCCCGCAGCCTGGCCGACCAGGGTGTTCCGCTGATCGGCATCAACCTTGGACGTCTCGGCTTTCTTGCCGATATCTCTCCCGATGGCATGCTGACGGCCCTGGAACAGATCTTCGGCGGCAAGTATGCAGAGGAGCAACGCTTCATGCTGCATGCCGAGATCGACGGGCAGCACTGCACCGCGCTCAACGATGTGGTGATCCACAAGTGGAACATCGCCCGTATGATCGAGCTCGAAACCTACATCGACGGCACCTTCGTCGAGGCACAGCGCTCGGACGGACTGATCATCTCCACGCCCACCGGCTCCACCGCCTATGCCCTCTCCGGCGGCGGCCCCCTGTTGCAGCCCGACCTGAACGCTATCCTGATGGTACCCATCTGCCCCCACACCCTGAGTAACCGGCCGGTGGTGATCAACGGCGATAGCGTCATCGAGATCCTGGTCAGCAGTAACACCAGATTGAGCCATGTCCGCGTCACCTGCGATGGTCAGACCTGCCTGCCGCTGGGGGGAAACCGTATCCGCATCCGCAAACACCAACACCCGGTCCGGCTGATCCACCCCTTGGATCATGACCACTTCAATATCCTGCGGGCCAAACTGGGGTGGAGCGGTCATCCGGTCTGAGCCATGCTGAGTCACCTGTACATCAAGGATCTGGCCATCGTCACCAGCCTGGCGGTGGAGTTCGCCTCCGGCATGACCAGCCTCACCGGTGAGACCGGCGCCGGAAAATCGATCCTGATCGACGCCCTGGGCCTGGTGCTGGGCGACCGGGCCGACAACAGCCTGATCCGCAGCGGCAGCGAGCGTACCGAGGTGAGCGCCGTTTTCGATCTGTCCGATGCACCCCGGGCCGCCGCTTGGCTGGAGCAACAGGCGCTGGACGACGGAGATGAGTGCATCCTGCGCCGGGTACTGGTGCGTAGCGGCAGCTCTCGCGCCTACATCAACGGCTCGCCGGTACCACTGAAGTCGCTGCAGGCCCTGGGCGAACTGCTGGTGGACATCCACGGTCAGCATGCCCATCAGTCCCTGCTGCGGCCGGAGCAGCAGCGGCTGCTGCTGGATGCCTTCGCCGGCAATCGGGCGCAACGGAAAAAGGTAAAACAGCTGTTCAACGACTGGCAGACCGCCCGGCAGCAGCTGGAGACCCTGGCTGCAACGGCGCTGGAGCGCAACGAACACCTGGAACTGCTGCAGTTCCAGATCGATGAGCTGAGCCGGCTGGGGCTCAGCCCCGGGGAAATCGAGCAGTTGGACCAGGATCAGCGGCTCCTGAGCAACGCCAGCCTGCTATTGCAGCAGTGCACCCGCATCGACCAGTTACTGAACGCCGAAGAGGGTTCGGTACGCACACTGCTATCCAGCGCCAACCGGGAGCTGAGTGAGATTTTGCCGATGGATCCGGCGCTGAACGAATGCCAGGAACTGCTGGAGGGTGCCACTATTCAGATCGACGAGGCGATCTCCTCGCTGCGCAGCTATGCCGATGGGGTCGAATTGGACCCGCTGCGCCTGGAACAGGTGGAGCAGCAGCTGGGCGAACTGCATGATCTGGCACGCAAGTACCACTGCCGACCGGTGGAACTGCCGGCACGGCTGCAGACCCTGCAGGAAGAGCTGGCGCAGATCGAGCACAGCGACCTGCAGTTGGAGGCCCTGCGGCAGCAGGTCGCCGGACTGGAAGCTGACTATCTGGCCCAGGCCGGCATCCTGCGGGAAGAACGGGAGGCCGCCGCCCGGCGGCTGGAGAAGGCCGTGACCGAACAGATCCGCACCCTGGCCATGCCTGACGGCCGGATGGAGATCCGGCTGCAACCCCTGGAACAGAGTCAATACGCCGCCCACGGTATGGACCGGGTGGCATTTCTGGTCAGCACCAACCCCGGCCAGCCACCACAACCCCTGGCCAAGGTGGCCTCCGGGGGCGAGCTGTCACGCCTCAGCCTGGCGATCCAGATCGCCACCATCGGCTGCAACCCTGTGCCAACCCTGATATTCGACGAAGTGGACGTAGGGATCGGCGGCGGCGTGGCTGAGATCGTCGGCCGCCTGCTGCGTCAGCTCGGCGGCAAGCAGCAGATCCTGTGCGTCACCCATCTGCCCCAAGTGGCGGCCCAGGGCCATCATCATCTGCTGATCCTCAAGGAGAATGATAAGGCCGGCGTCAGGAGCGGCGTGACGCCCCTAACCGGCGAGGCCCGGGTGAACGAGATCGCCCGCATGCTGGGCGGGATCAAGATCACCGAACAGACGCTGGCCCACGCCAGGGAGATGATCGGCCGGCAAACAGACCCATAGGAACGGATGTAGCCAGGGATGGGTAATCTTTAAGACGGGTCGAGCAGAATGGTCCCCGGTATGCGGCGAGAGCGAACAGCCCCACGCCGGGTTGACCTTATGGCTTTCGGTGAGGACAGTCGGAATTCCGGCAACGCCCATAGATGATCAGGCTGTGGTCGCCCAGCTCGAATCCCCGCTCACGGGCGATCTCCTGCTGGCGCTGCTCGATGACATCATCGATGAACTCCTTGATATGGCCACAGCTGGTGCAGACGATATGGTCATGGTGGCCACCCCGGTTGAGTTCGAACACCGAGTAGCCATCCTCGAAATTGTGCCGTTCCACCAGGCCGGCGGATTCGAACTGGGTCAATACCCGATAGACCGTGGCCAGGCCAATCTCTTCGCCCGCATCCAGCAGCAGCCGGTACACCTCTTCTGCGCTGACATGCTGTTTGCCACAGCCGTCGAGCAACTCAAGAATCTTGACCCGCGGTGCGGTAACCTTGAGCCCGGCTTCTCTGATGTCCTCGTTCTGCAAACCCACGCCTCCGGATCAGGTGTTTTCGAGCAGTGGAATAAGGTATCATCCCGGGCTTGACAGAACCTGGATACAACCCTGGAAAAACTGCATGCAGAAGCTTCTCATCTATTGGGTATGTGGTGCAAGCCTGCTCACCGCCGGCTGTTCGACGGTAGACGAGGTGGGCGACGTGATCCCGCGCACACTGGAAAGCTCTCCGATCATGTACAAGATCGATATTCAGCAGGGCAACGTCGTCGATCAGGAGATGATCAACCGCCTGCAACCCGGCATGTCGAAAAGCCAGGTCAGATACATCATGGGCACGCCGCTGCTGGTGGATGTATTTCACCAGGACCGCTGGGACTATCACTACAGCCTGAAAAAGAACCGCGAACCGATGGAGAAACGCCGAGTCACCCTGTTCTTTGAAAATGACCGGCTGGCGCGCATCCAGGGAGACTTGCGCCCCCTCCCCGTTGATGAAGATACCCCGCTGCACGAGGCGCAGGTCTACAGCGTACCGGACTACCAGGAGGACACGGGCATCCTCAGCAAGCTGTTGGAAAAGAGCGGCATCAAATCAGAGGACGACTGACCCCTACCCGGCCGCCGCTTTTTCCTTCTGCGCGCCCCCACCCTTGCGCATCTGCTTGCCTTCGGCAGCGCGTTTCTTGCGCGCCTCTTTCGGATCGGCGATCAGCGGGCGATAGATCTCCACCCGGTCGCCGGGGTTGAGCACCGCATCCTTCTTCGCCACCTTGCCATATATCCCGACCCGCGCCTTGGCCAGGTCGATCTCCGGGCACGCCTGCAGGATCCCCGACTGTTCGATCGCCTGCACCAGAGTGGTTCCCGGCTTCACCGTTACCGGCAACAGATACTGCTCATCCGGCGTTGCGTAAGCCACCTCGATCTGAAAATCATCCTCTGCCACGATACACCTCGTTTGCCCGTTTGCAGAAGGCATCGACCAGACTGTTCGCAATCTGACTGAACACCTTGCCAAATGCCGCATTGATCAACTTCCCGGAAAACTCGAATTCCAGCTCCAACTCCACTTTACAGGCATCCTCCCGCAGCGCAGTGAAACGCCAACAGCCGTGCAGATCCCGGAATGGCCCCTCCTTCAAGCGGATGTCGATGCGATCGTAGGGATGCAGGGTATTGCAGGTCGAGAACCGCTGCCGGATGCCGATGCGTGAGACTTCCAACTCGCCACAAAGCTCGCTTTCACTACGTGACAGCAGCTTGGTCGCACTGCACCAAGGCAGAAACTCCGGATAGGATTCCACATCATTCACCAGATCGAACATCTGTTTGTCCGAATGAGGAACCAACGCACTTTTGTGAACAACCGGCAAATCAAATCACTCCTATCGCTTGCAAGAACACCACTACCACCCCGGCTGGCGCCAGATAACGGATCACCAGGTACCAGAGTCGGAAACCCACCCCGCCGCGCCCATCCAGTTCAGCCTGCAGGGACCGGGGAGACATCACCCAACCGGCAAACAGGGCAATGGCCAGGCCGCTGATGGGCAACATGATACCGGAAGTGAGAATATCCAGGATATCAAACCAGCCATTTTGCTTTAACTTGCCGGCAAAATGGAAACTGAAAGACCAGCGGCTGAAAGAGAGTATGGTCACGATGCCACATGCCCACACCACCAGGGCAACCCAGAACGTGGCACGCAACCGGCTCAGCTGATGGTTCTCCACCAACCAGGCCACCGCCGGCTCGATCAGCGAAATGGCCGATGTCAAGGCCGCCAACACCAGGAGGATGAAAAACAGGGCCCCAACATAGGCGCCTCCGGACATATGGCCAAAGGCGATCGGCAGGGTTTGAAACAGCAACCCCGGCCCTGAGTCGACCGCCAGGCCATTGGCCAGCACCAGAGGGAAGATGGCCAGTCCGGCCAGCAGTGCAAACAGGGTATCCACCACGGCGATCCAGAAACAGGCGCGAGGGATGGAGACACCGGCCGGCAGATAGGAGCCATAGACCATGATCGCCCCCATACCAAGACTCAGCGTAAAGAAGGCATGCCCCATCGCAGCCAGCACACCGGCCGTGGTCAGGGCGGAAAAATCGGGCCAGAACAGAAAACGCACGGCGGTGAGGAAATAACCGCTGTTCAATGCATAGCCGACCAACACCAGAAGCAGCATGAACAACGCGGGGACCAGTAATTTCACCGCCTGCTCCAACCCTGAGCGAACGCCGCGCACAACCACCATTGCCGTCATCAACATGAAGATGGTATGCCAGGCCAGCAGGCGCTCGGGATCCGACACCAGGCGGCTGAAAATACTACTGCTGCCCTCAGCAGTCACACCACTGAACAGACCGGCCGCCACCCGCATCAGGTAGGCCAGGGCCCAGCCGGCGATCACGCTGTAGAAAGAGAGAATGATCAGGCCGGCGAGTACGCCGAGAAAGCCGACGAACCACCAGACATAGCTCCCCCCCTCCTCCTGGGCCAGGGCACGCAGGGTATTGACCGGGCTCTGCCGCCCGCGCCGGCCGATCAGGGTCTCGGCCATCATGATCGGCAAACCGATCAGGGCGATACAGAGCAGATAGACCAACACAAAGGCGCCCCCGCCATTCTCCCCGACGATATAGGGAAATTTCCAGATATTTCCCAGACCGATGGCGGAGCCGGTAGCGGCCAGCATGAAGACCAGGCGCGATGACCATTGACCATGGATAGAGACGCGCGCTGACAAATCCACCCTCCCCTGTTACAGAAAAATGACCGCCCATTCTCGGCCAATTACATGGCGGGAACAAGAAGGCCACCGGACTGGCCCCGACCCAGCCACTCGCATACAATGTCGTCCCATGGCAAAGAAGTCGAAAAAATCGTCTGCAGGCGGCAGCACCATCGCCCTGAACAAAAAGGCAAAGCACGAGTTCTTCATCGAGGAGCGCTACGAGGCGGGCATCGCCCTGGAGGGCTGGGAAGTCAAGAGCCTGCGCGCCGGCCGCATCAGCCTGGTCGAGAGCTATGTCACCATCAAGGAGGGCGAGGCCTTTCTGTTTGGTGCCCACATCACACCGCTGCCTACCGCCTCCACCCATATCCACCCCGACCCGCTACGCACCCGCAAGCTGCTGCTGCACCGCAACGAGCTGGACAAGCTGATCGGCCTGGTGGAGCGCAAGGGCTACACCCTGGTGCCGCTGGCCATGTACTGGAGCCGGGGCCGGGCCAAGCTGGAGATCGGCCTGGCCAAGGGCAAGAAGCTGCATGACAAGCGCGCCACCGACAAGGACCGCGACTGGAAACGGGACAAACAGCGGATCCTCAAGAAGGGCTGACCGCTCACGCCTCTCCGGCGGGTTGCAGCTCGAACGAGAATTCAGGCGCCTCGTGCATGTGCTTCTTCACCGCACACAACTCCATCGCCCGCACGATGCCGTCCCGGTACTTATCAGGAAAACCAGACGGCAGGGTCAACTGAAAACGGATATGGGTGATCATCCGCTTCTTGTCATCCCGCTCATAGACCATCTTCAACCCCAATCCCTCGGTCTCCAGCTTGCGGGATTGGCAAAAGCCCAGCGCGAAGATCCCGGCACAGCTGGCAATGGAGGCAAGAAACAGGTCGAACGGCTCTGGCGCCGAGGCCTCGCCCCCGCCCTTTACCGACTGATCGGTCTGGATCAGAAACTGCCCTACCTGCGCATCCACCCGCTTGCCTCCAGGAAATGCCACATCTTATGGTCGCCATCGACATAATAAAATCCTTCCCAACTATTGAAATTCGCGCAATTCTACCCGATATAGCGGTGAACGACAGGCGAACTTAGTCAAAAAGAGCTCATTCCAATCAGAAACGGCAATGCGGAATGAAAATGACAGGGAACCCTGCACCCTTTATACTGTCTGTTGAATAACACCAGATCGGGGGCGACATTGGCTTCGACGTGGGTTGCGAAACCTGAGGTGCATGCCGAGGATACAGATTCCCTCGTAAATCCATCTGTACAAA
>CAZJCM010000020.1:0-50023 GCA_964544655.1 uncultured Sedimenticola sp. | reverse complement strand
CCAGGGGCGCCGGCATGGTGTAGGTGACGCCGCGGTCGCCCTGGCGGTTGCCGGCAGCGAAGATGGCCCAGTTGTCCGGTACCTGGTATTCGCCCAGCCGCCGGTCCAGGATCAGCTGATAGGCGGCGGCGGAGACCGCGGGCGGGGCGGAGGTGATCTCGTCCAGAAACAGGATGCCGGCCTCGCCGTGGCGTTTCGCGTCCGGCAGCAGGGCCGGAACCGCCCACTCCACCTGCCCCCCGTCGCGGAACGGAATGCCGCGCAGGTCGCTGGGCTCCATCTGGGACAGCCGGATGTCGATCACCGGGATGCCATGGCGCTCTGCCACCTGGGCCACCATCTGGGACTTGCCGACGCCCGGCGGTCCCCAGAGCATCACCGGTGTGTGGTGCCCTTCAGCGGTGCTGGTGAATTCACGATCGAGTACGGTCAACAACTGGGCGGGGCGCATGGGTTCTCCATAGTGTACGGCCTCTGTCGAGGCTGCCGGGTGAAAATAGCGTGTGATCCGGTCACATGAACAGGTTGCGGATCATGCGCCGCAGCTGTTTGTATACCTCCGGTCCGTCTTTGTCCATTACCTGGTCGATGACCCAGCGGTTCTCCTGGCTCGCCCCCATCAACTGCTGGATCTCGAACCCAAGGTGGCGCATGAAGGGGTAGCTCGGGCCCTCCTCGCTGAAGCCGAACTCGGCATATTCTCCCGAGCGTTGGTTGAGCCGGTCGATGAATGCGCTGCGATAGTCACCAGGTCCCAGCAGGTCACGGCTGTTTTCCTCCATGTGTTCCGCCAACCGCAGGGCCATGGCGGTGATCAGGGTGCGGCGCTGTTCATCGTCCAGCATCTCATGCGCCATACGCTCGACCAGCTGGATCTGAAATATGAGATACTCAGCGATTACCGCCAGCCGCTGTTCATCGGTTTCATAGACGAAGCTCTCGCCATGCAGGGTGATCGCCTTGTCCAGGGCGATCTTCCAGCTGTTGTACGCCAGTGCGCCGGCGATCTCCTCCAGCGAGCGCTCCGTCTCTTCATCGTGCCATTGGCTTTTGATGCGTAGTGCCATGGTAAATAAACTCCCGAACTACCCAGCGTGACAGGTTTGGCAGTCGTGGCTGGGCATGGTAATGTCGAATAACTTAGGATTTTACTAGGGAATGAGGCCGGGCGAAACCCCTGTTTCGTACTTATGATCGATCGTGAGACATTGAAGAGATTACAGGCTGATGTGCAACGCAACTGCCACATCGCCGATGCGCGCTATGGCAGCGATTACGGCCTTTGCACCTATCTGATGAAGATGCGTGAATATTTCCGCTGGGAGCAGGGGCTCGGCTTCGGGGCCGGTCTGGAGAAAGAAGCGGTGGGTGATTGGTTGACCGAGCGGGAAGGTCTGTGGCAGCGCCTGGAAGGGATGTCGTTCCAACCCCTGACTATCGCGGGACGGGAATATGAGCCGTTCGATGTGGCCGCGATCAACGAAGTGTTGCTGCCATATCGCCTGGTCTATAGCGGTGGCCTGGGCCATGCCGGGCGGCCCCATTTCTATCTCGCCGAGCTGGAACGGTGGGAGCGGCGGGAGAGCTGGCAGTTGGTGGTCTCCGGGCGTGAACTGGCACGGGACCTGGCCGCGCCGCCGGCCATGCTGCAGCAGGATTTCATCTTCATCCGCCGGGAGTCCCTGCGCCGGATGCTATGGGAAAAACTGGAGAGCTGGCGCTGGCGGCGACCGGACAACGCCCTGGGCCGCGCCTTTGCCTGCTATGACTTCGAGCGGGCACTGGATGCCTCACTGGAACGCATGACGGATGCCGAGCTTACGCTGGTCACGCTCCATGAACAGGGTGAATATGAAGCCGGGAAGCGGCTCGGTGAGAACTGGAACCGGATGCTGCAGGAACTCTCCGGGACACCGGCCGAGCTGATGGCCAGGGCGGTGCGGGACCATCTGGCCGACAGCCTGGTTACCCTGCCGGAACTTGCTGTAATGGGGCAGCCTGCTTCCATCCACTTCTATGCCGGCAACCTGAGTGCGATGCGCAAGGAGCTGTTTCCTGGGTTGTTACTGGCCTATGAGTCCTGGCTGTCGAGCGGCGACAGCGGGATCTTTCGGCAACTCGCCGGGCCGGCGGCGGATCATTGGCTGGCGGTGGGCCGGCAGATGTTGCGGCTGCATCAGGAGGATGGGGATGAGGCCGCCGGCACCATCGCCGGCCGGCGGGAGCAGTGGCGGTTGCAGACTCTGCCGGGCGATGCTTCGGCAGCCGATGTTCCACCTGAGGCAGGATTGACCTTCCGTTGTGAATGATCCGGGTCCATCCCGGCGGTGGTGCTATTCGAACAGGGTTCCCCGCACCTCTCCTGAATTGTCGATACGGACCCGGACCACCCCGGGCAGCCGGCTGAGGATGTAGCCGGCGCTGAGCATGGCCAGCTTCTCGTCGTGACTCTCCAGGGCGGTCAGCAGCTTGTCAGCGGCGATCTGACAGCGCTGATGCCGGTCCGGCCGGTCAATCCAGTCCCGGCCCATCTGCACCCCCTTGTCCATCGAGGCGTCGAGCCGGTCGAACCGCTCAGCCGATGCTTCGAGAAAGTCTTCCGGGACATTGAGGTCCATGGTGTAATCGTCGATGATGATATTCAGTTTCATGGTTGGGATTTTGCTTCGTTCGTGTTTGGCCCCTTATTATTAAACAGGAAGACCTGCGATGTCAGAAAAGCTGTTGTTGTCGATCGTGGAGATGGGGGGGTATCCCGATTTTTCCCCGCTTTACCGCAGCAAGGGGTTTACCCCGGAGCGGGTGTTGTCAGTGCGCAAGGCCCAGGCATGGCTGAAGAAACACCAGCCGGCAGTGGTGGTGGCGGAGTTCCACTTCGATCCGGAGCTGCGTGACCGGATGAGTAACCTGGAATCCCTGTTCGCCACCTTGCAGCGATATGCGCCGGAGGCGCGGGTGATCGTTTTCATCGAGAAACGCCACCGGCCGCGGCTGGAGCCGGTGGCGGCGCGCTATCCTGTGTTCGGTGCCCTGGATTATCCGCCGAACGAGCAGATGTTGGCAGAGTTGCTGGAACAGGCCGGATAGGGCGTCAGGTCATCACCCCCTTGCCCGGGGTGTAGCTGTCCAGCACCTGGATGTAGTTCGCGCGCTCGAATGCGGCCGGATCCGACACGTTGAGCTGACTCAGACGGCCACGCACGTCAGATAAGTTGTCGAAGCCCTGCTGTTCCATCCACTGCTGCAGATCGGCCAGCAGGTGGCGGATCTGTTGTGGTCCCTTTTCCAATAGCAGGCTGCACAGGTGCACCACGTCGGCGCCGGCGAGCAGCAGCTTGATCATGTCTTCCACCGTATGCACCCCGCTGGTGGCACCCAGAGAGAGATCGGTACGGCCGTAGAGCAGGGCGATCCAGCGCATCGGCAGTAACGCCTCCACTGAACTCGAAGGGTGCAGTGAGGGCACCAGGCGCAGACTGTGGATGTCGATGTCCGGTTGATAGAAACGATTGAACAGAGAGACGCCGCTGGCACCAGCCTGTTCCAGCTGCTTGACCATGTTGCCCACGGCGCTGAAGGCGGGAGAGAGCTTCATGTTGATGGGGATGCTGATATGCCCCTTCAGCGTCTGCAGCAGGTCGACATAGCGCTGCTCAACCTCGCTGCCGCTCTGTTGCAGGTCGGCAGCGACGTAATAGACATTGAGTTCCAGGGCATCGGCGCCGGCATCCTCGATTTCCTTGGCGTGATCGATCCAGCCGCCGCTGGTGACGCCGTTCAGACTGGCGATCACAGGGATCTCCAGTGTTGCTTTCAGGGCGGCGACCTGCTCCAGGTAACGGTCCAGCTCACCCGGAAAGTCCATATGGTCCGGCAGGAAGCTGTCTGCCTCGCCAAAGCCGGTGTCCTGGTGGTGCAGGAAACGGACCATCGCCTCCTCTTCGGCGGTTACTGCCTCCTCGAACAGGGAGTACATGATGATGGCGCCGGCGCCCGAGTCCTCCATGATGCGCGCCATCTCCAGGCTGCGGCTGAGGGGGGAGGCGGATGGCACCAGTGGATTCTTCAGCTGCATGCCCAGGTATTCAGTGGTGAGATCCATGGTCAGGTCTCCTGTTGTTTCTGGTTGCGCCATCAGGACGCTGATGTGTAGGCCGGATAAGCGACGCGCATCCGGCAGCAATATGATATGCCGGATGCGGCGCTTTCCGCCTTATCCGGCCTGCATGCTATTTCTCCGACTCTCCATCGGCGCCGTCGATGGCCAGATGGGACAGCTGTTCATACAGATGAAAGCGCTGTTTCGCATGTTTTTCGGCCGCGCTGAAATAATACTCCGCCAAATCCGGATGGGTACGCTGCAGTACGCTGAAACGGGTCTCGGTGGTGGCGTAGTCGCGGAATGGGATGGACGGTGCCTTGGAGTCGATCTTCAGTGGATGTTCGCCTTGTGCCGCCCGCCTCGGATCGTAGCGGAACAGGGGCCAGTGACCGGAACTCACCGCCAGATCCTGCTGCCGCAGATTGTTGGAGAGATCCACGCCATGGGCGATGCAGGGGGAGTAGGCGATGATCAGAGAGGGTCCCTGATAGGACTCGGCTTCGAGAAAGGCGCGCAGGGTTTGTACGTCCTTGGCCCCGAATGCCACCTGGGCCACGTAGACGTTCTGGTAGGCCATGGCCATCAGCGCCAGGTCCTTCTTGAAGGTGGGCTTGCCGGACGCGGAGAACTTGGCCACTGCACCCAGTGGCGTCGCCTTGGAGGTCTGCCCGCCCGTGTTGGAGTAGACCTCGGTATCCAGCAGCAGGATATTCACGTCGTGCCCGGAGGCGAGTACGTGGTCCAGTCCGCCATAGCCGATATCATAGGCCCAGCCGTCGCCGCCGATGATCCAGATGCTCTTTTTCGCCAGCAGATCGGCAATGCCTTCCAGCGTCCGGGCGCGGTGGTCGTCGATGCCCGGCAGTTTCTGCTTCAGCGCCTCGATCCGCTCCCGCTGCTCGAAGATGCCAGCCTCGTTCGACTGATCGGCCTGCAGCAGGGCTTCCGCCAGGTCGCCGCCAATCCTGTCTGCCAGTTCTGCAACCAGCTCGCGGGCATGGGCCGCCTGCTTGGTGACGGCCACCTGCATTCCCAGGCCAAACTCCGCGGTATCCTCGAACAGGGAGTTGTTCCAGGCCGGGCCACGCCCCTCCGGGTTTGTGGTCCAGGGGGTGGTGGGCAGATTACCGCCGTAGATGGAGGAGCAACCGGTGGCGTTGGCCACGATCATACGGTCGCCGAACAGTTGGGAGGCGAGCTTCACGTAGGGTGTCTCGCCGCAGCCGACGCAGGCGCCGGAGAACTCGAACAGGGGTTGCATGATCATGGAGCCCTTCAAGGTGCTCGCCTTCAGCTTGGTGCGATCGTATTCCGGTAGTTTGAGGAAAAAATCCCAACTGGCCCGTTCCCTCTCCTTGTAGGCCGGGTCCGGGGTCATGTTGAGGGCCTTGCGCTCCGGGTTCTGCTTGTCGCGGATCGGGCAGATCTCCACGCACAGACCGCAGCCGGTACAGTCATCGGGGGCCACCTGGTAGGCGATATGCCATTCAGGGCCGAAGTCCTTGCCCTTTACCGGGGCGTGCAGGAACTGCTCCGGGGCATCCTCGGTCAGCTCCACCTTGAACACCTTGGAACGGATCGCGCCATGGGGACAGGTGAAGGGGCACTTGCCGCAGTCGGTGCACAGGTCCGGCTCCCATTTCGGCAGTTCCAGGGCCAGATTGCGTTTCTCGTAGGCAGCGGTACCCAGCGGCCAGGTGCCGTCCGCGGGCATCAGGCTGACCGGGATGCTGTCACCGCGTCCGGCAATGATCTCCGCCGTCACCTTGCGCACGAATGCCGGTGCATCCGGGGCGACCGCTGGCGGCTTGTCGAAGCCGCTGCTGATCTGATCGGGCACCTCGACCCGGTGCAGCCCGGCCAGGGCGGCATCGATGGCGGCGTAGTTGCGTTCCAGCAGGCGCCGCCCTTTGCGGCCATAGGTCTTCTTCACCGCCTCCTTGATCTTGTCGATCGCCTCTGCCGCTGGAATGATCCGGCTGATGGCGAAGAAACAGGTTTGCATGATGGTGTTGATGCGCCGGCCCATGCCGGTTTCAGCTGCGATACCGTAGGCGTCGATGACATAGAAAGTGATCTGTTTTTCGATCATCTGCTGCTGCATCCGCCTTGGCAGGTCGTTCCACACCTGGTCCGGCGGGGTGGCGGAGTTGAGCAGGAACACGGCGCCGGGCGCCGCCTTGTCCAGCATGTCATAGCGGCTCAGGAAGACCGGCTGATGGCAGGCGATGAACTGGGCGTCGTCGTTGCCGATCAGATAGGTGGAGCGGATCGGCTTGGGGCCGAAACGCAGGTGGGAGACGGTGACCGCACCCGACTTCTTGGAGTCGTACTGAAAGTAGCCTTGGGCGTGGTTGTCGGTTTCGGTGCCGATGATCTTGATCGAGTTCTTGTTGGCGGAGACGGTGCCGTCGGAGCCGAGACCATAGAACAGGCAGCAGGTGATGTCATTGGCGGCATCGGGCCTGAATGTGGGATCCCATTCCAGGTTGGAGTGGCTCACGTCGTCGATGATGCCGACGGTGAAATGGTTTTTCGGTTGCGCCTTGCTCAATTCGTCGAATATCCCCTTCACCATGCCGGGGGTGAACTCCTTGGAGGAGAGCCCGTAACGGCCGCCGATGATCCGCGGCATGCTGCTGCGCTCCCCATTGCTGAAGGCCTGGGCAAAGGCGCCAAGCACGTCCTTGTACAGCGGCTCGCCATCGGCTCCCGGTTCCTTGGTGCGGTCGAGTACGGCGATTTTGGTGGCGCTCTCCGGCAGGGCGGCGAGCATCAGCTCAGGGGCGAAGGGACGGAACAGCCGCACCTTGAGCAGGCCCACCTTTTCCCCCCTGGCGGCAAGGTGCTCCACCGTCTCCTCGGCCGCACCGGCACCGGAGCCGATCAACAGAATGACCCGCTCGGCTTCCGCATCGCCGACATAGTCGAACAAATGGTAGTGGCGGCCGGTGAGGGAGGCGAAACGGTCCATCACCCGCTGTACGATGCCGGGCAGGGCTTGGTAGTAAGGGTTGACGCTCTCCCGCCCCTGAAAGTAGACATCGGGATTTTGTGATGTGCCGCGAATCACCGGCCGGTCCGGGGAGAGGGCGCGGTCACGGTGGGCCCGTACCAGTTCTTCATCGATCATGGCACGGACCACGTCATGGCCGATTCTCTCGATCTTGTTGACTTCGTGGGAGATGCGGAAGCCGTCGAAAAAATGCAGAAACGGGATGCGTCCTTCCAGGGTGGCCGCCTGGGCGATGAGGGCGAAGTCCATCGCCTCCTGCACCGAGTTGGAGCCGAGCATGGCGTAACCGGTTGCCCGGCAGCTCATCACGTCGCTGTGATCACCAAAGATCGACAGCGCCTGGGCGGCCAGGGAGCGGGCCGAGACGTGCAGCACCGTCGGCGTCAGTTCGCCGGCGATCTTGTACATGTTCGGAATCATCAACAGCAGACCCTGGGAGGCGGTGAAAGAGGTGGCCAGAGAGCCAACCTGCAATGCGCCGTGGATGGCGCCGGCGGCACCAGCCTCGCTCTGCATTTCCACCACCTCGGGTACCGTGCCCCAGAGGTTCTTCACACCGCGCGCAGACCACTCATCGGCCCATTCGCCCATGTTGGATGCCGGGGTTATGGGGTAGATGGCAATCACCTCATTGGTGAGATGGGCGATGTAAGCGGTGGCCTCGTTTCCGTCAATGGTGACGAGCGTGGTGTCCGACATGATGACCTCTACGGCTGATTATGGAAGCAGATTGCAACGATCATCCTAACCAAGGCGAAGCCCTTTCCCGCATGACCTGGATCAACCGCTTGCGTTGGAAAAAACCAGGGCGAAAGTTTTTCCTAATGTGGGCGCTACACTCCATATCGCGGAATGTTTTCGGTACAGGCTGGAAGTGAGTTTGTTCTGCCTGGTATCTGAACGTTTGTAGGGATCTGCAGGTGTCATGCCCCACGCTGAATCTGATGTCAGGCCTGTGCCGTAGAGGGATGAACCCGTGTCGTGGAAGGCGGGATGCAGGGAGTAGCGAGGGATCTGATTGCGGCGTGTTTCAGAAGAAACAGCCGATGTCTGTGTCGATCCTTGGAGGAGTCGAATAGTTACGATTGTTTTTTAGCCGGGGTGTATGAGGAATGAAGAAGATCGGGCGTTTCAGGGTGGGGCGGGAACTTGGTGCTGGTGGCCAGGGCCGGGTTTATCTGTGTCTCGATCCGGAACTACGCCGACGGGTGGCGATCAAGTTGCTCGATGCACCCGCGACCGGCGGGCTGAGTCAGGAGCAGGACTTTCTGCGTGAGGCACGCAGTATCGGTCAGATTCAGCACCCCAATATCGTCTCCCTGTTCGATGTGGGCAAGCAGGATGGTCGTCCCTACCTGGTGTTCGAATATGTCGAGGGAGAACTGCTTGGGGAATACCTGAAGAAAAACAGGCCAGACCTGCAGACGGTGCTGGATCTGTTCGATGGCATGCTGACCGGGATCGACCGGGTGCATCAACGAGGTATCGTGCACCGCGATCTGAAGCCGTCCAATATCATCATCAGTCGTGATGGCGTGCCGAAGATCATGGACTTCGGTATCTCACGCATGTTGGCGTCCGGCCTGGCCAAGGATGCGAAGCGTATTGGCTCACCCCGCTACATGGCGCCGGAATACATTACTGAAGGTCGGATCGATCTGGCGGGGGACGTGTTTGCGCTGGGTGCCATTCTGTATGAGATGCTGACCGGGTATCATGCCTTTGCCGGTGAGCGGCAACAGGAGGTATTGGACCGGATCTGCAACAGTGCGGTGGAACCCCCTTCCCGGCGGATCCCTGAGGTGGGTGAACAACTGGATGCCATCGTATTGAAGGCGTTGGAGAAGCAGCCCTCTGCCCGTTACCGTGATGCGGGCCAACTGTTGTTGGCCTTGCAGTCGTACCGTGAGCAGAGTGAGATGGCGAGGAGCGGTGATGCCGGCGAGGGCAAGGGGACGGTGGAATTTCTCTTCCGGCGCATGCGCCACAAACGTGATTTTCCCGTGCTGTCGGAATCCATTCGCACCCTCAATCGGCTGGCGGCCTCCGAGGAAGAGGATGTCAGTCGTCTGACCCGGATCATCATCCGTGACTACGCCCTGACCAGCAAGATCCTGAAGGTGGTCAACTCGGCCTATTACAGCCGTTTTGCCGGCAAGATCGGCAGTGTCAGCCGAGCTATCGTGGTGTTGGGCATGAAGACCATTCGCTCTATCGCCGCATCCCTGATCTTCTTCGAACACCTGCATGACAAGACCCAGGCCGCCCGGCTGCGTGATCAGATCGCGGCCGCCGTGTTCAGCGCCACCCTGGCCAGGCAGGTGGCGGAGGATGCGGGACTGGAGGATGCTGAAGGGAGCTTTCTCTGTGCCATGTTGTACGATCTCGGGCGGATTCTGGTCACCTACTATCTACCGGATGAGGCAGAAGAGATCGAACGGCTGATGGCCCAGGAAGGAATGGCAGCGGAGCATGCCCAGAAAAAGGTGCTGGGGATGAGTTTCGAGCGCATGGGCATAGCTACCGCAAAGCAGTGGAATTTTCCCGAAGAGATCACCCACGGCATGATCCGGGTCGCACCTGAGGCACCGGGAAATCTGAAACAGGATCAGATCAAGATTCGTCTGATTGCAGGCTTTGCCAATGAGGCGGCCAAGGTGATCGGTAGTGGCACGTCACCCAAGGGGTTATTACGGCGCTACCGTACTGGACTGGCGGTCAGCGACCGCCGCTTCGAGGCCATGGTGCAGGAGGCGCGTAGTGAATTCAAACACCTGAGCAGCAGCTTCTCTGGTGGTAATGCGAGTCCTTTTCTGCGCCTGCTTGCCGATGATGTTGTGGATGAATCACAATCGCTGACTGAAAAATCAGATGGGGATGTCACTCAATCCATGGTGCTGGAGTCATCGCCCTCCAGTGATACTCCGGCGCCAGCGAATATGGAGGAGGCCAAGCCGTCACCGGATGCAGAACGGATATTGACCGACGGATTGCAGGAAGTGACCGCTATGTTGCTGGATGAGACCGGCAATCTGAGCCAGATATTCAATGTGGTGCTGGAAACGATCTACCGGGCGATGGCATTTCAACGGGTGCTGCTGGGCCTGCAGGATGTGAACAGGAACCAGTTTACTGCGCGGCTTGGTTTTGGTGCCGATATCGAGCGTTTCATGGAGCACTTCCGGTTTCCTTGCCGCTACAGTCCCAATGTATTCCATGTCGCTATGAAGAGAGGGGTGGATCTCTATATCGAAGACACCAATGACCGGAAAATCAGGGACGATATACCCGGTTGGTACCGGAATATCTCACATGCCGGTTCCTTTATCCTTTTTCCCCTGATGGTCAACCGCCGGGCTCTGGGGTTGATCTATGCGGACCATCCCCATGCGCGGGGCATGCAGCTCAGCGGCAGTCAGCTGAATTTGCTCAAGGCCTTGCGCAACCAGATCGTGCTGGGTTTTCGGTCACGGGCATGAAAAATAAAAAGCAGGTGTAGCTGTTCAAGTTGCCATGAGAATTCAGTACAGATCGCTGTCAGTGGGTGTTTCTTCCGGAAACCGCTGTGAATACGTCCGTGTACGCTCGACGGCGGCGTCCATGCCGCCGACGTTTCCTCCAGAAACCCCCACTGACAGCGATGCTCACGAATACAGCTGAATAGCTACAAACAGATTGGGGAAGAACGGGCCTTGCAGATGCATTTGATGGCCGGATCGATACAAAGCACCTTGCCTATGACAAGACCTGATGGAACAGGGCGCGGTCCGCATTTCCGCCTGATAGAATCAGTCCTACGCGTTTTCCCGCCATGGTTTCCCGTTCCTGGAGCAAGGCCGCCAGGGGCGTGGCACCCGCCCCTTCCGCCAGGTTGTGGGTGTCGGTGAAGTAGTGGCGCATGGCTGCCAGTATCTCTGCTTCGCTAACCCTGATTACCCGCTCGACGCCAGACAGGATCATCTCCAGCGCCTCCTGATCCGGTATCCGGCAGGCCACTCCGTCTGCAATGGTGGCCGCCTGAGCTGTCTCCACCGCCTTTCCGGCTTCGAATGACAGGGCATAGCTGGGTGCGCCTTCTGCCACTACGCCAACGATCCTGGTCTTCAGCCCAAGGGCGTCACGGGCGCTGATCAAGCCGCAGATTCCTGAGCCCTGTCCAATGGGGACGTATACCGTATCCAGTGGTGGTGCAGCCCGGAGAAACTCCAGGGCATAGCTGGCGACACCGGCGACCAGCCATTCATGGAAGGGGGGAATGGGCAGCAGTCCACGTTCTTCCGCCAGCGCCATAGCGTATTCTCTGGCCGCCTGAAAGTCGTTGCCATACTCGATCAGTTCCACGCCCAGGGCACTCATGGCGGCGTTTTTCTCCGGATTGTTGCCTTCGGGCACCACGATCACCGCATGAATCTGATGGGCTGCGGCAGCCAGGCCGATGCTCTGGCCGTGGTTGCCGCGGGTGGCGGTGATCACCCCTTTCACGTCAGGCCGCTGCTGTTTCAGTCTGGCCATGAAGTTGAGTCCGCCGCGAACCTTGAATGCGCCGGTAGGGTTGTGGTTTTCATGCTTGACCCAGACTTCGCAGCCACTGCGCTGGTCCAGCAGCGGCCAGTGAATCTGTGGGGTGGGTCGATGGGCCGGGGCGATGGTTTGCGCAGCCTGCTCCAGAGTTTCGATGGAAAGCGGTTTCATTGAAAGAACCGGTCTTTTATTTGCGCTTTATCAGGGGTTTGAGCCAGTTGATCCGGTAATCGATCTCTTCGTCGGCCATGCGGTAGCTGGGGTTGGCGGTGAAGCGGGCGGGGTAGCCCAGATAGCGGTCCAGCTTCAAGGTGACGCTGTCGGGCTTTGCGGCCAGTATCCGGTCGATCTGCTCGAACAGTTGGGGGACGGTCTTGAACCTGCGCAGCTGGGATGGATCAGTGATGACCTGGCCGCTCTGGCTGTCCTTGATCTGCGCCACCTTGCCGGCAACGACGAACACCTCGGCCTTGGGCGGGCCCGGGCAGTAGCAGTGTTGCTCAATCTGGTAGACGTAATCTTCCGGCTGGTTCAGCGCCCAGGTCTTGCGGCCCAGCATGCCGCGGGGCATCCGATTGTAATCGAACTCGCCGATGGTCCACTGGTCCAGGACCGTGGCAGCCGTCACTGGTGGGAGGCTCCAAATCGATGCCAGGGCAAGCAGGGCAAGGGCGAAGTGTGTGGATATTGTCTTGGGCATAGGGTCATCGCTACGGGAAGCGTATGACCTTCCCGTAGCGATCAGTTGGGTTCAGGCGCGCCGCCTGCGGGCCAGTCCCAGCAGTCCCAGCAATCCGCTGCCGAACAGATAGACTGCCGCCGGCACCGGCACCGGGGTCACCTCCCAACCGATGTCATCCAGAGCGGCCATGTCCAGATCGGTGAAGACCTTGCGCGTGCCGATGGTGATGGTCGGGTCCATTGCTGCCTCCTGGGCTATGCCGTCGACGAAACTGGATGTCCCCTCTGCCCAGTGGCTTTCAGTACTGGTCAGAGGAACGTCGCTACCGTAGACGCTGGTGGCGTTGCTGCCGGTGAAACTGCCGTCGCTGATCAGGTTGTCCCATGAATCGGCAATGCCAAGGCCGAGCACATGGCCGATCTCATGCAGGGCAACCGAGTAGAAATCACTGCCTGAGAAGGACTCGGTGGTGGAAAGGTCGCTGTCAAAATACCAACTAGAATCGGTGTCAAAAGTGATAGAGCCGCCCCAGGGGGCGAAGTCAGTGAAGGTGAAAACCCCGGGCTCCCCACGGCTTGCCACCGTATTTGTGAAAGCCAGGGTGCCAGTGGCTGAATAGCCGCCTGGCCCGCCCTGGCCCAAGGTGGAACCACCGAGATCCCTGCCGCCGACGAAGATCACCAGCGTATCAGCGGCGACACTGTACCCATTCAGTGTGGTTATGCTTCCGTTATCCGGTTGAGAGAAGATCGCGTCGAACTGATTGATTCCCGAAGAGGTGATGGCTGAAAGCGAGTCGGTCAGCCGTGTCTCGAAGAAATTGCCAGCAGACTCGAGGATGGTTTTTCGCGATGCATCGGCAAAGAAACCATTCGAATCATAGGTGTAATCAAAGTCGATGGTGATGGCCTGACTCGACCCGGCAGCAAACACCAGGGCGGTGGTGAGCAGTATTTGTGGCAGGCGGTGAAGTGGTTGCTTAGTCATCATTCCATGTGATCCCGATTAGTTGTTTGCTGGATTCCGAGTTGAGGTGGCTATACATTCTCAATCCCTGAATGATGCTAGCAATAACGATGCCGGAAATTCTTTCCATAATACCAAGTAAGGGGTTGGGCATCGCGTTATCTATTGATCCGGCCCGCTTGTTGTGTCAGCTGTAAAATATTCTGACATATGTCGGGAAGAACTCACCGGCCCAGGGGCGGGCAAGGAACGGGAAAAATGTTATCATGTGCGCCTGATAATTTCATCATCCTAACTAATAAAACGAATGCTTGAGTACATCTTTTTCGATCCGCGCCCGCGGGATCTGTTTGTTGAATTTCTGCAGGATAAGGGGCTCGTCGCCGAGCTTTCCGATCAGGACCAGGGTCTGCTGGTGTTGCTGCCGGACGATACCGACGACGATCTGATGGATGCGATCGAGGCGCGTTACGACGAGCTGCTGGATATGAACGAACAGCTGTTCGCCGAGCAGGAGGGGGCGGCCCATGTGCACCGGGCCGGTGTGAGTGTGAATCTGTCCGATGGGCGCAGTGTACTGGCGGCGGTAGATCCGGTGCTGCTCAACCGGATCCTGTCGGTGGTCAGCACCGATGAGTTGGGACAGTTGATCAATGCCATCGTGGATGCAGTGGAGAACCCGGATGAGCGCCCCTTCTGTCAACGTGACGACTGAGCATCTGCGGCCTGCCGCCGGCGTTCCTGCTGTAGCCTGATCACCTTCTCCCGCTCCACTTTCTCGATGTACGCCTTGGGCGTATCGGTGGTGCCCTTGTCCGGCTTCTTGTCCGCCGTCATGTAGACGTAGCCGATGCCCATGATCAATACGGCGAGTATGAGTAAGAAGGGGTTTATCTTCATCTTGTCTATCCTGCTGCCCGAGCTGCCGGCCGTAAACTGATTATAGGCCAATTCCGCGCTTTGGCCGTCTGCCGCAGTTGTTCGTCCGGGTCGACCGCTACCGGCTGGTCCACCCGGTTCAGCAAGGGGATGTCGTTGTGTGAGTCACTGTAAAAGCTGCTGCCCGCCAGCGTGGCGCCATGTGCCGTCATCCACTCTTGCAGTCGTTCCACTTTGCCTTCCTGAAAGCAGGGACGACCCGATACCTCCCCTGTATAACGCCTCCCCCGCATCTCCGGTTCGGTGGCGATCAGGTGCTTGATGCCCAGACGCTGGGCGATGGGAGCGGTGACGAAGGCGTTGGTGGCGGTGATGATCAACAGGGTGTCGCCGGCCTGGCGGTGTCGTTCCACCAGGTCGATGGCTGGGGGCAGGATGATGGGGTCGATCTTTTCCCGCAGAAACTGTTCGCGCCAATGCTCCAGTTCGTCCAGGCTGTGCTCCTGCAGGGGGCGCAGGGAGAAGCGGAGGAACTCCATGATATCCAGCCGCCCTTCATTGTAGAGGCGGTAGAAGCGTTCGTTTTCCTGCTCGTACTCCGCTTTGTCCACCACCCCTATATCGCACAGAAACTGTCCCCAGAGGTAGTCCGAATCCCCGGCCAGCAGGGTGTTGTCAAGATCGAAAATGGCCAGTGCCAAGATATTTACTCCGTAAAATCGCTGTCAGGCGGTGATTTTAAACCACTCTGCCTGTGCTGGCATCTGCTCCTGCCAGGGCTGTTCCCTGGAACAGTCACCCGGCGGTCCCATAGTCATCTATATTGAAGTGTGATCAAGCGAATGGATCTCCCATGGAGAGAAAAAGAGTCTGACCGGTTGCCCGGGTTGGTGGGAATGTGGAACAATCGATTACATCTTAAGATTAATGAATATGGAGGGGCCGGAGTCGAATCGCCCCAACGCACTGGATCGACGCGTTCGTGGCCGAGGCAACCTGACTCTGCCCCCTGCAATGGGGTTTTTCCTTGTGATTGATTCGGAAGGTTACAGGCCCAATGTCGGTATCATACTCTGCAACCATCGGCGCCAGCTGTTCTGGGCGCGCCGGGTGGGACAGAACTCCTGGCAGTTTCCCCAGGGCGGGATCAAGCCTGATGAAACGCCAGAGGAGGCGATGTTCCGCGAGTTGCAGGAAGAGGTCGGCCTGAAGCCGCACCAGGTGGAGGTGATGGGGGTCACCGAGGGTTGGCTGCACTACCGCCTGCCCAAGCGCTTCATCCGCCGTAATTGCCAGCCGCTCTGCATTGGGCAGAAGCAGCGGTGGTTCCTGCTGCGGGTGTTGTGTGACGAGACCGATTTCTGCCTCGACAACTCGCCCAAACCGGAGTTCGATGGCTGGCGTTGGGTGAAGTATTGGCAGCCTCTGCGTGAGGTGGTCTATTTCAAACGCAAGGTCTACTCCCGGGCGCTCAGTGAGCTGGCCCCCCTGTTGTTCCCGGATGGTGCGCCGGCCCGCTCCCATACCAATTATCTCCGCAACAACCGGCGTTGATGCCCGGCATGAGCCGCCGCACCCTGCGGGCGGCAGTCGGGTAGGCGTTCAGGCAGCCTGCTCCCGTGCCGCATCCCCGGCCTTGGCAGGCCGCAATGGATCGGCGCCGATGGTTCCAACCAGGCGCTCCAGGTAGTCCGGACTCTGCACCTGCTCCAGCTTTGCCTGGGCCTGTTTCAGCCTCTCCTCGATGTTCAGTCGCCTGGCCTCATCGGCATGGCTGGCCAGGTTGAGGAACTGCTGCAGGCTGTGGATATGGCGTCGCCACAGACTGATGTCACGCTGCTGTTTGATCTCCAGGCGCTCCCGATACCAGTCCGATGCCAGCAGGTAGTCGCGGCTGAACATGGCGCGGAATGCCGGGTCGTGGGCACTCATGCCTTGATACTCTCCATTGGCCATGATGTGGATCAGGGCCTTCAACGGCGGGCAGGCATCTTCTACGCTGCCGTCCTCCAGGTATTGCAGGGCGACGCGTTGCTGGGCTTCCACGATGTTGTTCACGCCGTCGGCGAAGACTGACGGATCCTGGATCTCCGGTCGCAGAATCTCGTCGGTGAAGACCGTGTTGGGATTGTCGAATATCTTGCCCAGGAAGGCGTGTACGAAGCGCTCGGTGATGCGATAGCCGAGGCGGCTGGCCAGCACAGGCCGTCCTTCATGCACGAAATCGTGTAGCGGCTCCAGGTAGCCTTCGCTGATGAGGAAACGCGGGTTGCGCTCCTCCGCCGACAGGCGGGTCCAGATCTCCGGGATCAGCAGGCTGATGTCATGGTCGACCCGGACCTCCGGGCCGATGAAGCCGGCCGAGCTGGAGAAACCGGGATAGCCGGTGAGAATGAAGGAGACCAAGGCGTTGTTCAGGTCGGCTGTCGGGCGCAGGGCGTTGAACGGTCCTTTGGTCAGGGCGCCTTCGCTGCCGGCACCGGTGGTAGAGGGGGATTTCCCGGTGAGGCTGCAGATGAAGTCCATGAACAGCTCAGGCAACTCCTGATAATGTATTGGGTTGTATACTGCCAGTGGCCGGATCCCCGGCTCCGGCGGGTTGTTGCGCCGTCCGGTCAGCACTGCATCCACCGGATGGCACAGGGGCTCGTTCAGGGGGAGCTTACGATGGAAGCGGGCGCCCATGTCGGCGATGTATTTGCGCATGGGTTCGACCATGTCTGGCCGGGTCTGCAGGTAGCGTGGATTCTTCGACGGCTTGCCATCTACCAGCCTGGGGTGGGCTGAAGAGACTACGTAGCCGCCTTCGTCATAGGCCTGCTGCAGCAGATTACGCATCGGCGGGGTAAAGCTGCCCAAGGTGAGTACGTCTTCCACGACCCGGGCCAGCGCTTCCCCTTTCAAAGGCTCGTAGTTGGCCAGGAAGTTGCCCGGCTTGGCCATGTCCTCTTCGGTCTGCTTGTCGAAACCGGGGTGAATGGCGTCATCGGGACGTTGGAACAGCCGGTATTCGCAGTTGTCCACCAGCTTCACGCTGCGGGCTTCATCCCCGCCGGTCGCTGCCTCCTTGGCGGCACAGGGGGGCGGCACCACCACTGAGGCGCTGATGTCGTCTTCCATCTGGATCTTTTCGGCGGCGATGAAATCCTGCCGTACCTTGAATGTGCGCCACTTGCTCTCATGGTCGAAGCCTACCCGCAGATAGGAGGCGATGATGCGCCGATCGTGCAGTTTCAGCTCGTGGCCGGGGGCGCCATCCACCTCGTCCACAGATAGGTGTTCGCGCCAGTTGTCGCCCCATTCCGGGCGGTAGAAACGCTTGATCAGAAAGGCCAGGGCCTGGATTCGTGGTGGGATGGACTCCAGCCAGGCGTTGTATTCGTCGGTGAAGCTGGAGGAGGGGGCCAGCAGCTTGATGAATGATCCGAGACTGCGTTGTGGGCTCAGTGGTTTGCGCGTTGGATCCCGATCCTCATGTTCGAAACCGGGTTTGAAGCGGCTGCTGTAGTCCTTGTCGAAGATCTCCTGCACCCGGTCCAGGTCCTTTTTCAGATCGTCCACGAACAGCGGGCCATAGATCACCGCATCGTTCAGTGCCTTGGAGATCTCAGATTTCCCCCCACCAGAGACGGTGCTGGGCTTGTGACAGAAGGTGCCTTCGGGATCGGTTCCGATCAGGTTCCAGGTCGGGGCTGCCCGGTGCTTGATCATCTCGATCTTGTAGCCGTTGGGCTGCATGTAGACCTTGCCTGGTTGCAGACGAATGGTCACGGGTGAGCCGTGATGCATCCAGGTGATGGTCTGGGCCTTCAGGTCCATGCGCAGGTCCTGGGGGACGTAGATGAGATCGGGGTATTTCTTGTCTATGGCATGGCCTTCCGGCTGCAGGTCCATGATATCCTTGTAATATGTTGTCACCCAGTTGATGTCGTAGCCCGGTTCACGGGTCTTGCTGTCGACGCCGAACTCATCGCCGTGACTGCGGCGTGTGAAGGCCAGTGCGCCGCCGGCATGCTCTTCCTCCGCCAGGCCATAGAGATTGGCGGCGTAGCTGATCTGGGTCTTCACCTCTTTCTTGCAGTAACCGTAGTAGTTGTCCGCCAACAGGGTGACGATGACGCCATTCTCGTCCCGGGCGGTGATCTTGAATGCCTCGCCGTCGTTGTAGAGCTCGTCTTCGGATCGCCAGCACATGCCCTCCCGGCGCTGGCGTTCGGTGGCGTGATCCCAATGGGGCAGGCCGGCCGCCTGTTTGGTCAGGCGGGTCAGATGCGGTGCCAGGATGACGCACCCGGTGTGGCCACTCCAGTGCTCTACGTCCAGGGCGGCGTCGAACTCGGCCAGATTGGGGTTGCCGCCGTTGCCGAAGATGCTCTCCACGAAATCCAGGTTGCTGACCAGATTGCCGGGAGCGAAGAAGCGGATCTCCATGGTCTTCTGCGCCTCCTGCCCGGGGATCTCCGGGCATATCACCGGGCGCAGCAGCAGTGAGACGAACATGCGCGCCTGCTCCTGCTGGGTGCTGGTGAAAGGGATGGTGAGCAGGTCGTCAGGTGGCAACAGGGCCTGCTCCAGCAGCAGGGCGAAGGTGCGTTTGGGCACTGCCTTCTTGTCCCCCGGGATCGGCAGTCCCCCTTCGGCGATGTGAAACGAGCCCTGGGTGGTGCGACGATCGCTGGCGGGATTGTGCAATACCCCCTGTTTCACCCGATAGCTGGAGACGATGTCGGAGCGGAATTCATCCTCTCCCATGGGCAGGGAGAGCTCCCGTGCCACGCCGTGCCGGTCGAGTACGAAGGTGGTAGTGGGCAGGGTCGGGATGTCGTCCAGTTCCAGGTCGTGCAGGTAGCGGTTGAGGAAATCCTGGATCCGGCGGTCCGCCGGGCAGTGATATGACGAGAGCAGGCGGTTCTTCTCCCGAAACGCCTTCAGCAGGTCCTGGGCGGTGTCCATGAACTCCGCCACTGTTCCATCCATGCAGGTGGGCTGGCCTGAGGTGCTCAGTTTGATGTTGATGTAAAGATGGAGCCTGTTGCGCTCCTCCTCCGGGCTCTCAGCTGCATCGTCCAGACCCAGGGCACGTGCAAAATCCATGATCTGTTCCTCTGTGTACCGGCCATAAGGCCGTTACAATGGTGTGTCATACAGGGCGGATGTGGCCAACCTCCCGTGCAAATTGGTTGCGGATTGTAACATGCCCGCGGGATGCATATTCCCCGGCCCGCCTGAGAGAGATTGCCTGGGGCCAATGTGGGTGCCGGATCGGCCATGGTTCGGGAAAGCGGGTAGGCATTGGCGTGGCTGTCCCTTATATGGATAATCTGCAGTTTTTGGAGCGACAGTCCGCCATCTGGCCGCAACGGGAGGCGCGAAGCTGTCTCTCTCAGTGAAGACGATAGTGAATGTGGCGGGACGTCTGCCGGAAAATCCATATCAAATCAATTGCGCAGAGGGGCAGCAGCATGCCTATGAGTTACCCGACCATCAATGAACCGGCCATGACCGGGGCTGTTGCCGTGGATGAATCGAGGCTGGTGCAGCATGCCGACCGGAACGGCCCGCTCCCGGTCAGTCCATCGGGTTTGCTCAATTCGAGGGTGCTCACTCTTTGTGGCTGCCTGCTGGCCGGAGTGTTGTTGTCATGGTCGGCGCTGGCTGCGCCGCTCCTGCAGGAACCCGTGTTCGTGGCCGATGGGGGCTTCGAGGCCGCGGTGGCAAAGGGGGATCTGATCTTCCTTGCCGCTCGTGATCCGGAGCCTGAGGTGCCAGATATTCGGATATTCCGCCTGAAAAAAGGGGGTGGGGCGGTACAGATCGGCACCTACTTCACCACCGGCAGCACCCGTGGGGTCGCCCTGAAGGGGGACTATCTGTACCTGGCCAATGGCAGCGAAGGATTGGAAGTGGTGGATGTGCGCCGGCCGCGCGAACCGCGTCAGGCCGCGATTCTGCCGCTGGAAGGATACAGTCACAATGTGGTGATAGAGGGCAAGCTGGCCTATCTCGCTGCCGGTTTTGGCGGGATGTATATCGTCGATATCACCAATCCGCGGAAACCAAGGTTGTTGTCCACGTACCGGGCATTTCAGATGCCGACGGAGGTGGCGGCCGAGGATGAAGGGGAAGATGGGCTGTTTGCCAAACAGGGGCAGGACCAGGGTTATTACGATGCCGATGACTTGCCGGCCTATGAGGGCGGGGAATCTGATACCCCCTTTTCAGAATTTGCCGAAAAAGAAGGTGTGTTGGATCTGGCCGTCGCCGATGGCCGGGGCTATCTGGCTTATGCTTCGGCCGGCCTGCACATCGTGGATATCACCGATCCGCGCAAACCCCGGGCGCTTGGCTCGGTCAAACTGGACCGCCCTGCTGAAACGGTGCAGGTACAGGGCACCACGCTGCAGGTGACAGCGGGCATTGCCGGGATCAATGCGATCGATGTGTCGGATACGGCGCATCCTCGCGTCACCGGCCAGTTCCGTACCAACTGCTATCCTCAGCAATTGGCCCGCTCGGGTGACTATGCCTATGTTGCGGACGGCTTTTGTGGCCAGGATGGGCTGCTGGTGCTGAGCCTGGGTAGTGGCAGCACTCCCAATACAGTGGTGGAAACACACCAAGGCGCAATCGGTAACGTGGCCGTCTCCGATGGCCGCCTGTTCTCCATGGGATTGGGGCAGACCCAGGTTTTTTCCCTTCCCAGGTAACGTGCACTGCGGATGCCCTAATCGCTGGCGATAGCTCTGGAGTGGGTTATTTTTCCCCTACCCGTACCGCCAGCACATCGCATTTGGCCAGATGGAGTACGCCGTTGGCGGTGGAGCCGAGCAGTAGTTGCAGTCCATGGCGGCCGTGACTGCCGATGACGATGAGGTCGGCACCGATCTCTTCCGCCACGCGGACGATCTCCCGCTTGGGCACGCCGATCTCGACCCGGCGCCCCGTTTTTTGAATGCCGTACTCATCTGCCAGCGTGGCCAGTTTGTCTGTGGCCTGTTCGGCCATTCGCTGATCCATGTTGAGATCTTCGGGAAGAGGGACGTCGCCGGTGTACATGGCGCTGGTGTATTCGACCACATGGATCAGGCTGATCTGTGCCTGTTGCCCATGCGCGATCTCCAATGCCTTTTCCATCAAACGGCTGTTCTCATCAGAGAAGTCCACTGCCACCAGAATGTGTTGATAGTTCGCCATGATCGTATCCTCCTGTCAGCGCCGTGGTTTGAAAAAGAATATGGTGTCTGCCGGCGGATATTTCCAGAAAATATGCTTTCTGCTAGTCTCTGAACGATGTTGATCGAGATATCGCCGCTGACGGCAGCCGTTCGCCGTTGGTTTTTTCTGCTGTCGTTCGCGTTTCTGCTGTCCACGCCGGCCCTGTACGGGGCAGAGGGCGGGACGTCCATCCGTATCGGTGTCCTGAGCCATCGCGGCATCGATGCCACACTGCGCAGTTGGGGGCCAACGGCGGTATATCTCAATCATAGCGTACCGGGGCGGCGTTTCGAGATCGTCCCGCTGGATTTCGATGAAGTGGACCCGGCGGTGAAGTATGGCCAGGTGGATTTTCTGCTGGTCAATCCAGGTATCTATGTCAACATGGAGGTGCGCTACCGGGTGTCACGCATCGCCACCATCAACAATCTGGTAGGACACCAGCCCTACAACGTATTTGGTGGTGTGGTGTTCACCCGCCATGATCGCACCGACCTGCAGCAGCTGGATGACCTCAAGGGACATAGCCTGATGGCGGTGGACAAGACCTCCCTGGGGGGGTTTCAGATGGCCTGGCGGGAGATGAAGGCAAAGGGTATCGATCCACATGTGGATCTCTCCTCCCTCCGTTTTGGTGGCATCCATGACAAGGTGGTGATGGCAGTCCTCAACGGTGAGGTGGACGCAGGGACGGTGCGTACCAATATTCTCGAGCGAATGGCCTCTGCAGGTGATATCGATCTGGCCGACTTTCGCATCATCAGTCCCCGGGCGCGTACCGAGTTTCCCTTTGCCCACACTACCCGGCTCTATCCTGAGTGGCCCTTCAGCAAGCTGTGGCATACCCCCAACGAGCTGGCCCAGAAGGTGGCGGTGGCGCTGTTGAACATGCCGCCGGACCATCCGGCGGCCAAGGCCGGTCACTACGCCGGCTGGACCGTGCCTCTGGACTATCAGCCGGTGCATGACCTGTTCCGCGAACTGAAGCTTCCGCCCTATAGTGCCCAGGGGAGGTTTACCCTGGCCGATGCGGTGAGAAAGTACTGGTACTGGCTGCTCACGGCACTGTCGTTCCTCGTGGTCATGGTGGTCATGACCACCTGGGTGGCGCGCCTCAACCGGGAGCTGAAGCGATCCAAACAGCATCTCGAACAACAGCATGAGCTGATCCTGAACTCGGTATCGGATGGTATCTCCGGCGTCGATCTGGAAGGAAACTCCACCTTCGTCAATCGGGCGATGGAGGAGATTACCGGTTGGTCGGCAGAAGAACTGATCGGGCGCAATCAGCACAGCGTGTTGCACCATACCCGGCCTGATGGCACGCCTTACCCGGCCAATGAGTGCCCGGTGTTCCGCACTTTTCGCGACAATCGGCCCCGTTTCGTCGATGACGATCTGTTCTGGAAAAAGGATGGAAGCAGTTTTCCCGTGGAGTACAGCAGTACCCCGATCCGCAACGAGAAAGGAGAGACGGTGGGTGGCGTGGTGGTGTTCCGTGACATCAGTACGCGCAAGCAGGCGGAGGAGGAGGCGCGCCAGCACCAGGCGGACTTGGCCCATGTGGCACGTCTGAGCACTATGGGGGAGATGGCTTCGGGTATTGCCCATGAACTCAATCAGCCACTTACAGCGATCGCCACCAATGCCCATGCCTGCATCCGCATGCTGGAAGCAGGCGAAGTCGGGCATGAGAAATGTGCCGATGTGATGGAGCGCATCGGTGCCCAGGCGGAGCGGGCGGGAGAGATCATCCGGCACCTGCGTCAGTTCGTGCGCAAGGAGCAGCCGGAGCGCACCCTGGTGGACATGAACGAGTTGATCAGGGAGGTATTGGTGTTGCTCAAGCCGGAGGCACGCAAGGCCGGTGTGCACATCCAGCAGGATCTGCAGCAGGACATCCCCCAGGTGATGGCGCAACATATCCAGATCGACCAGGTGATCCTGAATCTGGCGCGCAATGCCATCGAGGCGATGAGCGAGATAGAGGAGGGCGACAGGAAATTGACCATCCGCACTCGCAGTGGCGGGCGCAACGCCGTGATCGTCACCGTGTCAGATACCGGGCCGGGGCTCAGTGAAGAGATCCGTGGCCAGATATTCAACCCCTTTGTCACTACCAAACCCAATGGCATGGGGCTTGGTCTTTCCATCAGCCTGGGTATCATCGAGGCGCATAACGGCAATCTCTATCTGGATACGGAGCCGGGGGCTGGTGCGGTGTTCCGGTTCACCCTGCCGGTCTCCCAGGAGGGCGGAAGCGCCTTGTCATGAGCACTGACAAACTCACTGAACCTGCAAATGTCACATTGATGGAGTACTTAGATGTCTAGTGAAAGTACGGTATTCGTCGTCGACGATGATCAGGAAGTACGTGATGCACTACAGCTGCTGATGGAATCCGTAGGCCTTCGGGTCGAGGCGTTCGATTCTGCGCAAAGCTATCTCGATCAGTTCGATCCGGATCGCCCTGGTTGCCTGGTGCTGGATGTGCGTATGCCGGGCATGAGCGGCCTGGATCTGCAGGCGCGGCTGGCGGCGGAGCGGTTGCATCCACCGGTGATCATCATCACCGGTCATGGCGATGTGCCCATGGCCGTGCGATCGGTGCAGGCAGGGGCGGTGGATTTCATTGAGAAACCGTTCAACGACCAAGCCTTGCTGGACAGTGTGCACCGTGCCATCGAGCGGGATGCGGAGCAGCGTGGAGCGGCCTCCCGGTTGGCGGATATCGAGGCGCGCTATCAGCGGCTGACACCGCGGGAGCGTGAGGTGTTGTCTCAGGTGGTGGCCGGTAAGCGCAACAAGGTGATCGCTGCCGATTTGGGCGTGAGTCAGTCCACGGTAGAGGCGCACCGCGCCCGGGTAATGGAAAAGATGGAGGCGGATACCCTGTCTGACCTGATGCGTATGATGCTTTCCCTTGAGTGATACTGTGGAAAACCCTAATACCCGCCCCTGTATGTTCCTATTTTTTTCTCTTGTCTTTTGAATCCATAATCCAATCAGCCAAACAATTTGTCCGGTAAGAGACAACGGCTATCGATTGACCGGTGGATGGCCTGTCTGTCCCGGCAGACATAACAACAAAATCACCCGGTTACGCTTTATATCACCCGCCTTTTAGGAGGACATGATGATTCGATGCATTAAGAAGCTGGCCCTGACGGCCAGTGTTCTGGCGATAATGGCCGGCCAGCTGAGCGTTGCTCCGGTTGCTGCGGCAGAAGGAACCAGTGCGCTGGAAGAAGGCAAGAAACTTGCTTTCAGCCGCAAGAAAGGCAACTGCCTCGCCTGCCACATGATTGAAGGAGGCTCCCTGCCGGGCAATATCGGCCCTCCGCTGATCGCCATGAAGGCCCGTTATCCAGACCGGGCGAAGCTGCGTGCGCAGATCTGGGATGCCAGCAAGGCCAACCCGGAGACGGCCATGGTGCTGTTCGGCAAGTACCAGGTGCTGACGGAAGCCGAGATCGACAAAGTGGTCGATTATATCTGGTCGCTTTGACCGGCCGGCTTGCTGAGACAAACCAATCAACTGCCTGGAGAATGAACAGATTATGAAAAAGGTACTGAAAAGCTTGACCATGCTGGCGCTGGCCGGTGGTGTGGTCATGGCCGCGCAGGCGTCGACTCCGGAAGAGGATCGAGCTGCATTCGTGAAGTATTACACCGATAAGTTCCCGGATGTGCCCATGGAGGAGTATGCCAACGGTGTCTATGCCATCGACAAGGTGGGACGGGAGAACTGGGAGGCGATCGAGGAATTCCCACCCTATGAGCCTTTCATCGATAGTGGCAAGGAGATGTGGGAAAAGCCTTTCGCCAATGGGAAAACCTATAAAGACTGCTTTCCGAAAGGGCCGGGCATTGCCGCGGATTATCCCCGCTGGGACAAAAAGCAGGGCAAGGTGATCACCCTGGCGTTGGCGATCAACCAGTGTCGTGAGGCCAATGGCGAAAAGCCGCTGAAATACAAGAAGGGACCGATCAACGACATCCTGTCGTACATCGCCTGGGAGTCCCGCGGACAGAAAATCAATGTCCAGATTCCGGCGGACGATCCCCGTGCACTGGTCGCCTATGAGAAGGGCAAGAAATTCTATTTCACCCGCCGCGGACAACTCAATTTCTCCTGTGCCAGCTGCCATATGCAGAATGCCGGCCTGAAGGTTCGCACCGAGGTTCTGAGTCCTTCCCTGGGACATGTGACCCATTGGCCTGCCTATCGCTCCAAATGGGGCACCGTGGGTACGCTGCACCGCCGTTTCACCGGTTGTAACAAGAATATCCGGGCGAAGCCGTTCAAGGCCCAGGGCGAACAATACCGCAACCTGGAATATTTTCTTACCTATATGAGCAATGGACTGGAGCTGAACGGTCCAGGTGCCCGCAAGTAAGCGGCTTCTGCTAACCGGATTAACAGGTTTGGAGTGAAATGATGCAAAAAAACACGATAATCAGTGGGTTGGTATTAGCCCTGATGCTGAGTGCAGGATCGGCGGCAACGATCGCGGCAGCTGCCAAGGCAGCCAACCCGAAAGCTGCAGAGGCGGCGAAGCTAATCGACTATGCAAACAAGGCGCGGATGCGTGCCGCCTCCGTGGATGGTGAATGGCGCGATACCGCCAAGTTCATCAAGAAGGCCAAGGCCCTGCTCAAAGAGGGCAAGTACGATGCGGCCATCAAGCTGGCCAAGAAGGCCAAGAGAGAGGGTGAACTGGGCTATGAGCAGGCGGTCTCGCAAAAAAATCTGACTTTGCCTTCCTATCTCGGTGGTGGACCTGTGATGACCACTATGGCGTCTGCCAGCAGCATGGCTGCCTCGAAGAGCGGGAAGATCACCCCCTCTTTGACCAGGATCGATGTACTGCACCGGGGTAAACCGGTAACCATCACCCGTGTAGCCGACAAGAATGCCGCCATACCGGAGACCTATGCCAAGGTGGGTCGTGCCTGTCCCCCCTTCTGCATCCAGCCGATGCAGATTGCGGATGGTGTGAAGACCGTGGGTGAACTGGAGGTGCTGGACATCTTGAAACGCATCGGGGAGGGAGATCCCAAGGTGCTGGTGGTTGATTCCCGGACATCGGACTGGATGCGTCACGGCACCATTCCGGGATCTGTGAATATTCCCTGGAATAAGATCAATATCGACCTGGAGGGAACCTTCGAAAACGAGACCGAAGCCAAGACCTTGCGCCATATCCTGCATAATGATTTTGGCGCCAGGCTGACAAATGGTCATTGGGACTTCCGAAATGCCAAGACTCTGGTACTCTTCTGCAATGGCCTCTGGTGCCCGCAGTCCGGTGCGAACATCAAGACCCTGATAAAACTGGGTTATCCGGCCTACAAGTTGAAGTGGTATCGCGGTGGCATGCAGGATTGGGCAAGCGCCGGCCTTACCATGGTTTATAAATAAGATTTCGAGGAGTGATTTGATGAATAATCGACGCAGAATTCTATTGAAGGGCGGCCTTGCCGTCAGTGCTTTGGGTGCCACGGCACTGCTGGCTCCGCGGGCTGTTCTTGCCGCCTGGCCGGACAAGGCATTCCGGGCGAAAAAGCTGCCGGAGGCCCTCAACGCCCTGGCGGGAACCGATCAGGTGACGGCGAGTGGTGATATCAAGATCAAGGCGCCTGACATCGCCGAAAATGGTGCAGTGGTGCCGATCACCGTTTCCACCGACATCGATGGTATCGAGTCCATCTCCATCGTTGCCGTGAACAATCCATCTCCTCTGATCGCCAGCTTCAATCTGGGCGAAGGCGCCATTGGCTTCGTCTCCACCCGAATAAAGATGGGCAAGAGCGGTGACGTGGTGGCCGTGGTCAAGGCCGGCGGCAAGCTGTTCAGCGCCAAGAAGGGCGTGAAAGTCACCATCGGTGGTTGTGGCGGGTGAGAACGTGTTCCGGTAACGATACCGGCAACCAACCATAACTAGCGAACAAAGCATTCAGAGGAAACTGAACAATGGCGAAGAAAAAAACCATTAAGATCCGGGCCAAGCTGAAAGGTGACGTGGTCACCGTCAAGGCCCTCATGACCCATCCCATGGAGACCGGTGCCCGCAAGGACAAGAAGAGCGGCAAGCTGATCCCGGCCCATTTCATCCAGGAGGTGAAATGCGAGTCGGGGGGAAAGACCCGCATGACGGCTTATTGGAGCGGCGGCGTTTCCAAGAACCCCTACCTCTCCTTCAAGTTCAAAGGCGCCAGCAAGGGCGATATGCTGAAGCTGAGCTGGACCGACAACAAGGGTAACAGCGACTCCGCCGAAGCGAAGATCGGCTGATCCCTGTCCGGGTGGCAGGGACCTCCTGCCACCCATCCTTCCATTTGTTTTTATTCATGATTTGGGCGGCCTGATGACGCCTGAAGGGTAGGTCATTGATGACTATTTCAAGACGAGAATTCATTCGGCTCATGGGGCTGGCCGGGGCCGCGGGGATGTTGCCCGGATCGGTCTTCGCTGCGGCGCGGAGACCCTCCGATCTCTATGAGATTCCCCGCTTCGGCAACGTCTGCCTGATGCACATGACCGATTGCCATGCCCAACTCAATCCAATCTATTTCCGTGAACCCAGTGTGAATCTGGGGATCGGTAAGGCCAGGGGTCAGGCGCCCCATCTGGTAGGCAATGCCTTTCTGAAACATTTTACCATCGAGCCAGGATCGATCGAGGCCCACGCCTTCACCTATCTGGATTTCGATGAGGCAGCAAGAAAATACGGCCGTGTGGGTGGTTTTTCCCACCTGGCTTCTTTGGTAAAGCGGCTCCGGGCAGAGCGCGGTGATGGCAACTGCCTGCTGCTCGATGGTGGCGATACCTGGCAGGGTTCCGGCACCTCCTACTGGACCCGTGGCCGGGATATGGTAGGTGCCTGCAACCTGCTGGGTGTGGATGCCATGACCGGGCATTGGGAGTTCACCTATCTGGACGAAGAGGTAATCCGCAATATCGGTGAGTTCAAAGGGGAGTTTCTGGCCCAGAACGTGGGGGTCAGGGACGAGGCCATGTTCGACTATAAATTTGCCGATTTTGCCGACTTTGATGAAGACGAGGGCCTTGCCTTCAAGCCCTACACCATCAAGCAGGTGAACGGGATGAAGGTGGCCGTGATCGGTCAGGCCTTTCCCTATACGCCGATTGCCAATCCTCAGCGCTTCATGCCGGACTGGACCTTTGGTATCCAGGACGAGCGCATGCAGGGTATCGTCGACCAGGTGCGGGAGGCCGAGAAGCCCGATCTCGTGGTGGTGTTGTCCCACAACGGCATGGACGTAGATCTGAAGATGGCCAGCCGGGTCAGTGGTATCGATGTCATCTTTGGGGGGCATACCCACGATGGCATGCCTGCGGCCACTGTGGTCAAGAACCATAGCGGCAAGACCCTGGTGACCAATGCCGGATCCAATGGCAAGTTCCTTGGTGTCATGGATCTCGATGTGCGCAAGGGGCGGTTGCACGACTACCGTTACCGGCTGGTGCCGATATTCTCCGAACTGCTGCCGGCAGACCCGGAGATGCAGGCCTATGTGGACAAGGTCAGGGCACCCTACAAGGCGAAGCTGGAAGAGCAACTGGCGACGGCAGAGGAGACCCTCTATCGGCGCGGTAACTTCAATGGCACCTTCGATCAGGTGATCTGCGACGCCTTGCGTAAGGTGGAGGATGCGCAGATCTCCCTCTCTCCCGGGTTCCGCTGGGGCACCACCGTGTTGCCAGGTCAGGCCATCACCATGGACAACGTGATGGACCAGACCTGCATCACCTATCCGGAGACCTATCGCCGGGAGATGAGCGGTGCCGATATCAAGGCGATCCTGGAGGACGTCTGCGACAACCTGTTCAACCCTGATCCCTATTATCAGCAGGGTGGCGATATGGTGCGTGTTGGTGGCCTGGATTATGTCTGTGAGCCGACCCAGGGTTTCGGCAAGCGTATCACCAATATGACGCTGGACGATGGCACGAAGGTGGAGGCCGACAAAAAGTACATGGTGGCCGGTTGGGCAACTGTCGGGTCCAAGTCACCCGGGCGCCCGATATGGGATGTGGTTGCCGACTATCTGCGTGATCAGAAGACGATAAAGATCAAGAAACTGAATACCCCCAAGCTGGTTGGCGTCAAGGGGAACCCCGGCTTGGCCGGTTGACCTGACCTCCTTTTAGGGCGCCTTCGGGCGCCTGCTTTTTCCTTGCCTGGAGAGGGGACTTCGCCAATGGTGCGGCTCAGGCGATGATCTTCTGCATGAAGAAATAGTTGCTGCCATCGGCTGCGCTTACACCCTTGAACCCCTCGCTGGCATACAGTCTGCGCGCGCCTTGGTTGTCCTCCCGTACTTCCAGGGTGACCTTGCAGCACTCCATTTTCCTGGCCTCCGCCTCTACGGCCTGCATCAATCTCCTGCCGACACCTTTCCCCCGGTGGTCCTGTAAAACAGTCAGATCATGGATGTTGATCAGGGGTCTGGCATAGAAGGTGGAGAAGCCGACGAAACAGACGGCCGCGCCGACATAGGTGTCAGACTGCCGTGCCAGCATGACCAGGCTGGTTGGATGCTGGCGCAGACCGGGAATCAGTCTTTCCTTCACCTCCGGCGTCAGGGTAGTGCCGCCGCTGACCGGCTCCTGGGCAAATGCTGCCAGCAGATCCAGAATGGCCCCGGTATGCTCCGGCTCATCGAGATCGGCCCGCAATACCTCGATGGGCAGGCCCTCATTGCCACCGTTCGTCGGCATACCGTTTCAATCCTGGGTGCTGTGCAGTTGCCGGGCCTGCAGGGTATTCTCCAGCAGCGTGGCGACCGTCATCGGGCCGACTCCACCCGGCACTGGAGTGATCCAGCCGGCCCGCTCGCTGGCGCCGGCAAATTCCACATCGCCGCAGAGGGAGCCGTCGTCGAGGCGGTTGATGCCGACATCGATCACCAATGCCCCGGGCTTGATCCAGTCGCCCTGGACGAAATTGGGCCGGCCGACCGCTGCCACCAGTACGTCCGCACCACCTATTTTTTTCACCAGTTCCTTGGTGCGGCTATGGCAGACGGTGATGGTGCAGCGGGCAGCCAACAGCTCCAGCGCCATCGGGCGGCCGACGATGTTGGATTGGCCTATGATTACCGCATCCAGACCCTCCAGTGACTGCCCGGTACGCGCCAGCATGGTCATCACCCCTTTGGGGGTGCAGGGGCGCAGGACCGGCATACGCAAGGCGAGGCGGCCGACGTTGTAGGGATGGAAACCATCCACATCCTTGGTCGGCAGGATCCGTTCGATTACAGTCTCTTCATCGATCTGGTCGGGCAGGGGCAGCTGGACCAGAATGCCATCGATCTCATCACGGCTGTTCAGCTGGTCGATCAGCTGCAGCAACACCTGTTCGTCGGTTTCTGCCGGCAGGCGATGCAGTTCCGAGAGAAAACCGACCTCCTCGCAGGAGCGCTGCTTGTTGCGCACATAGACCTGAGAGGCGGGATTCTCTCCTACCAGGACCACGGCCAGGCCGGGCGGGCGTTGTCCGGCTGCCGTCATCTCGGAGACCTGTTGTTTGACCTGCTGCCTGATGTCGGCGGCGATGGCCTTTCCATCGAGGATTTGTGCGCTCATATCGGATGCTTCCAGGGTGGTATCGACAATGCCGGGCATGATACTCTGAACCGATAGATTTATCATCGGGCATCGGCTCCTGAGTAGGCATTTTTTCATTGACTAGCGGTTCGCTGGTGCGTATCATGCGCGCTCTTCACCGAGAGGTGATTAGCCCGGAAAACGGGGTATGGCGCAGTCTGGTAGCGCGCCTGCTTTGGGAGCAGGATGTCGGGGGTTCGAATCCCTCTACCCCGACCAATTGCCAGGCAGCCCGGTCGGATATGCGCCCGTAGCTCATTTGGATAGAGCATCGGCCTTCTAAGCCGAGGGTAGCAGGTTCGAATCCTGCCGGGCGTGCCAGATTAACGATTGTAATGGTGGGCGTAGCTCAGTTGGCAGAGCCCCGGATTGTGATTCCGGTGGTCGTGGGTTCGAGCCCCATCGCCCACCCCATTACCAAGTTAGTTTGGGCCATTAGCTCAGTTGGTAGAGCAGTGGACTCTTAATCCATTGGTCGTAGGTTCGAATCCTACATGGCCCACCAACAATAGTAAGGGTTAGCAGGCGAGTGTCTGCTAACCCTTTTTTTTGGGTCTGGGATTCCTCCGTCGAGCTTGTGCGTCCCCCGTTTCCCCCTTCCCGGCATTAAACGCCATAAGCAGCCCATCCGTCGACGGCGGAAACGGTATGAAGCGATTCCCAAGCGCTCTTTTTCCCAGCCGGAAAATACCGGGTGGAAATAAACGGGCTTATCTCTTCGTATGCTTTGTGTCAGACTTCGTGGAGAGGACGAAAACTGCGATAGCCACTACAGTGATCATGGCCGCAATGGAGAGGTTGTCGATGATCATGGTGCTGCCTCCGGATACTGCATTTAAGAGGTTAATCTAATACTAATGTATCGGGCGTGCGGTGGCGATGAAACTTTCATGAATGTTTTTGATTTAATCATAGATATTGCCAATCATGGGGGCGTTGCATTGATATGCGGTTGATCATCTGTCTTTGCCTTGTCTTGCTCACAACGCAGCTTTCTGCCGCCAGTGGGCCACAGGTTATCGGCTATGGCGTGAAATCCTGCAGGGATTACCTGGCGGTGTTCGATGGCTGGGAAAAGGGCGATGAACGGGATATCGGTCAATATCTGCGTTATCGCAGCTGGTTTTCCGGGATAGTTACCGGCCTTTCCCTGGCTACTGGCATGGATGTATTGGCCGGCGTGGAGGTAAATGGAGCGATGCGGCGTATCCAGGTCTATTGTGACGAACACCCGGATGATGACTTCTTCACCGCCAGCATGGATCTGATTCGGATTCTCACCGATCTGGGGGGGTGATGGTGTCGGTCTTGCGGCCTTCCGGCGGCAGTTCCAGCCGAAACAGGCTTCTGCAATTCGCCGTGGTGACTGCGGCAATCTCGTCCAAAGACTCTTTACGCAGTCTGGCGATGGTTCGTAGCACGGCTGTCAGGCGGGCAGGTTCGTTGCGCTGCCCATGGATTGCCGCATCCGGTTGATCCGGGGCATCGGTCTCTAGCATGATATGTTCTAGTGGTAAACTACCTGCCAGGGCCTGGAGACGGGTGGCGCGGTCATGGGTGACTGCACCGCCGAAGCTCATCATGAATCCGAGTTCCATCAGCCGCAACGCCTGCTGATGAGAGCCGGAAAAACTGTGCAGCACGCCGGTTGTCCCTGGATGGCGGCGCAGGACAGCGATCACCTCCTCGACCGCCCGTCGGGCATGGATGATCAGTGGCAGTTCCAACTCCTGCGCCAGCGCCACTTGCTGCTCGAACAACTCCAATTGTCGGACTCTGTCGGTACCATTGATGAAGAAATCCAGGCCACACTCACCGATTGCGACTGCCGTCTCCCGAGTCAGCCAGTCAGCCAATGCGGCTATATCGCCGGGGCCGTGGTGCTCCATGAACATCGGATGCAGCCCGTAGGCAGGGTGGAGGCCGGGGTATGCGATGCACACCCGTTTCAACCTTGGCCACCAGGTCCGGGTGATACCGGGGACGACCAGTTCCACGACCCCTGCACTTTGCGCCCGCTGGTAGATCAGATCCCTGTCGGGGTCGAAGCGGGGGTCGTCGAAATGGCAGTGGGAGTCGATCAGTTGCATGATCAGGGGTTCCTCAATGGCGTTTTCCGGGAAAACGGCCAATATCAGTTCGAAGATGTGAGACACATAATATGCGAATCGTTTCCTTCAATACCAATGGCCTGCGTGCCCGTCCTCACCAGTTGGCTGCCCTGAGACAGCAATATGATCCGGATGTCATCGGGATCCAGGAGAGCAAGGTGCAGGATGCAGACTTTCCTTTGACCATGGTGCAAGATCTGGGATATCAGGCCCACTTCTTTGGTCAGAAAAGCCATTATGGTGTCGCCTTGCTGTCGAAACATGAGCCGGTCTCGGTACAGAAGGGTTACCCTTTTGATCCTGACGATGCCCAGCGGCGCCTGATCAGTGCCGTCTATGAGACCGATGCCGGAGAACGGATCACGGTGATCAACGGCTATTTTCCCCAGGGTGAGAGCAGGGATCATCCGACCAAGTTTCCGGCCAAACGGAAATTCTATGGTGATCTGTTGCAATACCTTGAGCAGGCATTCAGCCCGGATGAGAATTTGTTGCTGATAGGGGATATGAATATCGCCCCGCTGGATCAGGATATCGGTATTGGACCGGACAATGCCAAGCGCTGGTTACGCAGCGGCAAGTGCAGTTTTCTGCCGGAAGAGCGGGAGTGGCTGTCGGCGCTGCAGGCCTGGGGTGTAGGTGATACTTTCCGCCATTGCCATCCGGATGTGGATGACCGTTTCAGCTGGTTCGACTATCGCAGCAGGGGGTTTGACCGGGACCCGAAGCGGGGTCTGCGGATCGATCTGATCCTGGCTACCGGGCCGCTGCTGGAGAAGTGCACCGATGTGGGTATTGCCTATGATATCCGCGGCATGGAGAAACCCTCTGATCATTGCCCCATCTGGGCCGATTTCGATCTTTGACCGGTTGTCATGGGTGGCGCAATCATCCGTTTCTATGCCGGTCTGAATCACTTTCTGTCATTTTGCCGCCGCCAATGGGATATCCGGCTGGCCTTTATGCCGCCGGCACCGCTGCGGCATCTGATCGAGATTCATGGCGTGTCCCACAGCGAAGTGGAGTCGATCCTGTTGATGCGGCGCCATAGATCGACTGCCAGCGTCGATGCTGTCGGCAAGGCGGTAGCGTGTAAGGGTGGCGGTGACTATCGGGCGATTCCTGGGGGGGGTGTGTCTCCGTTCGATTGCAGCAGGTGCCGGCAGTGATCGGTGCGGATGTGGCAGGCGTCTTCTTCCTCGCCTCGCTGCTGCTGGGGCTGGCGCCGGGGCCGGATAATCTCTATGTGCTGACCCAGTCCGCCATCAATGGCCGCAGTGCGGGGATGATGGTGACTCTGGGGCTCTGCACTGGGCTGTTGTTCCACACCGCTGCGGTGGCGTTGGGAGTGGCCGTCATCTTCCATACCTCAGCCTTGGCTTTCACCCTGTTCAAGCTGATCGGTGCCGGCTACCTGCTGTGGCTTGCCTGGCAGGCATTTCGTGCTGCTGGCAGTGGTGTCGACCCACGAGTGAAGGCGTTACGCCCGGGCCAACTCTATCGGCGTGGTGTGTTGATGAATGTGACCAATCCCAAGGTCTCCCTCTTTTTTCTCGCTTTCCTGCCCCAGTTTACTGATCCCGCGGCCGGTTCCCTGGTATGGCAGACCGGTCAGCTGGGTGGCTTGTTCATCGTTGCCACCCTGATCGTGTTTGGTGGTATCAGTTTCCTGGCAGGGCGGTTGGCCCGGTGGCTTGCCTCCTCGTCAGGTGCCCGGCGCTTGCTGAACCGGGCGACGGCGTTGGTACTGCTGCTGCTGGCCTTGCGGCTGGTGGTGACAGAGCGCTGAGCGTCGGCAATGCCCCGTTTACCCGGCGTTGCGTAACCTGCTCTCAACCCGGGCGGTGTCGATGGCGCCCTGATCGATGATTCGCGGATAGAGTTGCCACAGTCTGTCCACCAGGATGGCCCGCTTCATGGCCTGCCGCTCCAGTTTCTCCCGCTGTCGATCGGTGATGTGTGGCAGCGTGAGCAGCCAGGGTGCCAGCCATGCCAGATAGTCCGCCACCAGCCTCTGCTGGTACCCGCTGTTCCAGTGGCTCTGCAGCAGTAGTGAAGGGAATTGCCCCGCATCGAGCTGGCGTCCATCGAGTCCTTGGAGACCGGCTACCGGAAGTCCGCGCCCAGTGCCGGATGGTTCCCGTTCGAACCACTGTGCCAGGCTGTGGCCAGCCCTGGTCATCACCATTCGTTCCAGGGCGCTCATGTCGGGGTAGTGAGCACTTTCCTGGGAGTGGGATGGGTGCTGGTGATTCTGAGTGGGGACCTTGTGGTCATCACCAGTGCGCTCGGCGCAGTGCCAGTGCAGGGTGGGAGGGGTGATCAGGTGTTCTCGCCGGGTACTGGCAGCGAGCAGCGCCAGGGGTAGCCGTTTCTGCTCGTCCAACAACCAGAGCTCGAAACGATCGGCGAGAGGAAACGGCACTTCCTGCTCCCGGTTGCGCAGCAGATCGATAAGCTGTTCGACGCGGGGCAGGATGTGTGAGAGATCCAGTAGCGGATTTGCCGGCACTTTGCGCAGACCGGCCGTGCGATCCCAGATGCCAAGGCGCAGGAACCGCTCTGTGCCAGGCCGTGGCGGCGCACCCCACATGTCATCGGGCCGCTTGGTGCGAATCTGCAACTCCCAATGCGTGCCATCCGGGCTGATGGCGCGGCTGTCGCTGGTCGCCAGAATCTGCAAGGTGCCCCTGAACGGATTCAAGCGCCGTACAGCGTAGCAATGGGCTTCCTGATCGATACTGTCCATCATCCGTCCCGACGTCGAATTCTGTCAGAGCGTCTCCAGCATTTTTTGCAGGGCTTCCTTGATCTCATCATGGAATGCCTGCAGTTCGCGCTCATTCATGTAATGAGCCACTTCGTGTAATGCATTCTGGGTCAGAGTTGCATGTAGCTCTGCACTGCCTCTGTCGCCACTCTTCGTGTGGCGTATTGTAGCGTGAATGTGTTCCCAGATGCTGTGTTGCAGACGAATCGTAATCGATGGTGGCAATGAGGTGCGGCGGTCTTCCATGATCAGATGTCGGGAGAAGTGGTTCTCTTGCTTCAGCGAGGGGGTGGGGGATGCCCGTTCCCGCCTTGGAGGCGTCGTGTCCCGCGGTTCATCACGGCTGTTTGCGTTCCGGTCGATCGCACTGTCGTCATCCCTGCACTCGGTGGCATGGGCATCGATGTAGTGGGATAAAAGTTCAAGTATATGCTGGCTGGAATCTCTGTTGCTCTGGCTGGAGAAGATATGCTGGAGGCGCTGTTCCCAGAGCTGCCAGCGGACGCGCTGCATCAGACCCTGTAACGATGCAAGCAACTGTTGCAGGGATTGCGGCGATCTCTCTTCCGGCCGTTTTCCTTTCTCCATTCGATTCATCCCCAAGGTGGGACGCAGAGAGCGTCGATCTCAGTTTCAGCTGAGCGGCCTCGATCTCATGTTTGCCTGTGCCAAGCATGTGGTTGTCTGATTACTTCAGATCACTGGGAGAGCCACTGTAGTGCGGATGCAATCAGGATCCTGCTGATAATAGCCCGGTCAAAGCCGTCCACTGGTCAACGAAGACTGCGGAAAAGACCGGCGAAATGCAAGGACGATAAGCAGTTAGGAAAATATAAATATATCGATTAGATGTAACTGTTCAGCACTGTTTCAGGCTTGTGTCGGTTTTGGGCCTTCCTGCTCAGGTGTCAGCTTGGGTATGAAGTAATCATCGGCCTGTTCCAGTGGAACCGGATTGCCCTGGCCATCCTCCAGGGGCTGTTCATAGTCGTTCCAGCCCCGCAGCCCTGTTTTCAGGGAAACCACATCCTCGAATCCGAGCTGCTGCATGGTGTAGGCAGCCAGAATGCTGCGATTTCCTGAACGACAGACCACCACCACCTTGCGCTGCCTGGCTTCCACCAGTTCAGGCACCGTCTCCTCATAGCCATAGTCACAGGCAATCTCAAGAATACCGCGCGGTACATTGAGTGAACCTGGGATATGCATTTCGGCATATTCATGGGGACAGCGAATATCCAGCCACATGATATCGGCGCCAGCTGCCTGTTCATCGACGATATCCCAGGGAAATGACTCTTTTACTTCAGGTGCGACAGCCGCCACCAGGTCTTTATAGGTCTTGCGCATCGATAGGCTCCCAGCCGGTATTTTCTGGATGGGAAACTAGAATAATCTGGCATTGAATGCCTTGAAGATCGTCAATCCGTAATGAGAGCGGGGTTGCGGAGTTTGCCCTGTATTAGGGAATACCCACTTGAAATCAAATGCCTATATGTGCTTTTCTTGAAAGATAATAAGCAGTGGTGACAGGAGGGGCGTATGCTTTACCGTGTTGGATATTGTTTATCGGCCGCGTTGTTGCTGGCCGTGAGTGGCGGGGTGGATGCCAGAACCCCCTTTTCCCATGATTCACCTGAGGCGGAGGCGGCGGCCAGGGAAGTGGAGCAGGCCCTGCATCTCACCCCCAATGTCGATAATGGCCGCAAGGTCTATGCAATCTGTACCGTGTGTCATCGCCCTGAGGGTTGGGGCAGCAATGATGGGCACTATCCACAGATCGCAGGACAGCTGCCCAGCGTGATCATCAAGCAACTGGCAGATATACGTGCACGTAATCGGGACAATCCGACCATGCGCCCGTTTACCTCGCCGCAACTGCTGGGTGGCCCACAGGAGATTGCAGATGTTGCCGCTTATATATCACAGTTGCCGATGGACCCCTTCAACAGCATGGGCTCCGGGGTCGATCTGAAATATGGGGCGCAGCTGTACAAGGAGAATTGTGCGAATTGCCATGGTGATCAGGGGGAAGGGGACGAAGGTAAACATATCCCCCGCATCCAGGGGCAGCATATCAATTATCTGCGTCGCCAGTTCGAATGGATCCGCATCGGTAAGCGGCGTAATGCAGACCCAAAGATGGTCAAGCAGATTCGGCGTTTTACACCCCGGGATGAGGAGGCCGTATTGGATTATGTCTCGCATCTGAGACCGCCCAAGGAGATGCTGGCAAAACCCGGCTGGCAGAATCCCGATTTTCCAAAATATGCCAGGGTGCCGATGACGGTGTCACCGCAGAATGCCTTCCGGCCTCCGCAGCGTCCGCAGCGACCAGATTGGGCGAAACCGCCCGAGCGGCCGGAATGGGCCAAGCCGCGGATTTCTACGGAGCCGCCAGAGCCGCCTAAATTCCGGCCTGTGCCGAATTCCCGGTAATCGGCCGCAACAGTTATCTCATTGCGCCCCCGTTACAGGGGGCGTTTGTTTTATGCTATTCGCGCAAAGAAAAACCGGGCGGTGCCCGGTTTGAGGTTATGCACTCGAGTTTTGGAGTTCATGCCATCCTTGACCGACGAAGGGTGGGGGATTGTGGCTGTTCCAGTCTGGCCCGACATCCCTGTCGGGCGCTGGCTGGATTCCTATGTCCAGCGGACAAAGGAGGATCTCACCCAAAGATATCGTGGGTGATGTTGTTATACCAGCTGTGGGCATAAGCCACTTCCCGCTTCAGCTGTTCCGGGCTGGCGTCGCCCGGGGTCAGGCCGCCCGATACCTTGGTGATCTTGGAGCGGTCTTCCGCCAGGCGGTAGACGGCAGCCACGGAAAAGCCATAATCCTTTCCGGCGATCGAGTAGCAGGTGTTGACATAGGACGGTGTGCCAGGCTCGTGACCATTCATCAGGGCGACGATGGCTGCGGCGCAGACCTTGGCCTCTGAATTGGCAGCATAGCCAGACTTCGGCATGCCTTTGGCGATGCTGGCATCACCGATGACATGGATATTGGGATGAATGGTCGACTCGAAGGTCAACAGATCCACCGGGCACCAGCCCTTGGCATTGGTCAGGCCGGCAGCAAAGGCGATCTTGCCCGCTTTCTGGGCTGGGATCACGTTAAGGACATCCGCTTTGATCTCATCACCAAATGCCGTGGTCACCGAGTTGGCTCCGGCATTCACCTTTACCACGCCAGCCTCTTCCTGCTGTCCATGCCATTCGATCATGGCATTGTCAGTCTGATAGCCGTAGAGCTTCTTCCATGCCCCGACGAACAGGCCCATCTTGGAGAATTTTGGCTTTGGATCCAGGATGATGACCTTGGATTTTGGCTTCTTGTGTTGCAGATACATGGCGATCTGACTGGCGCGCTCATAGGGCCCGGGAGGACAGCGGAAGGGATTTGGTGGGGGAGCGATGACAACGGTGCCGCCGTCTTTCATGGATTCCAGCTGTTTCCGCAACAGGGCGGTTTGCGGGCCTGCCTTCCAGGCATGGGGGATTTTTTCTGCCACTGAGGCGTCGTACCCCTCGATGGTATCCCAGCGGAAGTCGATACCCGGGGCGACCACGCAACGGTCATAGCTGAAGCTCTTGCCGCTTTTGGTCTTTACCACCTGCGCCTTGGCATCGATGCCGGTGACCATGTCATGGACGACATTGATGCCATGCTTGCTCAGGCCGCCATAGCCGAACTTGATGTCATCCATGGTGCGTTCGCCACCCAGTACCTCGTTGCTCATGTAACAGGTGTAGTAGTTCTTGTTGGCTTCGATCAGGGTCACTTCGACACTGGGGTCGGCCATCCGGATATATTTGGCTGCAGTGGCGCCGCCGGTGCCACCACCGACCACCACCACTTTCTTGCTGGCGCCCAGGGCGATATAGGGAGCGCCAATCATGCCGACAGCCGTAGCCGCGCCGGCGGTCTGGATAAATCCTCGACGAGTGATTCTCATATGTCTTGTCTCCTGCCTTATTTCTGCTGACTGGCGTAATAGTTGAGAAGGGCCTGGATGCCGGCATTGCCTTTTCTTTCGAGCAATTTCTTCATTTTTTTCTTCATCTTTTTCGGTGCTTCGCGGTCGCCGGCCTTGAAGTCGGCAAACTGCCAGGTCAGGTAGGGAGTCCATTGTCCAGCCAGGACGCCGGCATCATCTTCTGCCGATGTGCCGCCATCACCATGACACTTCTCGCAATACTTTTCGTGGAGTTTTGCGCCCTTCTTGGCCAGCTTCGGATCGAACGTCTGCTTGGCCTTGGCGAACGGCTTGTTACCATAAAATTTTGCCAGGGTCTTGAACTCGTCCTTGGTGTAGCCCTTGGCGATGCGGCCCATGATGGTTGAGGGGATCTCGCCGCTGGCAAAGTCTTCCATGGTCTCTACGAAGTAGTCCTGGGAGAGACCGGCGATGGTGGGTGTTGCCGGACCCTGGCTGGCGCCATTGGTGCCGTGACAGCCGGCGCAGGTGTCGGCCAGCATCTTGGGGCTGGCACCTGTCATCAGTTTTGGCTTGCTGGCAGCAAGGGCGCCGGATGACGCCCCTATGGCCAGCCCGGCGACCAGAATGGCCGTGGTAAAGGTTTTATGCGCCATGATACCTCCTTTGGATTTCAGGCTTACTCTCTTAGTATTAAGAGTTTGTGTTGATTTGGGCTTTGACTGCCCTTTCTTATAACATGCATTCAGCGCCATCGACCACGATTGGCGTTTCGTGCATGAAATCTTACTGCTCGCGATTCCGTGCGTTGGGTGAAGGAACTGGCATTACTCACGCTTGTTGCTGGCCTCCTGCAACAGTTCGAGGACTGCCTTGTTCCGTTTTTTTCGTGCAATGTCACTTGCAGTGCGACCCTTCTTGTCCTTTATCAGCGGATCTGCACCGTTGTCCAACAGCAACCGCACCAGATCTGTAGAGCGGGCTGCCGCGGCCTCCATCAGGGCCGTCACCCCATCGTTATCCTGGTGATTGACATCGGCTCCATGCTGGATCAGATGTTCTGCAGCTGTTATGTGGCCCTGACCTACCGCCCAGATCAGGGCGGTGGCGCCATCATCGTCGGTGGCGTTGATATCTGCACCCAGCTTCAGCAGGGTATCGATCACCTTTGCGTGCCCTTTGTCCGCGGCAATGATCAGGGCAGTGGCACCGTTCTTGTCGCGGGTTTCAATATTGGCTCCGCCCTTGATCAGTATGGCGAGCGTTTCTGCGCGCCCTTTCTCCGCAGCATGCAGCAGCGCGGTACGCCCGTGCTTGTCTGGTGAGTTGGGATTGGCACCCTTGTAGAGCAGCTGCTCTACCATGTCTGTGAGGCCATAACGCGCAGCGATCGTGAGCGCGTCCCAGCCGGCACGGGTGCGGGCATTGAGTTCTGCGCCCCGCTCCAGGACCAGGGCCGTCAGGGCATCGTGCCCGTTCTCGGCGGCAAAGGTAAGGGCTGTGCAGCCGGCCACGGTCTTGGTATTGACATCTGCCCCCCGGTTCAGCAGCAGTACAGTGGCCTCCAGGTTGTCGTTTTCGATGGCCATCATCAGCGCTGTCTTACCAAATTTGTTTGCGCTGTTGACGTCCACCCCCTGGTCGAGCAGGCGGGCTATGGTCTCCGTGTCGCCCAGGCTGGCCGCGATACGGAACTCCTTGTCCCTTGCGCTATCACCAGCATGGGCGGAAATCACCAGAAGCAGGCCGAGGATGAAGGCGAGAATGGCTGCGGATTTCATTGGGCGCAATCCTTCGAGTTCCGTTAAAGGATCCTGATCAGGCCTTATCATCAGTATCCTCATCCTCATCCTCATCGGGTTCATCCGGCTCTTCGTGGGCGATACCCTTGTGGCAGTCGATGCAGGTCTTGCCCTCGTCCATGGCGCGTCCATGGCGTTTGCGGGCGCTTCTGTCCTGTTCGCTGAGGTCCATCTGGTCGAAGGCATGGCAGCTGCGACACTCGCGGGAATCGGTCGCCTTCATCTTGGCCCAAACCCTGTTGGCCATTTCCCAACGGTGCGCTTCGTACTTTTCCTTGGTGTCGAGGGTGCCGAGAATTTCGTGCATCACATCCTTGTAGGCCAGTACTTTGGCGACCATCTTGGGGATGAAGGGCTTTGGTACGTGGCAGTCCGAGCAGGTGGCTCTGACGCCGGAGGGATTCTTGTAATGAATGGTCTCTTTGTACTCTTCCAGATTGACCTTCATGGAGTGACAGGAGGTACAGAATTCCAACTCATTGGTTGCGGACAGGCCTACGTTGAACAAACCGGCAAAGACGATGCCTGCAATGAATACGAGAACAAGGATGATAATCAGTTTCTTTTTCGAGGCGTTCCCGCCATTCGGGGTTCCAGCCATTTTTCCTCCTTTTCTGCTTCCTGTCTCTTATCAAGCGTCACTGCGTCACCGGGGTTGATTGCTACGGCGGTGGATTGCTGCAGATTTCACGCTACGGGCTCTAATATGATTGCCGATGTGGAGACCCATGGAATCGCCTCATCAGTTGGCCCTGTCGCAGGATAAATAGTTGTTCTTTTCCCTGATATTAAGGGAACTCCAGCAGCTTTGCAAAGTGTCTGCTCCTGTCCCGGCGATCTTTATCCTGGAACAGATCGTTATTCAGTCCTTTCTGGTGTCAGGGGCCTGGTCATGAGTGCGCTGGCCATGCTCCCTAAAGTTTCCATAAGCGTGGTCGACCCAGGCATATAGATGCTGAATGTGTGATATGGCGTTGCGTTCTTGCAGTTGCACAGGGTATCCAATATCAGGATGTGGTTCGTTGATATCTTTGCCAAAGGAAAATTCCATGATCAGACATATGATCTTTTTATTGTCCGCCTCTCTGTGGGTATGCAGTGCCATTGCCGCTGAGGCGCCGATGTCCGTTGCCGGGGCGACGACGGTCACCACCGACGAGGCTCACGATCTGTTCAAGCAAGGCGCGTTGTTCGTGGATGTGCGCCGCGATAGCGACTGGGAAGCGGGCAGGATTGCGGGTGCGGTGCATCTCAATTTGAAGAAAACCCTGTCGGAAGCGAGTCTGGCCAAAGAGGCAGGAACGGATGAGGCGATTGTCATGTATTGCAATGGCCCCAAATGCCTGCGTTCATCCGAGGCATGTGCAAAGGCTGCCGGTTGGGGATTCAACAAGCTCTACTATTACCGTGATGGTTTCCCTGCCTGGAAGATGGCCGGTTATGCGGTGGAGTGATCAGCCTTCAGTCGAGGGGCAGCTTCTCATCTCTCGTTAGGTTATACGAGGTGGAATGCAATCATAGATTCCACTGCGTGATTTCATCTGAGCAAAGGCATCGGCCATGAACATGAAAAGTCTCTACATACGCTTCCTACTGATGGTTACTGGCGTTGTCCTGCTGGCACTGACCGCTGCAGTGATGAATGGTGTCATTGCCCGACAAATCGCCGGCCAGCATCTGAGTGATGTGATGTTGAATGACCTGGGGGCCATCTGGCACCACATCCTGAGCAGTCAACAGGATGCGATGGCCGGTGGAATGATGACCCTGACCCGTAACCGGGACGCTCTGAAGGCGCTGCGCAAAGGTGACATGGGGGCATTGTCCGAAGCTGCTCTGCCAACGTATAAGCGCATGGCGTCAGCCAAGTTGATCGACCGGTTACTGATTGTAGACGTATCTGGGGCAGTCATCCTGTCGGCGCCGGAGAAGCATACGGGAACCATGGATAACCGGGTGGTTCAAGATGCACTCAAAGAGCAAAAGATCACCCGTGGGATGATTACTGACAGTGCCGGCCGGTTACAGATCGCATTGGTCTTTCCGCTGTATGCGCGGGGGAAGTTGATCGGGGCCGGCGTATTCCTGCGCAGCCCGGATAGTGCGCTCAGGGCACTCCATGAATCGGCTGGCGTGGAGGCCTTTTTACGCAGCAATAGCGGTGATCTGGCTTTTTCCACCAACGATGATCTGGCAGGAAAGCTTGATTTGACCGGGTTCAGCACAACGGAGCCGACCCGAATGGAGGAGGTGGGCGATGCGCATTACATGATCACGGCACTTGAACAGCGGGATGCGGATGGCAACCTCTGGGGCTGGTTGATGTCGGCGCGGGACGAGACCCAGAGGATCGTGCAGGAGGAGTTCTGGGAATACCTGATGTATGGCCTGTTGGCTGCTACCGGCATTATCGTGTTGCTGACCATCCGTTGGTTTTTACGCCGCGCCTGCCATGCGCTTACCCGGGTGAGCGCAGTGATGGGGAAGATTGCACAAGGGGATATCACGGTGGATGTGGAAGTCACCCGTGATGATGAGATCGGCCAGTTGGAGGCTGCAGCAGCGTCGATGGTGCGACGGTTGCGGGAATTGCTCGATAAGGTGAATCAATCTGCCACAGCAGTGGCCCTGGCCTCGGAACAGCTTTCAGTGGCAGCGGAGAAGACCCAGCAGGATATGGATCAACAGCAGAATCAGACCCAGCAGGTTGCCATGTCCATCGAACAGATGGTCGCCTCCATCCAGGAGGTGGCAAGCAATGCGGAAGCGACAGCAGCTGCTGCACGACAGGCAGACGAGGAGGCAACCCATGGCCTGGATGTGGTGGGTGCCACGGTGAAGAATATCGGGGATCTGGCCAATGAGGTGCAGCATGCGGCAGGCCTGATCTGTGAGTTGGAGCAGGATGCACGGGGCATCGGTTCGGTATTGGATGTGATCGGCAGCATCGCTGAGCAAACCAATCTACTGGCGCTGAATGCAGCCATCGAGGCGGCCCGGGCCGGCGAGCAAGGCAGAGGTTTTGCCGTGGTTGCCGATGAAGTGAGAAGCCTGGCAGGCAGAACACAGGAGGCTACCCAGGAGATCCAGGGTATGATCGAGAAACTGCAGCGGCGGGTGACCAGCGTGGTCGATGCAATGGAAAAAGGGCGGGATACGGCTCAGGCTGGTGTGGAGAATGCATCGGGTTCTGGTGAGACGCTGGATGCGGTGAATCGACAGATCAGCGAGATCGCCAGCATGATCACCCAGATCGCCAGTGCCGCCGAGGAGCAGAGCCTCGTCGCTGGAGAGATCAACCAGAATGTGTCCGGCATCAATGCAGTTGCATCGACGACGGCAGAGAGCGCGCGTAGTTCCAGTGAGGCAAATCGCAACCTACTGCGGATGGCGGATGAACTGCAGCAGGCGATGGCCGGATTTCGGGTACGTTAGACTGGTAAACAGTTCTGTTGGAACCGCGTTTCCGCGGCGAATCCAGCCGCCGGCTGATTCGCAGTGAAGGGCCGTTCATATGGCTTGTTTTCGGTCAAGCCGTCAGTCGGGCATACAGCAGCGGGAGCTCCTTCGGTAGTTGTGAGGGTTTGTGAATCACCACGTAATTGCCGCTGCCAAACAGGTGTGGCAGGTAGTCGTTACCCCGCGCATCAATAGTGACACAGAACGGCTGCAGGCCGGACTGGCGGGCCTCGTGGATTGCCTGGCGGGTATCCTCGATACCATATCTTCCTTCATATTTGTCCAGATCATTGGGTTTGCCGTCGGTCAGAATCAGCAACAGCTGGCGTGCTGCCGGCTGTGCCCTGAGCAGATTGGCGCTATGACGGATGGCGGCCCCCATGCGGGTATAGTAGCCAGGTTTGATCTGGTTGATGCGTCCGCGGATGCTGGCGCAGTAGTTCTCATCGAAGGTCTTCAATTGATGAAAACGAATCGGATCACGCTTGCGTGATGAGAAGCCGTACATGGCGAATCGGTCTCCGGTTGCAGCCAGGCTCTCGGCGAACAGGAACAGGCTGTCACGGATCACGTCGATTACCCGGGCGTGGTTGTTGACCCAGGTGTCGGTGGAGAGGGAAAGGTCGGCCAGCAGCAGGCATGAGAGGTCACGGGCACCGATGCGCAGATCCTTGTACAGCCCGTCACTCACCGCAACATGGCCCGCAGCCCGGTCGCTGGCGAAGCGCAGATAGGCGTCCAGGTCGATTTCACAGCCATCCTGCTGCTGGCGGTGCCAGGTGCGTGCCGGCATCAGGTGCTGGAATTGGGCGCGCAGTTTGACTGCCGTCCGGCGCAGATGATCGGGCAGGCTGCAGGCCGCGGCATCCACCGCCAGCATCGGCACCAGATGGCAATAGTCGGGCTGCATGCGCTGTTTGCGGTAGTCCCACTCCGGCAGCAGGATGCCTTCGTTCAGCACCAGATCATCGTTGGCCTCCGACGGCAGGTCCAGATCGAAACGCAGCTTCCCTGCAGACGCCTTGGCATCCCGGCTGACGCTCATGGTGTCCATGTCCTTGGCCGCATCTGCGGCGCTGTCGAGGTCCTCGTTCTCTTCAGAGCCCCGGTCCAGGTTGATGAACTCACCCCAGGTGAAGATGTTCTCCATGCGGATAGTGATCAACCCCTTGTCCTGGGCCTCCGGTTTCTTTACCCGTTCGCCCTTGCGATGGTGTTCATCCTCCAGTTCCCGGCTCTCCCCTCGGCCCTGCTCGTCTTGATTCGGCTCTCCGGCAGGGGCTGCGTCGGCGATAGGTGGAAAGGGATGCAGCCATAGGGGGACGGGCTGGGGTGGTTTGCGGGCAGGCGGAAGCCGGGTCTCGTTCCCTGGTTGCTGCAGGGCATTGCGGATGGCCTGCTCCTGGGCGGCCTCGTCTGCCGGCAGATCCTCAGGGGCAACCCGTTGCGCCAAGTGGGCGTTTACCAGACGTCGATAGCGGGAGGCGATGCCGGGGTAGCGGGTCAGGGTGAGGGCGGTGAGCCGCTGATTTTTGTTGAACCAGGGTTCGTCTTCCTGCTCATCGCCTACGGCGAGGGCCGCCAACCACAGGAAAAGATCCCGGTTCAACGCTGCATCGGCGAAATAGTCGATCTGCGCCGGCAGGCGTAGGGAACGCTCATCACGCCAGGCCAGTTCTGCACGTTTGTTGCTGCCGGCAATGCGTTGCAGAAGGCTGCGTCTGCCACCGTGTTCGGTGGCGTTGGCGGCCTCCACCTCCAGTCCACCGTCACCCCCCAATGCCCGGAACAGGATGCCAACAGTGCGCTCCACCTGTTGCAGCGTTACCGCCGCTTCCGGATGGCGGGTGTCCGACATGCGGGTGACCAGGCGGTGCCAGAGTTCGCCTACTTTCTCTTCCATAGTGTCCTATCCTGATCCCGTGTCGGGTTCGGCCAGCGATGAGGTCTGCCAGCACCGCTTGCCCAGGGAGTTGCTGGGGCGGCCTCCCGTCGCCTGGATGGCGGCATCTCCCTGTGTCCAGCTCAACAGGGGCTGGTTTCCCTGGGGGGTCTGTACCTGTTCGCAGGCAGTGATGCACAGTGCACACTCGGTGCAAGTGAAGATGTTCCGCTTGATGCTGCGTGGCTTGAGCCGCATTGGACAGGCGTTGTCGCAGGCGTTGCTGCAGCTGGAGCAACTGCTGGCCCTGTGCTTGTCGAAATCGACCACCAAGGCGCGGTCGTTTGCCATCCATACCAGGCTCTGGAACAGGCCGATGGAGCAGCCGTAGCGGCAAAACAGGTGGCGGGCAAACAGGAAGTCGAGTGTCAGCAGCAGGGTGGTGATGGCAATGAACAGGGCTTGTCTGATTGTCAGCTGCAGCTGCAGCAGGTTGCCATAGATCTCCTGTGGCGGCAGCAGATAGGTGAGCAGGACCACCGCCCAGATAAAGGCAATCAGGAGTGAGGTCAGTATGGCCAGGGGCCAGAAGCGCCGGTCAGGTTTGATGACGGTTCCGTCTGGTCGCTGGGTCGGCAGTGAGCGTTTTTCCCATAGCGTTGGTCGGCCGCCGGCGCGGGTCATCAATTCATTGATGAATTCGACCACAGAAAAATGGGGACAGAGCCAGCCGCAATAGAGGCGACCGTAGTGATAGCTTATCCAGACCAGCGCCACGACTGCAGCGGCCAGTGGCAGGAAACCTTTGCTAAAGAGAGTGAAGGCCGCTGATCCAATGCCGATGTCACCCTGCATCAGCGCTTCCATACCCAGGTCCCAGTCTGTTCCCAGCAGGTAGAAATGACCGCTGTTCAGGTCCAACCGAAACAGATTCAGTACAGGTGCCGATAGAAACAGCAGGAAGAACGTGGCCTGAAACCATCGGCGCCGTCGCTGCAGGGAGAGCCCTCTCAACATGGTATGAGCTCAGATGCCAAAGGTGATGTTGACCACTTCCATCAGTGCGCTGGTGGTTTCTTCATCGTCTGTCAGCGGTTCCACCAGGGCGGCGCGGCAGGCCTCTACCGGTGCATAGCCACCAAGGATCAGGGTGGCGGCATACACCAGCAGACGGGTGGAGGCGGCCTCTTCCAGGTCATGGTCCTTGAGCGCCCGCAAGGCATTGGCCAGGTTGACCAGGCGTTTGGCCAGAGTGGCATCGACACCGGTCTCTCCGATCAGCACCTCCTGTTCCAGTTCCGGGCTGGGGAAGCTGAAACGGGCCGCCACGAAACGCTGGCGGGTGCTGGGCTTCATGCCTTTCAGCAGATTCTGGTAGCCAGGGTTGTAAGAGACGATGAGCATGAACTCGGGAGGGGCGTGAAGTGTCTCTCCGGTGCGCTCGATAGGCAGGATACGCCGGTCGTCTGTCAGTGGATGCAGGACCACCGTGGTGTCCTTGCGTGCCTCCACCACCTCGTCCAGATAACAGATGGCCCCTTCACGCACCGCCCGGGTCAGCGGACCATCACTCCAGTAGGTACCGCCGTCACCAATAAGGTGGCGGCCGACCAGATCGGCAGCGGTGAGATCGTCATGACAGGAGACGGTATAGACCGGTCGCCCGAGCCGTGCCGCCATGTGGTTGATGAAGCGGGTCTTGCCGCAGCCGGTCGGGCCTTTGATCAACAGCGGCAGCTGGTGTTTGTAGGCGTGCTCGAACAGGGCGATCTCATTGCCTTGCGGTTTGTAAAAAGGAAGTTCGGAGCCGGCGTCTTCCGCCGGCGCGTTGCCGATGCTCATGTATGGAGATCCTATGCCGAAAGGTAAAAGGCGGTGCTGATCAGAATGCCGGGAATGAACAGCCAGATAAACACCGGCCAGTGCCACAGCCCTTTTACCTGACCAAGCCCCATGAAGTAGTAGCCTACCAGTTGTCCTTTGATCAGTGCCAGCAGCAGGATCAGCAGAGAGACGGTAAGACCGCCAAGGCCCATCTGGCCCACCAGAAAGGTAATGAAGGTGAAGGCTATCAGGAACAGATAGACCCAGGTGCAGGGGCGGATGCCGAGCGTCTTCTTTTTGCTATTCATGATGGTTACCGCATTACATAGACGAGAGGGAACAGGATCAACCAGACCAGGTCCACCATATGCCAGTAGGAAGCGCCCGTTTCCATGCCGGTATGCTCTGCTGCACTGTATTTACCCTTTCTGGCCATCATTGCTACCGCGGCCAGGATGATCATACCCATGATCACGTGCATGAAGTGGAAAAAGGTCAGGGAGATGTAAAACATGTAGAAGGTGTTGGTGCTGAGGTTGACCCCTTCGACGATGAAGTGGTGGTGGTATTCCCCGATCTTCACCACCAGGAACACACCGCCCATGGCGATGGCCGCCCACAGCCAGCGGATGCATGTCTTGCTGTTGCCTTCCCGGATGGCGCTGACTGCGCGAACCACGAAATAGGAACTGGTGATCAGTGCCAGGGTGTTTATCAAAGCCGCTCTGCGGTCGAGGTGTTGCTGGAATTCATTGAACAGCTCGACGTTATTCATACGGGTGAAGGCATAGGCGGCGAAGAACACCGCAAAAACGGACAGTTCGGCCAGGATAAAAATCCAGATTGCCAGGTCACCAGGTGGCCTTGTGTTTACCTCAGGAGGTGAGAGGGCTTCTGTTGTCGCAGTCATCTGTCCGGTTTCCGTTGGCTTTAATCACTGGTTTTTGAACCCTTATGAAAAAAGGGTATTAGGCCTTTTAAATCATAAGGTTAACATTGTGTGGGGTAATATGTCAGCTTTGGCGGTCGGGGTCGTTGACAAATGTTAATTCCGAGTAAAAAAGTTGGAGAATATCGTTGCTGCTGTCCATAAGCTCCTAAGTCTCTGACGGGGAGAGGAAAGCAGAGGCCATTCTGCCCGGCTCCTGATTTATCCGGCCCGATAAAAAAGGCCGGCACCATGTGCCGGCCTTGAAGGGAGGACAGGCCTCCAGAGG
>CAZJCM010000019.1:0-50128 GCA_964544655.1 uncultured Sedimenticola sp. | reverse complement strand
TGCTCGGTGATGGAGCAGAAGGTGCAGCCGCCGAAACAGCCACGCATGATGGGGATGGAGAAGCGGATCATCTCCCAGGCCGGGTTCTTCGCCTTACCGTAGGCGGGATGGGGCATGCGGGTATAGGGGAACTCATACAGCCGATCCATCTCCGCCATCTGCAACGGTATCGGCGGCGGATTGAGCCAGACATCCCGTTTGCCATGACGCTGCACCAGGGCGCGGGCGTTGCCGGGATTTGTCTCCAGATGAAACACCCGTGAGGCGTGGGCGTAGAGTACCGGATCGGCCAGCACCTGGTCATAATCGGGCAGCCGCACCACCGAGAGGTTGCGCGCCAGCCGCTTGGGACGCTGGTGGAATGCGACCACCTTTGGACGCGCTGCCGGTTCGTCCGCACAGGCCGGCTCCGCCGCATAGGGATCGGGATGGGGCTGCAGCGGGCCGGGTTCATCCACCTGGGTGGAGTCGATCTCGGTCCACCCCTCGGGGATGTCGCTGCGCATCAGCCCGGTGCCGCGGATATCCGTGATCTGCCCGATCTCCTCTCCCGCCGCCAGCCGGTGGGCCAGTTCGACGATGGCCCGCTCCGCATTGCCGTAGATCAGCAGATCGGCCTTGGAATCGGGCAGGATGGAGCGCCGCACCTTGTCCGACCAGTAATCGTAGTGGGCGATGCGGCGCAGGCTGGCCTCGATACCGCCGATCACGATGGGCACTCCCTTGAACGCCTCTCTCGCCCGCTGGGCATAGACGATCACCGAGCGGTCGGGCCGCTTCCCCCCCGCCCCGTCCGGGGTGTAGGCATCGTTGGAGCGAATACGCCGGTCGGCGGTATAGCGGTTGACCATGGAATCCATGTTGCCGGCAGTGATGCCGAAGAAGAGATTGGGCCGTCCCAGCTGGCGGAAGGCCTCCGGTGAGTGCCAGTCGGGCTGGGCGATGATGCCGACACGGAAGCCCTGGGCCTCCAGCAACCGGCCGATCAGGGCCATGCCGAAGCTGGGGTGATCAACATAGGCATCGCCGGTGACGATGATGATATCGCAGCTGTCCCAGCCCAGCTCGTCCATCTCCTGGCGGGACATGGGCAGCACCGGCGCGGTGCCGAAGCGCTTTGCCCAGTAGGGGCGGTATGAAAAGAGGTCGGGGGCGGTTTGCATGATGGGGTTACTCGGGTTCTGGGAGCGGCCTCCCGGCCGCGATCGGTCACAGCACGAATGCCAGGGTCAGCGGAATCACCACCACGCTGGCCAGATTCCCCAGCATGACGATGGAGGCGACCCGGTGAGGCTCCTGCCGGTAACGCTCGGCAACCATGAAATTGAGCACCGCCGGCGGCAGGGCGCCGAACAGCAGCAACAGATCGAACTGCTGGGGCGGCAACTGTAACAGGGGCTGCAGGCCGAGAACAATCAACACCCCCGTCAGGGGACAGAGAACGGCACCGGCCAGGCCAATCTGCCAGTCCCGCAGATCCACTGCCGTCAGCCGCACACCCAGGGAGAAGAGCATCAGAGGGATGCAGATCTGACCCAGCATCTCGATCGGCGTGGCCAGAAAACCGGGCAGATGCACCCCACCAAGGCTGAAAGCCAGACCCAGGATGGAGGCGATCAGGATCGGCACCCGCAACAGCCCCAACAGGGAGGCAGAGGCGTTCACCATCTTCGTACCAACGCTGAAGTGTAGCAGGTTCTCCACCATGAACAGCACCACCGCCGCCGGCAACGCCTTCTCGCCAAAGGCGAACAGCATCAGCGGCAGTCCCATATTACCGGAGTTGGAGAACATCATCGGTGGCACGAAGGTCTTTACCTGGTACCCCAGCAACCGCGCCACCGGCCAGGCCAGCAGACCGGAACCGAGCACCACCACCGTCCCGGCAATGGCCAGATCCTGATAGCGCCCGATCTCGAAATCCCGGCTCACCAGTACATGAAAGATCAGCGCCGGGGTGAACAGATCCATGTTGATCTTGTTCACTGCCGCCATATCCGGGGCGTGACGCCGGGCATAAAGAAACCCCACCAGCACGATGGCGAAAATGGGGAAAACCACATTGAAAATCTGCTGGATCATGAATGTTGTTATACAATCCTGTTTTCACGTTATATACATGGGAGCGGCCTCTCGCCGACGCTCAGGGATCGGAGCCAAATTGCATCGACTGGGATTGTAATGGCTCTACAATTCACGGCAATTTGGCACCGGCCCACTGAAGTGCGGAACGCCACTCCTGCGGCCACGAACAGACAGCCTATGACAACTGCGAGATCGTATCCCCCCAAGCCCGACCGGGTCTACTTTTTTGGCACCTGCCTGATCGACCTATTCTACCCGGAGGCGGGGCTGGCCGGCATGGAACTGATCCGGCGCGAGGGGGTGCGGGTAATCTACCCCCAGAACCAGACCTGTTGTGGCCAGCCGGCCTGGAACTCGGGCTACCGGGAGGAGGCGCTGCGCGTGGCCCGTACCCAGTTCGACTGCTTCCCCGAGCCCTGGCCGGTGGTGGTCCCCTCCGGCTCCTGTGGCGGCATGCTGCGCCACCACTACCCGGAGCTGTTCGCCGGCGACGTCGACGAGCAGCGGGCACTGGCGCTGGCCGGGCGGGTCTACGAACTGAGTGAATTCCTGCTGCATGTACTGCGGATCGAACTGCACGACCTGGGCGAGCCGGTCGAGGTGGCCCTGCACACTTCCTGCTCCGCACGACGGGAGATGGGAGTGGCGCAAGAGCATCTGGCACTGCTCGGCCAGCTGGCCAATGTGACACTGTTGGAGCCGGATCACAAAGAAGAGTGCTGCGGCTTCGGCGGCACCTTCGCCGTCAAGCACCCGGATATCTCCGCCGCCATGGTGCAGGACAAGGCACGGCAAATCGAAGCCACCGGCGCCAGCCGGCTGATCAGCGGCGACTGCGGCTGCCTGATGAACATCAGCGGCCACATGGCCCATCAGGGCAACGACATGCCGGCCCAGCATCTGGCCAGCTTTCTCTGGGAGCGCACCCACGATGCCGACTGACAGCGTTTTCCACCAGGGGGTGAAAGAGGCCCTGGACGACCCCCAGATCCGGCGTAATTTCCGCAGCGCCATGGATGGCCTGAGCCACAAACGGCAGGCCGCCTTTCCCGACCCGGAGGAGCTGGAACGGCTGCGGCAGCAGGCCGCCGGCATCCGCGCCAACGCCCTGGACCGTCTGCCCGAACTGCTGGAACGGCTGGAAGCCAATTGTCAGGCCAACGGCATCCAGGTGCACTGGGCGGAGACCACCGATCAGGCCAATCACAAGGTGCTGGAGATCATGCAACGGCACCATGCCCGGCAGCTGATCAAAGGCAAATCCATGGTCTCGGAAGAGATGGGACTGAACAGGTTCCTCGAAGGCCACGGCATCGAATGCCTGGAATCGGACCTGGGTGAATTCATCATCCAGCTGGTGGGCGAGGCCCCCTCCCACATCATCGCCCCGGCCATCCACAAGAACCGCTACCAGGTGGCGGAGATCTTCCGCGACAAGTTTCCCGACATCCCCTACACCGAGGATATCGAACAGCTCACCCGCAACGCCCGGGAGATCCTGCGCAAGAAGTTCCACCAGGCCCCGGTGGGACTGTCCGGGGTCAACTTCGCGGTGGCCGAGACCGGCACCCTGTGCCTGGTGGAGAACGAAGGCAACGGTCGCATGTGCACCACCATCCCGCCGGTGCACATCGCCGTCACCGGCATCGAGAAGGTGGTGGAACGGCTGGCCGACATACCGCCGCTGCTGGATATCCTGGTACGCTCCGCCACCGGTCAGCCGATCTCCACCTATTTCAACATGATCAGCTCACCGCGCCGCCCCGGCGAGCGGGACGGGCCGCAAGAGGTGCATCTGATCCTGCTCGACAACGGCCGCTCCCGCATCCACGAAGACGAAGAGCTGGACGCCACCCTGCGCTGTATCCGTTGCGGCAGCTGCATGAACCACTGCCCGGTCTACACCCGCGTCGGCGGCCACGCCTACGGCAGCACCATCCCCGGCCCCATCGGTTCCATCCTGGAGCCACAGAAGCACGGCCTGGACCAGTTCGGCATCCTGCCCACCGCCAGCACCCTGTGCGGCGCCTGCGGCGCGGTCTGCCCGGTACGCATCCCGATCCCCCGGTTGCTCAACCGGCTACGTTTCGAAGGGGTGAGCAAGAAGAAGGGCAAGGTGCCCGGCCACGGCAGCCGGCGTAAACCCGTGGAAGCGGCCGCCTGGGCCGCCTGGAGCCGGCTCCATGCCAGTCCTCGGCTGTACCGGATGGCCATCACCGGCGCCACCCGCCTGCGCCGGCTGACACCGGACCATCTGGGCCCCTGGACCCGGGTGCGCACGGCACCAAAGCCGGCCGCCCGCTCCCTGCACCAGATCGCCCGTGACGAGGGCTTCGACCATGAGTGAACAGAAAGCAAACATCCTGGCCAGACTCAGGCAGCGTACAGGCAACACACAAGCGACCGCAGGAACGGCCCCTCCCGTCACCCGGCAACCCAACTGGTCGCAACAGGAACGAGTCGCCCGCTTCAGCGAGCTGCTGCAGGCAGTGCGGGCGGAGGTGCACCACACCACGGCAACCGCCTGGCCCGGCCTGCTGCAGCGACTATGCCGTGAACAGGGCATCGAAAGCCTGCTCTACGCCCCTGACGGCCCTATCGGGGCAGCCATCGAAAGCGGTTGGCACACAGCCGATGATGCAACCAGACTAGTCACCCACCAAGGCCCCGTCGACGACTGGAAGGATCCCCTCTTCTTCTCCATCGACGCCACCGTCACCAGCGCCCGGGCCGGTATCGCCCGCACCGGCACCCTGGTGCTCTGGCCCACTCCGGCGGAACCCCGCAGCTGGTCCCTGGTGCCACCGATCCACATCGTCGTACTGCAGGCCGATGCCATCCACGACACCTTCGCCGAACTGATCGAGCAGGAAGGCTGGCACACCGGCATGCCCACCAACGCCCTGCTCATCTCCGGCCCATCCAAGACTGCGGACATCGAGCAGACCCTCTCCTATGGCATCCACGGGCCGGTGCGGTTGATTGTATTGGTGGTGGAATCAACCTGAATATCCTCTTTAACACTGAATGCCGAAGCGCAGCTCCAGCTGGAGAAAACGCCTCTAACATACTGAACAGCATCCTGTAATCTGCTAAAACACTTATTTGACACCGCCGGAGAGAGGGTGATAGAAGTGTTTCAGAGTGGCAATCAAGCCACTCGGTCCGAGGTCACTCTGGAGGAGTAGTCGCAGTGAAAAAAAGAGCAGGTATAGCTTTGAGCACGATGATGGTGTTGGGTATGGGCAGTCTGGCAACAGTGCCGGATACTGCTGGAGCCAGTGGCTTCAACCCAATGAACGTGATGAATCCATCGCGCTGGTTTGGTAATAATAACCGGCGTTATGACGATGACTATTACGGTGGCCCGGGCTACGGCTACCCGCCGCCTCCAGGTTACTATCCCGGCGCTTATGGCGCCCCGGCCTATGCGCCCCACCCGCTCTACAATGCTGCGCCTGCAGCCCCGGCGCCGGCTGCTGACAACTCAAAGGAGCGAATCAAGGAGTTGGAGGACCGCATCAGGCAGCTGGAGGCACGCCAGCGTCAGGCACCCCCATCTGCGCCGGCCTATGGCGGCAACAGCAACATGTATCCGCCTGCCCAACAGAGTGGTGGCTACCCGCAGGCCCCTGGTGGCGGCTACCAACCGCAAACACCCGGCTTCCGGCCGCTTAACTAACCTCTGTCAGAACCCGCCAATCGGCGGGTTTTTCATTTCCCGGCTACAGATCGAACCAGCCGCTGACCTGCTCCTGACTGGTCATCGCCATGCGTGAAGCAATCTCAGGCGAGCTGGTCAGTAGTGCCTCCCGGGCCAGTTCCGGCGTATTGTTCTTTTCACTCAGGTGGGCCAGCACCAACCGATCGAGAGCGGTCGTATCCAGACTGGCCAGAAGCTGCGCCGCCTGGCCATTGTTGAGGTGCCCAAGCCGTCCACCGACACGCCGCTGCAGGGGCGGCGGATAGGGACCCAGGCGCAACATCTCCACATCATGATTGCATTCCAGCAACAGACCGTTGCAGGGCTGCAGCATGGCCAGGATATGGGGAGTGATGGTTCCCGCGTCGGTCAGTACGCCAAGACGGGCATCGCCTGCGCTGAAGACGAACTGTACCGGCTCGCGGGCGTCATGAGGAACCGAATAGGGCGCGACCTGGACATTGCCGATGTGGAACGGGGTCTGTTGGCCGTGGATCAGGCGCATCTCCGGCAACTTGCCCAGCCGCCCCGAACGAAGGGTGCCATGGGTCAGCCATACCGGCAACCGGTAACGCCGCGCCAGGGCGCCGACGCCACGCACATGATCCTGATGCTCATGGGTGACCAGAATCCCATCCAGGGAGTCCGGCAACAGATCCAGCATGGCCAGCCGGCGCTCCAACTCCCTCGCGGCAAAGCCGCAATCGAGCAGCAGACGGGTCTCCCCCGCCTCGATCAGGGTGGCATTTCCCCGGCTACCACTGCCGAGGGATGCAAAACGCATCCGCTCAGGCCCTATGGGCAGGCACCATCACGCCGGCGCCTTACTTCAGCTGTTCATGCAGCAGGGTAAGAATGCGTCGTGCCGTATCCGAATTCTCCCGGCTGCCCTGCTCGTTCAGAACCACCAGCTGAGTGGTGTCACCGGACGAATCCAGCTTCACCTGGTATTGGTTGATCTTGTCCACATTGGCATCGTCATCGGACCAGAAGGCGAGTTTGCTCAGCCAACCCTTCTTTTTCGCCTCTTTCATCGGATCGTTGTAGCGCACATAGTAGACGCCCCTGGCCCGATCACGGTCTTCTACCGCAAAACCGACCCGGTCCAGGGCGACACCGACCAGCCGCCAGGCGCGATCGAATCCCTCGTCCAGGCTCAGAGAGACCTTGCCGGCACCCGTATTGAGCTGGGAGCGTGGCTTGCGCTTGACGCCGTTGCTCCCGGCCAGCAGACGGGTTGCCTGTTCGTCAGAAGTACCGAGGTAGACCATCAGGCGGCGCAGCATCTCCGCCTCCAGACCATGGTCCGTCGGCCGCGGGTTCCATACCGTGCGCTCGACGGTGCCGGCGCCGTCCTGAATGATGGTCTCCTGCAGCCCCCGATGGGTCAGATAGAGTTCGGTGGTGCCCGATTGCATACCCTCTTCGATACGCACCCGGAACTGATCCCGGGTGGAGGCCGAGTAGAGCCCTTCCACCGCCTTGCTCAACAGCGAGGTAACGAAGTCTTTTTTTACATCGGGCCGCTGCTCCAGCCAATCGGTGACCATCACGCCGATGGTCGGATCCTGCTCTTCCAGCAAAATCCCGTTCTCCTGCCAGAACTCCAGGGTCTTGAACCAGATCTCCTCGGGATCACCGTGGATCAACAGCCAGCGCTGATCGCCATCCCGCTCCACTTCGATATCCTTCAGCTTTGGCAGAACCGCGCGTTTCCCCCCAGCGGGCCTGCCACCCCTCTGTTCACGTTTTTGCAGGCTGGCCAGGCTGGCGCTGCCCCCCTCGGGGATCACCAGCTCGTCACGGATGCTGCTACTGGTTAGATCGGGTGGAACTTCCAGGTCATTTTCCGCCTGCCGGCTCTTGCGGTATTCCACCTTGCGGTCAGGCAGGATCTTGTCCGAACTGGGCAATATGCTGCAGCCACCGATTGCGCCGGCCGCCAGCAGCACGATGAAGTGGATCGTACGTTGGGAAGATGTATTCATTCAGATGATTCCAGCCTGTTGCATGGCACTGCGCAGGTCAGCGTGATATTGCTCGGAAAACCAGGTCAGGGGCAGACGGATGCCGGTGGGAATACGCCCCATCTCGGCCAGCGCCCACTTTACCGGGATCGGGTTCGCCTCCAGGAACAGCTTGCTGTGCAGTCCTGCCAGCCGGGCGTCGATCGCCTCAGCCTGCGCCCGGTCGCCGGCCAGGGCCGCCGCCACCATCTGGTGCATGGCAGCCGGTGCCACGTTGGTGGTGACCGAGATCACCCCCTGCCCCCCCAGCAGCAGAAACTCACGACCCGTGGCGTCGTCACCGCTGAACAGATCGAAATCCGCACCGCAGAGTTGGCGCAGTGTAGCCACCCGCTCCAGATCGCCGGTGGCCTCCTTGACCCCCACGATATTGGGTATCTCCGCCAACCGGGCAACCGTCTCCGGCAACATGTCACAGGCGGTGCGCCCCGGCACATTGTAGAGGATCTGCGGGATATCCACCGCTTCAGCCACCGCCTTGTGATGCTGATAGAGCCCCTCCTGGGTCGGCTTGTTGTAATAGGGGGTCACCAACAGGGCAGCATCGGCGCCGGCGTCACGGGCACAGCGGGTCAGCCGGATGGCCTCTCTGGTGGAGTTGGCGCCGGTACCGCCAATCACAGGGATTCGCCCGGCGGCGAACTCTACCACTTGCCGAATGACCTTGCAGTGCTCCTCTTCATCCAGGGTTGCCGACTCGCCGGTGGTACCGACGGCAACGATGGCATCCGTGCCCTCGGCCACATGCCAGTCAACCAGGGCGCGCAGGCTCGCTTCATCGACGCTGCCGTCATCGGCCATGGGCGTGACCAGTGCCACAATGCTGCCTTGAAACATGGGGAAATCTCTCGAATATCCGGAACTGAATGCGGCATTCTAAAGCCACAGTCCGCGTGCGACAAGACAGATACCGGTAAAGGAAGGAAAATCCCCACCTCCCTCACTTCCGGGGGATGGTCAGGACAGGCGACACCGGCCTGAAGCACCCCGGGACATCCCATCAACCGGTCGCATGGGTCCGAATTCAATCAAAGGTTCCCTAACCAGGGCAATCAAAGCTACACTTCCAAGACAAAATTAAAGCAGGAGCCCTTAACCGTATGCCCACCAAGACGAACTATCTGGTCATTTCCGCCCTGGGCAAGGATCAACCAGGTATCGTGGACAAGCTGTCCAAGACCATCCTTGAGCACGAATGCAACATCAGCGACAGCCGTATGACGGTACTTGGGGGAGAGTTTGCCATCCTGCTGCTGGTGGAAGGCAACTGGAATACACTGGCCAAACTCGAAGATGCCGTGCCGACCCTGGAGCAGCAGTTGGGCCTGACCATCATCGCCAAGCGCACCGAAGAACGCACACCCAGTGACAATCTGCTGCCTTACGGGGTGGATGTGGTGGCCATGGACCACCCCGGCATCGTACACCACCTGGCCCGCTTCTTCTCCCAGCGCAACATCAATATCGAGGACATGGTGACCAGCAGCTACGCCGCCGCCCACACCGGCACTCCCATGTTCTCGGTCCACATCGCAGTCGGCATCCCATCCGATGCCCATATCGCCACCCTGCGGGACGAGTTCATGGAGTTCTGTGACTCACTCAACCTGGACGGTGTGCTGGAGCCGATCAAACTCTGAGAGACGACAGATGAGCGATATCGCCATTGGAAAACCCATACCGGACCTCGAATGCCTGGCCACCGGAGACAAGACCATCCGCCTGTCCGATTACCGGGGCAAGATCCTGGTGCTTTACTTCTACCCCAAGGCAAGCACCCCCGGCTGCACCCAGGAAGGACTTGATTTCAAGGCCGCCATCCATAAATTTCGCCGCCAGTCCGCAGTGATCCTGGGCGCCTCCCGGGACAGCCTGAAGGCTCAGGAGCGGTTCAAGGAGAAACAAGGTTTCCCGTTCGACCTGATCGCCGACCCGGAAGAGACACTGTGTGTCACCTTCGATGTCATCAAGATGAAAAATATGTATGGCAAAAAGGTACGCGGTATCGAGCGCAGCACCTTCCTGATCGACACCGACGGCATACTGCGCAAGGAGTGGCGCAAGGTGAAAGTGAAAGGACACGTGGACGAAGTGCTGGAGGCGGTGAAGGCGCTGAAGAAGGGAGAATTATAAAGTCAGCGATCACCACGGTCCTGACATTCAGCTGTAGTTTCCTGTGAGCGCATTTTAGCCGCGAATGAACACGCATAAACACAAATCACGATGGACTGGGCGAAAGAACTGCTGGACTAACAAGCATCCAGCCTTATCCATGCTGCTTCGTATATTCTGGCGTCACCATGAATAAGGCGGGATCAGACGCATTCGTGTTTATTTGCGTTCATTTACAGCTAATACCTGTTAGCCCTGAAACATAAATGCCTGTTCCATCCACCAATCGCCGCCTCTTCGTCCTCGACACCAACGTGCTGATGCACGACCCAACCGCCATCTTCCGCTTTCAGGAGCATGACATCTTCCTCCCCATGATGGTGCTCGAGGAGCTGGACCACGGCAAGAAAGGCACTTCCGAGGTGGCCCGCAACGTCCGCCAGGTATCCCGCTTCCTCGATCAGCTGATCGCCGGGGCGGACCGCGAACAGATCGACCGCGGTCTGCCCCTGCCCTCGCCCGGCGGGGGCGTACCTGCCGGCCGTCTCTTCTTCCAGAGCCGGCACCTGCCCAACCTGCTGCCGGACTCCCTGCCTGGCAATATCCCGGACAACGACATACTGGGCACCGCCATGGCGCTGCAGCAGGCGTTCCCTGACGACGAGGTGACGCTGGTCTCCAAGGACATCAACCTGCGCATCAAGGCGGCCCTGCTCGGGGTGCGCGCCGAAGACTATTTCAACGACCAGGTGCTGGAGGACGTCAATCTACTCTACAGCGGCAGCGCCACCCTGCCCGCCGACTTCTGGGACCAGCACACCAGGGACCTGGAATCCTGGCAGGAGGAGGGGCGCACCTTCTACCGCATCAGCGGTCCGGAGTGCGCCAATTGGTACCCAAACCAATGCCTCTACATGGAAGGTGAGCAGCCATTCGAGGCGCTGGTGACCCGGTGCGAGAAGGAGAGCGCCATCATCGAACTGGTCAACGATCACCGTCACAAGAAGCATGCGGTGTGGGGGATTCAGGCGCGCAACCGGGAGCAGAACTTCGCCCTCAACATGCTGATGGATCCAGATCTCGACTTCGTCTCTCTGCTCGGCACCGCAGGCACCGGCAAGACCCTGCTGGCCCTGGCTGCCGGACTCACCCAGACCATGGACCTGGGGCGTTACAGAGAGATCGTGATGACCCGGGTGACGGTCCCGGTCGGCGAGGATATCGGTTTCCTGCCCGGCACCGAGGAGGAGAAGATGACCCCCTGGATGGGCGCCCTGATGGACAACCTGGAGGTACTGACCCGCACCGAGGGAGGCGAATGGGGCCGTGCCGCCACCGACGATCTGTTGCGCGCACGGATCCGCATCCACTCTCTCAACTTCATGCGCGGCCGCACTTTCCTCAACCGTTTCATCATCCTGGACGAGGCGCAGAACCTGACCCCGAAGCAGATGAAGACCCTGATCACCCGCGCCGGCCCGGGCAGCAAGATCGTCTGCCTGGGCAATGTGGCCCAGATCGACACGCCGTATCTGACCGAGACCACCTCCGGGCTCACCTATGTGGTGGACAGGTTCAAGCAGTGGGCCCACAGCGGCCATATCACCCTGCGCCAGGGCGAGCGGTCACGGCTGGCGGATTTCACCTCGGAGAATCTGTAGACAAGGGAAAAAGGGGTCGGTGTCGAACCGCCCCACCCGTGTCGCTATATAGCAACCATCATTGAGCGCTTTGACTTCGACCCCTGCGTATTACCACGAATGGCCCACCAATGAACCTGCAACCACCCCACTCCCCTTTCAAGCGCCCAGAATCAGTTCTGGTGGTGGTATGTACCGTTGCTGGTGAAGTGCTGATGCTGCACCGCACCCGGCCAAAAGGCTATTGGCAGTCGGTGACCGGCAGCCTGGAATGGGGGGAGTCGCCGCGACAAGCGGCGGAGCGAGAGCTGTTTGAGGAGACCGGATTGCGCGCCGGAGGAAGGGTGATCGACTGCCACCACAGCGTGCGCTTCCCCATCGTCAGGGCCTGGCGCAGCCGCTACGCCCCCACTGCCCGCTTCAATCTGGAGCACTGGTTTCGCCTGCAGCTGCCGGGTCGGCGCCTGATCCGGCTCGATCCGGCCGAACACCTGGAGTACCGCTGGCTGCCCCGGGAACGGGCCGCCCGGCTGGCCAGCTCATGGACCAACCGGGACGCCATCCTGCAGTTGACCTGAGCGATGGTGGATAAGGCCCGCAGTTCCGCATCCACCAAATGCCGGGGGGACGGTGGATGTACTTCGCTTATCGACCCTACGGCCCCAAGCAGCGTTGGGGCTATTGTTCCTCAACCTGGGGCTTACGCACCCGGATGTGCAGATCCCGCAGTTGGGCCGAACTCACATCGGACGGTGCCTCGGTGAGCAGGCAGGCGGCGGTCTGGGTCTTGGGAAACGCCATCACCTCGCGGATGGAGCCGGCGCCGGCCAGCAACATCACCAGGCGATCGAGCCCGAAAGCAAGCCCGCCGTGGGGCGGACAACCGTATTTCAGCGCCTTGAGCAGAAAACCGAACTTCTCCTCCGCCTCCTTGTCGCCGATGCCCAGCAGTCTGAACACCTGCTCCTGCACCTCACTGCGATGGATACGGATCGAACCACCGCCCAGCTCGGTACCGTTCAACACCATGTCATAGGCGCGGGACTCACAAGCGCCAGGATCACTCTCCAGCAGTTCCAGATGGCTCTCTTTGGGCGCAGTGAAGGGGTGATGCAGGGCATTCCAGCGCTGCCCCTGCTCGTCCCATTCGAACATGGGGAAATCCACCACCCACAGCGGGTGCCAACCCTCCGCCATCAGGCCGCGGTCCTCGCCCAGCTTGACCCGCAGGGCACCCAGGGCCTCGTTTACCACACTGGCCTTGTCGGCACCGAAGAAGATCAGGTCACCACTCTCAGCGCCAGTACGCTCGATGATGGCGCTGACCGCTTCGTCCGGCAGGAACTTGAGGATCGGCGACTGCAGGCCATCGCGCCCCTTCTCCACCTCATTGACCTTGATGTAGGCCAGCCCACGGGCACCGTAGATACCGACATACTTGGTATAGGCGTCGATCTCCTTACGGGTCAGCTCGCAGCCCTTGGGCAGGCGCAGGGCGGCAACCCGGCCATTGGGGTCGTTGGCCGGCCCGGAGAAGACCTTGAACTCGACCCCGGCCATCAGGTCGCCCACATCCACCAGCTCCAGCGGACAGCGCAGATCCGGCCGGTCCGAGCCAAAGCGGCGCATCGCCTCTTTGTAGGTCATGCGCGGGAAGGGATCGGGCAGGTCATCGCCCAGCACCGTCTTCACCACACCGCGGATCATCTCCTCCATCATGCCGGTCAGTTCGTCCTCGTCGATGAACGAGGTCTCCACGTCCAGCTGGGTGAACTCCGGCTGGCGATCGGCGCGCAGGTCCTCGTCGCGGAAGCAGCGCACCACCTGATAGTAGCGGTCCATACCCGACATCATCAGCATCTGCTTGAACAGCTGGGGCGACTGGGGCAGGGCGAAGAACTGCCCCGGATGGGTACGCGACGGCACCAGATAGTCCCGCGCCCCTTCCGGCGTGGCCTTGGTCAGCATCGGCGTCTCGATATCGAGGAAGCCCTTGGCGTCCAGATAGCTGCGCAGCTCCCGTGTGATGGCGGCACGCAGCTGGATATTGCGCAGCATCTCCGGCCGGCGCAGATCGATATAGCGGTAACGCAGGCGGATCTCCTCGGAGACGTGCTCGTGCTCATCGAGCTGGAACGGAGGGGTCTCAGAGCGGTTCAGCACCTCCAGCGCCTGGCCCAGGACCTCGATCTCGCCGGTGGCCAGATCCGGATTCACCGTGCCTTCCGGGCGGGCCCGGACCCGGCCTTTGACCCGCAGTACGAACTCGTTGCGCACCTGCTCGGCAGTAGCGAACACATCCGGCAGGTCGGGGTCGTAGACCACCTGCACCAACCCTTCGCGATCACGCAGATCGATGAAGATCACGCCACCGTGGTCACGCCGGCGATGGGCCCACCCGCATAGCTCGACCTCCTGGCCGATATGTGAAGCATTGATCTGTCCGCAATAATGGCTGCGCATGAAAGCTGTCCTGTCGATTGGTTTCCCGGCAGAAGCTGCCGGTAAAAAGCGGAAATGTTACGGTTTGGCGTCCTCGGGTGCAAGCTCATGATGGGCATCCGGCACCACGGCACCCATGGACATCAGCATCCTCAGCCCCTCATCCACCGACATCTCCAGTTCCACCACATCCGTCCGCGGCACCATGACGAAGTAACCGCCGGTGGGATTGGGGGTGGTCGGGATGTAGACGTTGAGCACGTCCTGGCCGGTCTTCTCCTGGGCCTCACCCACATCCTCACCGGTGAGAAAGGCCAGCGTCCAGAGGCCGCGGCGGGGGAATTCCACCAGCAGCACCTTGCGAAACGACTGGCCATTGTCGCTGAATACCGTCTCGGCCAGCTGCTTGGCACCGGAATAGACCGATCGCACCAGCGGGATCTTGGCCAGCAGGTGCTCCCAGATGGAGACCAGGGAGCGGCCGAAGAAATTGGCCGCGAGCACTCCGGTAACGAAGACGATCAGCACGGAGAGCAATACACCGAGGCCGGGGATGCTGAAACCGAGCAGGTTCTCCGGACGGTAGGCGACCGGGATCAGCAGCAGGCTGCCGTCCAGCCAGTGTACCAACATGCGCACCACCAGCAGGGTGACCCCGAGTGGCACCCACACCAGCAGGCCGGCAACCAGATAACGACGCATGAAAGACATGGTTGCAGATGTCAGCTGCCGCCAGCGCACTTACCGGCAGCACAGGCACCTGGTTTCTTTTCTGGCGTCTTCTTGTCCGCCTTGCCGTCGCCTGAATCGTGCAGGTTCTTCTTTTTTCCGCCTTTGAAGTCGGTCTCATACCAGCCCCCACCCTTGAGCCGGAAGGCGGCCGCCGAGACCTGCTTCTTCAGCGCAGATTTGCCACATGCCGGACATTCGGTGAGAGGGGCATCGCTTATTTTTTGTAACGCCTCCAGCTCATGGCCGCAGGCTTCACAGCGGTATTCGTAGATTGGCATGGTCGAAAATCCTCTGATGTTCCCATTTGTGATGAAATGACAAATGGGGATGACAACGTGTAATCAAAGAATTTTATCACATTCATCAACGGCCGCGGCCACTCTTCCCTGTGCCATTCCGAAACCGGGAAGCGATCACTCTTCCTCTGCCTCGCGCCGTTGCCGCAGGGTCTCACCCTGGCGCTGCAGGATGTGGCGAATCAGCACATCCTGATCACACTCCCGTAGATGGGAAAAATCGACCCGTATCTGGTAGCCGGACTCATCCGTTGCCGAACTGCCGGCCTCACAAGAGACCACATCGGCGTAGATCAGGATGCCGGTATGGGATGGCATCAGCAGCAGTTTCAACTCCAGAATACTGCCGACGTCCAGGCGTTCCGGGGTGAAGAAGGCCATGCCACTGGCACTGAGGTTGACTGGCGTCGCCGGTTGGTCGACCAGATCAGTGTTCTGGGCGAGAAAAGCACGGCCCAGCAGATCCAGCTTCCGGTCCAGGGCCTTCAGATAGTCGGCGACTTCAGGATGGCGCCCCTCTATCTTGCGCAGCACGCCGGCCACCTCCTGGCCGATGGCAGTCAAACTGCCCATCACCGTGAAATCACTGCTCATGCCCCGTTGCAGGCGCTCCAGCCGCTCCGGCAGGCTGTCATCGGGGACCGTCTGATAACTCAGACTGACGGCATCTTCGATACGAAAGAATCTTCGGCGTTCCTGCTGCAAATCCATAGGTGATTGCTCGCTGCTCATAGACTATCTCTGAATCTGATCCTACTGCTCCTGGATGATCAACTTGTCGCCCAGGTCCAGATCATCTCCCCGCTCCAGGATCACCTCCACCCGGCGGTTCTTCGCCCGATTCTGTGCACTGTCATTGGGCACCAGCGGATCGGAATCGGCATGCCCCTCGACCAGGACCCGGGCGGGATCGATCTGCGGGTTCTTCGTCATCGCATGGACCACGGTAACGGCACGGGCGGATGAGAGCTCCCAGTTGGAGCGGAAACGGGAGGTGGAGATGGGGATGTCATCCGTGTGACCGGCCACGATGATCTTGCCCGGCGCACCGGCGATCGCCTCACTGATCCGATCCATCACCTTCTGGAAGCCGGGATCGAGACGCGCGCTGCCGGAGGCGAACGACCCCTTCTCCTGGATGCGGATGATAATCTTCGTCTGCTCCGTCTCCACCGTCAGCAGGCCTTTGTCGATCTCTTCCTTGAGCTTCTTTTTCAGTTCCTCGGCCAGCTGTTCCACCTCTAGCTGAATCTGCTGGGCCACTGCGTTCTTCATCGCATCGTTCACCTTCAGGTTCTGCTGCTCTACCTCGGTGGTCTGCTGGCGAATCTCATTGATCGGTGAAGGCTCGGTCACGGTGGCCGGGCTGAACTCCTGCTTGATCACACTGGTACCCATGACGATTTCGTTGGCGGGTATCTCCCGCTGCACGCCGAAGGCATCCTTCATCGATTCCGCCATTTTCTTGAAGCGCACTGCATCGATTTCGGCAAATGACAGCAGCAGCACGAAGAAACACATCAGCAGGGACATCAGGTCGGCGAAGGTGGCAAGCCAGGCCGGTAACCCGTCTTCACACTTGGGGCAATCGTCAGACATGGCTCACTCTTCAGCCTTGGTGCGCTTGCTGGACGGCAGATAGGTCGACAACAGCTGCTCCAGGACTCTCGGGTTCATACCTTCCTGAATGCCCGATATGGTCTCCAGGATCAGGGACTTGTTGGTCTTTTCCAGGGCGCTGGCGCGGGCCAGCTTGTCCGCCATGGGCTGGGCGAAGGCGTTGGCGATGACGGCGCCATAGAGGGTGGTGAGCAGGGCCACAGCCATCGCCGGGCCGATACTGGCGGGGTCCGACATGTTGGCCAGCATCTGCACCAGACCGACCAGGGTGCCGATCATGCCCATGGCCGGCGCCATGACGGCCATGTTCTTGAACATGGTCTGGCCCACCTCATGGCGTTCGATGGTGAGATCTATGTCCTTGCTCAGCAGCCGCTGCACCAGGGCCGGATCGTGGCCGTCCACACAGAGACCGATCCCCTGTTTGAGAAAATCGTTGCTGATCTCCTGTCCCTCCAGGGCCAGCAGACCATTCTTGCGTGCCACGTCGGCCAACTGGACCGCCTCTTCTATCAGCTGCCGAGGATCTTCCGTCTTATAGAAGAAGGCCTTCATCCCCATGGAGAAGGAGCCGAGAAAGTCCTTCAGCGAGACCTGCATCAAGGTCACCATGAAGGTACCGCCGACCACGATCAGAATGGACGGCACGTTGACGAACAGCATCACATCGCCGCCCGTGGCGATGGCACCGATGATGATACCGAAGCCGCCTAACAATCCTATGAGTGTCGCTATATCCACAAAAAACCTCTTTTGCCCTTTTCTCCTAAACCGCCCTGGCGCGGGATACCAGGCTGCGCCAGATGCCTGACCATGGGTACCGGTTCCAAGCCGCCGGGTCTGCTTGGTGTTGATAACGGTTATAGGGGCAAAAACTTTAGTTCTTCTTTACGCAATATCGATAAAAAATATGCTCTAATTCCGCACCACCCATCTGCCTGAGGAGAAACGCCCTTGACCGTCACGAAACCACGCAGCGTCCTGATCACCGGTTGCTCCAGCGGCATCGGATATTGCGTCGCTAACGGCCTGATGAGACGTGGCTACCGGGTGTTCGCCAGCGCCCGCAAGGCGGCCGATGTGGCGCGTTTGCAGGAGGAGGGACTCGAGGCGCTGCAGCTGGACCTGGACCGGCCCGAGAGCATCGGTCAGGCGGTGGATGAGTTGCTCACCCGTACCGATGGCAGGCTCTACGGCCTGTTCAACAACGGCGCCTACGGCCAGCCCGGCGCGGTGGAGGACCTGAGCCGGGAGGTGCTGCGCGCCCAGTTCGAGACCAATCTGTTCGGATGGCACGACCTCACCCGGCGCATCATCCCGGTGATGCGCCGTCAGGGCGAGGGGCGCATCATCCAGGACAGCTCGGTGCTGGGTTTTATCGCCCTCCCATACCGTGGCGCCTACAACGCCAGCAAGTACGCCCTGGAAGGGCTCACCGACACCCTGCGCCTGGAGCTGGCAGGCAGCGGCATCCATGTCAGTCTGATCGAGCCCGGCCCCATCGAGAGCCGCTTTCGCGCCAACAGCCATGAGAGATTCCTGCGCACCATCGACATGGAGAAGAGTGTCCACCGGGATGCCTACCGGGCCATGCAAGCGCGGCTGACAAAGAAGGGCCCGGCAGTCCCCTTCACACTGCCCCCGGAGGCGGTGCTGAAAAAGGTGCTCCACGCCCTGGAGAGCCCACGCCCCCGGGCCCGTTACTATGTCACTTTCCCCACCTATCTGTTCGGCACCCTGAAGCGGCTGCTCAGTACGCGGGCCATGGACCGGGTGCTGCGCCGGGTTTGACGCAACAAGGCGTTCCGCCCCGCTGGTATAATGGCGTGAACTCCCTACATGGTCCCTGCCCCCTCTCCCGGAGGACACCGTAAACCCATCCCTGGGGGCTCGACTGCGGCCATCCAGGCCGCAGACGCCTCCGAGAGAGTGAGCAGGGACCATTCCGCCAACCCCAGGCATGCTGGTACGGCGAGTATGATGATCATGGGGGGTTTGTGGAGGAAGTGTTGTTGGCAGGGATGCCAACATCAAGCGTACAGGGACGTATTTACAGCGTCTTCCGGAGCAAACACCCCATGATCATCATTCAGTGCCCGTGCTGAATTGATCAGGGGGCGGGGGGAAACGAATACAGCTGCTGACAGATGCGCGCCATGCCGCGGCTGTTCCAGCGTCCCACCCGAACCCCCTGGATGCGCAGGCCACCCTGCTCCCGGACCCGCTCCACCCGGCGGGCAAGATCGTCCGGCACCGGAAAACGCCCATCGCTCACCAGCAGCATGTCGGACTTCTCCCAACCCGCCTGCTCCACCTGGGCCAGTGCCCGCTCCAGTGGCAGGCGGATATCGGTACCGCCCTGGAAGGTCCGTTGCAGAAAACGCACCAACCGGCGCAGGCCATCCGGGCTGAACTGCAACCGCTCCTGCAGCAGTTGTCCCGGCCCGCTGAAGGCGAACAGCAGTGCCTGCCGCCGCTCCCGGTTGGCCAGCCGCAGCACCTCCAGGCAAAGCGCCTTGGCCAACCGTTCCGGCTCACCGTGCATCGAGGCCGAGGTGTCCAGACAGATCAACAGGGGACCCTTTTCCGGGCTGCCGGCGGGCGATGCCGGCACCGTCGTGCCGCTGACCTCCGGCAGCTCCGGCTGGTGCTCCGACAACACGCCCTCGACCCGGTAACAGAGCAGCGCCCGTTCCGCCCTCTTGGCATGCCACAACATATGCAGACCCGGATGTCCCAGATAGCCCGCCTCCCGGGGCAACATGCGGGCGATATCGTCGCTATGGACCAGGCCACGGGTGGACATGGGATCCTCCGAGCGGATCGTCCGGGGGACAGGAACCACTGCCTGGGGCGCCTCCCCCTCCCCAGTACCCGGCGACTCATCGTCATCGGCGCCGGTCTCCCGCCGGCTCTGCTCCCGCCCCAGGCGGGCGACGATTTCCAGCAGCTGCGGATGATTGCGCAACCAGCGGCGCAGCGGCACCAGCTCGCGCCAGTCCGTCTGCTGCAGCAAACCGGTGGAGAGATCCCAGCCACGCCCCATGCGCGTACCCAGATCGGTGGCCAGTGCACTGATCTCCCGCCAGTCGTTCTGTAGCCTCTGCCACTGGGTCTGCAGATCATCCAGCTCCTGGTCCGGCAACATCGATGCCGTGTCGGCCATTTGAGCTGGGTCTGCCGGGGTCAAATTGCCCTGGTTTTCGTCTGATGAACCGGGCTGAAGCGCACAATTTGACTCCGACCCCTGGGTTTGGTTTTCGGTGCCCTCCGAGGGAGGAGCAGTGACCATTCCACTCGCTCCCCCGGCTTCGGACCGGGGCGCAGAATTCGACTCCGGCCCCTGGGTGTCCCGGGTCTCACGCCCCCGATGACGCTCCCGCGCGAGTTCATCATCGAACAGCCCGTCCAACCCCTGCTCACGCCACTCATCGACACTATCCACCGCCCGGCAGATATCCTTCAACAAGTGGTCGGTCAGGCTCTTCTCGTCGCGGCACAGGGGAGCCATCTCCAGGGTCTCCAGGCGCGGCAGCAGCCTTTCACTCACTGTACGGTCGGGCCAGGGGAGTGTGTCCGGCATCGGCAACCGTCCTTCCAGCAGGGCCGCACGCCAGGCCAGGACACCTTCGACCCGCTCACGCAGGGAGCCGTGACGGGTGGTGACGACGGTCTCGAACAGACTATCCGGCAGGTCATCGAGAAAATCGAAGCGGCGCTCGATATTCATCAATAATTCATGATGAAAAGGTGTGGTTCACAGCATCCGTCGCCATAGCGGAACCGGCACCCAGGCTCCGGTATCCATCGATCACCCGGCCAATGCGCTGGCCCAGGTCTCGTGCCACCTGCAGGCTCTGCTCCAGGTTGCGCCGCGCCGGACCGGTGAACGCCGGCTCCAGCCAGAGGTTCTCCCGTACCGACTCATCCAGGTGCAGCAACTTCTCCTGCAGCCCATCCTGGTAGTCTGCCACCGCCTGCTCCAGTTGCCCGATCTCATCGACGCGATCCTGGATATGCCGCTCGCTGTAGCGTATCGGCTCGCTCTTGGGCCGGTAAGCCTCCTCCCGGCTGAAGCGGTTTCTGCTGCGCCGGACATAGTCATCCAACGTCACCCAGTCACCGTCGATATGACACTGCTGATAATGGTCATCGAAGAACTGCTGGCGCAGCTCATCCCGGGTATAGCCTGAACCACCATTGTCCCGGTCATCCTGGTCCGGCGGCGCCAGATAGAGCGGTTCGCCATCCCGCTCGGCCTGCACCCGGCGGCTGGCATCCGTGGTCTCCCGCCCCTGATGGTCGAGATAGAGCAGTTCACCATCTGCATTTTTCAGATGCCGGGTGGCATGACGCTCCTGTTCCAGGGTGCCTTCCCAGGTGCGCACCAGCCGCTCCAGCCGTTCCGGATTCAGGACCGCATCGGTGCCGAGATGGGATTCGTACCAGCCAAGGAGATCCAGCCGCTGTTCCGGCCGATCCCACAGGCAGTGCTGCAGCAGCCAGCAGTCCCACACCGAGACGGACGGCTCGCCATTGGTCAGGGCGGCCACCCGCAGCAGCTGTACCAGCTTGCGCCAGCGCCGGTCCGATACGTATCGACCCTGCTGCTGCAGATATTCGCGCAATCCTTTCAACAGATGCCGCACCGCCGGGTCCAGCGGCAGCTCCGCAGCCGCCAGCTGTAACCCGGCCAGTTCCTCCCGGCTCAAGGCCAGTCCAGCGGCCAGGGGCTGAGCCTCTCCGGACAGGTCCAGCAAGGCGTCGAAGCCCTCATCGCTCACCCCGTCCACCTGGTAGCGCAGCAGAAAACGGTCATACAGGGCATCCAGCTCCTCCCCTTCGGGCAGCTCGTTGCTGGCGCCGATGACGGCAATCAGCGGGGTTCGCTCGCGGCTGGCGCCGTTGTCGAATTCACGCTCATTGAGCAGGGTGAGCAGGGTGTTGAGAATGGCGCTGTTGGCCTTGAATATCTCATCGATGAAGGCAATGGTGGCCGTGGGCAGGTAGTGGTCGGTGAGGCGCTGATAGCGATCCTCCTCCAGGGCCTTGATGGAGAGGGGGCCGAACAGCTCCTCGGGCACCGAGAAGCGGGTCAACAGGCGTTCGAAATAGGCACCATCGGCAAACACCCCCTGCAGACGGCGGGCCAGCTCACTCTTGGCGGTACCGGGCGGGCCAAGCAACAAGAGGTGCTCTCCAGCCAAGGCCGCCAGCAGGGCCAGACGCACCGGTGTCTCCCGTTCGATCAGGCCCTGTTGCAGATGGGTGATGAGTCGTTGCAGGCGTTGTTTCATGTTTCAGACTTCTTTTGTGGGTAAATTCCCCGTCCACCATTCGTCGTCATGCGGGCTGACGAACGCTGCGGGATCCGGAACTGTTCAGATACATCCGTGGGGATCGCCGTCAGTGGGTGTTTCTGGAGGAAACGTCGGCGGCAGGGATGCCGCCGTCGAGCGTACATGGATGTATTCACAGCGGTTTCCGGAAGAAATACCCACTGACGGCGATTTGTGCCGAATCCTCATAGCAGCTGAATGATTACCGAAGTCCAAAATCGAGAATAGTTCGGACGTGCGCCCACATATCCCGCAGGCTGTTTTCGCGGATGGTCTGCAGTAGGGCCTTGAGGTCGAAGGCGTGATGCCCCTCGTAGACCACGCCCACCTGCTCCATCTCCGCCAGGCCGATGTCACGGGCATGTTCGACGAAGGCGCGGTTACGCCAGAAGAAGGCGCCGGGCATGGTGGTGGGAATCACCAGCACGTAGAACAGGGCACGTCCGATCACCGCCATGGTCAGCAGGGAGATGGTGAACAGGATACCGGTGACGGCGCCGGCCAACCCGGCCAGACCGGTGAAGACCAGGGTAGCGGCGATCAGCAGGTTCAGCCCCAGCAGACCGTTGCGCAACAGATAGGGATAGCCGTAACGGGTGGTCTGCTCATAGTGGGCTGCGGCTCCCTCGCCTGGGCCGCGCCTGAGATCCCGGGCATGGGCCAGCAGACCCGCTACTTCCAGGGCCAGGCCGCTGAAGATCACCCCAGCCAGCAGCCGGTCCAGCCCGGCCACTTCGGCAAGAGGCAGCACCAGCAAGCCAACGAGCAGTCCGCCCAGGCTCAGGGTGGTGCCGAAGAAGCTGGCGGCGGTCTGCCAGTGGTCCCAGTAGGGCCGCGCCTTGATGCGGTAGATGCGGTACATGAAATAGAGGCCGATCAGGCCACCCGCCACTCCCAGCAGGGCGCTCACGCCGGCCAGGAAGCCGGCGATGGCGTTGTCGAACAGGGAAAAGAAGCCATAGCCGAGCAGCCCGGCGAAGAAGGCGCTGACCCCCGCGATCTCCCGGCTCACCGGCGACCACCGCAGGTTGTTGAAGCCACGATAGAAGCGGTGGGGCTTGCCCAGGTGCATGTTGAGCTTGTACATACCGAAGGTGAGCAGCAGAACCATCGTACCCAGCAAAGGCAGGAAAGCCGGGGAGCGTTTCACCGCGGTCAGGGCATCGATCCCGAACAGGGGCCCCAATACCAGCAGCAGGAAGGCGCCCAGCACCGCCTGGGTGGAGAGGGTGAAGAGCACATGGGAGTTCTCGTGGGAACCGAGCAGCTTGCGCCAGTTCCAGTGCCGCTCCCGGCCATACTTCTCATGCAGCTCCGAGACATAGCCCCCCTTCTCCTCATTCCGGTGATACTTGATCGGCATCGAATCGGTGCGGGTCATCTCCCGCGGCAGGCTGCGCTGCTGCTGGAAACGGATATTGGGGTGGGTGATGAAGGGGTCGGGAAAGCCGGGGATGTCGAGCTTTGCCTGGTCCCGGTGCTCCGGGGTGTTCTCCACCACGCCGAAGTCCAGGGCGCCGCCCAGGCAGGCGGCCACGCAGGCCGGCTTCAACCCCGCCTCCAGGCGATCCACGCACATATTGCACTTGGTGACCTGCCCCTTCACCGGATCCAGCTGGGGGGCGTTATAGGGACAGACCCAGGTGCAGTAGCCGCAACCGAAACAGATATCCGGATCCTGCAGCACCGCACCGTATTCCGCAAACTTGGTATAGGCCCGGGTGGGACATCCCTTGAGACAGACCGGATCGTCGCAATGGTTGCAGGCCATGGAGATGTTGAGCCTGGTGTAGGCCGGGTAGCTGCCCCCCTCCACGTAGCCGACGCTGCGAAACGCCAGGTGGGCCGGGTTGCCATTCTTCTCCGAGCAGGCGGCCTCGCAGGCGTGGCAGGCGATGCAGTTGTCGGCGGTAAAGTGAAAGCCGTGCTGCCGGTTACGGTGTGGGTTCTCACCCACCGCCGGTTCACCGTTGATGTTGAGGCTCTGCCCCGCCTGCTCGCCGCTGGTGCGGCGCAGCAGATCGATGAAGTCGCCGTGCTGGTTGCGCTCCTGCGCCGGTTCATCGCGCAGGAAGGCGTATTTGGGTTCGTCGTCTCTTACTGGGTACATTGAATTGGCCTTCTTTTCACCACAGAGTCATTCATTGCTTAGCGAGATGAATGCAGGGTGGATGCGGCCCTTCGGGCCTTATTCACCCTACATTTGGCATCCCCGTCACTGTTGTGATGAATGAAAATAATCAAAACTTCCGCATCTCTTTGTTCAACCGCGCCGCCTCCAGCTGATCGATGGGCTCGATGCGCACCGCGCTCTGCTTGAACGCGGGCTGGCGCGAATGGGGATCGAGCAGGCCCAGGGAGAGGCGGTTGATACAGTCGTGGTAGTGGAACGGAATGAACACCATGTTGCGCGGCACCCGCTGGGTCAGCTGTACCATCACCACCGCATCGGAACGGCGTGACACGACCCGCACATAACTGCCGTGCTGCACCCCCAGCTCCGCCGCCGCATCCGGGTTCATCTCCATATAGGCTGTGGGGCTGAATTTATTCTGGTTACCGATCTTGCCGGTCTTGGTGCGGGTGTGGAAATGCTCCACCACCCGGCCGGAGTTGAGCCAGAACGGATAGTCGTCGTCCGGCACCTCATTGTTCTCGATATAGGGCAGCGCGATCAGCTTGGCCTTGCCATCGGCGAACTGGAAGCGCCCGTCCTCGTACAGCCGCTGGTCGCCCTTCTCCCCCCCCCTGTCCTCGGGATAGGGCCACTGGATACCGCGCTGGCGCTCGATCTCGTCGTGGGTCATGCCGCTGATGTCCACCAGCCGCCCCTTGGACAGGACCCGCATCTCCTCGAACACCTCGGATGGCTGCTCCGGGAAGCGCAGCCGCTTGCCCTGCTCGAAGCGCTTGGCCATCTGGTTGAAGATCCACAGATCCGACTGGGAGTCACCATGATTCTCGGTCACCTTGCGCACGATATTGACCCGGCGTTCGGTGTTGGTGAAACAGCCCTCCTTCTCCGCCCAGGTGGCCGCCGGAAAATAGATGTGGGCATACTCGGTGGTCTCCACATCCTGGTAGGAGTCCTGCACGACCAGGCACTCCAGCTTCTCCAGAGTCTTGCGGATACGGTTGGTGTTGGCCATGGAGGTCATGGGATTGGTGGCGATCAGCCACAGCCCCTTGATCTGGCCGGTCTCGATGGCCGGGAAGATGTCGGTCTCGGTCAGCCCCCGCTGCTTGGGCAGGAACTCGGGGTCGATGCCCCAGAACTCGGCAATCTCCTGGCGGTGCTCCGGATTCTCCAGATAGCGGTAACCCGGCAGACCGGAGCAGGAGGACCACTCACGGGTGCCCATGGCGTTGCACTGGCCGGTGATGGAGAGGCTGGTCCCCCCCTGCTTGCCGATGTTGCCGGTGACCAGATTCAGGTTGTTGATGCCCACCACCCCGTCGGAGCCGTGGGTGGACTGGTTGATGCCCATGGTCCAGATCGACATGGCGGCGTTCGCCTTGGCATAGAGCCGCGCCACGTTGCGGATGGTGTCCTCGTCGATACCGCAGATTTTCGATGCGGTTACCGGATCGTACTGCTCCACCAGCCGCTCCACCGTCTCGATGCCCGAGGTGTGTTTCTCGATGTACTCCCGGTCCTCCAGACCCTCGTCCAGGATCACGTGCATCAGGGCGTTCAGCAGCACCACATCGGTGCCCGGTGTGATGGCCAGGTGCATGTCCGCCTGCTGGGCCAGCATGGTGACCCGGGGATCGACCACGATCAGCGGAAAGTCCCGCCCCTCCCGGGCCTCGCGCATACGGTTGTAGATAATCGGGTGCTGCTCCGGCAGATTGGAGCCCCAGGCGATGAGACAATCGGTGTGTTCGAAATCTTCATAGCAGCCAGGGGGGCCGTCCGAACCGAAGGAGCGCTTGTAGCCGGAGACCGCCGAGGCCATGCAGAGCGTGGTGTTGCCATCGTAGTTGTTGGTGCCGATGACGCCGCGGGCCAGCTTGCCCAGGGTGTAGAACTCCTCGGTCAGCAGTTGGCCGGTGGAGACGATGGCGAAGCTGTCGCGGCCGTACTTGCGCTGGATGCGCTGGATCTCCTCGCCGGCCCGGTCCAGGGCCTGATCCCAGCCGGTGGTCTGCCAGGGTTCATGAATGGCAGTGCGCAGCTTCGGTTTGTCGCCACGGCCGGCGGACTTGAACAGTTCATGCTCAAAGATCCCTTTGATGCAGAGCTTGCCGCGGTTGACGTCGGCACTGCCCACGCCGCGGGTGGCCACCGGGATCCCTTCGGCATTCAGTCCCACCTCGATGGAGCAGCCGGTGGAGCAGTAGCCGCAGGTGGTGTACTTCCACGTCTGGACCTGCTTGTCCAGGATCTTGACAGGGTTCTTCTTGGTCCGTCCAAACAGCATCTGTTGCAACCTCGGAAATCATTCGAATGGTGATCTTCACGAGAAGTGTTGCAACTACCGTGCCAACAAGGTTGGCGAAAATATTGAGCCTCTTCCTCAGATTACTCTATTCGTGGTATATCCGGACCCGCCAGGGTGATATACGGGACGCCGTGAACCCATCCCTGGGGGCTTGACTGCGGCATTCATGCCGCAGACACCCGCAGATCACCCTGGCAGACCCGGCACCGATTTCAATCTGACAAAGCAGAGTCAAACGCGAATGGACGCAGTCTGTTTGTTTGTGCCTGGCATTGGTTTGCCTGTCGGCTGTATTCGCGTCTATTTGCGTTCATTCGCTGCCCATATCACTCACCTTGCCGCCCCTCTGTCCGCACGCTCATTAGGATTTTTTCCGGAACGGGCAACAAGTGCTTCAGGAGGAGGCATAGCGCACAAGAACGGTGCAAGGGTACAGAGGAAAGACTCTGGGCACGCTACGGATATTTCCGCCCCTTTCGTGGACTATTTGCAGATGCCTGAAGAGACGTTGACCTGAAATATCGCCTTATGCACATCGCCCAGGCTGAGCATGCCCATCAGCTGACCGCCATCAACCACCGGGATACGGCGGAATTTATGCCGTACCATGGTGGTGGCCGCCTTCAGAATATGATCTTCCGGAGAGACCGAGATGACACCGCGGGTCATCAGGTCGTCCACTTTAAGATTCACCACGTCCTTGTATTTGCCCATCATGGCATCGAAGTCCAGTGAGCCGAGACCATCGGACATCATGTCTTCCAGGGTGGGAAACAGTTTGTGCAACACATCCTTTTCTGCAATAAAACCGACCAGCTTGTCATCTTCCAGTACCGGCAAGCCACTGTAGCGGTATAGGCACATCAGCGACACCACTTCCAACAGACCGGTGCCTGGCGTTACCGTCCGGGGCGACCCGGTCATGATCTCTTTGACCTGCATATCTCTCATCCTCTTTTGAAATTATATTTTTCCGGCTCTTCTTAGGGGTCTGTGCGGATTTAGGTGATCGTAGCGGGCATGGCGGGAGAGCGAGATCGAATTTTCACGATTTTGAGGTGCATAGCAGTTCTACGCAACGAAAAATCGGGGAAATTTGGGCCGCTCTCCCCCCAGCGCAGTAGATCAATCCTGAGTCCGACAGACTCCTGGATTGGCCGGTGCTGTAATTGAATCCCCGAAGCCCACCCTTTTCGCCGGCGTATGGGCCAGTATCCCGGGTCAGGTATCGGAGTAAAATTGCCTCGGCCCTGGTCGTAAAACCAACGGCCGATAGGCAAGCTGACTCCGAGACCTTTCAGCTGCAACTGAAGATTCAGGCAGCACTCCTCTCCTTACAACCCCCGTCCGGGGAGAGGGACAGATATACTACATCTCCCTGGAAACGAACAGGGTAAGTTGGCGCACAGCCCACGTCCGGGGCCACAGCCTCGCCGTTTTCCAGTTCCAGAATCCAGTTGTGCAGCGGGCAGGTGACCCGGTGTCCATGCACCATGCCATCCGCCAGCGGACCCTGTTTATGGGGGCAGCGGTTGAGCAGTGCGAACACCTGGTCATCAGCGGTACGGAACAGGGCCACCTCCCCGTCCGGACCCTGAACCACCCGCGAGCCGAGGCGGGGTATATCCGCCAGTCTGCCCACTTCCACCCACTCTTCTTTCATCGTTTCCGCCATGATCAGGCTCCAATCTGTTTCAAGGTATTGAATTCGTGTGCTTGCTCACCTTCGGCGCGGGCCTTCCAGGGATCGTCCTGGGACCGCTTCTGGGATGCGATAAAGCGTTGGTACAGGGCCTTGCGCCCGACCTCGTCCTCCACCACCCGCGCCTTGACGAACGCCAGCCCGACCCGTTCCACCCAGGGCGCGGTGCGCTCCAGATAATGGGCATCCTCACGGTACAACTGGGTGAAGGCAGCAGCATATTCCAGCACCTCTTCCTCACTGCCCACCCGGCACAATACATCGGTGGCACGGAGCATGACGCCGCCGTTACCACCGACATGCAGTTCATATCCGGAATCGATGCAGACCACGCCAAAGTCCTTGATCGTCGCCTCGGCACAGTTGCGCGGACAGCCGGAGACCGCCATTTTGAACTTGTGCGGCATCCAGGAGCCCCAGGTGAGTTCTTCCAGCTTGATGCCGAGACCAGTGGAATCCTGGGTGCCGAAGCGGCACCACTCGGCACCGACACAGGTCTTCACCGTACGCAGGGCCTTGCCATAGGCATGGCCGGAGACCATGCCCCGCTCCGACAGGAAGGACCAGATCGCCGGCAGATCCTGCTTCTTCACCCCCAACATATTGATCCGCTGTCCACCGGTGAGATGTACCTCACCGACATCGAATTTCTCCGCTGCATCGGCGATGGCGCGCAGTTCATCCGGGGTGGTGCGCCCGCCCCACATGCGCGGGATCACCGAGAAAGTGCCATCCTTCTGGATATTGCCGTGCACCCGCTCGTTGATGAAGCGGGACTGGGGATCGTCCTCGGCCGTATCGGGGAAGGTGGCCAGCAGATAGTAGTTGATCGCCGGGCGGCAGACATGGCACCCGTCCGGGGTGCGCCACTCCATCTTGTCGAACACATCCCGGACAGTGGTCAACTGCTGCTCGCGGATGGTCTCCTTCACCTGGTCGTGGGTGAAATCGGTGCACTTGCACAGGGGCTTCGCCTCGGGCGCGGAGTAGTCGCTGCCCAGGGTGCTTTCCAGGATCTGCTCCACCAGGCCGATACAGGAGCCGCAGGAGGCCCCCGCCTTGGTGTGGGCCTTCACGTCATCCACGGTGAACAGCCCCTTGTCGGTGATCGCCTTGACGATGTCCCCTTTGCAGACGCCGTTGCAGTCGCACACCTGGGCATCGTCGCTCATGGCCGACGCCTGGGACTGACCGCCATGGCCGGAATCCCCCAGATGATGCTGTCCGAACAGCAGCTTGCCACGCAGATCGGAGACATCGGTGCCGGCGCGCATCAACTGAAAATACCAGGCGCCGTCGATGGTATCCCCATACAGCACTGCGCCCTCGATCCGGTTGTCTTTCAGCACCAGCTTTTTATACACCCCGCCGGCCGGATCCTGGAACAGGATCTCCTCGGTAGTGTCATCGCCCATGAAGTTGCCGGCGGAGAAGAGGTCGATCCCGGTCACCTTCAGCTTGGTCGAGGTGACCGAGCCCTCGTAGCGGCCGTAGCCCAGCTCGGCCAGATGATTGGCACACACCTTGGCCTGTTCGAACAGGGGGGCAACCAGACCGTAGCAGTTGCCGCGGTGCTGTACGCACTCGCCCACCGCATAGATCTTGGGATCGTAGGTCTGCATGGTATCGTTGACCAGGATACCCCGCTCGCAATAGATCCCCGCCTCCCGGGCCAACCTGATATTGGGGCGAATACCCACTGCCATCACCACCAGGTCGGTCTCCAGCTCTGAGCCGTCGCTGAAGCGGATCCCCTGCACCCGCTCTTCACCGGTGATGGCCGCCGTCTCCGCCTGCATCAGGAAGCGCATACCGTCCGCCTCCAGCGAAGCCTTCAGCATCTTTGCCGCCGGCTGGTCCAGTTGCCGCTCCATCAGCCGGTCCATCAGGTGCACCACGGTCACTTCCATGCCCTGCTTCATCAGACCGTTGGCGGCCTCCAGGCCCAGCAGGCCGCCGCCGACAACCACAGCCCGGCGATACCGGCTGGCGGCATCCAGCATGCTCTCCACATCGTGGATATCCCGAAAGCCGACCACACCTTCCAGATCCGCTCCCGGCACCGGGATGATGAAGGGATCGGAGCCGGTGGCGATCAGCAGCCGGTCATAGCCGGTCTCCATACCATCAGCGGTATGCACCTTCTGCTTGACCCGGTCGATGGAGACGACCGGAGAGCCGGCATGCAGGGTGATACCATTTTCCTGGTACCACTCACGGCTGTTGAGGACGATCTCATCGAAACGTTTCTCTCCGGCCAGCACCGGCGATAACAGGATACGGTTGTAGTTGGGATGGGGCTCGGCACCAAAGACGGTGATTTCGTACTTGTCTGCATCCAGTTTCAGCAGCTCTTCCAGCGTACGGATACCGGCCATGCCGTTGCCAATGAGTACCAAGTGCTCTTTCATGCTCTACCTCGTTGCACGGGCGGCCCACAACGGCCGCTGTTTCGCATATCGACGATACACTGCAAACATCGTGCCAGATACCGAGTAAGGCATTGCAAACAGTGCAACAGGGGGCAGAGCCAGACTGAGGCCGTACCTCGAATAACAACGATCGGGCTATTTCAGCCTGACTCCGTATATAGCCCCTGCTCCCTCTCGACCCCTGAACCAAGGAACAGGGTACCGCTCTCTCAGGAAGCAGGAGACCTGCCGGCATCCTGTCATCCCCCTGAATCGCCATGACCAATTCTGGTGCGGCCGCATCCCCTTTCCTGCCACCATGCACCGGAACAATGCAAACGGCATTCAGCCCTCTCCATCCCGCCGTTTTTCTCCTGCGCCCTTTCCGGGCAGATACCGCATCGCTTGCACACATGGCGTGCAACAACAGAAAACCATTCTCCTTAAAAAGCTTTTTTTACCTTTAATTACAATATGTTATAACGTTGGCACACTCCATGCATAAACACTATTCAGATTCTAACCATTGCCTGGAGTATCGCAACATGTCTGAAACAAAACTCAAGCTGCTGTCGTTCAGTGGAAAGATACGCACCCTGCACCTGACCTGGTTCGCCTTTTTTCTCACCTTCGTCGTCTGGTTCAACCATGCCCCGCTCATGGCCTCGATCCAGCAGACCTTCGACCTCACCAAACAGGAGGTGAAGGCACTGCTGATCATCAACGTGGCCCTGACCATTCCGGCCCGTATCATCATCGGCATGTTGGTGGACAAGTACGGACCGCGCCTCATCTTCTCCGGACTGTTGTTCATCTCGAGCATCATCTGCTTCTTTTTCGCCATGGCGGACTCCTATGAGATGTTGCTGGCCACCCGTTTCGCTCTTGGCTTCGTCGGCGCCGGCTTCGTCATCGGCATCCGCATGATCGGCGAATGGTTTCCGGCAAAACAGGTGGGCGTGGCTGAAGGCATCTACGGCGGCTGGGGCAACTTCGGCTCCGCAGCGGCAGCCATGATCCTGCCCACCATGGCCCTCTGGTACGGTGGTGAGGACGGCTGGCGCTACGCCATCGCCACCACCGGCGCCATCGCCCTGGCCTACTCTTTCGTCTATTTCAAACTGGCCCGCAACACACCCAAGGGCTCCACCTATTTCAAGCCTAAGAAGACCGGCGCCATGGAGGTGACCAGCAAAGGGGACTTCTTTTTCTACCTGCTGATGAACATCCCCATGTACGCAGCACTGGCGGTGCTGGCCTGGAAGCTGGGACCGGCCAATCTGGGCATCATCGGCGCCACCTTCACCGACGGCATCTATATCGGTCTGCTCGCCCTCTACGCCTATCAGACCAGTCAGGTATGGCGCATCAACAAGCATGTGTTCAAGGAGGAGGTGCCGGAACTGCACCGCTACAAGTTCAAGCAGGTGGCGATCCTGGATCTCGCCTATTTCGTCACCTTCGGCTCGGAACTGGCTGTGGTCTCCATGCTGCCCCTGTTCTTCAAGGAGACCTTCGATCTCAGCATCGTCCAGGCCGGTCTGCTGGCCTCCGGTTTCGCCTTCATGAACCTGGTGGCACGCCCCGGCGGCGGCCTGTTCAGCGACCGTTTCGGCCGTCGCAAGACCCTCTCTATGCTGATCGCCGGTCTGGCCGTGGGCTACTTCATCCTCGGCCAGGTGGATTCAGGCTGGCCGGTGGCCCTGGCCGTGCTCGCCACCATGGCCTGCTCCTTCTTCGTCCAGGCTGGTGAGGGCGCGGTGTTCGCCATGGTCCCCCTGGTGAAGCGGCGCATGACCGGGCAGGTGGCCGGTATGGCCGGCGCCTACGGCAACGTGGGAGCGGTCACTTTTCTCACCGTCTTCTCCTTCGTCTCGCCCCAGAGCTTCTTCCTGGTCATCGCCGGCGCCGCCCTGTTGGCCCTGGCAGCGGTACAGTTCCTGGACGAGCCCGAAGGCCAGACCGCCGAGGTAATGCCGGATGGCACGGTGCAGATGATCGACGTAAGCTGATAACGCGCCAGGAGTCGGAGTCAAGCCACACACAAAAGGCAGTAAAAGCCATGTGACTGGAGTGGCCTGACTCCGACCCCTGGCAATTCATCGCAGGTTTGAAGCTACTCTGCACTTTTCGAGATCGCCCCTGACACTGGGTGTTGCTTCCAGAAAACGCTATAAATACATCCCTGCAAGCTGGACGGCGGCATCCATGCCGCCGACGTTTCTTCCAGAAACACCCGATATCAGGAACTTTACGGACAATCCAAAGGGGTACTGAATAATTACGCAGGTTTTATGAATAAATCACCAAAGCAGCAATAAATCGAAACAAGATTCGCGTTTATATGCGTGCATTCGCGGCAAAAAAGCGCATTAACGTCCCCAAGGCCCTGAACCGAAATGCCATCGACACTCGAAATAGACTACGCCTGCCGCACCGAAGCGGGCAACAAACCGGAGAACGCCGACGCCACAGGGGCCCGGGTGCCGGATGACGAACTGCTGCTGACCAAGGGAGCGGCGGCGGTGATCGCCGACGGCATGAGCAGCAGCGAGGGTGGCCGTGAGGCCAGTGAAGTGTGTGTCACCGGCTTTCTCAGTGACTATTTCAGCACCCCGGAATCCTGGACGGTAAAGAACTCCGCCTCGAAGATCCTGGGTTCACTCAACAGCTGGCTCTACGGCCAGGGCCAAAGCCGCTACGACTCGCCCAAGGGGATGGTCACCACCATCAGCGCCCTGGTGATCAAATCCACCACCGCCCATCTGTTCCATGTCGGCGACAGCCGCATCTACCTCTATCGGGATGGCGAGCTGGAACAGTTGACACGGGACCACCGGGTCTGGTTATCGAAGGAGCGGGAATTCCTGGCCCGCGCCATGGGGGTGGATCCTCATGTGGATATCGACTACCGCGCCCTGGCGGTGGAACCGGGCGATCTGTTCATTTTCTCCACCGATGGGGTCAATGAGTTCCTCTCTGACAACCAGCTGCGGAAGCTGATCGAGGAGCTGGGTTACAACCTGCAGAACACCGCCAATACCATCGTTGCCCAGGCGCTGGAGAACGGCAGCACGGACAACGTGACCTGCCAGCTGCTGCGGGTGCTGGCCCTGCCCAGCGAACAGGCAGACGATATCTACCACCGGGTAACCGAGTTGCCCTTCCCCCCCAACCTGCGCCCCGGCATGAGCATCGACGGCTACAGCATCCTGCGTGAACTGCACGCCAGCCGCCGCAGCGAGGTGTTCCTTGCCCTGGACACGGAGAGCGGGGAAAAGGTGATCCTGAAGACACCCTCGGTGAACTTTCAGGACGATGCAGAGTTTCTCGATGGTTTCCTGCATGAGGAGTGGGTGGGACGGCGCATCGCCAACCCCCATGTATTGAAGGTACTGGAGCCGCGCCGGCGGCGTTTCCTCTACCACATTACCGAATACCTGGAAGGACAGAGCCTGCGTCACTGGATGAACGATCATCCGCAGCCAGACCTGAATCAGGTGCGGGATTTCATTGGCCAGATCGCCGAGGGGTTGCGCGCCTTTCACCGCATGGAGATGGTGCACCAGGACCTGAAGCCAGACAACGTCATGATCGACCAGCACGGTATTCTGAAGATCATAGACTTTGGCTCCACCCGCATCGCCGGGATCGAGGAGATCAACACTGCACTCGACCGCAGCACTCCCCAGGGCACGCTCAACTACACGGCACCTGAATATCTGGAGGGAGAACAAGGGACCAACCGGGCGGACATCTTCTCCCTCGGCGTCATCGCTTACGAAATGCTTACCGGACAACTGCCATTCGGCGACAGCGATCGGATCCGGCCGGCACGAAAACTCAAGTACCGTTCCGCGCGGCAGTACAATCCCGAACTGCCAGTATGGCTCGACGGTGCCCTGGCGAAAGCGGTGGAACCCCGCCCCTCCCGCCGCTACGCCACCCTGTCAGAGTTCCTCCACGATCTCAGCCACCCCAACAGCCAGTTCCTGGAGCAAGGCAGCAAACCGTTGCTGGAGAGAAATCCACTGCTGTTCTGGCAGGGTTTTTCGGCTCTGTTGGCACTAATCTGCCTGCTGTTGGGATATCTGCTGCTGAGCGGATAAGGCACTCACGAGTCGACGCCCAACAACGATCTCGGCGGCTGGCGCCTCCGGGTATCACCTCAGCGTTCTTTTTTCTCTCCATCATCCAGGTCGGGATCGAGAATCACCGTATCGTCCTCCTCATCGATCAGCCCATAGGCAGTGGTGCCCAGATCATCCTCATCCAGTTCATCCTCCGGCAGCACCGATCCACTGATCAGCCGATGCTCAGGGACCAGGTCCCGCCCCATTTCCACCACCTTTGCCCAGATGGCAGGCGCCACCGCCACCATGGTTTCATACACCGTCTCCATAAACGCCACGAAACGCTGCTTGTCCTTGCGGAAGGCGTAGATTTCCAGCAACTTTGCCTTCAACACCATGCTTTGCGGATGCCGTTCTATCGACTTCCGGATCAAGGACTCAGCCTGGCTGTAGCGGCGATAGGCGAGATAGATATCAGCCTCGGTCAGGGCCGAGGAGACATCCGTCCCCCTATCTGACGGGGCTTCCTCTCCCTGTTCATCCGGCGCTGCATCCTGTGCAGCCGAATCCATGGCAACGGCCGCTTCCCGGCTCCCGTCACGGGTCTGATCCGCCGGCGCCAGGCCTCCACCGAATGGCGTCTCCGGCAACGGGGCGGTATCCCGCCGCCGCATCAGGATGAATATGACCGCCAGCAACAGCAACAGTATCAGGAGCAATCCCAGGAGGGGCTGCCAATAAGTCAGCAACCAGGCGGTATCCCAGCGCTCGGTCTCCGGCTTCGTGGCCGCAGGCGCTGGTGCCACCGCGCTCTTTTCGGCTGCGGGGACGAGCGGTTTCCCGGCCGCAACTGCGCCGGTATCCTTCCCGCCCGAAGGTAACACCGCATCAGGTTTGCTGCGCGTGACGGCACCACCACCGGCCACTCTCCTGTCCAGTTTCTTTTGCAGCGTTTCGATCACCTGATCCCGCTCCACCAGCGACTGTTTCAGGGTCTCGATCTTCGCCTCCAGGACGCTGCGTAATTCTGCCAGATCACGGTTGATCTCACGAATGGCCGCCAGATCTCCAGCCGAATCGGCCAGCGCCTCCTTCAACTTCTCCCGCCGGACCGCCGCGGGCGATCGATTCTGATCGGACAGCGCCTCTGCGCCCCACGCCTTCCCCGGCTCCACCACCCGCAGTCGGGGCGCATCCGTCCCCTCCCTATTGTCGGCAGGCCCTCCGGCACCCTGTTCAGAAACCGGGTTCTCTACCGGGCGGTGCTGGATCAAGCCACCACCGGCGGGGGGAAGCGAAGCGGACGGCGGTAGCGCGGCAACTGGTGTCTGCGGCTTGACAGCCACCTTTGCAGCAGGTGTGGTGCGTTTCTCTTTCCACTCGCGTACCTGCTGCAGAAAGACCTTACGCGCCTGCTTCGGCGACAGCCGCAGCACCTGATCCCTGGCCGGCACTGCGAGCACCGAACCACTGCGCAACAGATTGACATTGTCATTCCGAAATGCCTCCGGGTTACGCCGCAGCAGTGCCATCATCATCTGCTCAACCGTAATGCCATCATCCGGCCGAAGCTTTTTCGCAATCACCCACAGGGTCTCGGAGCGCTTCACCGGCCCATAGGTCTGCGGAGCCGGTTGCGTCTCCCGAACCGCCACTGCCGGGCGAGTGACCGGACTCGGCACAGTCACCGCAGCCGGTTGAAAACCACGGGGGTCGAGCAGAATATTATATTCCCGCAACAGGCGGTTTCCCTTTATCGACACCTGCAGCAGAAAGGTCAGGAACGGCTCGCGTACCGGTTCGGTGGAGGTGACATGAATATACGGGCGGCCGCCCTGCCCGGCCTTGACCTGAAACCTCAGTTTGCTCAGGAACAGCGGGCGTTCCAGCCCCGCCTTTTCGAACGCTGCAAATTCCGCCAATGCGACCCGTATATCCGACGGATCGACCGGTTCGGCCGAAATCAGTTCGATACGGGCATTCAATGGCTCACTGAGAAATGAGTCCACCCGAATGTCACGAAATCCCAGGGCCGCCACCGTCAGTGGCAACAGCATTAGCAGGATGATCCAATAGGCTCTGTTCTTCATCTCTAGATATTGTTCTTCAGTTTCGGGCTGTGCCCATGGGCCGCTGATCGACCCCTGCTATGGAGAGTCAGTCGGCGACTTCTCTTCCTCGATCCCCGCCAACTGCTCATAGCAGGCAAGATTTCCATAGGCGATGAGCGGCAGAGCGAATATTAGCAGGGGTAACGCAAATTGCAGGACCAATTGCAGCATCCCGGCCGACAACAGTGCCCAGCAGATCATTACCGGAAAGTTACCGGCCACACCCTTGCTACTATAGACGACCGCATCCACCAGACCCGCCTGCTGCACCCTGGCGTGGGGCACCGAAAACCCTCCGACAAAAAAGGTGATCAGACCCAATATTGCGAATAGAAGGTGGGCATAGAGCACGAACGTGAATGCAGCGTCCCTGGATTGCGGATCACGCAACAGACCGGGCATCGGCTCAAAATCAAAATAGATGCTGTAGATGATCAGGGCATCGGTAACCCAGATCAGGTAGATTGCCAGGGTGAAAAGCGCGATTGCCCACACCGCTGCGGGGCAGCCGCGGAAACTTGCCATCAGTCCCTTGAGACCAACCCGACACCCCTGCCGCAACTCCGGCATCACGCCATAATACGCCAGCGACAATACGGGTAAAAACAGTATGAAACCGGTCGCCAGAATGAAATAGAACAACCCATAACCCTGGCTGACGAGTCCATACTGCAGGGACATGCCGATGATCATGAAGATGCCGGCATAGGACATTGCCCCGGTCATATCGGCACGAAGCGCCCGCCACCCCTGGCGCAGCCAACCACCAATGGACCCGATTTCCAACCTGGCAGCCGACGAATTCATATCAGGTATACCCTGCTCCTGTGTCCAGATTGCAGGCAGAGCGAATCTGCCGCAATCATTCCATTTTCATACCCTGAACGGTCAGAGATCACCTTTGCTGCCGGTGTGGGACTTGGCTATCCTCAGATCCGGCAGACTGACACTGCCCATCACCTGCAGCACCACACCGACGCTGATCAGAAACACCACCGATGCCGCCAGACTGCCGGTAACGGGATGACCTGCCCCTAATTGATTGCCCCAATAGACCACTGCCGAGACGCAGACGACGGCAGCGATATAGCAGATTATGGCAATGGCGAGGGCGATTTTTTGTGCTGTTCTGCGCTGTTTCACGGATATCCCGGCTGGTGAGGTATAATCTTGGCAGGTTACCCCAACGCATAGCCTAACACCAGAGTCCGCCCGTAGGCCCTGCCCCTCATTTGAGGCATAATCCACCACCGCATCACCCGAAACAGCCCACGATATGCCACGACACGCGGATTACCTGAAAAAGTTCGACGCCATCGCCGACAAGACTCCCTTCTCTCATCTGCCCGACCCTGAGCAACAGCGGATCAAGGCACTGGCCCAGAGCTACCGCTTCACCTTGCAGGAGTTGCGACTGGTCTCCGAGATAGCTCAGGATCTGACGATGTGGGGCCAGGGCGGTATCGATCGACACTGGCCTGCCGGAGACGATGGAGGTGACAAACGGCAACAGAAACGGCGCCTCATCCAGGGACTGCAACAGCGCTGGGAGGCCCTTCGCCACGCCCCCAACCATTATCCTCCCAAGGCACCGGCGGCATCCGTCTCCGTTCCGGCCAGGGCGCTGGAGAGACGCAAGGAAAAGCTGGGATTGGGTTTTTGCCCCGTCGCCTCTCCCCGCACCCGCTGCTGCAACCTGCTGACCCTGGACGCAGTGGACAACTGCGGTTACGGCTGCGCCTATTGCAGCATCCAATCCTTTTTCACTGACAACCAGGTCTATTTCGACCCGGACTTCGCCGATAAACTGGCGGCATTGGAGATCGACCCCGAGCGCATCTACCACATCGGCACCGGACAGTCGTCCGACTCACTGATGTGGGGCAACAGCCACGGTATCCTCGATGCCCTGATCGATTTTGCCTGGCGCCATCCCAATGTCATCCTGGAACTGAAGACCAAATCCGCCAATATAAGCCACCTGTTGCGACAACCATTGCCGCCAAACCTGCTCTGCACCTGGTCACTCAATCCGGACACCATCATCCGGCATGAGGAGCACGGCACGGCACCTCTGCAAAAACGGCTGCAGGCGGCAGCCCGGGTGGCGGCGCATGGGGGCATCGTCGGCTTTCATTTTCACCCCATGATCCACTTCGACGGCTGGCGCCCGGCCTATGGCGGGATCTTCACCCACCTGCAGCGCCATTTCGAACCACGGCAGGTGGCCATGGTCTCCCTTGGCACGCTCACCTTCATCAAGCCGGTGATCCGGCAGATCCGACAGCGGGGCAACACCAGCCAGATCCTCAAATTGCCGCTGGTGGAGAGTGACGGCAAACTCTCCTATCCCGATGAGATCAAACTGGCCCTGTTTCGTCATGCTTACGACGCCTTCTGCGATGACTGGCGGGAACAGGTCTTCTTCTATCTCTGCATGGAGAACCAGCGCCTGTGGCAACCCGTGTTCGGTTTCGACTACGCTTGCAATGAGGCGTTCGAGACCGCCATGAAACGGAGCTACATGGCCAAGATCGATGCGGCACGGGAGGCGATGGCATGAGCGACAGACAAGGAATCGATCTGCACGTGACCCGGGACAGCATCGATGACTTCTGTCGCCAGGTGGTACAGAGCAGCGCCAACACCGGTCGTCAGCATGCCACACTGATCGCATTGGAGGGTTTCATCGCCGGCCATGCGGGCAGCGACAGCCATTCGCCTGCATATAATGAGATCTTGCGGATCATAGGGAATTATTCCGCCCAAACGCGATCGAAACTGCTGGCAGAACAGATGGCGGATCTGCTGTCGGCCCTGCGCAACCGGCAGACACGGGAGATAAGTCGCATCTACCGCACCCTCTCCCGCGGCGGTTTCTGGGAAATCATGGGCCAGGCCCTGGAGCGGCTGGAGCCGGCGGAACGGCAGGCCTGCAGGGAGTGGGCGGCAGACTGGTGCACCGGGGCGGAAAAAGCAGCACAAGAAGCCAGCGGTTATCCGGATGCGATGAACTTCCGTGCAGCGAACATCGATTTAGGCGAATATAGGGCCATGAACGACTTGCATAAACTGACCCAATCCCTGTCTTGAAGAGTTAACCACGATGAAGCACCCTTTCCATACCCTTTCCGCCATTCTGTTGCTGCTGGTACTCAGCGGCAGTCTGTTCCAGACCGCCACCGCAGACGGACTCTCACCACCGGTAAAAATCCCCGAGGCCCTGGACTTGGCCACTGACGGCAAGCGGGCAGAGGCCGGAGGAATGCCGATTCTGCTATTGGTGTCCCAGGAGGAGTGCCCGTTCTGCATGCAGATCAAACGGGATATCCTGCACCCCATGATTCTCTCTGGCGAATACGAGGGCAGATTGCTGATCCGGGAGGTCTTCATCGACCCTGGTCACTCGGTGAAAGACTTTACTGGCAAGCTGATCGAGGGTGACAATTTCGCCCTGCGCTATGGTGTCACCCTGACGCCGACTCTGCTGTTCCTCGACCCTAAAGGGCGGGAACTGACCAAGCGGATAATCGGCATCCAGACCCCGGAGATGTTCTTTTTCTATGTGGACGCAGCGGTCAGCGAAGCGATAGACGCATTGCACCGGAACAAGGGCTGAGGGCGGACTGACACCTATGAACCGACGCCATTACCTGCCACTCTTTATTCTGGGCCTGGCGCTCAATCCGCTATCGGCGGCAACGGCTGCCCCGGACGGAGGCAGAGACAATGGGGGAGGCGCGGCCTGTGTGGTGGCAAAAAAACTGGGCAACTCACTGGCCATCGAGTGGTCAACCGGAGCGCCCTCGGTATCCCAGGCCATCGCCCGGGCCAAACAGGCGCTGCGGGAGAAGGGGTTCAAGTATGTCTTTCCACAGGCCAACAGCTCCCTGCCCCACGGCTGGATGATCGTGATCAAGACCCAATACAAGACCTTCACCGGGAAGATCCGAACCAGCTACGGCTGTGGCTTCAGCGCCGTATCGGCCAAGCAGGCCGAGCAGCTGGCGGTGCGTGACCTGCGCGCCTTCTCCTGGGGGTGGAAGCCGCAGTATGGCTACGATGTGATCGAGAACAAGCGCTACTGACAGGTGGCCCTGCACCCGATTACACGTAATATGTCATATCATTATGATCTATAATTTCTGTAATATTAGCAGGTAACGAAATGTAACCACCCCCTGCTGAACGCGCCCTCGCACCAATCTGGCCGCCCTCAGCCGGTATTTCCTCAATCGTAAATCCGCCTGAGAACGACCATCTTGTCACGATCATCGCGTTCCCGGGTGCAACATTAGGGCTAACCGATGGCAGACCCGCGATATGATCTCTTTTTTTCCGGCCAGATCATGCCGGGAGAAGAGCCGGCCAGCGTCCGCGACAGGGTTGGCAAGCTGTTCGGGGCGGATACACAGACATTGGACCGGTTGTTCTCCGGCAAACCGATCCGTATCAAATCCGACATCGATCAGGAGACCGCCGGCAAGTACCGGCTTGCGTTCCGCAAGGCCGGCGCCCTGGTGGAGATCAGGCCCATCCAGGAACCACCGGCATCTGCCCCTTCTGACCCCCGCGGGGGAGATACAAATTGGGAGCTGTTGCCGCCACGCAGTGGCAGCCTGATCGACTGCGCACCCCATGTCGAACCGCAGCAAATCCCCGATACCACATACATGCAGTTGGCGCCGGCAGGGGAGACGCTGGACGACAGGCCACCACACCCGCCGCCCAATCTGGACACTTCCGCCTTCACCCTGGCCCCGGTCCGGAGCGGATCACTGGAGGAGCATCAGATAAAGCCGCCAGGGGCAGAACTCCCGGACAACAGCGCCCTGCAGCCGGAAGAGTGACCAGCCTGGATTAATGAAGCTGCCGCTCGACCTCCTCGATCAAGGAGACGATCTGTTCCGACAGCGGCCCCACTTTCTCATACGCCCGCTCCGCCCCTGCCATATCACCCTGGCGTTTGAGCTCGGCTATACGGCGGATGGTGTCGTGTAATTCACGATGGGGCGCCTGCAACGCCTTCATCGCAGGCAGATGGGAGAACTTCTCTCTTCCCACCGTTTCATACCAGCGACCCAGGCCGCACTTCTCATGGCTAAAGGCCACCTGTTCATCCAGTGTCTCTCTACCATCGAGAAAACGGCGCACCCGGGTCTTCCATGCCCGGTGTGCCACTTTGGCGCTGACCAGCTCCTGTATCTCATCATTCCCGGTATGGAACTGGCTGACCAGGGCAAGCAGATCCTCCACCTGCCGGGCCAGCTTTGTACTGACTTCAGAGCTCTTATCGGAGTCCACTGCCGTCTGGTCCGCAACCTGTGTGATCGCCACCACGTTGCGATTGATCTCTTCGGCAACGGCACTCTGCTCTTCGGAAGCGGTGGCGATCTGTGCACTCATCTCGGTAATGCTGTCCACGGAGTGGGTGATGGCATCTAACGCATTGCGGGCCTTCTCTGCCTCACTGACGCTGACCACTGCCTGCTGCTGGCTGGCCTCCATCACGCTGACCGTTTCATTCACCCCGCCCTGCAGGCGCTCGATCATCTCCTGGATCTCCTGGGTCGACTGCTGAGTGCGTTGCGCCAGGGAGCGCACCTCATCCGCAACCACGGCAAATCCACGGCCCTGTTCACCAGCCCGCGCCGCTTCGATCGCCGCATTCAAGGCCAGGAGGTTGGTCTGCTCGGCAATGCCACGGATCACATCCAGCACGCTGCCTATGCTCTCGCTGTCATCCTTAACCCGCCGCGTCATCTCCACCGCCCGTCCGACATCGGCGGCCAGGGCGTTGATGCTCTCCATGGTTTCAGAGACCACCTTGCCACCCGACCTGGCCTGCTCATCCGCCTCCGCTGCCGCATTGGCCGTCTGTGTGGCATTGTGCGCCACCTCACGTACCGTGGCCGACATCTCGGTCATCGCCGTTGCCACTTGCGCAGTCTGCTCCTGCTGTCGCTTCACGCCACGGTCGGTATGCTCGGACAGGCTGGAAAGATCATCCACCACGGCGCCCAGCTGGCCGCTGGTCTGACTGACCCGGTCCACCAACTGCTCGATCGTGCCGGCAAAACGGTTGTAGGCCTTGGCCAGCCGTGACACCTCGTCATTGCCCGATTCATCCAGCCGCAGCCCCAGGTTGCCCTCGCCACTGGCGACATCTTCCATCGAGCGCGCCGCACTCAGCACCGGCCGCACCACACCGCGCGAGATTATCCAGCTGAGAAGTGAAATAACCAGCACGGCGGCCAGTCCCAGGCCAATCAACAGGTAGCTCAAATCGGCGAACTGCCTCTGATAATCACTGCGATCCTTGGCGATCTCCAGCACCCCGATCGGATTACCGCTGTAATCTCTGACCACATCGGCCAGCACGGAAACCGGCATGCCTTTCAGTGTCATGCGACCAAATGACGAATTGCCAGCGATCACCGCCCGCCGCTCATCATCGGACAGCAGACGCGCATCCCCCAAAGTCGATGCAAACCGGTCGAAGCGGCCATTGCGCTGCAGATAGAGCGCCACATCGACGCCATAGTCGGCCGCAAAACGGTCTATGAAGGGCTGTCCGAACGACATGCCAAACTCTATCGACCCCAGGTGCCTGCCTTGGTGGAAAACAGGCACGATACCGCGCACCCCAAGTCCCGCAACGCCCGCCTCCAGACCCTGGACGGCGTGTTTGGAGGCATTGGTCTCTACGACTGTCTTGCGAAACGAGGAGAGATCGTCAGAGAACTTTTCCGGCTTGTGCACGCGCAGAAATGAAATGGCAGGGGGAGTGTGAAACTGGAACTGGCGCACGCCATACGCTTTCTTCAGGGTGGCGAAACCATCCAGGAAGATGGCCTTCAACGCTGCCCTGTCACCATTGGCAAAGGCCTCCTGCACCCGCGGCATACCTGCCACCAGGGCACTCAGGGTAACGGCCGTCTGCCCCTCGCTCTCGATACTGTGCACCATCGTCTGGTAGATGGCTTCCAGCTCACGTTGCTCGGATGAATGCAGAATCCGCTGGACGTAGTAATCCACCAGACCAAGGATAGCACCCACCACCAGCACCACAGTCACCACGGTGGCACCGACAAACCGTTGTGAGATTCCGAATTTACGTAACATTACAAGACTACCCCGCGCTGACCGCCAATCCATCCCGGCCTGGTTTGATGTGTTTCTACTGGCTATAGCGGTACCGGAACACAAATCTTGACCTGTGCCAGCAGAACTGCCGGTGGTAGCGAGGGACCTACTGGCCCGCATATTGCATCCATCCATAGCAGGCACATCAAGAAATGTGAAAACGTCAACAAGCTGTCATCAATCAGGAGAGCAAAGTGGTAAATCCAATCTCAAACGACAAAATGCCGGCGATCTCGCAGGAAAAGCGGCAAGCCACCCGGGAAACGGGCGCGGACCACAGGCCGGTGGATAGTGACCACCCTGGGCAGAGAGCCCCCGTCGGCAGCGGCGACAAAGTGGATATCAGCGGTGCCGGCCGCTTGTTCAGCGAGACGCCCCCGCCGGCAGGCAGAATCCAGACTCAGGAGCAGGCGACCAGCCTGGCAGCCAGGATAAAGGAACAGTTTTCATCAATGGGTGCCCAGGCGCTACAGGCCCATTCAGGCAGTGAAGGCCAACTGTTGGAGGGCCTGCTGAAAGGCGCCACCGCCTGAGTGCGGTAGCCGATTCATGTTCATCCTCCAGGATTTGCCTTCTCTCCGGAGAAGGCATTTTTTCTCCGCTCAGGGTGAAGATCCGGTGCCGTCAGGCACACTCTCCCGGCGAAAGCGCTCTATCTCCCGGGCCTGCCCGATCACCACCAGTACATCCTGGGGATCCAGCTTATGGTCCTCACTGCCGGTGTTGAAAATGAACTGGTCGCCCCGCTCCCGATCCACCACGCCAAGCAGGATCAGGTTGTAACGCCTGGAGAGATCCAGCTCAGACAGGGACATGCCATTCAAAAACGAGCCTTGCTGTATTCTCAGCTCGGCAATGTTCAGCTCTTTTCTGCCGAACACCAGCTTTTCGATCGCCTCCGAAACCAATGGCCGTTTGATCATGTTGTAGATCTTTCTACCGGTGATCTTATAGGGATTGATCACTTTGTCGGCGCCGGCGGCCAGCAGCTTCTGCCCCGATTCCTCTGACTGGGAGAGGGAGATCACCTGCAGCGACGGATCGATGTACTTGGCCGAGAGGACCAGGAACACATTCTTGGCATCATCCTCGAACAGGGTGAACAGGGCACCCACATCGTCGCCAAGGCCCAGCGCTCTCAACTCGTCGTCATTGGTATAGTCCGCCTCCGCAGTAATGAAGGGCTCTTCCTGGAACCGCTCCATGCAGGCCGTGTCGTTGGAGACCAGGGTCAATGACCAACCACGGTCGGCCAGTTGCCGCGCAACCTCCAGGCTGATGCTGTTGCAGCCGAAAACGAGGATCCGGCTATCATTTACCGTCGCTTCCACAGGTTTCCCGACTCCAGTCTGTCCTTGAAATTGGCAATGCTGTATTCACGACCGAACAGCATCAGCACATCGTTGCCGTGCAGGTGAAAGCCCGGCCGTGGATTGAAATAGAAGGAGCGGGACTCCAGGCTGAACGGCGTCCTGCAACTGGTCGATTGCCGCGCTTCATGGGTGATGACACCGAACAGCTGCAGCCGGTAACTGGCAAAATCGACCTCCTCCACCCGTTTGCCTTCCAGCACCGAGCCTTCCCGTATGGTAACGCCCTCGAGTGCAATCCCATCTTTGCCGGAGAGTATGCCGTGGATCGCCTCGAAGGCGACTGGCCTGCCGAGGAACTCCCCGGCCATCAGGGCCACCGCCTTGAATGGCTTTACCGTATGATCGGCCCCAACCTGATGCAGCTTACGCACCGTCTCTTCCCGGTTGGCCCGGGAGATGATCTCGATATCCTGGTTCAGGCTGCGTGCGGTCAGGGTAATGAATACATTGGTGACATCACTGCCGGTAAGGCAGAGGACACGCTCGGCCCGCTGGCTCACCCCCACGTTCTCCAGCAGATCCTGTTTCTCCGCCTCGCCCTGCACCACCAGATAACCTTTTTTACGTGCCAGCTCCACATTCTCCGGGTCCGGGTCGATCACCACGAAGTGCTTCTGGTCGGCCGCCAGCTTCTCCGCCACCACCTGCCCCATGCGGCCGAACCCGCAGAGGATGGTATGGCGCCCTTTCATTTTCTCCACCTCGGAGAAAATGCGGTTCTCCCGCATCTCCACCATCTTGTCGCCAAATGCGGAGACAATGATCGAGGTGGTGAAAGCGATGACACCGACGCCACTGACGATCAGGACCAGCGCGATCACCCGGCCCTCCAGGGTCTGTGGCGTGATATCCCCATAGCCGACGGTGGAGACGGTGATTACCGCCCAATAGATGCCATCGAAGATATTCCGGATCTCCCCGCCATCCCGGCGCGCCTCGAAAAAATAGATCGCTGCAGCAGCAGTGAACACCACGAAGGCCATAAAAATGGCCAGGGTATAGAGTTCGAAGCGCTTCTCCGACAGCACCTTGACGAATTCACTGACGCTGCGAGCATAGCGAAACAGCTTGAACAGGCGGAACAACATGAAGATGCGCAGAAACCGCAATGGCCGATAACTGGGCACGATGGCAAGGAGATCGATGATCGCCAGGGGGGTCGTCATATACTCCCACTTCTTGCTCAGTACCTCACGCAACGGCGGCCAGATACTGAACGGTCGGTCGATGAATTCCGCCCGCTCATAATGCTCCAGGATAATCTTATGGCTATCGTTGTAGAGCCACAGCCGCAGCAGATACTCGATCAGGAACAGGGTTACCGCAGTCAGTTCGAACAGGATGCCGAACAGCCCCAGATCGTATTCCACCTCGTAGATCAACAGGTAGACACTACTCAGCACCAGCATGATCATGAACAGATCGAAATAGGGACGCTGGGCGGAGCGGGGGTTCTCCAGCAGATCGTAGAAGAACTTCTTCACCCGCTTGTAGCTGTCCGAGGTTTCCAGGTCGTAACAGCGCTGGACGATATATTTGGAGAACGACATGGGTGGGATCTTTGGGCCGCTATTCTGAACCCTGCTGTTCCAGGCGCTCTACCTCGGCAAGGGTGATGGTACGCCCATCCAGGGTGCGGAAGGAACGCCCCTCGATGTCCCCCCGATAGGCCTGATAGGTGGCTGCATGGCCACTGCGGCTGTCCACCACCCGCAGGGTAACCACCTGGTAGGCATCCCGCCACTGCTGATAGAGGAACATACCGCTGCCCGTCAGCATCACCAAGAGCGCCGACCAGGCGGCGATGCGCGGCAGCGGGGAGCCACTGGCGGCAGACGCGGGAGGCGGCGTGGCCGGCGCCTGGGGCCGGGGCCTGCGATTGCGTATGGTGAGTACGGCGCCGGCGATCACCAGGGCCATCAGGAGCAGCTTCATGAACATTGCGCTTACCTTATCATGGTCGCCGGCAGCAGGGTACCTGCAACGATGGTGCAGACAGCAAATGAACACCATCTGCAGCCTGCAGTGGCCATGTAGGGAGCCGTCTCCCGGATGCGGAAAATCACTTTTGCCTCGGGGGTCCCGCACTATTCCCTTGCAGCGGCCATAACCGGCGATTTACTATCACATAGATGAAACACCAACACCTATCGGTTCTGCTGCTCCTGATCCTGCTTGCCGCCTGCGGCAAACCCGACCGCCCCTCCATCGGCCTCTACCCCGCCATTCACCAGGGCGATATCAACCAGATCGAACGCCATATCGCGTGGGGCACGGACATCAACCAGGTGGATGCGGATGGCCGCCGCCCCCTGCATGTGGCGGCGGAACAGGGCCGCTATGCGATCACCAATATCCTGATCAAGAACGGCGCCAACATCGATGCCAAAGACAGCCAGGGGCACACTCCGCTGTATGCGGCGATCATGGCCGGACGGGTGCGGGTGGCAGAGAACCTGATCAAACGGGGCAGCAGCTATGACGCGAATCGGCTGCTGGAGCAGGTGGCGGCCCAGGGACTGGGCCATCGGGACATCATCCGCTTGCTGGTTCGCCTGGGGGCCGATATAAATCGTCCCAATGCTGCTGGTGACACGCCCCTGTTACAGGCGATCAGCCAGGGCAACCGGGTCCTCGCCAAACACCTGATCGCCCAGGGCGCCGATGTGAACCTGCCGGACTCCACGGGCAAAACGCCTCTGCAGCGGGCCGAGACGCTGCACAATGAAAACCTGATCCGCCTGCTGAAACGTAACGGCGCCCGCCTGTAATGAAGCCAGGCAGTGACCTAGACCGGCAGTTCTGGTAACGTCCCCATCGCAAAATCAACCCATCACCACTTCTCAGGATCTGAACATGGCATCCACAATCGACGAACTGACCATCAACTACAGCGAAGACGGTATCGATATCGTAAAGGAACTGGACAAGGTGGTGCTATCGAAGGGGGCCTGGTCCACGGTCATGTTCCGCTACCAGGAGTGGAACCGGGCCAAAGAGGCGTACGGCCCGGAAAAATACAGCATCCGCCGTTATCAGAAGCGTAATGGCGAATACCTGCCGAAATCCAAGTTCAACATCTCCAGCAAGGCCCAGGCGCAGGCGGTGATCGATGCGCTGCAGAAGTGGATAGGCGAAGAGAGCCAGTCGGATTGATCGTCGAACCCAAGATATCGTAGACCCATCCCCCCCGCCGCGAAAGCGCACCGACAGCGGCGCAATCGAGGCAGGGAAGCCTCAGGCAATATCGATAATCGCAGGCCAATCGGCCAGTTCCGACAAAATCTCCCGCGCCCGCTGATCCTGCTCCGGATCGACCATCATCCGGGCCAGGGTCTGGCGAAACTGATCCAGTGTGATACCCGCATCCGCCGCCGGATTGGTCAACCGGTCGCGGCGAAAGGCCTCCCAGCGTACCCGCTCCTCCGCAGACAGGGTCTCCGGCCAGTTGCGGGCGCGATAGCGAAACAGCATCTCCGGCAGCCGCGGATCATCGAACGCCGGATCGAGTCGGGCCAGTGCCCTCGGCTCCATGTTCTGGATCTGGGTCATCTGCCGGCGATCGGCATCGCTGAAGAAACCACCGCCATAGAGATTCCGATCCGGGTCTGAAACCGGAGTGAATTCCCGTTCTCCATGGATCTGCCTAATCTTCTGCGCCAGCGCCGGTGCCTGCGCCAGCAACTGCTGCCGGTGGCGCTCCCCCCGCTCCACATCGATTCCCCACCGCTCCGCCGCTGCCGGGGTCAGGGTGTTCATCGGCACCACCACCGGACTCTTGTTCAGGTGCACCGTCTTCAGGGGGATCCGCTCCACCCCCTCCGGCAGTTGATCCCGCGGAGTGAACAGGCGCCTGCTGATCTGCTCCGCATCCAGCTGCAGCAGCGGCTCGGGATCGGCCATCAGGTCGAACACGATGACCCCGTTCTTGTTCACCGGATGGTGAGCCAGGGGCACCACCATGGCGATACAGCCCCGGCTGGCAGGATACATGGATGAGACATGCAGTAGCGGACGCTGCTGCCGCAGATCGAGCAGTTCCCCCGCCCGCCGCTTGTCCCGCAGCTGCAACAGATAATCGAACAGCCGCGGCTGCCGCTGCCGGATCAACCGGGCCAGGGCGATGGTGGCATAGACATCGGACAGGGCATCATGTGCTCCTTGGTGTGCGATACCGTTGGCCGCAGTCAACTGCTCCAGGCGGAAGCTGGGCGTACCGTCTTCATGGGTGGGCCATTCGATCCCCTCCGGACGCAGGGCGTGGGTCAGGCGTACCATATCGATGATGTCCCAGCGCGAGTTGCCGTTCTGCCATTCACGGGCGTAGGGATCGTAGAAATTGCGATAGAGGCCGTAACGGGTCACTTCGTCATCGAAGCGGATGCTGTTGTAGCCCACCCCGCAGGTGCCAGGCCGGGCCAGCTCGGCGTGTATCAGGCGAAAAAACTCGGCCTCGATCACCCCTTCCCGGCCTGCCAACTGGGGCGTGATGCCGGTCACCAGGCAGGCCTCGGGATGGGGCAGCATGTCATCCGCCGGCCGGCAGTACTGCATCAGCGGCTTGCCGATCGGATTCAATTCGGCATCGGTACGAATACCGGCAAACTGGGCCGCCCGATCACGGCTGGGGTCTGCACCCCAGGTTTCATAATCATGCCAGTAGAAGGTAAAGGTCATCGCTCAGGTCACTTCGCCTTGAAAAAGGGCATTATGCATTGGTGATGGGCACTGATACCAGGAACCCCTGACACGCGGGAACAGTTTGGCTATGCTGACAAGGACAAACCGTGCGTGACAAACAGTACAATATTTTATTTCGCGGATTCAACTTGTAAGTGCAACTCGACTGACGGTTAGAGGGTAAGCTGCGG
>CAZJCM010000018.1:0-51835 GCA_964544655.1 uncultured Sedimenticola sp. | reverse complement strand
CGCAGCTTACCCTCTAACCGTCAGTCGAGTTGCACTTACAAGTTGAATCCGCGTGAGAGAACAATGGATGATTAATACCATAACAGCGCGAATGCACCCGGAGGCAAAAAAATCGCCCATCCTTCGTCGCCCTACTTCTTGGCACCGGTGATTTGCGCCATTATAACCCAAAGGCACATCGAGCATTGTTGAACAAAATAAAGAATTACGTTCCGTTCACTGAATAAATCTCAACTTCTGGCCAGCCGACGGAAGAGCAGTTTAGCCAAATATCTCAGAATGGGTTTAGTGCAGTTATTAACTTAGCAACGCCTGATTTCAGCTCTGCAATTGAAAATGAAGATTCCATTGTAACTTCCCTCGGAATGGCTTATTTTCATATTCCAGTGCCATTTGATGCACCTGAAAAGAAACACCTCATCTTATTTCCAAAGTTACTTACAGCACTGGAAGACAAAAAGTGTGGGTTCATTGTGTAAAAAATCACAGGGTTTCTGCTTTCATGTTCCACTATCAAAAATTGAAGCCCAGGGAACGATTCGATCAGGCTGAAGCAGAAGCGCCCTCGCTCCCCGGCGGATCATAAGATGTGGCTGAAGGCAAAGCAGGCGGGGATAGGAGCATTTTCCTGAAAACACCCATCCTGGTACGATCATCGAGTTCCCGGATATAACATTGGCGTTAAACGTAAAGAGTAACCCATAGCATGATTCGATCTTTTCTGAAAAGAATGAAGGGCGGGGAACAGTGCCCGCCAAGAAGACCATTTAGCAAAATCGCATGGTCTTGGCTTGGTGCGTTTATCGGGATCTATCTTGTTTCCATGTTGAGCAGGCTGACACATTACGACTTACTGGACAGTCTGTTCCTGGTGGGATCGTTTGGAGCATCTGCGGTTCTTATTTATGGGGCGCCGCAGGTGGAATTTGCACAGCCACGCAATTTGCTTGGAGGGCATATCATTTCTGCTGCTATTGGAGTAACGGTATACAAATACCTTGCCTTGGATGTCGCACTTCTCGGAGCGCTGGCAGTTTCAATATCGATCGTGGCAATGCATTTTACCCGCACGCTTCATCCGCCTGGCGGCGCTACCGCACTCATAGCAGTTATTGGCAGTGCCGAGGTGCATAATATCGGCTATAAATTTGTGGTGACTCCGATAGCCACCGGTGCCTTTGTAATGTTGATCGTCGCTCTAGTGGTGAATAACTTATCCAGCAACCCAAAGCGACATTACCCAAGGTACTGGTTATAGACACACAGCACCGGGGCAGGAACATGAACGGGAGAACACCCTATAAGACGTTTATGGCTGGACCGTCTAAGTCAGAATGGCTGCGGATCAATCGGAAAAGAAAAGCATTGGCTTTTCTGATTCCCTCACCCCAACCCTCTCCCTGAGGGAGAGGGCGTTTTTGGGACAGCAGTGATGCCAGATACAAAGTGCATTAACCGGATACGGGGGACGCCAAGGAGACGGTGTTCTTCCTGAGCCAGGGCACGACCACGGAATCAATCGTCTTCCTCGCGACGGCACTCCCCTTCGATCACCCGCGGGCGGCCCTTCGATTGTTCCGGCCGCACCGGCCCACCCGGCCGCATGGTGCCGGAACGGCGCAGGAACCAGATCACCAGGGCACGTCTGACCGGCGTGATCAACAGCAGGAAACCGATGGCGTCTGTGATGAAGCCCGGCAGCAGCAACATCAAACCCGCCAGCAGCAACAGCACCCCTTCCAGCATCTCGATGGCGGGAATCTCGCCCCGGTCCATTGCCTCACGCACCCGAATGGCGGTGGTGAAGCCCTGCAGGCGCACCAGCAGGCCGCCGAGGACGGCGGTGAATACGGTCAGGAAAATGGTCGGTATGGCGCCGATCTCCGACCCCACCTCGATCAGGAAATAGAGTTCTACCAGCGGAATGCCGACGAACAGAAGCAGAAAGATGAGCAGTGGATTCATGCGTTTAAAGCTTACGCCGCACACATCACCGACACAAGCCGGAGGGACTCCCCACTCACTGACCGGCGCCAGATCGCACTTTACGGCTCTCTGTTCCCCAGCCGCGCCGGATCCTGTATCTTTCGCCCATGTCCAGCGAAGCGCTTCTCATTTACTGTACCTGTCCCGACCAGGAGACTGCCGCAACGATTGCCAGTCACCTGGTGGACCACCGGCTCGCCGCCTGTGTCAGCACCTCCGCACAGGTCAGCTCCACCTATCTGTGGCAGGGCAAGCGGGAGACGAGCAGTGAGGTGCTGTTGCTGATAAAAAGCACTCAACAACGCTACCCGGAACTGGAACAGGCGATTCTCGGCCTGCATCCCTATGAACTTCCTGAAATTATCGCGGTCCCTGTTGAACGGGGCCTGCCCGGCTATCTCCACTGGATCGACCAATGCACGAAAAGATAACGAGTCTCCCCGCATTGCTGTTCATGCTGCTGATCACCCTCATCACCAGCCCGGCCATGGCCCTGCAGGAGCAGGAGTTCCTTTCCCCGGACCAGGCCTATCGCCTCTCCGCCCGTGCTGATGGCCCGGATGCGGCGATCCTGCGTTGGGAAATCACGGACGGCTACTACCTGTACAAGAGCAAGTTCCGCTTCAGCAGCGACGATCCTGCAGTGGAGCTGGGCAAACCCGAGTTCCCGCCGGCCGAGACAAAAGAGGACGAGTTCTTCGGCAGGATGGAGGTCTATCACGACCGGGTCGACATCCGCATCCCCGTCACCCGCAAGGCGGGAGCAGGCGACCGGATCGTCATCAAGACCCGCTCCCAGGGCTGTGCCGACGCCGGCCTCTGTTACCCGCCGCAGAACGAACAGGTACAGGTCGATCTGCCCCCGGCGCAGAACAAGCCTGCAAACGATCCGATACAGGCTCTGGGCGCCCTCAGCCAGCTGGGTCAAAGCCTGGGCCTCGACGACGGCAGCGGCATCCTGCCGCCGGAAGAGGCCTACAAATTCGTCGCCAGCGTAGAGAGTGGCAACCGGCTGCGGTTGCAGTGGCAGATCGCCGATGGCACCTATCTCTACCAGGACAAGATCCGCATCCAGCTCAACCGTGGCGATGGCGTCTCCCTGGGTGAGTACCAACTGCCTCCGGCCGAGATCAAGAAGAATGCCATTCGCCCCGACGGCAGCATCGGTGATCTGCCGGTGTACAAGCACAGCCTGGAGATCCCGCTGCCCCTGCTGCGCAGCAATACGGCGGCCACCGAGATCGAACTGCAGGCCGGCTACCAGGGGTGCGCCGAGGCCGGCGTCTGCTATCCGCCACAGAAAAAGAGCGTAACCCTGGCCCTGCCCGCCATCAGCGATGCCGCTGCCGCGGCACCAGACGCCCTGGAACAGGCGCGTCAGGCGGTGCTGGCAACCGCCGCACCCAAGGCCACTGCGCCGTCCAGCGCGCCCGAACAGCCCGTTTCGGAGCAGGATCAGATCGTCACCACCCTGGCCAGCGGCAGCATCTGGCTGGTCGTCATCAGCTTCTTCGGCTTCGGCCTGCTGCTCTCGCTCACCCCCTGCGTGTTCCCGATGATTCCAATCCTCTCCGGCATCATCGCCGGCCAGGGAGAAAAGGTCACCACCCGCCACGCCTTCACGCTCTCCCTGGTCTACGTGCTGGCAATGTCGGTCACCTACACCATCGCCGGCGTACTGGCGGGCATGTTCGGCCAGAACCTGCAGGCGACGTTCCAGAACCCTTGGATCCTGGGCGTCTTTGCCTTCATCTTCGTGCTGTTGGCGCTATCCATGTTCGGCTTCTATGAGCTGCAGCTGCCAAGCCGCTGGCAGAGCCGCCTGAGCGAAGCCAGCAACCGCCAGCAAGGCGGCAAATACACCGGCGTCGCAATCATGGGCCTGCTCTCAGCCCTGATCGTCGGCCCATGCGTGGCCCCACCCCTGGCCGGCGCTCTGATCTACATCGGTCAAACCGGTGATGCAGTGCTCGGCGGCATCGGCCTGTTCGCCCTGGCCATGGGTATGGGTGCCCCGCTGCTGCTGATCGGCGCCTCGGCCGGCAAGCTGTTGCCCCGGGCCGGTGCATGGATGGACGCCATCAAGGCGGTGTTCGGCGTCGGCATGCTGGCGGTGGCCATCGTGCTGCTGGAGCGTATCATCCCGCCAGCGGTGGCAATGGTGCTGTGGGGCACCCTGATGATCACCAGCGCCATCTACATGGGCGCCCTGCGGCAATTACCGGTAGAGGCCACCGGCTGGAGCCGGCTGTGGAAAGGACTTGGTTTCACCCTGCTGGTGTACGGCGCCCTGATGCTGGTCGGCGCGGCGGCAGGCGGACGGGATACGGTGCAACCCCTGCGCGGTATCGGTTTCAGCGCAGGCGGCGGCGCTGCCGCCCAGTCCGGCGAGCTCCATTTCAGGCGCATCAAGACCCTGGCAGACCTGGAGCGGGAGGTGGCCAGCGCCAGTGCCGACGGCCGTCCCGTGATGCTCGATTTCTATGCCGACTGGTGCGTCTCCTGCAAGGAGTTGGAGCGCTACACCTTCTCTGATCCCGCGGTACATGCGGCACTGAAGGATTTCGTACTGCTGCAGGCCGATGTCACCGCCGATGACAGCGATGACCGCGCGCTGCTGCAAGGCCACTTCGGGCTGCCCGGCCCGCCAGCCATCATATTCTACGGCCGCGATGGAACGGAGCGGCGTAATTACCGCGTGGTGGGCTACATGGAGGCCAGTGAGTTCGCCAGCCACGTACAGCAGGCAATCCAATGACCCGGCGCATCAAAAAACTCCTGATCGCCGCCCTGATCGCCGCCCTGATCGTCACCCTGGGCGGCATCCTTGGCTACAGCTACGACTACTTCTACCAACTGCAGCACAGCAAGCCCCGCATGGTGGCCCAGGGTGAGGCGCGCCTGCCCCAATTCAGTTTTCCCGACGTGGAGGGCAATCAGCGCAGCAGTGACGAATGGCGGGACAAGGTGGTGGTGGTCAACTTCTGGGCAACCTGGTGCCCACCCTGCAGAAAGGAGATGCCCCTGTTCATCGAACTGCAGGAGAAGTATGCCGGCAAGGGTCTGCAGTTCGTCGCTATCGCCATCGATGACCCGGACCTGGTACAGGATTTCTACGACGTCTACGGCATCAACTTCCCCACCCTGATCGGCGGCCCGGAGGCGATCAAGCTGGCCAACCGGCTGGGCAACCGCTTCGACTCCCTCCCCTTCACGGCCATATTCGACCGCGACGGCAACACCCACTACATCCAGGCCGGGGAGATGACCAAAACCATCCTGGAACAGCAACTGATCCCCCTGCTTTAGCCATCGGAGGCCCAGACCCGATAAAAAATCTTTCGCGATCTTGAAGGAAAAGCCGCCAAATCTGGACAGTTTCGCCGTTATCGTGCAAAATCCACACTAATTTCGGGGGACCCCGAAAGAACCTGGCACAGGCACTGCCTCAGCATGGCCAGAACCACATTGCGCCGTCCGACGGCTTGGAAAGCGACACGAAAATGGCAACCCTCCTGGTCCTCAACGGCCCCAATCTTAACCTGCTGGGCACCCGTGAACCGGGCATCTACGGCAACGACACCCTGGACAGCATCAACCAGCGCCTGACCGAGCAGGCCACGGCCGCCGGCCACCAGCTCGAATTCGTCCAGAGCAACGCCGAGCATCTGTTGCTGGAACGGATCCATCAGGCCCGCGACCGGGTCGATTTCATCCTGTTCAATCCAGCCGCTTTCACCCATACCAGCGTCGCTCTGCGCGACGCCCTGCTTGCCGTCGACATACCGTTCATCGAGATTCACCTCTCCAACGTGCACCGGCGCGAAGAATTCAGAAAGCATTCCTATTTTTCCGATATTGCGGAAGGCGTCATCAGCGGCTTGGGAGCCCAGGGTTACGAACTGGCCCTACAGGCAGCGCTGCGCCGACTCACCGCACAGCCACAGACTTGAGAGAAACACCATGGACATCCGTAAGGTAAAGAAACTGATCGAACTGCTGGAAGAGTCCGACATCGCGGAAATCGAAATCCACGAAGGCGAGGAGTCGGTCCGCATCAGCCGCTACAGCACCCTGCCGGCAACCTACGCCGCACCGGCACCGGCACCGGCGGCAGCGCCAGCCCCTGCCGCCACTGCCGCGGCCGCTGAAACGGCGGCAGAAGAGGCCGAACCGGAAATCACCGGCCACCAGATCAAGTCACCGATGGTCGGCACCTTCTACGAGGCGCCATCTCCGGGCGCCAAACCGTTCGTCCGTGAAGGCCAGCGGGTCAACGTGGGCGACACCCTGTGCATCATCGAGGCGATGAAGATCCTCAACCAGATCGAGAGCGACAAGGCCGGGGTGGTGAAGAAGGTCCTGGTGGAGAACGGTCAGCCGGTCGAGTACAACCAGCCCCTGTACATCATCGACTAGAGATACAAGCACCCATGATCGAGAAACTCGTTATTGCCAATCGCGGGGAGATCGCCCTGCGCATACAGCGCGCCTGCCGGGAGCTGGGTATCAAGACCGTGGCCGTCCATTCGGAGGCGGACCGTGACCTGAAGCATGTCCGCCTGGCCGACGAGTCGGTCTGCATCGGCCCGGCCGCCTCCGCTGACAGCTATCTGCAGATCCCATCCATCATCAGCGCGGCGGAGGTGACCGACGCCGTCGCCATCCATCCGGGCTACGGCTTCCTGTCGGAGAACGCCGACTTCGCCGAGCGGGTGGAGGAGAGCGGCTTCATCTTCGTCGGCCCGAAACCGGAGACCATCCGCATGATGGGGGACAAGATCACCGCCATCAAGGCGATGAAGGCGGCCGGCGTCCCCTGCGTGCCCGGCTCCGACGGCCCCCTCACCGGCGACAATGAGCGCACCATCCGCCTGGCCCGGGAGATCGGCTACCCGGTGATCATCAAGGCAGCCGGCGGCGGTGGCGGGCGCGGCATGCGCGTGGTCCACTCCGAGGCCGCCCTGCTCAACGCCATCTCCCTGACCAAGGCCGAGGCGGGCGCCGCTTTCGGCAACGATACCGTGTATATGGAGAAATTCCTCGAGAACCCCCGCCACGTGGAGTTCCAGGTGCTCTCCGACACCCATGGCAATGCCATCCATCTGGGTGAGCGGGACTGCTCCATGCAGCGCCGTCACCAGAAGGTGGTGGAGGAGGCCCCGGCACCGGGGATCACCGAGGAGGAGCGCCAGCGCATCGGCGAGCGCTGTGCCGAGGCCTGCCGCCGCATCGGCTACCGCGGCGCCGGAACCTTCGAGTTCCTGTACGAGAACGGCGAGTTCTATTTCATCGAGATGAACACCCGGGTCCAGGTCGAACACCCGGTGACCGAGATGATCACCGGAGTGGATATCGTCAAGGAACAGCTGCGCATCGCCGATGGTCAGGCACTGGCCTACACCCAGGAGCAGATCCAGATCCGCGGCCATGCGGTGGAGTGCCGTATCAACGCCGAGGACCCGACCAACTTCATGCCCAGCCCCGGCACCATCACGCACCTGCACATGCCGGGCGGCCCCGGCATCCGGGTCGACACCCACATCTACAACGACTACCGGGTGCCCCCCTACTACGACTCCATGATCGGCAAGCTGATCGCCCATGGAGAGGATCGTGACTCGGCCATCGCCCGTATGCGCACCGCCCTGTCGGAGATGGTGATCGACGGCATCAAGACCAACATCCCGCTGCAACAGGAGATCATGAAGGACAGCGTCTTCGTCGCCGGCGGCGCAAACATCCACTATCTGGAAAAGAAGCTGGGGATGTAGTGCCCTGGATCCAGGCCCATTTCACCACCGGCAAGGCCTATGCGCCATTGATCGAGGCCCTGTTCGAGAGCCTCGGGGCCCTTTCCGTCACCCTGGGTGACGCCGCCGACGAGCCTCTGCTGGAGCCACCGCCGGGGGCCTCACCCCTGTGGCGGCAGACCCGGGTCACCGGCCTGTTCCCCGGAGACAGGGACCAGAAGCAACTGCAGCAGGAGATCGAACAGGCGGTCACCGGCCAGGTTCCGGGAGAGCTGAGCCTGGAACCACTGGCCGACCAGGTGTGGGAGCGCAGCTGGCTGGACGACTTTCAACCCATGCGCTTCGGCCGCCGGCTGTGGATCTGCCCGGATGGCCAGCGACCGGCGCAGCAGGCGGACGGGGTATTCATCGACCTCGATCCGGGCCTTGCCTTCGGCACCGGCACCCACCCCACCACCGCACTGTGCCTGGAGTGGCTCGACCAGGCCGAACTGCAAGGCAAGACGGTGATGGATTTCGGCTGCGGCTCGGGCATTCTTGCAGTGGCCGCATTGAAACTGGGCGCATCCAGGGTGATCGCCGTCGACCATGACCCCCAGGCCCTGCAGGCGACGGAAGAGAACGGCCGCAAGAACGGCGTGTTGTCGGGGCTGCAGATCTGCGGCAGCAGCGCCGTACCCGACATCCAGGTGGACCTGATGCTGGCAAACATCCTGGCCGGCACCCTGATCGAGCTGGAACCCACGCTGGCCGCCCATCTCCGCAGCGATGGCGACATCATCCTCTCCGGCATCCTGCAACAGCAGGCGGCAGAGGTGAGCACGGCCTTCAGCACCGACTTCACCATGCAGCCGCCGCGGCAACTGGAGGAGTGGGTGATGCTGGAGGGACGGCGCTGATGTAGCTTCCCCTCGGCACCGTTGCCATCGTATGATTGGTTCTGATTTGCAGCAGCCCCCGCCGGGCATGGCCGTCTACAGGTCACCACAGAGCCAGACTGACCGCAGGAGAGAACGCAACGTTGCTGACCGAGTGCCCAGAATGCAGGACCCTGTTCCGCATCCATCCGCAACAGATGCGTATTGCCCGGGGCAAGGTCCGCTGTGCCAACTGCAACCATGTGTTCAATGCCGTCGTCAACCTGAAAGACCTGGGGAAGGCCACACCTCAGTCACCCTCTCCCGAACCCCTTCACAAAAAACAACCGGCGCCACAACCGACGCCAGTGGTCGACGACGACGATCTCACTGCCTTATCACGGCTGTTCGAGGAGGCCCAGGCGGCGGCAGACGATGCGCAAACCGGACAGGAAGCCAACGCAACACAAGAGGAAGAGACGGAGCAGGAAACCCCGGCCAGCGGGGAACTCCCCTCCTTCCTCGACGACCTCGATCTGAATGCCGGATTCGAGCCCGATTTGAAACTGAAAGTGGGACCGGATGAACCACTCACGGTCGATCTCGACGAGGGCCCGACCCGGACGACAAACCGCGCCGCCGCGCTCGATGACACCGGCATCGATATAGACTTCAGCCCGGCAACGGATGCGGAACCCATCACCGCTCCGCCCGGGGAACCGACCTTCAGCGCCGGCAGCCCGGGTGATGATGATCGGATAACAGCAGCGACGATGCGCCTGGAAGACGACATCTGCTATCCGCCACCGCAGAGGCCTTCCCCCGGCAAACAGCGCACCGGGCAGAGCAGACACCCGTCCTCGAACAGACTGACCCTGCCCCCACCCCGCAAGGGCCATCCGCTGCTCTGGTCCCTGGCCATTCTGTCGTTATTGCTCCTGGCCACCGGCCAGATCGCCTGGATGAAGCAGGAACGGCTGCTGCAGTTTGCGCAGGTGCGAGCGGCCGCTGAATATATCTGCAACCTGACCGGCTGTACCATCCCTCCCCGGCGGGCTCCCGAAAAAATCGCCGTCGTCGAGCGCACCATCACCTCCCACCCGATGGTACCCGGGGCGCTGCTGGTACGGCTCACATTCGTCAATCGCGCCTCTTTCCCCCAACCCTACCCTGAGTTGCAGTTGAGCCTGTTCGATCGCAACGAGGCCCTTACCGCCCGGCGCCGGTTCTCCCCGGACGAATACCTGGGCCGCCCGGCGGACGAACTGCTGCAACCGGGACAATCGGTTCGGGTGGAAATGCCCTTGCTGGATCCAGGCAAGAACGTCACCGGGTTCAAGTTCGATTTTTTCTAGCGTTTTTTCGCCACAACGCACAATACGGGCTTTGCCTCTTCATAAAATCGTCGTAGACTTTATGGTCTTCCCCCCCCGGTGCCCTGACATCCTACATCCCTGACCCGACTTATCTGACATGCGTATCGGCCCTCACCAACTGGACAACAATCTGCTGGCAGCGCCTATGGCCGGCGTCACAGATCGCCCGTTCCGGCAGTTGTGCCGTCGCCTGGGGGCTGGCCTGGCGGTGTCCGAAATGGTCTCTTCCAATGCCGCACTCTGGGGCAGCCCGAAGACCATCCGTCGTCTCGACTTCGACGGCGAGCCAGGCCCGATCTCAGTGCAGATCCTGGGTTCGGACCCACGCACCATGGCGGAGGCCGCCCGGGTGAACGTGGGCCACGGCGCCCAGATCATCGACATCAACATGGGTTGCCCGGCGAAAAAGGTGTGCCGGGTGGCCGCCGGTTCCGCCCTGCTGCGCAACGAGCGACTGGTGGCCAATATCCTGCGCGCCGTGGTCGCGGCGGTGGAGATCCCGGTGACCCTGAAGATCCGTACCGGCTGGGACCCGGAACACCGCAACGGGGTGCGTATCGCCCGCATAGCAGAGCAGGAAGGCATCCAGGCCCTGGCGGTACACGGTCGCACCCGCGCCTGCGGTTTCGCCGGCATGGCGGAATACGATACCATCCGTGACATCAAACAGGCGGTCAGGATTCCGATCATCGCCAACGGAGACATCGACGGCCCACTGAAGGCGCGGGCGGTACTCGACCATACCGGGGCCGACGGCCTGATGATCGGGCGCGCCGCTCAGGGACGTCCCTGGATTTTCCGCGAGATAGGACATTATCTGGCCACCGGTGAACTGCTGGACGAGCCCGAACCACGCTGGGTGCGGGATCTGCTGTGCAGTCACCTGGAGAACATCCATCGTTTTTATGGAGAGCACCAGGGTGTGCGCGTCGCCCGCAAGCATATCGCCTGGTACAGCAGGGCTCACCCGGGGGCCACTGCTTTCAGAAAAAAAATCAATCAGATCGACTCAGCCGACGGACAACTCCGCCTCATTCACGAGTTTTTCGACCGGCTGGAAAGCGACAAGGAGCTGGCAGCATGAGCACGCAGGCCGCGCAGGGTACCGACCACGAAATAGCCACCTTCAGCGTAGAGAGGGAGAAACGGAAGGAGCCTCTGAGAGAGTGCGTGCGCGATGCGTTGGAGAGCTATTTCACACAGCTCGATGGCCATGCCACCGCCAACCTCTACCAGATGGTTCTGGCCGAGGTGGAGCAACCCCTGCTACAGAGCGTGATGCAGCACTGCCAGGGCAACCAGACCCGTGCCGCGCAGATCCTGGGCATCAGCCGCAGCACCCTGCGCAAGAAGCTGTCCCGCTATCTCCTTGACTGAATCCGCAATCCTGACAACCCCGCCGGAACTACAACCGGCAAGAGCCGAAGAGACCACACAATGTCTGCCATCAAAAGAGCCCTGATCAGCGTATCCGACAAGAACGGCATCGTCGATTTTGCCCGTGCCCTCAGCCAGCGGGGCGTGGAGATCCTCTCCACCGGCGGCACCGCACGCCTGCTGACCGAGAACGACGTGCCGGTCACCGAGGTCTCGGAATATACCGGCTTCCCGGAGATGATGGATGGCCGGGTGAAGACCCTGCATCCGAAGATTCACGGTGGCATCCTGGGCCGGCGCGGTACCGATGACCTGGTGATGCAGGAGAACGGGATCGATCCCATCGACATGATCGTGGTCAACCTCTATCCGTTCGAGCAGACGGTGGCCAATCCTGACTGCGACCTGGGCACCGCCATCGAAAACATCGACATTGGCGGCCCCACCATGCTGCGCGCCGCGGCGAAGAACCATGCCGACGTCACCGTGGTGGTCGACGCCAGCGACTATCAGCGGGTGCTGAACGAGATGGAAGAGCATGCTGGCGCAGTCACCGCCGCCACCCGCTTCGACCTGGCGGTGAAGACGTTCGAACACACCGCAGCCTACGACGGCGCCATCGCCAACTACCTGGGCAGCCGTCTGGATGCCGAGCCCAGCGAGTTCCCACGCACCATCAATCTTCAGTTTCGCCAGGTGCAGACCATGCGTTACGGTGAGAACCCGCACCAGAAGGCGGCCTTCTTCATTGAGCGGGAGCAGCCCGAGGCCTGCATCGCCACCGCCCGTCAGTTGCAGGGCAAGGAGCTCTCGTACAACAATATCGGTGATACCGACGCCGCCCTGGAGTGCGTGAAGCAGTTCAGCGAGGGCCCCAGCTGCGTCATCGTCAAGCATGCCAACCCCTGCGGTGTGGCCACTGCCGGCTCCCTGCTGGAGGCCTACGACCGGGCCTACAGCACCGACCCGGAATCCGCCTTCGGCGGCATCATCGCCTTCAACCAAACCCTGGATGCGGAAACGGCCCAGGCCATCGTCGACCGGCAGTTCGTCGAGGTGATCATCGCCCCGACCATCTCCGAAGCCGCCCAGGAAGTGGTCAGCGCCAAGAAGAACGTGCGCCTGCTGGAGTGCGGTGAATGGGCGGCGGAAGCGATCCATCGCCTCGACTTCAAACGGGTCAACGGCGGGCTGCTGGTGCAGGACGCCGACCTGCAACTGACCCAGCAACTGAAGGTGGTGACCAAACGCGCCCCCACCGAGCAGGAGATGGAGGACCTGATGTTCACCTGGCGGGTGGCCAAGTTCGTCAAATCCAATGCCATCGTCTATGGCCGCGACCGTATGACCATCGGCGTCGGCGCCGGCCAGATGAGCCGGGTCAACTCGGCCCGCATCGCCGGCATCAAGGCCGAGCAGGCAGGGCTGGAAGTGCCTGGATCGGTGATGGCCTCGGACGCCTTCTTCCCGTTCCGCGACGGCCTCGACAACGCCGCCTCGGTGGGCATCCGTGCCGTCATCCAGCCCGGCGGATCGATGCGCGACGAGGAGGTGATCGCCGCCGCCGACGAGCACGACATCGCCATGGTCTTCACCGGCATGCGGCATTTCAGGCACTAGGAGCCAAAGCGGGGCAGCCACGCAGGGGTCGGGGTCACGCCATAAACACATCTTCTGCTGCTACTGCTGGCAGATGGCGTGACTCCGACCCGGTATAATGGCGTGACCCCGTATATGGTCCCTGCTTTTCTCGTTAACCCAGCCATAACCTTGAAAAACAACATCCACCCCACCGCCCTCATCGACGAGGACGCCGAACTCCATCCATCAGTCACGGTCGGCCCCTTCTGCATCATCGAGGGTGACGTCACAATCGGCGAGGGCTGCCGCATCGAGAGCGGCGTGCGCATCTTCCGCGGCACCCGCATGGGCCGCGACAACCGGGTCTGCCACGGCGCCATGCTGGGCTGCGAACCCCAGGATCTCACCTTCACCCCGGACAACAGCAGGCCGCTGCAGATCGGCGACCGTAACCAGTTCAAGGAGGGGGTGAACATCAGCCGCGGGGTGAAGACCGAGGCCGGCACCATCATTGGCAGCGACAACTATTTCATGGGCAATTTCCATGTCGGTCACGACTGCATCCTGGGCGACCACAACATTCTCGGGCACGGCACCGTACTGGCCGGTCACGTCACCATCGCCAACCACGTCTTCATCTCCGGTGTGGCCGCCATCCATCAGTTCACCTACATCGGGGAGCGGGTGATGATCGCCGGCTGCGCCAAGGTCGTGAAAGACATCCCGCCCTATACCACCGGCGACGGCAACCCGGCCCGCATCGTCGGCCTCAACAGTATCGGCCTGCGCCGGGCCGGCTTTCCCGCTGCCACCCGGCTGGCGATCAAGCGCGCCTACCACACCCTCTACCAGTCCGGTCTGAACATCGGCCAAGCCCTGGCACTGTTGAAAAGCCAGCCACAGATACCCGAAGTGGAGCAGATCATCCATTTCTTCGAGCGCAGCACGCGCGGTGTCACCGCCCATCGCTAGCCCCACGCCACCCGCAGAAGGGCCACACGCCGACCCGGCCGGGAAAAATCTCCTTCACATGCGGTAAATCACGGCTAAAATCAGCTCTACGCAATTTTCTTACCCGAGGCATCCTATAAAATGAATATCCTCATCATCGGCAGCGGCGGACGCGAACATGCCCTGGCCTGGAAGGCGGCCCAATCCCCGCTGGCTGACAAGGTCTACGTGGCGCCAGGCAATGCCGGCACCGCCCTCGAGCCCGATCTGGAAAACGTGGATATCGGTGTGGACGACCACAAGGGCCTGCTCAAATTCGCCATGCAGAACGATATCGGCCTGACCATCGTCGGCCCGGAGGCACCACTGGTGGCGGGTCTGGTGAACGACTTCACCGCCGCCGGCCTGAAGTGCTTCGGGCCGACCAGGGGCGCGGCCCAACTTGAGGGCTCAAAGGCCTTCACCAAGGACTTTCTGGCCCGTCACGAGATACCCACCGCCGCCTATGGCAACTTTACCGAGCTGCAGCCGGCGCTGGAGTACCTGCACCAGGTGGGAGTGCCCATCGTCATCAAGGCCGATGGTCTGGCCGCAGGCAAAGGGGTGATCCTGGCCCATGACATGGCGACGGCCGAGGCCGCGGTGAAGGACATGCTTGCCGGCAACCGCTTCGGCAACGCCGGCCACCGGGTGGTGATCGAAGAGTTCCTGATCGGCGAGGAGGCCAGCTTCATCGTCATGGCCGACGGCAAAAACATCCTGCCGATGGCCAGCTCCCAGGATCACAAGGCGCGGGACGATGGCGACCAGGGCCCCAACACTGGCGGCATGGGCGCCTATTCACCGGCACCGGTGGTCACCCCGGAGATGCACGAACGGATCATGCAGGAGGTTATCCGCCCCACCATCGCCGGCATGGCCAGCGAGGGCCACCCCTACACCGGCTTCCTCTATGCCGGGGTGATGATCGACGCCGACGGCACCCCGAAGGTGCTGGAATACAACTGCCGCTTCGGTGACCCCGAGACCCAACCCATCATGCTGCGCATGCAGTCGGACCTGGTGGCCCACTGCCTTGCCGCCCTGGACGGCAAGCTGGATCAGGAGCAGACTGTCTGGGACCCCCGCGCCGCCCTCGGCGTGGTATTGGCCGCCGGCGGCTACCCTGACAGCTACCGCAAGGGGGATGTGATCGAAGGCCTGCCACAGCAGGAGCTGCCCGGGCGCAAGCTGTTCCATGCCGGCACCGCCCTGAACGAGGCCGGTGAGGTGGTCACCGCCGGCGGCCGGGTGCTCTGCGCCACCGCCCTGGGCGACACCGTAGCCGAGGCACAGGCAGCGGCCTACGAGCTGGCCCGCAGCATCCACTGGGACGGCGTCTATTTCCGCACCGATATCGGCTATCGGGCAGTGGCACGGGAACAGACCTAAACTATTCACCTACCGCGGCCGATTTAGTCCGTAGGAACGGCCCCCCGCCGCGAATCAAGTGCAGTGTCATTCGCGGCGGGGGGCCGCTCCTACGGTCGACACAAAAAGAGAAGGGACACCCGCCGCCTATGAGCGATATCAACTACGACATCTTCGAGCACGATTACCTCGGCATCGAGCCGGAAGACATTCAGCATTCGCTCAACAACCGCCTGGTCTACACCATCGGCAAGGACCCCTACACCGCAGTCGACCGTGACTGGTTGCAGGCGCTCTCCTACAGCGTCCGTGACCGTCTCATCGAGCGCTGGATGGAGACCCATCGCAACTACTATCGCCAAGGCAGCAAGCGGGTCTATTACCTGTCACTGGAGTTTCTTATCGGCCGCAGTCTGAACAACGCCCTGCTCAACCTGGGCTTTCATGACAACGCCGCCCTGGCGCTTCAGCGCATGGGGCTGGATCTGGAGGCGCTGCAGGAGCTGGAGCACGATGCCGCCCTCGGCAATGGCGGACTGGGCCGGCTGGCAGCCTGCATCCTGGACTCCATCGCCACCCTGAATCTGCCCGGTACGGGCTACGGTATCCGCTATGAATATGGCATGTTCCGTCAGCAGATCCAGGATGGACAACAGATCGAGCTGCCGGAGAGCTGGCTGGAATCCGGCAACCCATGGGAGTTCCCCCGCCCCGAGGTGGTCTATCACATCCGTTTTGGCGGCAGAGTACTGGAGTGCCCCTGCCCGGAGACCCCGGGGCGCAGACAATACGAGTGGGTGGATGGCGAAGAGGTCCTCGCCATGGCGTTCGACACTCCGATCCCCGGCTATCGCACGGACACGGTCAACAACCTGCGCCTGTGGACGGCCAAGGCGAGCCATGAATTCGATCTCGCCTGCTTCAACGAAGGCAACTACATCAAGGCGGTGGAACACAAGACCCTGTCGGAGAACCTGTCCAAGGTGCTGTACCCGGATGACCGCAGCCAGGAGAATCAGGAGCTGCGACTGCGCCAGCAGTATTTCTTCGTCAGCGCCTCCCTGCAGGACATCCTGCGCCGCTTCCAGCTGGATCACCCGGATCTGCATCAGCTGCCGGAGCAGGTGGCGATCCAGCTCAACGACACCCATCCGGCGGTGGCCATCCCCGAGCTGATGCGCATCCTGCTGGACCAGCACCTGCTGGAGTGGCAGCCCGCCTGGCAGATCACCACCCGCACCTTCAGCTACACCAATCACACCCTGTTGCCGGAGGCCCTGGAGACCTGGCCGGTGGGCCTGTTCGAACGCCTGCTGCCACGTCATATGCAGATCATCTACGAGATCAACCGGCGCTTTCTGCTCCAGGTGTCGAATCAGCATCCAGGGGATGACGACCTCCTGCGCCGCATGTCCATCATCGACGAGGAGAACGGTCGGCGCATTCGCATGGCCCACCTGGCGATCATCGGCAGCCACAAGGTGAATGGTGTCTCTGCCCTGCACACCCAGCTGCTCAAGGCACAGACATTCCATGATTTCGACCGCTTCTACCCGGAAAAGATCATCAACATCACCAACGGCATCACCCCCCGGCGCTGGCTGCACCAGTCCAATCCGGAATTGGCGGCGCTGATCTGCAAAGAGATCGGCAGTGACTGGATCCGCGACCTGAGGCAGCTGGAGAAACTGCTGCCGCTGGCCGACGACCCGTCCTTCCGCGCTGCATTCGCCAGCGCCAAACAGGCCAACAAGGAGCGCCTGGCCCGGCTGGTGGGACAGCACCTGGGCCAGACCATCGACCCGAACAGCCTGTTCGATGTACAGGTGAAGCGGATCCACGAATACAAACGCCAGCTGCTGAATCTGTTCCGTGTGATCACCCTCTACAACCGCATCACCACCGATCCGACTATCGAACTGGTGCCGCGCACCGTGCTGATCGGCGGCAAGGCGGCACCCGGCTATTTCATGGCGAAACTGATCATTCGCCTGATCAACGATGTGGCCGCCATCATCGACAACGACCCGGCGGTGGCCGGCCGCCTGAAGCTGCTGTTCATCCCCAATTACGACGTCTCCACTGCCGGCGACATCATCCCCGCCGCCGACCTTTCTCAGCAGATCTCCACCGCCGGGATGGAGGCCTCAGGCACCGGCAACATGAAACTTGCATTGAACGGCGCCATCACCATGGGCACCCTGGACGGTGCCAATATCGAGATTAGAGAGCAGGTTGGGGCGGAGAACATATTCACCTTCGGCCTCACCGCCCAGGAGGTGGCCGAGGAGAAGCACCGCGGCTATGCCCCGCACCTCTACTATCAGCAGGACGCGGAGCTGCGCCAGGTGATCGATCAGATCGGCAACGGCTACTTCTCACCGGAAGAGCCGGAGCGCTATCGCCCCATCGTCGACAGCCTGCTGAACGGCGGCGGTGACCCCTTCATGCTGCTGGCGGACTACCGCGCCTATCTGGAGTGTGATGCCCGCATGGAGCAGCTGTATCGCAATCCGGACGCCTGGTACCGCAGTGCCATCATCAACACCGCACGCATGTGGCACTTCTCCAGCGACCGTACAGTCAGCGAGTATGCAGAGCAAATATGGGGGGTGAGCAGAGTACAAACGAACGCTAATAACCATCCATCACACGAATCGACGCAAAAATAATAAACATACCCCGATGAATAGTTCTTCCGACATTACCTGGCAAGCCCTTTTGCCCGAATGCTTCCACTGGGCCAGCTGGGAAAATTCTGAAGAAAGCGTATTGTTTCATGCGGCCTCCGGGGACACCATCATCGTGAATCAGCTCGGAGAATTTTTACTAAAGACCATCATCAACCATGAATCGTCCACCCACCAGCTCGCGGAAGCAGCAGCCAAGAGTTTTGGCTTCGAACTGGATGACGAATGGATCAGCATGATCTATCAGCACCTGATCTCGCTAGAGAAGCCCGGCCTCATCAGGCCAAAATTGCAATGATCATCTCAGAGATGAAATACAAAACGCTGAAAGCGTGCCTGCGTGGTGATGGCGTCCAAATCGAAATCGGCCCGTTTTCCGTGGCACTGAGATCAAGACTGGATAACGTTGCCCGGTATATCGACCTACTCTACGGAGACTATCGTGGAGAACCTGACCCACAATTCTGCGACTTTCACATATCAATAGAAAAACCAACAGGGATGCGCCGATGGATCAGGCCACAGGCGACTTTCGCCATCGATGGTTTTGCTCCATTCAAACCCCTCCCTTACAGTCAGGCCTTCGCCTTGTTCGAATGGGGGCTCAACTGGTGCATAGCAACACAAGCCCATCAGTATCTGATCGTACATGCCGCGGTGGTGGCAAGAGAAGATCAGGCCATCATTCTCCCGGGAAGCCCAGGCTCTGGAAAAAGCACTCTGTGCGCTGCCCTGGTACAAAGCGGCTGGCGCCTTCTCTCCGATGAAATGGCACTGATCGACCCGGATACACTACAGATCATTCCCATTCCCCGGCCGATAAGCCTGAAAAATGAATCGATCCCGTTAATTCAAGCACTTTCGAATGATGCGATCATTGGCCCGACGGCAAAAGATACAGCAAAAGGAACAGTCGCACATATGCGACCTCCCGACGATAGCATCGCCCACAGTATGCGGCGGGCACATCCCGTGCACATCATTTTCCCGAAGTATGAAGCCAGCGCCGAACCCCAACTCGATCGACGCAACGAGGCCTTTACACTGACGGACATGGTGGAGAACGCCTTCAACTTCCACATTCTCGGGACCCCCGGCTTCAAAACGCTGGAACGCCTCGTCACCCGCTGCCCGGCCTATGGGTTTTCCTATTCCAAATTGGAAGAGGGTGTTGAAGCAATGAATGAATTAATAGCCGAACGGTAGCGTACTATGAACCACAGCCACCTGCTGATCGACATCCTTCGCAACCCTTCATCCATAGAAAGGCTGTCCATGAAACAGTGGGACCTGCTGATCCGTCAGGCCAGAGCTGCGAGCCTCCTCGCCAGTTTAGGACTGCTTCTGCAGCAACGGGGATTGAGCGCGATCATCCCGCAAAAGGCCGCACTACACCTGGATTCCGCAATACGCCTCGTAGAACGGCAAATCAACGCCGTACATTGGGAATTATCGCTACTGGAGCAGGCACTGTATCCACTGGCAGTGCCGGTCATTCTGTTGAAAGGTGCCGCCTATATCGCTGCCGACCTGCCTCTAAGCCATGGTCGACTGTTTCATGATATCGACATCCTGGTTCCCTCGGGGGCCCTGGACGAGGTTGAGCAAACACTGAAGATGGAAGGCTGGCAAACAAGCCATACCAATCGCTATGATCAACGCTATTATCGTAAATGGATGCACGAACTACCTCCAATGGTGCATTGGAAACGACGAACGATACTCGACATCCATCACTCGATTCTCCCGCTGACTGCACGTATCCATCCTGATCCAAACAAGCTCTTCGAGCATGCTGTGAATTCGCCGGATTATACCGACTTCTACTGGCTGGATGAGAGGGACATGCTACTCCACAGCGCGACGCATCTATTTCACGATGGGGAGTTGAATAACGGACTCCGGGACCTGCTTGATCTAGACAGCCTGATGCGGCACTTCGGCCGACGGCCCGGATTCTGGGAGGGACTATGGGGGCGCGCTGAAGAACTGGAACTCACACGTCCACTCTACTACGCATTGAGATTTACGGAACTGATGCTCGACACACCCATTCCGGAAGCAGTGAAAAAACAGGTAAGGGCAGCATCCCCTGGCAAGGCTGCCAGCAGAGGCATGGATTATCTGTTGCAAAGGGCACTGCCGCCTGACCACCCATCCTGCAACATGCCGTCAAGCAGCGTCTCCCGCTGGTTACTCTACCTGCGTGCCCATTACCTGCGCATGCCCATGAGACTATTGATCCCTCACTTGGTGCACAAGGCAATTATCAAAGAGCATGAGGCAGACGCACAGGCAGAGAGACTCATACAGCAAATAGAACCCGCTTCAGGTTCAGGTCCACGTCTGGTCTAAAAAGTCACTCATATTGCTGATATACGCACTATAGTCGCCATTCCACAACTTGAGCACCTGCTCAACGGTGAGTACGTAGCCAGGCACAAGGAGTGCATTAAGCAGCGCGGCAATGATGTGAAATGCATCAGATCCTGAATCATCGCAAATCACTTCGAACATGGAGCGCGTATCAGTGCCACCGAACACACTATTGAAGGGCGTGCCACCAGAGCACCCCCAGGAAGTGCCCTGGCATTCCTGGCAATTGCTTGGGTAAACCCAATTTCCACCAGAGTCCTGCTTCATATCCGCCTTGATCTGAACGCCATTGACCGACCCCTGCCACTCTTCAGGATGCCCTTTGTAGTAGCCCGGACTCAGCCCCAACACGCACTGCCCCCCGCCAGGTGACGACAGGTTTCCAGACAAAACGTTGGAAAGACAAGGCACTGCAAATGCTGGCCGCGCCGCAACGGTCAGCAACACGGGCGGCGCCAGCAGGCCTGCCTTGGCGAGCTTTCTACGCGACTCATTGACTGCAGGCGGGTGTTTTTGCGCACTCACACCATTTTTGTTCTTAGATCTTGTGCTCATTATCAGATAAACCTCTAGCTACGCCCGGCCACTCTAGATTCCAGGAGTTCAACCAATGCAACCTAGTAAAGAACCCGCTTTGTATTGCTTTAGTGAAATACCGCAAATTTCATGCCTTAATCCACGAATATGCTCTTTAGCGACCTATATTTCAAACAGTTAAAGGTAAATTCTGCATTACCAGGCAATCCAGCCCAACAAGGAAATGTAAAAAAAGCTGACACTAGCCTTTTCTACACACAATTATCCTCTTCTCCCTTCGACCATTAGCCATATTCAGCCTCTTTTCCACCTTCATCTTACACCAGAAACATAGCGGCGAATGAGATTGATCAATCCAGTAAGCTCAGGATACTCCACTTCAAGTTGAAGGATATAATCGAGTGTCCTTGGAATATCCTTCAAGTAGCCGGGCTTACCATCGCGCTCGTTCAGCCGGGCAAAGATACCCGCCGCCTTCAGCTGCCGCTGCACCCCCATCAGATCGAACCAGCGCAGGAACCGGGGCTCATGCTCTTCCTGCAACACCCCTGACTGCAGCGCCAACTCGAAGTAGCCCTCGACCCACCCCTTCACCTGTTCCCGTGGCCAGGCGATATAACAATCCTTCAGCAGAGACACCAGATCGTAGGTAACCGGCCCGATGACCGCATCCTGAAAATCGAGAACACCCGGATTGGGCGAGCTGGTCACCATCAGGTTACGGGAATGGAAGTCCCGCAATACACAGACCCGGGGCTGTTCGAGGGCATTCGCCACCAGCAGCTGGAACACCTCATCCAGCACCGCCTGCTCCGCCGCATCCAACCGGACGCCCAGGTGCCGATCGAGCAGCCATTGGGGAAACAGCGCCATCTCCTGCCGCAGCAGCACCTCATCGTATAAGGGCAGGCCATCCCGCGGGCCACAAGCCTGGACGATCATCAGCGCCCCCAAGGCATCGCCGTAGAGCCGCCCCACCGAGTCGTCGTCTAGCGCATCCAGGTAATGGGTCTCCCCCAGATCCTCCAACAACAGAAAACCGCGCGTCAACTCCTCCGCCTCCACCCTTGGCGTGTGCAGCCCCAGCGCCCGCAGTTGCCGGGCGATGGTGACGAAGGCGTGACAATCCTCCTGCTCCGGCGGGGCATCCATGGCGATCAGGCTGCCGCCATCGTGCAGCCGCAGGCGGTAGTAGCGACGAAAGCTGGCGTCGATGGAAGCCGGCTCGATGTCATACCCAGCCGGATCCAATTGCGCCCGTAACCACTCATTCAACTCAACATATCGATCTGTCATCTACCGTCACCAGTGCCGAAGTCATTGAAGAAAGCGCGATTCTATGCGATTTTATGCCGCGCCTGCCATCGCTATGGAAGAAATGCGCTGGCCTGATCAGGATCCCCCTGACAACCCATGACTGCTGACTGCTGAGAGATTGACGTGCCCGGAAAGCGCCTGACCCTGCCCCTGATTCTGAGCACACTTACGCTGCTGCCTATCGCTGAAACCAGTGCCGGATGGGATTGTCGGGCAGATGCGGATGGCGGATGGATCTGCGCCGGCAGCGGTGATCCACTGGGAACGCCTCCGCTTCGGCAGACGGCACCGGAACCGGCTGAGGAGCCTGCTGCAGCCACGCCCCCTCCAGTGACGGTCACACCACTGGAAACCGAAACCACACCCCTGCCGCCGCCTGCGACTGCAGAGCCGACTGCGCCCGTCATGGCACCCGCCGCCCAACCAGCGGCCGCCCCCGTCGAACCACCGGCTGCTGCCAGCGAGACGGCCGCCGAAGCGGCAACCATGGAGGAACCGGCCCCGGCGGGTGCAGTGGAGACCGAGGCGGCGGCTACCACTGAACCCACGGTGACAGCCCCGGTTTCCGAGCAGGCCGCCGCCGGGACAGCCGGGCCAATGACCGAATCCCCCACCGCAGCCGCAGTGGTTGACGGCTCCGACACAGAGACGGCTGACACCACCACCCCGGCCAGCAGCAAACCGACTACGGCGCAGTCGTCCATTCCGCCGGCCGACACCGAACCCGCCACCAGCACCACGGCGATTGACCGCACCGCCACTGAGGCGGCCGACACCACATCCCCGGCCAGCAGCAAACCGGCTACGGCGCAGCCGTCCATCCCGCCGGCCGACGCCGAACCACCGACCGCCACAGCCAGCGACACGACAGACGGGCAGGCCACCAGTGACAGCGACGCCTTGGCACTGATCGCAGACGCCAACATCGACCGCAACCTGGACTGGGCACAGTGCTATCCCTGGAAGCAGGCGGCTCCGCTCAGCTTCCAGCCGGCACCGGCGGAACTGATGCTGGTAGAGGCCGACGGCAGCGTGCTGCAACTGCGAGACGATGCGGTGGCGTTCGAGGGCGCCGTGGCCGTGCGGCAGGGCAAGCGCATGCTGGAAGCGGAACAGATCCAGTATGCCCCGAACACAGAGCAGCTGGATGCCGTGGGCAACGTCTATTTCGAGCAGCCTCTGCTACGGCTGAGCGCAGCGAGCGCCCATTTCGAACTGGCCAAGGATCAGGGCGACCTGACCCAGGTGGAGTATCGACTGACCGATCGCGGCGCACGCGGCAGTGCAGGCAGCGCCCATATCGAGAGCCCCCAGGTGACCCAGTTCGAGAACATCACCTACTCTACCTGCCAACCCGGCAATGACGCCTGGCAACTGGAAGCGGAGCAGCTGGAGATCGACCGGGAGAGCGGCATCGGCACCGCCCGTCACGCGAAGCTGCGCTTCAAAGGCATCCCTTTCGCCTACATCCCCTACGCCACCTTTCCCATCGATGACCGGCGTAAATCGGGTTTTCTCCTCCCCTCCTTCGGCACCGGCGACCGCACGGGAACGGATCTCTCCATACCCTACTATTTCAATATCGCCCCGAATATGGATGCGACCCTCACCACCCGCTTGATGAGCAAACGCGGATTGCTGCTGGGTGGAGAGTTCCGCTACCTGCAGCAGAACCACAAGGGCGAGATCCGCGCCGAAATCATACCCGACGACCAGGAGGTGGCGGACAATATCAACGGCACCCGTGGCGCCTTCTCCTATCAGGCCAGCGGCAACCCGGCCCGTCGCTGGTCGTTCGACATCAATGCCAACTATGTCTCGGACAAGGATTACCTGGATGACATGGGGCAAAGCCTGTCGGTGACCAGCGCCCGCCACCTGGAACGGCGGGGCGACATCCGCTACCGGGGGGAGGGCTGGAGCTTCCTCGGTCGCACCCAGTACTTCCAGACCATCGACGACAGCATCCAGGAGGTGGACCGCCCCTACAGCCGCCTGCCGCAGCTGCTGTTCAGCCTGGACAAACGGCGCCAGCCATTTGGACTGGACTACTTCGCCCGTGCGGAATACGTCTACTTCGACCATAACAGCGACAGCAAGGTGACAGGCAGCCGCTTCGACCTGGAACCCGGCATCCGCCTGCCGGTCACCCGCCCTTGGGGCTTCATCACCCCCAAGGCCAGCTTGCGCTATACCAAGTATCTGCTGAACAACCAGGCTGCGGGGCTGACTGACCGTCCGGACCGGGTCACCGGAACCTTCAGCCTGGACAGCGGTCTGTTCTTCGAACGTAGCACCAACTGGTTCGATACCGCCCTCACCCAGACCCTGGAGCCACGCCTGTTCTACCTGCTGACCCCCTATCAGGATCAGAGTGAGCTGCCCGACTTCGACAGCGCAACCCGTGATTTCAGCTTTGCCAATCTGTTCCGGGAAAACCGCTTCACTGGTGGTGACCGGGTGGGTGATGCCAACCAGCTCACCGCCGCCCTGACCAGCCGTACTCTGAGCGACTTGAGCGGCATAGAGCTGTTCCGTGTCAGCATCGGCCAGATCTACTATTTCCGTGACCGCGACGTCACCCTGGGCAGCGCAAGCCCTGCCACCACCAGCAGCTCGCCAATGGTGGCGGAAATGGCTGCGCGCATGGGGCGCGACTGGCGCACTCGGGCGAGCATCCAGTGGAACCCCCACAATGGCAGCGGCAAAGTGGAGAAGAGTGCATTCTCCCTGCTCTACAGAGACCGGCAACAACGCATCGCCAGCTTCAGCTACCGCTTCACCGACGGCAGCGTGGAGCAGACCGACCTTTCAGGCAAATGGCCCATCAACCACCAGGTCAGCCTGGTTGGCCGCTGGCTCTATTCCACCCTCTACAGCAGCACCATGGAGGCGTTGGCCGGAATCGAGTATGACGCCTGCTGCTGGCGTGTCAGGCTGGCCGCTCAACGCCTGCAGACCAATATAGACAACGAGCCAAAAGACGCCATTTATCTGCAATTCGAACTCAAGGGATTGACCAGTATCGGTGACCGGATCGATGACCTGTTGGAAAAAAGCATTCGCGGCTATCGCGCAGAGTGAGACGCTCCCCGATCCATACCACGCCGCGGAAACAGACCCGATATCCCAAGCCAACTTACAGAGATTGGTGTGACATACGATGACCATCCCATTTGACAGATTGATCCCATTGCTGCTGCTGTGGCTCCTGCTTCCCGCATCCATCCCTGCAGCAGAGGTAGAACCCCTGGACAAGATCGTTGCCATCGTCGATGAAGACGTGATCATGCGCAGTGAGCTGGATGCGGAGATCACCACCATCAAAGCCAAGCTGCAGGAAAAGGGGGCGCCGATCCCCCCTGACGACGTACTGCAGCGACAGGTCATGGACCGCCTGATCATGAAAAAGCTGCAGCTGGCCGCTGCTGCCCGCAGCGGTATCCAGGTGGGCGAGGACATCCTGGCCCAGGCCATCGGCAACATTGCCCGCAACGCGGGCCTGACCATGTCCCAGTTTCGCCAGGTATTGCAGGATGGCGGCATCAGCTTCCGCCATTACCGGGAGGGCATTCGCCAGCAGATCATCATCCAGCAGTTATTGCAGAAAGAGGTGCTGCAGCGGATCAAGGTGACCGACCAGGAGGTGAAGGTCTTCCTGGCCCATCAGGGCAACAAGATCAAGGGGCGCGCCGCCTATCGCCTGCGTCACATCCTCATCGCCACGCCCGAGGGAGCCTCCGCCGATGAATTGCAGGCGGCGCGGGAAAAGGCCCAACGCCTGGTCGAAGAACTGCGCGCCGGGCGGGACTTCGCCGCCGCGGCAATGGCCGAATCGGACGGTCAGCAAGCCCTCTCCGGCGGTGACCTGGGCTGGCGCAAGACCAAGGAACTGCCCACCTTGTTCGCCGAACAGGCAAGCAGTATGGAGCGCGGTGACATCAGCGATCCGATCCACACATCCAGTGGTTACCACATCATCAAGGTGGAGGATTACAAAGGCGGTGACCGCCACATCATCAACCAGACCCATGTCCGCCACATCCTGATCAAGACCAATGAAGTGACCTCTGAAGAGGACGCCCGCAGCCGCCTGCAGCAACTCAAGCTGCGTATCGAGGGTGGCGACGACTTCGCCGCCCTGGCCCGAGCCAATTCAGATGACAAGGGCTCCGCCATCGAAGGCGGCGATCTGGGCTGGGTCACGCCGGGTGATCTGGTACCCAGCTTCGAAACCGAGATCGCCAGCCTGGCGCCGGGGGAGATCAGCGAGCCATTCCGTACCGACTTCGGCTGGCACATTGCCCAGGTCCTGGAGCGGCGCCAACACGACAGCACTGAAGAAGTGCAAAAGGCGGAGGCCCGCAAGGCGATCCGCGAACGCAAGTTCCAGGAAGAGCGCGAGCTGTTCCTACGTCGCCTGCGTGACGAGGCCTATATCGTGAAGAAGCTGGATGATGAATAATCCCCCCCTCGTTCTCACACCGGGAGAGCCTGCCGGCATCGGCCCTGACCTGGTGGTGCAACTGGCCCAGCAGGTCAGAGAGCGGCCAATGGTGACCATTTGTGACCCGTTGTTGCTGCAGGCACGGGCCGAGCAACTTGGCCTGCCCCTGCAGATCCAGGATTTCAACCCCGAGCAGCCTGATGTCAGCCGGCGGGCGGGAGAAATCAGCGTCCTGCCGGTCCCCCTGAGCGCGGCCGCAGAGGCCGGGCGGCTCGACCCGGCCAACGCCCGTTATGTGCTGGAGACGCTACACCGGGCCGTCACCGGCTGCCAGGCGGGAGAATTCGCCGCACTGGTCACCGGCCCGGTGCACAAAGGCGTGATCAACGATGCCGGGATACCCTTCACCGGCCACACCGAGTTTCTGGCCGGCCTCACCGGCGGCAAGCCGGTGATGATGCTGGCCTGCCCCGGTCTGCGCGTGGCCCTGGCCACCACCCATCTGCCCCTGCGGGAGGTGAGTGACGCCATCGACAAAGCGCTGCTGACCCAGGTGATCGAGATCCTGCAGCAGGATCTGCTCAACCGCTTCGGCCTGCCCAGGCCCCGCATCCTGGTCTGCGGCCTCAACCCGCATGCCGGCGAAGGCGGTCACCTGGGGCACGAGGAGATCGACATCATCGAACCGGTGCTGCAGACACTGCGGGCGCAGGGCATCGACCTGACAGGGCCACTGCCAGCCGACACCCTGTTCACCCCCCGCTACCTGGAGCAGGCGGACGCAGTGCTGGCCATGTATCACGACCAGGGGCTGCCGGTGCTGAAGCATCTGGGCTTCGGCCATGCGGTGAACATCACCCTGGGCCTGCCGATCATCCGCACCTCGGTGGACCACGGTACCGCACTGGACCTGGCCGGCACCGGAAACGCTACCATGGGCAGCCTGCTGGCGGCCATCGAAACCGCCTGGGAACTGGCGAATTAACCGGGGTCGAGCGGATGCCCCCTGGTGTTCAAAAACGATTATAAGCGCGCCAGAATCTCCGCCTTCACCTGCTGCGCCACTTCCAGCGCCTTCAGCCCGACCCGGCCATCCACCAGTGGCTGCTTGCCGCTGCGAACACTGTCGATGAAGGCCTCCAATTCCGCATCCAGCGGCTTCACCGGCTCGATCTCCAGCCGTTCCGTCACCACTTCCGGCCACTCTGCATCGGGACGGGGTCTGGGATAGGCCGTGTCGATGCACTGCTTGACGAAATCCAGGGATTCATAACGGTTCTCCTCGAACACCCGAATGCGTCTGGTGGTCTTGTCCGAGACCCGGCTGGCAATCACATTGGCCACCGTACCATTGGCAAACTCCAGACGGGCGTTGGCGATATCCACATGCCGGGTGAGCACCGGGGTGCCCACCGCAGAAATGGCTGTGATCTCGGACTTCACCAGGGAGAGGATGATATCGATATCGTGAATCATCAGATCGGACACCACGTCCACATCGGTGGCGCGGGCAACGAAACTGCTCATGCGATGTGCCTCGATGAAACGGGGCCGGGAGATCCGCCTGGCCAGTGCCATCACTCCGGCATTGAAGCGCTCCAGGTGCCCCACTTGCAGAATCACACCCGCCTCCTCGGCCAGGCGAACGATCTCGCGCCCCTCTTCCACCGTTGAGGCGATGGGCTTTTCCATCAGCATATGCACGCCCGCCTGCAGCAGGCCACGGGCCTGTTGCAGATGGGCCGTGGTCGGCACCACGATGCTCACGGCATCCACCTCTCCCTGCAGCTGCTCACTGCTGGCATAGGCCCGGCTGCCACTCTCTTCCGCCACCCGTTGCGCGGTCTCCGGGTTGCTGTCCACCACCCCCACCAGCTCGACCTGCGGCATACGAGAATAGATCAGCGCATGAAAGCGCCCCAGATAGCCAACCCCAACCACGCCCACGCGCACCTTGTCACTCATTGGTTTTCAACCTTGCGGGATATTTAAAGCGGGGGATTCTACTACAGGATGGCACAGGCCGGGGATGGCCATCGCCGGTATATATGGCAGAGTTACTTCTCTTCCTGCGCCTCATCGGTCGCCCCGGCATCCTGCAACTGCTTGGCGATCTGTGTCTGACCGGCCAACGTGGCACGCTTGAGCGCGCTTACACCGGCGTTGTTCTTCAGGTTCACATCCGCCCCGGAGAGAATCAACAGGGAGACGATATCGCCATGGCCAAACGCGGCGGCCTCCATCAAAGCGCTGTTGCCCTGGCCGTCCTGGGCATTGACATCGGCCCCCGCTGCGAGCAGCAACCGCAGGGTACGGAGGTTGCCGTTGAATGCCGCCAGCAACAGCGCAGGCCGTCCTGCGGCATTCTTCGCATTCACGTCTGCACCCTGATCGATCAGATCCTGCAGCCGCTGCAACTGGCCGGCGCTGACCGCCGCCAGCAAGGCCTGGGGCAGCGCTTCCGCCGCCACGGCCAGTGAAACGAACAACAGCAGCGCAGAAACAAGATGACGCATTGACATATCCCCCTTTGGATCTCTATTCCTGATAGATAGCGGCTGCAGCCAGCCGATGCTTAGCCCCTGTCTGGCTTGCTTTTCACCACGCCTGTCGTTACCTTTCTTTACCCCATCCAACGATCGCCTTACCAGACCCATCTTACTATGCACAAAATAGACATCGACGTAACCACCCGTTATATCGAGTCCCAGTCGATGCCAGAGCAGGGACATTATGTCTTCGCCTACACCATCACCATCCACAACAATGGCACGGTGGCGGCCCGGCTGCTCAATCGGCACTGGGTGATTACCGACGCCAACGGCAAGGTACAGGAGGTGACCGGCGAGGGCGTGGTGGGCGAAAAGCCATTCCTGCGCCCTGGCGAACAGTTCAGTTACACCAGCGGCACCACCCTGGAGACCCCGGTGGGCAGCATGCACGGCAGCTACCAGATGCGCAGTGAACAGGGGGACCACTTCGACACCCCGATCCCTCCCTTCACACTCGCCATCCCGGGTGCGCTCCACTGAGCATGACCTCCTACGCCGCCCGTGAGCCCTGGTTCCTGCTCGCTGCCGTGACCCTGCTGTTGATCGCCAGCGGCATCGATCCGGTGGCGGACCGCTTTACCTGGCTGCTGGAGACCCTGCCGGTAATGATCGGCATTGCGCTGCTGCTGGCAAGCGGTCGTCGCTTCCCCCTCACCCCGCTGCTCTACCGGCTGCTGGCACTGCACGCCCTGATCCTGATCGTCGGCGGCTATTACACCTATGCAGAGGTGCCACTCGGCAACTGGGTACGTGACGCCTACGACCTGAGCCGCAACCATTACGACCGGATCGGCCATCTGGCCCAGGGGTTCGTACCAGCCATCATTGCCCGTGAGATCCTGCTGCGCTGCTCTCCCCTGCAACCGGGTGGCTGGCTGTTCCTGATCGTCACCAGCATCTGCCTCGCCTTCTCCGCTTTCTACGAGATGATCGAGTGGTGGATCGCACTGCTCAGTGAGGAGGCGGCGTCCGCCTTCCTTGGCACCCAGGGCGACTCCTGGGACACCCAGTGGGATATGTTCCTGGCACTGATCGGGGCGCTCGCCGCCCAGCTGCTTCTCGGCCGGGTTCATGACCGGCAGCTGCAACGGCTCACGCTGAAAGCAACCACATGAGTACCAGGGTATGTCAGTCTACGTAGTCGGTGACGTGCAGGGTTGCTACCGGGAATTGCGCCAACTGCTGGAGCAGGTACGGTTCGACCCGGCGAAAGACAAACTTTGGTTGGCAGGCGATATCGTCAATCGCGGCCCCGACTCCCTGCAGACCCTGCGCTTCGTCAAGGGCCTGGGGCGACGGGCGGTGATGGTGCTGGGCAATCATGACCTGCACCTGCTGGCGATCTCCGCCGGCAACCTGAAACACAGGGGGAAGGACAAATCCCTGGAGCCGATCCTTCAGGCCCCGGACAGGGATGAGTTGCTGTACTGGCTGCGCCACCGGCCCCTGATGCACTACAGCCGCAAGCGTGGCTACGCCATGATCCATGCCGGCCTGCCGCCGCAGTGGGACATTCCCACCGCGCTGGCCAGGGCCCGGGAAGTGGAGCAGGTGCTGCAGGGACCGGGGCACCAGGACTTCTTCCAGCAGATGTATGGAAACGAGCCGGCCCGCTGGTCGGACGACCTGCACGGCATGGCACGCTGGCGCTTCATCACCAACTGCTTCACCAGGATGCGCTTCTGCGACCCCAGCGGCAGACTGGAACTGCATGAGAAAGGGGCGCCGGGGAGTCAGCCTCCGCCCTTTCTCCCCTGGTACCAGGTGCCGGGCCGGGCCAGCAGGGATGACCGAATCCTGTTCGGCCACTGGTCCACCCTGGGCTACCACCATTCGGACAATGTCTGGGCGCTGGACAGCGGCTGCCTGTGGGGCGGGCGTCTGACGGCCGTGAAGCTGCGCCGGCGCAAAGCGCCAAAGCTATTCCAACTGCCCTGCCAGGGGGCGCGCAGACCCTGAAACGACAGCGGCGACGACTGAACCGGCCGGGCGGGTTCAGACAGTGCCTTTCCGCTCCAGCGTGAGAAAGGTGTAGTCGTAGGGATTGCGTGCGTCCGCCGCATGTGTCTCCCGCGCCCGCTCCTGCCACTGCCGCTGATCGAACGCGGGGAAAAAGGCGTCGCCTGGCACGTCGGTATGGACAAGGGTAAGGTACATGCGCCCGGCCTGAGGCAGTAACTGCCGATACAGATCGGCACCGCCGACGATCATCACCTCGGGGACATCACCGGCTGCCTCCAGCGCCTCGGCAACACTGCCGACCACGCGGCAACCGGGCGCCTGGTAGCCCGGCTTACGGGTCAGCACGATATGGGGTCGTTCAGGCAACAGACCAGGGAGTGATTCCCAGGTCCTTCGTCCCATCACGATGGGCTTGCCTACGGTCAGCGCCTTGAAGTGCTGTAGGTCGGCAGGCAGGCGCCAGGGAAGGCGATTATCACGGCCAATCACCCGGTTGTCGGCCATCGCGGCAATGAGAGAGATCACAGGCTGCATGGCGCGGCATGGTAACACAAACGAAAAGACCCGCCGTAGCGGGTCTCTTCATCGGCTTCTCCGACAAATCAATGACAGACTTCGAATTCAGCCTCGATCATCATATCCATGATCACTTCCATCTCCGAAGGAAAGATCTCGGCCACTTCGCGCCACTCGGCACAATCTACTTTCAGCATCTGGTACATGGCATCAGCTCCAATAAGTAATTTATTGTCATCTAATATAAGATATATCTAATGTATGTCAAGATCTTTTGATAAAAAAAATATGCCGCACCCCCCGAACACATCCCAGGCAATGCGTGATCTGATTCAGCAGATCCGTGATGCAATCCCGCTGGATCTGCCTGAAACCGATATCTGTGGCGACGACTGCAATGGCTGCAGCATGAAGTTGCTGGAATTTCTCCGCAACGAACTGGATGACTGGAGCCAGCGGCTGGATGACGGAGAGGTGCCGGGCCTGGCGGACCTGAGCCGGCTCGCACGCACGGCAAAGAAGATCCGCGGTATATTGCGTAACAACGGACTGTCCCTGCCGGAAACGGGCAAGGAAGGGGCGGCATCGAAGTAACAGGGGTTATACCGGCGCTGTCAGCGGGCGCCACTCAGCGCGATATCATCCACGGGCCAGATCTCCCTTACGGCAGACAACAGCGCCGCCACCAGTGGATCGGCCGTGCGCCGGGCAGGAAAACCGAAGCTGAGCGGCAAGGAGTAGCGGCTCTGTTTCCAGATCACGATCTCCCCCGCCCGTTCCATGGCCAGTGCCGAGCTTTCGCGGATCACCGCCAGTCCGGATCCAGCCTTTACCAGGGAATCGATCGCCGGCTCGGAAGAGGCATAGGCGACCTTTTTCGGCTGGCTGCCCTGGTCGCTGAACAGGCGCGCATAGATCTGGGTATAGGGGCACTCAGGAACCGGAAAGATCCAGCACATCGCCGCCAGTTCTTCCCATGGCGCCGAGACCACCCGCTGCTTCCAGCCGGCGGGGGCACAGACTACGAACGGGATCTCCGCCAACGCCACCGCCGTCAATTCCTGATAGGGGTTTTCACCGAAGAAGAAGCCACAGTCCAGGGCACCGTGCCGCAGGTCTTCCAGGATATTGCCGGAAACATCCTGAATGAAGCGCAGTTCCAGCTGGGGGTGTGCCTCGGCGAGCCACGTCAACAGCGCCGATAGCTGCAGAAAATCACCATCCGTATTCACCCCGATACGGGCGCTTCCTATCACCTGCCCCCGCATCCCCCGCACATCGTCCTGCAACGCCCGGGCCGCGGCCAGCAGTTCCCTGGCCCGCGGCAACAACTCCTCGCCTTCCGGCGTCAGCTGCATGCCTCTCGGTGTACGCAGAAACAGCCGCAACTCCCACTCGCTCTCCAGCGCCTTGATATGGGCACTGATGGCCGGCTGACTGGTGAACAGGCGTTCTGCTGCCCGCGTCAGATTTCCCTCCTCGGCGACAGTGGTGAAAGTGCGTAGATGATAGAGTTCCATGGTGCCTGATACCCATTGACGTAACTGCACTATGCCACTATCGCTGGTCAGCCGGCAATCCGATTTCCTGAGGTCGGCCATCGCAATAAACGATTGGAAGGTTTCGCCCCAGCAGCCTAAATTTTCTGCAACGAAATCTGGAGGTGAACCATGACGACCAATGTTCTGCAGCCGGCACACTATCAACGACTTCAAACCAGGCAGGCGGCATGGCACTGGATACCCATCCACAGCCAGCTCCGGCTCTATTGGCAGCGCTACAGGCAGCGGCGCACACTGGCCAGGCTGGACGACCACCTGCTGAGGGACATCGGCGTCAGCCGTGCCGCTGCCCTGCGGGAGGCGGAAAAGCCGTTCTGGCAATCATAGATGGCGGGCGACGCCCTGGACCTGAGGCAGACCGGGGCGATCGCCATCGGCGGAGTCACGCCATAAAACATCTTCTATAGGTACTGCTTGAGAATGGCGTGAGCCCGACCTCTCTTAGATTAAAACTATTTCTTGGCTACCGCTTCAAATGCCTCTTTATCCACCGCCAGGTGATAGGTCGGGTCTTCCACCACGTTTACCTCTACCAAGTCACCGGCCGTTCTGAGCAGCTGGCGGCATTCCGGGCTCAGATGCTTCAGGTGGAGACGCTTACCCTCTTTCAGATATCGCTCGGCCAGTTTGTCGATCGCCTCGATGGCCGAGTGGTCGGCCACGCGGGAGTTCTTGAAATCGACCACCACGTCGTCCGGGTCCTGTTTCGGATCGAAGATTTCCTGGAAGTGGTGCACCGAGGCGAAGAACAGAGGCCCGTTGAGCTCATACACCTTGCCGCCCATGCGGTTCGTCCTGGTACTGGCATTGATATGCTTCGCATGCTGCCAGGCAAATACCAGCGCGGACAGTACGACGCCGATGATTACGGCGATGGCCAGATCGAAGAAGACCGTGATCACCGCCACCGAGATGCCAATGAAGGTATCTGCGGGCGGTATCTTTTTGATCAGACGGAAACTGCACCATTCGAACGTCCCGATCACCACCATGAACATCACGCCAACCAGAACCGCAATCGGTATCCGCTCGATCAAAGAAGAGCCGACCAGGATGAAGGACAACAGAAACAGTGCAGCGGCGATGCCGGAAAGACGTCCGCGGCCACCGGATTTGATGTTGATGATACTCTGGCCGACCATGGCACAGCCCCCCATGCCGCCAAACAGCCCGGTGGTGGCATTGGCCACGCCCTGACCGATGCATTCACGATTGGGCCGCCCCCGTGTCTCCGTCAACTCATCCACCAGATTCAGCGTCAGCAGACTTTCGATAAGGCCAACCAGGGCCATGATGACGGCGTATGGCAGGACGATCTTGAACGTCTGCAAGTCAAACGGCACCTCGGGAAAATGAAACGCGGGCAGACTACCCTCGATGGATGCCAGGTCGCCGACGGTGGCGGTGTTCAGGCCAAGCAGCAGGGTGAGCACGGTACCGGCGACGATCGCCACCAAGGTGGAGGGCACTGCCTTGGTGAGCCTGGGGAAAAAATGGATGATCGCCATGGTCAAGGCAATCAGCGCCAGCATGATCGCCAGCGCCTCGCCGGTCACCCACTGGGTATTGCCCGCCGCATCGACCAGTACCTTTCCACTCCCATCCCTCAACTTGAACTGATCGAGCTGGGCGATAAAGATGACCAGCGCCAGGCCGTTGACGAAGCCGAGAAACACCGGGTGAGGGACCAGGCGAATGAATTTCCCCAGCCTGAACAGGCCGAACAGAACCTGAATCAGCCCCATCAGGATTACCGCGGCGAACAGATACTCGACACCGTGTTGCACCACCAGGGCGACGATGACCACGGCGATGGCGCCGGTAGCCCCGGTGATCATGCCGGGACGCCCGCCGACGATGGCCGCAACCAGCCCCATGATGAAGGCCGCATACAGGCCAACCAGCGGCGCAACATGGGCAACGAAGGAAAAGGCAACGGCCTCCGGAACCAGCGCAAGGGCGACCGTCAGCCCGGAGAGAAGGTCGTTCTTTATGTTCTGGGGTGCGTGCCTGGAGACGATATCAAACATGAGTTACTCATTATGGGGGGTGGTCCTGCCGGCCGGATCGAGGCATTTCTTTGACCCGGGCGGAAAATAAAAACGGCCTACGAAAAAATCGTAAGCCGTTGAAATACATGGTGGCCAGGGACAGAATCGAACTGCCGACACGGGGATTTTCAGTCCCCTGCTCTACCGACTGAGCTACCTGGCCGCAGTGAAGAGAGGCGTATTAAAGCGATCCGGCGGGTATTAGTCAAGCGTAACTTGCGGGCTGAAGGCATCCGGTACTTCGGAACCATCGCCGAAGAAGAATTTTTCCATCTGCTCCTCCAGGTACTTTCGTGCCTTCGGATCGATTGGGCTAAGCCGGTATTCGTTGATCAATATGGTCTGCTGCTGCAGCCACTGCTGCCAGGCCTCTTTCGAGACATTTTCAAAGATGCGCTTGCCCAGCTCTCCCGGATAGGGAGCACGGTCCAGTCCTTCCGCTTCCTTGTTCAACTTCACACAGTGCACGGTACGGCTCATTCACACTCTCCTGTCGGATGACATATCCAGTCGTTGCAACGAATAGGGTAACCATTCGGCTCGATCACGGTTGATCGCCATTCATGCATGCAGCCTGAGCGACGGTCGATTTTTCACAACTGCGCCATTCATCGATGATTCTCCGGACCGGCGCTGCCAGCCCGCGCTCATCGGGATCCGCAATGTTATACCAGACCCGGCCATCGTCATCCATCACACGCGTTGTAATGTTATTTACGCATATCTCGACGGGTACGATATCCAGATGAAAATGGGTAAAGGTATGACGGCGGGGCGGCCAGGTTCGCTGCAGTGTCCCATCGATATCCCATTGCCTCTGGCACCAGTCGATAGCGGAGATCTCCGCGGGACACTCCGGCAGGCTCCACAGCCCTCCCCAGATACCGCTGGGCGGGCGCCTCTCCAGCATAATCTCACTCCTCGGGTTGCGGATCAGCAACAGCTGGACGGTACGCACCGGCAGCACCTTGCTCGGCTTGGCTGCAGGGTAAGAGGCGACCGCATCCCGCGCCCGCGCCTGACACAACGCCGCCAGCGGGCAGTTGGAGCAATCCGGGCTACGCCGGGTGCATATGCCTGCACCCAGATCCATCATCCCCTGATTGTACTCCCGCACCCGACGTACCGGTGTCAGACGGTCGACGAGCGACCACAGGTGGTTCTGCACCGCACTGGCGCCGGGCCACCCGGCCACGGCAAAGCATCGCGCAAGCACCCTTTTGACATTGCCATCGAGGATGCCGTGATGCTGATCCAGCGCCAGGGAGAGGACCGCGCCGGCAGTGGAGCGCCCGACGCCGGGAAGGGCCAGCACCTCCTGATAGCGCTCCGGGAATCGCCCCTCATGCCGATCTCTGATCTGCCGTGCCGCGCGGTGCAGATTGCGTGCCCGGGCGTAGTAACCCAACCCGGACCAGAGATGCAGCACCTCATCCAGTTCGGCATCCGCCAGCTCCACGATACCGGGGAAACGGGCCATGAAGCGCTGAAAATAGGGAATCACCGTGGCCACCTGGGTCTGCTGCAGCATGATCTCAGATACCCAGACCCGATAGGGGGTCACATCCTGCTGCCACGGAAGATCCTTACGACCGGCACGCTCATACCAGGAGAGCACGGCCTCGGCGAAGGTGTCGTCTATACTCATCTGATCATTCTATCCCAGCGCGGGAGCGGGACCGAATTGTGTAATAATCCCACCACATTCACGGCGGGATAAGTCGACCATGATCATGCGCAAACATCTGACCCGGCTCCTCTGCCTGTCACTGCTGGTACCGCTTTGGGCAGCAGCGGCAGAGTATCCCCTGCCGCTGCCGGGTAACGATATCGTGGGTGAGATATCCAGCGTCACCACCCGTTACGAAGACACTTTGTCCGATATCGCACGCGGGCACGACCTCGGATACAGCGAGATCACCGAGGCCAATCCCGGCATCGACCCCTGGCTGCCGGGGGAGGGCATCGAGATCATCCTGCCGACCCGGTTCATCCTGCCACCCGGGCCGCGTCAGGGCATCGTCATCAATCTGCCCGAACTGAGGCTCTACTACTATCCGAAAGGGGAACACCGGGTGATCACGCACCCGTTGGGTATCGGCCGGGAGGGCTGGGCCACCCCAACCGGCAATGCGCGGGTGACCGGCAAACGGGCCAACCCTACCTGGACCCCACCTGAATCCATTCGCCGGGAGTACGAGGCTAAAGGAACGCCGCTGCCCAAGGTGATCGGCCCCGGCCCGGAGAACCCCCTGGGTCTGCACGCCATCTATCTCTCCCTGCCGGGCTACCTGTTGCACGGCACCAACAAGCCCTACGGGGTGGGTATGCGCGTCAGCCACGGCTGCATCCGGCTCTATCCGGAGGATATCGCCAGCCTGTTTCCGCGGGTGCCCGCGGGCATCCCGGTGCGCATCATCAATCAGCCCTACAAGGCCGGCTGGCTCGACGGCCGGCTCTATCTGGAGGCGCACCTGCCACTGAGCGAACAGCGCCACAGCCAGAAAGATGCCTTCCCTTCGGTCGAACAGACCATCAAAGAAGCCTTGTCGGACCATCCTGACATACACCCGGACTGGAAGCTGATTCGGAGCATCGTTGCCGAGCATCGGGGAGTTCCAGTGCCGGTTACACCCTGACTCCAGGATCCGTATCGCCGGGCTTCGCTGCCCCCGGCCCAACCTTTGTCCTGTAGCAGGAGGCGAGGGGAGAGTCTATGCCCACACGAAAAACGCCGCAGACCTGCTCCAGGAGGCTGTCGGACTTAACGCTGTTTGGCTGCAAGCGGATAAGTCCGACAGCCCCCCAGGGCCTGCGGCGCTCATTACTGCGTGACTAACGAAAGCGGCTGCTATTTCATCATCGCCTTCTTCATCATCCGGCTGCAACGCTCGGAACAATCGTCGGCCGCGTTCTGGGCTGCGTTGGCCGCATCCATCGCTGCGCCCGCTTTGCTATCGGCCGCTGCAGCCGCACCCTTTGCCTCCTTGGCCGCTGCCAGAGCAGCATCGGCGCTCTTCTGAGCCGACTCAGCCGTCTGTTGCGCCTTGGTGATATCCGCCTGCATCTGCTTCAACTGGTCAGTGGTGGCGCAACCGCTTACCAACCCCAAGGCCAGAGCCAACGCGGAAAACTTTATCAATGTGCTCTTGCTCATACTCTGTTACTCCTCTCTGGTTACAAATCCTGGTACATAGATGCCCATAGCGAACGGACACACCACCTACCCGGGGCGATCATGGTAACAACATGGGTTCATATTGGGTAACTATTCAGCTCTATTCAAAGATCATCACTGATATTGGCTGCCTGTCTGCAACAGCGCTGAACAATTACCATATGGGTACATATTAAAGTCAACACAGATCAGCAACAATCAGTTGAACAGTCCCTTCAACCCTTCACCGAGTCCTGCCGGCAACTTGTCCTTCAGTTTTTCCTTCAGCTTCTCCTTCAGCTTGCCTTTCTGGCTCTCAACCAGGATCTTGCCCCAGTCGATCGAATACTCTGGCGCGGCATAAGGCCCGGTCAGACGCACCGGGATATTGATCCCTTTCAACTTGTCCAGCCCCTCTCCGCCCTGGCCCTTGAGGGTATTCACCACTACCGCAGTGACAGTATAGTCCAGTGACTCCTGAACCAGATCGACCTGCCCTCGCCCCTTGACCCGGAGAAACGGGGTCTTGGCCAGCAGGTCCTTATTGCGCAGAATCCCTTTGGTGATTACCGCCGAGCCACTGACCTCGGAAAAGTCGGTCTGCTGCGGGGCCGTGGACTTGGCCACCGGCTGGCCCTTGAACCGCGCCTTTGTCTCCCGGATCAGCTGTGCCAGATTGATGCCCTTCAGGGCACCATCCTCAAAGCGGAAATTGAGCTTGCCTCCCAAGGTCCGCTTGAAGGCAGCGACGCTGTTACCCCGGGTATTCAGCTGTGCATGGAATCTGCCTTTCCCGGTCAGCAGGTCCTTTCCGGTCATATCCTTCAGCAGTGGACCGATCTGAATCCCTTTTGCATCTGCATCGATCCGGGAGAGCGGTGTCTTGCCGCTGACATCCAGCTTCACCTTCCCTTTATAGCCACCCTGGTAGAAACCGCCGATCTGCTGACCGATCTCGATCCGACCCTTACGTGCCTTGACCGTGACCTGAATCTTCTCTGCCACCAGCTTGCTGACGATCAAACGACCCACCCCGATGGTGCCGTCGAGATCCAGTTCACGCAGGGTATCGACCGGTAGCAGTGGGGGCTCCTTGGCGCTACTGCCTCCGCCTTTCTTGTTCCTGGCCGCAGACGCGGGGGTGGTGGCTGCCTTCCCTGCGGCCGGTTTTGCAGCGGCGCCATCCTCCTTGGCCGCAGGCAAATAGCGGTCCAGGTCGATCGCATCCAGTTGCAGATTGAAGCGGGCCGCCTTGCCCTCGATGGTCAGATCCCCATCGATTCGGCTGTCATCCAGGCGAATCGCCATCTTATGCAGCCGGGTGGTATCGCCCTTGCTATCGAGGTCGAGCCGGGCGCCGACCAGGGTCAAGGCCTTGGCATCCGCCATCGGCGGCAGCGCAATACCCATCTGTTCCAGCCATTGACGCAGATTGAACTCGGCCAGTCTCAGCCTGCCACTGAAAGCGGGTACCCCGGACAACCCGCTGCCATGGAGATCACCGGTCAGCAGCAACTCTCCCGCCGACAGCTTCAGCCCCTTGACGTCCAGGGTGCCGTTGTCGCTCATGGCCAGCCGCACTGCCGTCTCTAGCACCAGCTTGAGCCCGCCACCTGGAATATCCTTGCCGCTCGCATCCAGCGTCAGCTTGAGCCCGCTGACATCCACCACCTTGGCGCGCTCATCCAGAGCCACCGTGCCGCCCATATCGATCCGGGCCTGCAGCTTCGGCGCATCGCTCTTGATCTGCATCGCCAGTTCCAGATCCACCGGCTGCCCCGGCACCAGTTCACCCGTATGCAAATCGAGGTCGACAATATTGAAATGCCGACCAGTGCTGGCATCGCTCCATTCGACACTGGCGTTGCGGATATCGATACCGCCGATGGTCAACGCCTCGAGGCCCGAGGATTCCGCTTTCTCCTCAGTCGTCTCTTTTGGCTTGGCGCCCTCAGCATCACTCTCCGCCCCCGTCAGGTCATCCCAGTTGGTGCGGCCATCCTTCTGTTTCGCCAGATTCAGCACCAGTCCGTCCAGCACCAGCCGGTCCACCTCTACCTGCTTGCTGAGCAGGGGCATCAGCTTGACCCGGACCGACGCATCCTTCACCACGATGAACGGCTGGTCGCCGAACCCCGAGGCATTACTCAGGCGAACACCGCCGATCTCCACCCCCAGCCAGGGGAATACCGACAGCTTCAGATCACCATCGATCTGTAGATCGCGGCCCGTCTGTTCATGCACCTTCGCGGCGATCTCGTCCTTGTAATCATTGGGGTCGAACACCATCGGCAGGATCAGTACTGCCGCAATCAGCAGCACCGCCAACAGGCCGAGCAGCCAGCCGACAATCTTGAAAAGCCTTCCCATCGCCGCCTCCCAGCAGGTCTTCACATTTTATTTTTGAATTTTTATAACAATTCAGATCTTCCGGGGATCGTCACCGGTATCGGTGACTCAATGACCAATCCGAAAAAGTGCTGAATAATCACCAACCTTAGAAGAATGAACCAGAAAACAGAAAAATGCCATCTGAAATCCTCTCTATCCTCCCTCTTCCGGGCAGGGTGAGGCGCATTGCCAGCACACTTGGAACTGCCCCTCATTCCATTCACCGCAACACGGGCAGTGCCAGGCGGGTCCCGATTGCCGTTGCTGAAACAGGTCGATCAGCTCCCGCCCCCGCTGCAGGTCCCGTTCGTCCACCACCCAGAGCACCGGAAACTGGAGTGCCGGCAGTTCTCCTGCCGCCCCACTGAGATAATCCCCCTGAATCACCGTGTCGATATGCCAGGAGGAGAGAAAGTCCTTCAGCAACTGCGCCTCGATCCGGTCCCGGGCGGTGTAGAGTTGTTTCATGGCCGTTGCGGGAATGCCGCGTTGCAAGCCGGCCCGGATGAAGGCCGTCGAAACGATGAGGGGGGAATTGGAGCGGGTGATGGGAATCGAACCCACGTCATCAGCTTGGGAAGCTGAGGTTCTACCATTGAACCACACCCGCTATGTCTTGGCCGGCCAGAGGGACTGGCCATCATACCGCACACCCGGCGTCCGCTGTGTGTGCGCCTCGATTCTATAGCGCCGGCCACTCCGGGCGCAAGGCCTCAGCGATGGTCGGCCGCCGCCGGCCCGCCCTGGTACATGGCGGCAACCTGGTCCGCATAGCGCTCCAACACCTTGGCACGTTTGATCTTCAGGGTCGGCGTCAACAGGCCATTCTCCACCGTCCAGGGCTCCAACAACAGGGTGACACGGCGAATCTTGGCATAACCGGGGAAGTCCTTCAGCGACTGTTTGATGCGGCGCTGGACCAGATTTATCAATTTGCTGTCGCCGAGGCTGGCCGGGTCCATCGGGTCCAGTCCGCAATCCTGTGCCAGGCCGGGCCAGAAATCGGCGTCCAGCACCACCAGCGCGCTGAGAAACGCTTGCCCCTCGCCCACCACCATCACCTGCTCGAACAGGGGGTCCATGACGATCGCCAGTTCCATGTCGGCCGGCGGTACCTTTTCCCCGTTCGACAGCACCAGGATGTCCTTGATGCGCCCGGTGATGTAGATATGGTTGTTCTCGATCCGCGCCTGATCCCCGGTGTGCAGCCAGCCGTCGGAATCGATCACCTGGTTGGTGGCAGCGTGATTGTTCCAGTAGCCCATCATCACACCGGGGCTCTTCACCAGCAGCTCATCATTGTCACCGATCCGCACCTCGATACCGCGCAACGGCAGACCGACACTGGCCGGCTCATTGTCGCTCAGGCTGTTGACGCTGATCACCGGACTGGTCTCGGTCAATCCATAGCCCTGCAGGATCGGAACACCCAGGCCGATGAATACGCGCGCGATATCCGGTGACAAGGGCGCCCCCCCGCTGACGGCGGCCCGCAACCTGCCACCAAGCTTGGCGCTGACCTTGCTGGCCACCAAGCGGTTCAGCAGCGGCCACAACAGCTGCGACGGCCGCCAGCGAGCCCGCCCCTGTTGCTGGAGAAAACGCTGCCAGCCTACATTGATCGCCGCTTCGAACAGGGCGCGTGCAACCGCCGGCTTGGCGTTCATCTGCTCTTTGATGCGGCCATAGACCCGTTCGAAGATGCGTGGCACGGCAATCAACACGGTGGGACGAATGACCTGCAGATCCTGCGCCAATTGACCGATGGAGCGGGCATAGGCCACCGTGGAGCCGGTCATCACCGGCAGATAATAGCCTGCCGTTCGCTCCAGGGTATGAGACAGCGGCAGAAACGACAGAAACACGTCCTCCTGATAGACATCGATCAGGGTCAGGGCGGCATGGGCCACCGACAGCATGTTGTAATGGCTCAGCATCACCCCTTTGGGCCGCCCGGTGGTACCCGAGGTGTAGATGATGGAGGCCAGCTCATGGGGATCACCCTTGCGCCGGCACAACTCGTCGCCAGCGGCCGGCAGCCACTGCTCCACCAGCCGCACCCGGGAATCGTCGGCGGCCGGTTTTTCCGAATCCTTGCCGCCATCCAGAACCAGGACCCGCTGCAGCACCTCATTGTCACCCACCACCGGGGCCAGCCGTTTCCAGCGCCCTGCATCCTGCACCAGCAACAGCTTGACCGCCGCATCCCGCAATATGTAATCGATACTGTCCGGGCGGTCATCGGTATACAGCGGCACCACCACCAGTCCCAGGCCCATGGCAGCCTGGTCGAACATCACCCATTCGGGGCAGTTGCGCATTATCAGTGCGACCCGGTCCCCAGGGTGCAGCCCCTCCTCGGCCAGAGCCGCCTGCCAGCGGGCCACCTGTTCACCCATCTGCCGCCAGCTGTAGTCACCCCACGCCTTTTCGGCGCGATCATAATAGCGGTAGGCGGGCGCCTCGGGGGAACGGCATATGCGCTGCACGAACAGCCCGTCCAGGGTGCGCGCCTGTTCCGCTGAAATGATGTTCTCGTTCCACTCGGTCAATGTCGTCTCTCCGTCCTTCCCGGTTATTGTTTCGCCGTATGCTCCCGGTTAAGCACACGCCTCTTCGAGCGAATCCAAGAGGGTCCGGAGTCACGCCATCCCCAAGCAGTGCCACCCGAAGATGTTTTTATGGCGCCATCCCTCTCGACCCCTGGCATGAACAGCCCTCACCTGGCGCTTACGTTTTGCCCGCATCCTGCAGCCAGAACCCATGCCCGATGCGTCGAGTTTAGTGTAGAATCCAACAGGAATACATCCTGAAATGCCCACCGCACTTCAAATCCTGTAGACAGGTCTCCAGATGCAGATCCAAATCAACGGCGCCGCCCATGAAATAGCAGACGACACCACCATGAACCAATTGGTGGAGATGCTCGATCTGCAGGGAAAACGATTTGCCATCGAGGTCAACGAAGAGCTGGTACCACGCAGCACCTTCAGCGAATATCGCCTGTCCCCCGGCGACCGGGTGGAAGTGGTACAGGCCATCGGCGGCGGCTGAATCCCGGATCCTCCTGTTCCCTCATATTATCGAAATACAAAGTGAATGCCATGCCCAAGCAAATGAATGACACCCTCACCATCGCCGGCCGTGAGTACCACTCCAGGCTGCTGGTGGGAACCGGTAAATACAAAGACATGGAAGAGACCCGCCAGGCCATCGACGCCAGTGGCGCCGAGATCGTCACCATTGCGGTACGCCGCACCAACATCGGCCAGAACGCGGATGAGCCCAACATCCTCGACGTGCTGCCTCCGGATCGCTACACCATCCTGCCCAACACCGCCGGCTGTTACGACGTGAAGACGGCGGTGCGCACCTGCAAACTGGCGCGCGAGCTGTTGGATGGCCACAACCTGGTCAAGCTGGAGGTGCTGGGTGACGAAAAGACCCTGTTCCCGGACACCATGGCCACCCTGAAGGCGGCCGAGGAGCTGGTGAAGGACGGCTTCGACGTGATGGTCTACACCAGCGACGACCCAATCATCGCCCGCGAACTGGAGCAGATCGGCTGCATTGCGGTCATGCCCCTGGCCGCACCCATTGGCTCCGGCCTGGGCATCCGCAACAAACTCAACATCCTCACCATCGTTGAGAATGCCAACGTGCCGATCCTGGTGGATGCCGGCGTCGGCACCGCCTCCGACGCGGCAGTGGCCATGGAACTGGGCTGCGACGGGGTGCTGATGAACACCGCCATCGCCGCGGCGCAAAAACCGATCCTGATGGCCTCGGCGATGAAGAAGGCGATCGAGGCCGGACGCGAGGCGTTCCTCGCCGGACGCATGCCGGCCAAGCGCTTCGCCTCCGCCTCTTCACCGTTGGACGGACTCTTTTTCTGAGCCACCGGCCCCGAACTTCGCCATGGCGCCGGAATCGACACAGCGCCGCCCGATCCGCAGCTTCGTACTGCGCGAAGGGCGGCTGACCCAGGGGCAACAGCGCGCCTTCGATCAGCTGTGGCCTGAATTCGGCGTCGGCTTCAACGGCCAACGACTGGATCTTCCGCAGCTGTTCGGCAACGACCATCCGGTATGGCTGGAGATCGGTTTCGGCAACGGCGACTCCCTGGCCCGGATGGCCGCGGACAACCCACAGCGCAACTATCTGGGTATCGAGGTCCACCGTCCCGGCGTCGGCCACCTGCTGCTGAAGATCGAACAGCTGGGGCTGGAGAATCTGCGTCTCATCCGCCACGATGCCGTCGAGGTGCTGCAGCAGGGCATCGCCGACGCTGCCCTGGAGCGGGTGCAGCTGTTCTTTCCCGATCCCTGGCACAAGAAGCGCCACCACAAGCGGCGTATCCTGCAACCCTCATTGGTGGCCGAGCTGGCCCGGGTGATTCGCCGTGGCGGCCACTTCCACGCTGCCACCGACTGGGAAGACTACGCCCGGCAGATGCTGCAGGTGCTGAGCGACGACGACCGGTTCATCAATACCGCCGGCGACGGACGCTTCATCCCACGCCCCGACGAACGTCCCCTGACCAAGTTCGAGCAGCGCGGCCAGCGCCTGGGCCATGGCGTCTGGGACCTGCTGTTTCGGCGCTGCTGACGTGACCCTGGAACTCAGACAGTTCAGTATCCCCCTGCTGCAACCCATCGACCTGACCCTGGCAGATGGCTGGCTGGTCACCCTGTCCGGCCCATCGGGTGCCGGCAAGAGCCTGCTGCTGCGCGCCATGGCCGATCTCGACCCGCACCAGGGAGAGTGCCTGCTGGACGGCGTAAGTCAGCACTCACTACCACCCCCCGCCTGGCGCCGGCAGGTCGGCCTGCTGCCTGCGGAACCCCAGTGGTGGTTCGACTTGGTGGGTGAGCATTTCCCCAACGACGGCAAGCGTTTTCTCCAGCCTCTGGGGCTGCCGGCCGAATGCCTGCAATGGGAGGTGAGCCGGCTGTCGAGCGGCGAAAGGCAACGGCTCGGCCTGGCCCGCCTGCTGGAGAACCAGCCCCGGGTGCTGCTGCTGGACGAGGCGACGGCAAACCTGGATCAGGAGAACACAGAACGGGTGGAGAGACTGATCCACCAATTGCAGGAATCAGAGCAGCTGACCGTGCTCTGGGTCAGCCACGACCCGCAACAGCGCCAGCGGCTGTCGCAACGTTCACTGCGCATCCGGCAGGGCCGACTGGAGCCGGACACATGGATCTGATCCAACTCACCCCACTGGACCTCTCCATCACCGCCCTGCTGATCCTGGTCCTGGCCGCGCTCTCCTGGCAGTTCAGGTTGGGGGTGGGCCGCTCCCTGCTGATCGCCGCGCTGCGCACGGTGGTACAGCTGACCCTGCTCGGCCTGCTGCTGAAGCTGATCTTCAGCCGCTCCGATCCGCTGTTCATCGGCACCCTGCTGCTGGTGATGTCACTGGTCGCCGCACGGGAGATCCGCACCCGGCAGACCCGGCCGTTCCACGGCCTCTGGGGCTACGCCATCGGCGGCTCTACCATGTTCGTCAGCGCCATCACCCTGGTGCTGCTGGCCACCCAGGTGATCATCCAGGTCGATCCCTGGTACACCCCGCAATATCTGATCCCCCTGTTCGGCATGCTGCTGGGGAACACCATGTCCGGTATTGCCATCGCCCTGGACGGACTCACCCGCAGCGCATGGCGCCAGCGGCTGGCGATCGAGGGACGGCTGCTGATGGGTGAGAGCTGGCAGCAGGCCATCGGCGATATCCGCCGGGAGGCGTTGCGCTCCGGCCTGATCCCCATTCTCAATCAGATGAGCATCGCCGGCCTGGTCACCCTGCCGGGAATGATGACTGGACAGATCCTGGCCGGCAGCCCACCGCTGGAGGCGGCCAAGTATCAAATCCTGATCCTGCTGCTGGTGGCGGCCGGGGTCGGCTTCGGCACCATGGGCGCCATCTGGATCGCCTCACGCCACCTGTTCGACGAACGGCAGCGGCTGCGCCTGGACCGCCTGACCACTGGATCATGACCCTGTCGGCTGAGATCAACAAGACCCTGCGGCTGGCCGGGCCACTGATCCTTGGTCAGGTGTCGTCCCTGGCTATCAGTTTCGTCGACACGGTGATGGCCGGCCGCATCGACGCTCTGGCGCTGGCTTCCGTCGCCATCGGCGGCGCCGTCTGGTCTGCCGCATTGCTGTTCGTGGTCGGCGTGCTGATGGCCATCCCGCCCCATGTCTCCCACCTGGTCGGCGCCGGCCGCATCCGGGAGACCGGCGCCTTCGTCGGCCAGGCGGTCTGGGTGGCGGCGGGCCTGGGCCTGCTGTTCATGCTCTATCTGGTCAACGCCCGGCCGGTGATGCAGCTGATGAACGTGGACCCGACGATCATCCCGGTCGCCATGGGCTATCTGCAGGCCATCACCTGGGGCGTGCCGGCCCTGTGCGGCTTCCTGCTGTTGCGCATGGTCAGCGAGGGGCTGGCCAACACCCGCACCGTGATGTATTTCGGGCTGCTCGGGCTGGCCGTCAACATACCTGCCAACTATGTGCTGATGTTCGGCCACCTGGGTTTTCCGCGGCTCGGGGCTGTGGGCTGCGGCCACGCCTCATCCTTCACCCAATGGGTGCAGCTGAGCGGCATCCTGCTCTACATGCGGCGCCAGGCGCTGTTCCGGCAGGCCAGGCTGTTCCACGGACTTGCCCGCCCCCGGATCGCAACCATCCGCGCCCTGCTGCATACCGGCCTGCCAATCGGTATCAGCGTCTTCATCGAAGGCAGCCTGTTCGCCACCGCCGCCCTGCTGATGGGCTCGCTGGGGCCGGTCACCGCCGCTGCCCACCAGGCCGCGATCAACTATTCGGGCATGATGTTCATGATCCCCCTGGGCATCGGCATGGCGATGACCATCCGCATCGGCAACGCTTGCGGCAGAGGGGATGCCGGCGGGGTGAGACGCGCCGCCTATATCGGCTTCGTCATGGTGCTCTGCACCCAGCTCAGCTCCGCCACCATCATGCTGCTGTTTCCGCAACTGGTCGCCACCCTCTACACCAATGACCCACAGGTGCAGGCAATAACGGTGCAGCTGCTATTCCTGGCCGCCATCTTCCAACTGCCGGACGGTTTTCAGGCGGCCGGCGCAGGCGCCCTGCGCGGCCTGAAGGACACTCGTATCCCCATGCTTTTCACCGTCATCGCCTACTGGATGGTCGGACTGCCGCTGGGCTGGCTGCTGGGGATCCATCTCGATTACGGGGCCCGGGGGATGTGGATCGGGTTGATCGCCGGGCTCTCCATCGCCGCGCTGCTGATGCTGGGGCGGTTCCTGCGTCTTTCCCGGCGATTGGCCTGATCCCCTCCCCGGCCGCCCCGGTTGCTGGCGAAACAACGACCACCATCACTCAGAGATCCAGACCACGTCCCATGTTGCGGCCATAGAAGATCTCAGACATCTCGCGCCGCAGCAGACGCTGGATGCGACGCTGCTCCTTCTCTGGCAGATCGGCCATCTCGACGCAAAACAGATAGTCATCCAGCACGAACTCCTTCACCATCATCTTGGTGTGAAAGGTGTTCTCCTGATAGACGTTGACATCGATCATCTGGTAACGCCGCTTGGTGTCCCGGGACAGATAGTTCTGGATCGAGCTGATGTTGTGATCGATGAAGTGCTTGCGACCACGCACATCCCGGGTGAAGCCACGCACCCGATAGTCGAGGGTGACGATATCCGACTCGAAGGAGTGGATCAGGTAATTGAGCGCCTTCAGCGGTGACACCCGGCCACAGGTGGAGACATCGATGTCGACGCGGAAGGTGCTGATACCAGTCTCAGGGTGACTCTCCGGATAGGTGTGCACCGTCAGGTGGCTCTTGTCCAGGTGGGCCACCACGGCGTCCGGCAATGGGCCGGGTGACGCCGTATTGGAGATCTGCTCCGCCGCCACCGGTTCCTCCGAGATCAACATGGTGACACTGGCACCCTGGGGATCGTAGTCCTGGTGGGCAATATTGAGAATGTTGGCGCCGATGATTTCCGCCACGTCAGTGAGGATATGGGTCAGGCGCTGGGAATTGTAGACCTCATCGATATATTCGATATAGGCCCGCATCTGCTCCCGGTTATTGGCGTAGCAGATGTCATAGATATTGAAGCTGAGGGTCTTGGTCAGGTTATTGAAACCGTGCAGCTTCAAACGTTTCAACTGTTTTGGCATGGGTGGAAATCCAGTGGATAGAGGGCAGACCGGGTATTTTATCCCAGCGGCGGCGCCAGCCCCATCCTTTGTTCCACCTGCAGCCGCAGCTCATCCCCAAACACCCGCTGAATCAAGAGTGGCACGGCTATCGCCCCCTGGCCGAGCAGTGATCGGTGGAACCGCTTCAGAGCAAAATCCGCGCTCTGCCCGGACAGCAGTTCACGCAGCTCGCTGATCATGCCCCAACCCATCAGCCCTGCCAGGTATTGAGTGGGATGCCGGGTCAGATGCACCAGCTCCCGCTGTGCCTGCTGCGGGGTAATCCCGGGCAGCGCCTCCAGCCGTCGCTGCGCCTCGGCAGGCTCCAGCCCGTGCAGATGGACCTCGCCATCGAGCAGGGCCAGCTGACAACAGCGCAGCTGTTCCAGCAACCTGATCAGGGCCTGTTCCGGCGCTGCAGTGAAGCCCCGTTCGTGCAGCAGCTCTTCGGCGTACAGCGGCCAGCCGCCGGAGAGGGTCGCAGAGGGGTTGAGGCGCCGTACCAGAGTGCCGGCAACCGGGCTGTCGGCAGCACTCACCGCCAGCAGGTGATGACCGGCCCAGCCAAGCCGGATGCACTGACCCTTGACCCCTTCCGGCAATCGCGAGATCGCACTATGCCCCTTCAGGGTGAGATAGATGTGCCCGGTCAGGGTGGGATCGCCCACTGCCGGCGCCACATAGTCTGGCATGCAACTGCCATGGTGATAACAGCCCGGCGGCGAGTGGATCTTCAGCTGCGCGGCGGACGGGATATCGAACAATCCCTGCTGCAGAAAACTCCGCAACAGCCGGCTTTCGCTACGGGCGAACGCCAGCATCTCTTCACCCTCCAGGACGCTGCGCCCGGGCATGGCGTCGAGCCAGGCGGTCAGGTCACTCCGACCGGTCTGCTCCCGGCTCAGCCGGGCCAACTGCCGTTCAATCTCCGCATAGCGCTCACGGGCGATCTGCAGCATCGTCTCCGGCTCTGCCCTCAGATCATGCCGCAGGTGGAACAGCCGGCGGTAGCGCCGTTCGCCACAGGCCACGCTGCCCGTTGCCTGGGGGGCGATCTCCTGCTGGAGAAAATGCCTGAATCCCTCCACTGCATCGATCGCCTGGTCACACAAGCGCGCCAGCTCTGCAGGGTTGCCGCTCAGCCGTTGCAGCAGGGGACCATCTGCCACCTGCCGCAGATAGGCGACACCTGCCTGAATCTCCTGGCACGCCGTCTCGACCCAAAGCTGCGGAACCAGCTGCGGCAATCCAGACAACTGACCACGGGCATGGCGCATGAATTCCGGGATACGTGAGAGGCTGCTATCCAGCGCACCCCGCAGATCCTCCTGCGGCGTCAACAACAGTTGGTGCAGCGACCTGAATGGCAGAAACGCCACCGGGTCGCGGTGCCGCCAGTCCTGCTCGAGCAGCGCCTGATGCTCATCCTGGCAGGCACCGAACAGCAACCTCAGGTCGAGCTGACGGTCACCATCCAGAGCCCTGTAGTCCAGTTCTTCCAGGGCCACGATGGTATTTTCCAGCCAACCACCCAAGGCGCCCATATCGTCGTCGTCCACCGCCGGCAAACCGCCTTCATAGCCAGATACGCCAGCCTCCAGCGCCGCCCCGGGGTGGTAACGAAACCAGACTTCATAGAATTCGGTCACCAGCCGGTCGAAGGACCGTGCAGTGACATCCATCACGCCTCGAGCAACTCGAAATCATGGGTGATGTCGGCCACTTTTCCCAACATCAATGAGGCGGAGCAGTACTTTTCAGCGCTCAACTCCACCGCCCGTGCGACGGCCTTTTCGGTCAACCCCGGGCCAGCGACAATGAAGTGCACATGAATGCGGGTGAACACCTTGGGATCCGTCAACGCCCGCTCCGCGGTCAGCTCGACCTCACAGCGACTGACTCGATGACGCCCCTTTTTCAAGATGTGCACCACGTCGAACTGGGTGCAGCCGCCAAGCCCCAACAGCAGCATCTCCATCGGCCGCACGCCCAGATTTTCACCACCGGATTCGGGCGGCCCATCCATCACCACGGCGTGGCCGCTGCCCGATTGACCAACCATCAATGTATTCTCTACCCACTTGATCCGTGCCTTCATCACAACCCCACCATTTTTTGCTGATCGAAGACTATCATACATCGACAATGGACTGGCGCTTGCCTAGAATCCCCAGAATCGACTCTCGAAAAACATCGTCAGGGCGGACCGCATGAGTATCGTGAAGAAACCACCGCAAGAGCCAGCGTTTCTCAACCCCTTCCTCTCCTTCTGTCACCGCAGGCGTTACCCGGCAAAGACAGACATCGTGCATCCAGGCGAGCCGGCCGACATCCTGTTTTTCATCATCGAGGGCTCAGTCACCATCGTAATCGAAGACGATGACGGCAAGGAGATCATCCTCACCTATCTCAACAAAGGGGAATTCATTGGCGAAATGGGCCTGTTCACCGCTGAACCCAGCCGCAGCGTGCTAGTGCGCACCCGCTCCGAATGCGTGCTCGCCGAGATCAGTTACGCCCGCCTGGAACAGCTGTTCGACAGCGACCTGAAACCCTACATGAAGGACATCCTCTACGCCTTGGGCGCACAGCTGACCCAACGGCTGCTGAACACCAGCCGCAAGGTTGGACATCTGGCATTTCTGGACGTAACCGGACGGGTTGCCGGCACCCTGCTGGAACTGTGCAAACAACCGGACGCCATGACCCACCCGGATGGTATGCAGATCCGCATCACCCGCCAGGAGATCGGCCGCATCGTCGGCTGCTCCCGGG
>CAZJCM010000017.1:0-54796 GCA_964544655.1 uncultured Sedimenticola sp. | reverse complement strand
TCAGGTATTTTTCGGCATCAATCCACCTGTTGCACTAGCGAGTTGAATTCACGTAATGAAAATGAAATCAAGCTGAATAGATAAATGTTTGTCATCAGTTTGTGGTGCTGCCTTTGTTCTCCGGTATTCGCATGGCGCCATCTTCGAATCCACCCTGATCCGCATCCAGATGACAGGCATCGCAGTTGTAACGCCCATTGACCTCTGGCATGTGCCAGACCTGATCCGGGATATCACTGTGCTTCTCTTTCCAGTACCGGGTTTGGGTAATACGTTGTGGTGCGCTATCCGCGGAAATACTGTGCAAGATCTTCCACGAAGCTTCCGTAGGTGTGGTCTCGGCGGCATTGCTGAGTGCGTAGTTCATTAGCTGTTCGATCGCCGCTCCTTCCAGCGACAGATCTTCACCAAAATGATCCGTCTGGTTTTCCAGTATCCGCTTCCATGACCGGGCCGGAAGCAGGTTGGGGTGATAGGCCATGTGGCAGGCCCCACACTCCTCCTCCCAGTGCGGGTCATTGGGCAAATCGATGCCCGCAAAAGGCAGATAGGGCTGTTCCCCGGTCTGCGTGAGATAGCCTTGCAGCCACCAGGCGCTGAACAGCAACAGTGAGGCCACCATAACCAGGGCGATGGAAAGACGGGATTCTGTTTCCGTATGGGGCCCCTCTTCACGCGTGGACTTGAAGCCGGTGATCATGGAAAGGGGAAGATTTTCACGATGCAGCAGGCTCTCTACCAGAACGCCGGCCAAGTGCAGCAGTACCAGAAACAGCAGCACCCAGGCCAGATTTTCATGAAGGGAATGGGAGAAGGTGCCCTGCTCGAATCCCAGGATTCCTGCAAGTGGACCATGGCGTTCCTCGGCGCCCAAGGTAATGATGCCTGTCGCGCCTAGCAGAATACCCAGTGCGAGCATAGCGTACACTGCCCAACTTCCGGCCGGATTATGCCCCAGGTAGCGCCGGGGGGTCCCCCCCAGCACCTCCTTGAGGTGGTTCATCACAGCACCTGCACGGTAGAAGAAGTCCTTGAATCGGGCATGGTGCCCGCCGATGATCCCCCACAACAGACGGAAAAGCAGCAGGGCAGTGAAGAGATAGCCAGCAAGCAGATGAAAGTGAAGTGTCTGGTCACCCCGTGTAAGCCAGGCCAAGGTGAAGGTACCCGCCAGACCCCAGTGGAACAATCTCAGTGGGGCGTCCCATATCCTTGATCTGTTACCGGCCATCTCTATGCTCCGTGCCGTCTCATGCCTCAGGATCCGCCGTTTTTTTGCCTGTGATCATGGCGCGCACCAGGTTTTCCCGATGAAGCCTGCTGCTGACGATGACACCCGCCACATGGAAGAAGACCAGAAAAAGTGTAAAGTTGGCGAAAAATTCGTGAATCTCTTCCATTGCCTCGTTATCTTCCCGGCCTTCCGTCTCGAATGCCTCGTCGTCGTCATCTTCATCCTCCCGCGCAAGCCAGGTGCGGTCAGAGGGGGCATTTTGCATGGCAGGGGCTCCAGAGAGCGTATTCGCACCACTGTCCATGATCAGTCCGGTGGCAACTGTGGAACCAAGGCTGATCAGCAGCAGAATGACCATCACGCCACCTGCGGGATTATGACCGAGGTAATGCTTGGGTTTGCCGGAAATAAGTGATTTCAGATAGGAGGTTATTTCCCGCGGGGAGTAGAGGAAATCGTAAAAGCGGGCATGACGGCTTCCAATGAACCCCCAGATAATGCGCAATACCAGCAAGCCGGTTATCAGGTAACCTGAATAGATATGGACTTGCTGGAGTTCTTCGCCACTCAGGTAGGCCACCAGAAAGCTGATGACCAGCGTCCAGTGAAAAAGGCGAACCAGCGGATCCCACACCTTGATCTGTTTGCTGCTGCTTTCAGTCGTCATCATTTTCTCCTCTTATTGGATTCACTGGGAATAGAATTCTTTAGAGTTGCGTGCCCACTATTTTGTCGATAGACCATCGCTGTTTTTCAGCCATCACTCTCGTTGCAAATGAAGAGTAATATCGCAACCTGAAATCACGCTGAAACAAAACTGAAACCAAACTGAAAATCACACTTTTTTGCTGCACCTTTGTCTCATTGAGTCCACTGTTGGTGAACCGGTGCAGATGGCAGGTGCATCAGTTTTCGGGTAAGCCGTTCAAAAGAGGCTGGAGAAGATGTTGTTGGATGCCTGACAGTTATCAAGGAGAATCAGGCGTTCGACTCGAACCCCGTATAAATTCAGCTTGGTTTCAGGTATTCAGGCTAGACTTGACGATACATTTTCAGGGGGGGGAGCTTTGTGGGACCGCTGACCAAGTCGTGAACTGGCTTCTTGATAGGGAACATTTGGCATCCCAGCCTGTTTCCTCCAGCCTTAATCCAAGGTTCTTGGGAGTAAAAATGTGTGTATAGGTTTCTGTGGCCTGGAATATGATGTGAATCGAGCCTGTATCATGATCATGGGGCGCATGCGGGCGTCATGACGGAACCGTCATGAGATCCTATCTTTTCACAGGAACGTTAGTTGTCGCGCTATTTCTGGGCGCGTCCGCCTTCTGGATGGCTCATGAGGAGTGGGATGAATATGAGCATGGAGTGGGTGATCTCCCAACGACAGATGCAGTGATGAACGGTGATGAGAGCGGGCCACTCCCCCTGCAGGAGCTCATTCGGCGACTTCAGTTACCGAGTGATACCCGTATTCTGGAGGTAGAAAAGAAGCAACGTGATGGACGTCTGCTTTACGAGATAGAACTACTCACCCCACAAGGCAGGGTTTATGAACTCCTTGTCGATTCTCATTCAGGTGAAGTGGTAGAACAAGAAGAAGAGGAATCCCATGCGGTTACTGTTGGTGGAAGATGACAGGGCACTGGTAGATGATCTGCTGCCGGAACTTCGCCAAGCCGGTTTTGCAGTGGACCTGGCCGCGGATGGCCGGGAAGCGATCTTTCTTGGTGAGACCGAGCGTTATGACATCATCGTACTGGACCTGGGGCTGCCCCTCATGGGAGGCCTGGAAGTTCTGGAGCAGTGGCGTCGTGGTGGTATGACGGCGCCGGTACTGATTCTGACCGCACGGGACAGCTGGCGCGAAAAAGTTGCCGGCCTGAAGGCCGGCGCCGATGACTATCTCACAAAGCCATTCTATCGGGAGGAATTGATGGCCAGGCTCCAGGCGCTGCTAAGGCGCAGCCACGGCAAGGTCGAGAACCAGCTCCAAGCCGGTGACATGGTTCTGGACGAAGAGCATCAAGTTATCAGGAAGGGGGATGGCTCTGTCGTCGAGCTTACCGGAACGGAGTTTCGTCTATTGCGCTACTTCATGATGAACACGGGCAAGCTGCTCTCCAAGACCCGCCTGACTGAACATGTCTACGAGCAGGACTTCGATCGGGACAGCAATCTGATTGAGGTCTATGTGCGGCGTCTGCGAGAGAAGATCGGTAGGGAATGTATCGAAACCCGGCGTGGACAAGGTTATGTCTTTAAAGGTTGAAAAGGCGCCTTCCCTGGAACGCTCTCTCAGTTGGTTGCTAGGCCTGCTGCTGTTGCTGGTATTGGTGTTGTTGTTGGGTATCGCGGCCTGGATCGGTCGTGAAAGCGCCATCCAGTTCGCCCTTACCCGATTGCACCATGATGCCGAAGCCATCATCGGTGGCCTGGATGTGGCGCAGCACAAGATCGTCCGTGCCCTGCCACCCATCTATCAGCAGCCGCTCTCCGGCCACTATTACGTGGTTCGCTTCGATGATGGCGTGGAGCTTTTATCCCGTTCTCTCTGGGACGAGCAGCTTCTCGTTCCGAAAACCGGACGGCAGAGGGTCAGTTACTGGCTCTCGCCCGGCCCCCAGGGGCAGCAGTTGCTGGTCCGGCAAAACACCTATAAAAAAGACGGGCGACATTTCTCCATTGCCATCGCCGAGGATGTGGCGCCACTGCTTTCCGCCATACAACGTTTCATCTGGATCGGCCTCATTGCCTCACTTGCAGCAGTGCTCCTGATGCTGTTGCTGCAGCGACTGGTCATTCGGCGTGCCTTTGTCCGTCTCGATGCCGCCCGGAGTGAGGTGAGGGCCATCAGAGGTGGCACGCTCGACAAACTGAATACCGATGTGCCTGCAGAAGTATTACCCCTGGTCCAGGAGTTCAACCAGTTGCTGCATGCCTGGAAACGGCATCAGGAGCGTTCGTACAACGCCGTAGGTAATCTTGCCCATGCACTCAAGGCGCCTCTGCAGCTGATTCTCCGCTATGGTGAGGCAAATGGTGATGAACGTATCGTGGAACAGGCGCGGCGCATGCAGCACCTTGTCGAGCAAGAGCTGAAACGGGCACGCATCACCGGGCAGGCTACGGTAGGCAAACATTTTCGACCGAAACAGGATATTGGGGATCTGGTGGAAACCATTCGTACCCTCTATCACCACAAGGCGCTCGAGATCAGGACCCGGGTAGACACCCCTTCCTCCTATCCCCTTGACCAGAATGACATGCTCGAACTGGTGGGAAATCTACTCGACAATGCAGCCAAATGGGCCGAAAGAGAGATATGCCTCGAGATGCAGTCAAACGGCAAACTCATTATCGTATTGGAGGATGATGGTCCTGGTATCGATCCTGCGCTGCATGAGGAACTGTTCAACCGGGGAAGCCGTCTGGACGAGAATCGACCGGGTCACGGACTGGGTCTGGCTATCGTCAGGGACATCGTCGGTCTGTACGGAGGAACCCTTGAGTTGGGACGATCGCCGGTTCTGAAGGGGTTGCGGGTCAGTGTGACGTTGCCGCTTCCCGGTTAGGTTTCGGGTGAATCTCGACGCAGGCGGCTAGGCCACCAAAAAACCGGTCACTGTATCCTGTTCCTTTGCCGGCCTGCCTGGCACGATACATTTTGTGATACATCTTGTTTGGTATCGTATGGTTTTCCGGCGGTATTGATCGGCAAGTCAGGTGAACGAAGAGCTGGGCTCTGGTGGCTGTAACTCACTGTTTAAACTAAAAACTAGTGGTATTCGGCAGTGGCTGGCAGTGTTTGATTGGTGGAGCCGAGGAGGATCGAACTCCCGACCTTCGCATTGCGAACGCGACGCTCTCCCAGCTGAGCTACGGCCCCATGAACGGTGAATTCGTTCATTTACAATAAGATTATACTGATACGCAGATGCGGTAAAGAGTATCTGTGGAGGGATCGTCAGGGTGTAGCGGTTCAGTTCGGCATGGAAGGGGGAGTGAAATATTTTATCCCTATCCGAGGTCTTCAATGTTGAGCCAGTTGCAGATCGTTGAATCGGCTTTCTCAACACCGTGCTGACTGAATAACCGGCAACGCTATGAGCCGATTGCCTTGTTGATGATAAGCTTGTCGTTTTATCTGCCGGCGAATAACATAGGCCGTAATCCGTGAATTCATCGGGGTGCACAGGATAACCTTTTGATTCTTCAGGCTATATGAAAATGCCTGAGAGTATGGCTATGAATCTTTCATTCTGTCATTAAATCAATACGTTGCACTTCCGGTTTCCTCTGAACTCACGTGCTCATGACAGATAAAACCCTTTCATAGTGAAATCGCATATGCTGGATACCGCACAACTGCTGTTCCCCACCTCCTTTCCAACCATATTTCGTGGGCAACTCGATACCCTTCAGGTCAATCTGGGTTATCTGTGTAATCAGAGCTGTAACCATTGCCATGTCAATGCGGGACCCAATCGTACTGAGTTGATGGCTCGAGATACGGTCGATCAGGTACTTGAGTTTCTTCAGGCGAAGGGAGTAGCCACGCTTGATCTGACTGGCGGGGCGCCTGAGATGAATCCACATTTCAGGCATTTGGTAGAACAGGCGCGCAGGCTCGGCGTGCACGTCATCGACCGTTGTAATCTCACTATCCTGGGAGAACCAGAGCAGCAGGGTCTGGCAGAATTTCTGGCGAAGCATAAGGTCGAAATCATTGCATCACTGCCATGTTATCTCGAGGAGAACGTGGACCGGCAACGGGGGAAAGGTGTTTTCACGGATAGTTTGCGTGGGATGAAACAGCTTAATGACCTGGGCTATGGTAAGCCGGACAGTGGTCTCAGTCTGAACTTGGTGTTCAATCCTCAAGATGCCAGTCTGCCACCTGCACAATGCGTGCTTGAATCGGATTACAGGGAAAAACTGGATACAGAGTATGGGTTGTCCTTCAATAACCTGTTCACCATCACCAATATGCCCATCAGTCGTTTCGGCAGCATGCTCCTGTCCAATGGGGAATTCGAGGCCTATATGAAATTGCTCAAGGACTCATATAGCCTGGATAATCTCAACACGGTAATGTGCAAGAGTCTGTTAAGTGTGGACTGGCAGGGGGTCGTCTATGACTGCGACTTCAATCAGATGCTGAATATTCCGCTCAGCCATGATGATGCACCCAGGTTGCATCTGTCCAACCTGATTGATGTGGATGTAGAGGGACTTCCGATAAAAATCGGTGAACACTGTTATGGTTGTACTGCTGGGCAGGGCAGTAGCTGTGGTGGTGCGCTATCTGGATGATCCAGACCCTGGCAGCGACTCGGTTGCCATGAGAGTTCAGTGTTAAATGCTGCCAGTGGGTGCTTACAAATGCAGTTCCCCGACGCCCAGATCCTGTTGTTTACCAAAGCACCGGAAGTGGGAAAGGTAAAGACCAGGCTCATACCTGCCCTCACTCCCATCGAGGCCGCAAAACTCTACCGTGAATTGGTGGTGGATACCATTCAATGCCTGGCGGAAGCGGATTTGGCGCCCATCACCTGTTTATGTGCACCGAATACGGATCATCCTTTCTTTCAGCAGCTGACACAACGCTACGAAATCTCACTACAAGCGCAACGGGGAGGCGACCTGGGTGAACGTATGGCCGGTGCGAGCCAGGATTTCCTGACGCGACAGACCGGTCCTGTGCTGCTTGTCGGCGGTGATTGCCCGGTCCTCAGACCGGTTCACCTGCAACAGGCCTTCGATTGGCTCGCTTGTGGTGATGATGCGGTCATTGGACCTGCAGAAGATGGTGGATATGTACTACTGGGCATCAATCGGATGGAGCATAGTCTGTTTCGTGATATCGCCTGGGGTAGCGACCAGGTGTTGAAGGAGACGCGATTACGTATGGCCAGGCTGAATTGGCGCTGGCGGGAGCTGGAGACGCTTTGGGATCTGGATCGGCCTCAAGATCTACAGCGTTATCAACAGCTTATGACCGTTTTACGGCAGAAGTAGGCGCTCTCGATCAAGTGCCCCGCACTCGTCGGGCCTGAGCGCGGTCAAGTTGGTTGATGCAATTGCGTATCTTACCCAGTGATGCGTGATCGATGTCATGGAACAGCCCGCCGCAACGTACGAGTTGGTTGTTGTTGGTCATGATGCTGAAGCGCACCTCAAGGGAGAATGCAATTTCTCCAATGCCGGGGATGGCAATAATGCAGCTGGGCAGTATCTCTCCCTGATAGAGGTTGACGCTGTCATCTAGCACCAAACCGATGCCTTTCCGCGACATATCGTTGACATACCCTTTCAGGATTTGATGCGTACCCTTTCCTCGTAGCCCGTGAAACGATATGCAGGCTCCCCTGGCAGGGATGCGAAAGGCCTGTCTGCGCTGCTGATAATAGACCTCTCTCGGCATCTTTGCCTTGTAATACGCGATGCCACTCTTTTTTCTACACTCCAGCAACTGAGTGGAAAAGCGCAGTTCCACACCATGCAGGCGGCCTGAAAGTTTTATCTCTCTCTCTTTTTGCAGGAGTTTGTGACCGATCTCAGGTGTGAGCTCATCCAGTACGATGAAGTCGTGCTCATCGTATATACCTAATAGCGCCGTTGTGAAATGGTTCGGATGTTGTCCAATTGTGGCATTCAGTAGCACATGGGCTTTGCGTGCCTGGATGAGAAGATGGGTGATCTGTTCGCTATGGGTGAGATGCTGATCAGCAATCTCCCGGGGTCTCCGAGGCGTGCGGAGAATAACATTCCGCATGGTCTTGAACAGAGACATGGCGCTGATCAGGATTTGAGTTAAGCCTTGGCCAGGCTGGTTGCCTGAATTGTCGTCCTGTGTCCCCCTTTTGGACCATAGGTGGTGTCGCTGCCCGATTTTCCGACAAGGAGATCCAAGGCCTGCTGCACATGCCGATATCCCAGTGTGACGAGACCGCCATTGATCTCATTTTTTTCTTTCAATCCCCGAGCTGTCTGCTGGAGTTCGTCCAATTGACTGGAGATCTTGCTTTCTTCAGGAAACAGGGCAGGAAGTTTCTGCAAGCCTTCCATGCCCATGGGCAGGCTCAGCTTTTGTAGCAACTGGTCGCGTAATATGATTTGTTCCTGCAGTCGCTGCATCTGCTGCTGCTTTTCAACGGTTATCTCCTGGATCGATTGCGCGTCCCCTTTGAGCAGGACGGCATGTTCCCGGTCCAGAGTCCGTTGAAGTTCGCAAGCGCACCGAAGTTCGGCCGACAGGAGAAGCTGGAGCTCCTGTCGTGCTTCATTGTCAAGGATCATGGCGTTATTTCTGTGTATCGAGGCTGGCCAATTCCCTCTCCTGGGTCAGCAGGTTATCCGCGGCCTGCACCGGCTCGAATTGAAAGCTGCCGGTAACCACCGAGCGCTGAACTTCCGCCACCAGATCTGCATCGACGACGGGCAGTTGTTTGACCTCATCCGTCAATTTTTGCAGTTGACTGGCAGTACTGGTCAGGCTGAACTGGTCGCCGGTTGTGGGTGTGGTCGCCGGGTGGGAGCTCTTGGCCGAAGGTTTGTCCGCCGTCACACGGTTGCTGTCAGCCGAATCCTGAATCTGCCGGTTCGGCAATCCATTGATTTCAATGCTCATTCTGCACCTGCTTCGTTAGTGGGAAGTCTCTGTGATTGTCTAGCGGCAGTCAAAGAATAAACTTTAGGGGATCTCTGATCAATTTCCTGGATTACTTTCGGATATATCCCCGTTCCTTTTCGGTGCATGGGTCCGTATGTCAGTTTGATCACAATGGCACCTCCACGATCCCAGGGGCTACCACGATTGCTTCGATACGTCGCTTCGAGCTTTTGTTCTGAACACGGATACGCTCACCAATGGCGCCGTCGGATAACGCCTTACCCGTCATGCGAACCTTGATTTGGCCGATTTTGGCCAGAATCGTTACCTGATTACCGCGTTTCACCGTACTGGTTGAAGCCAGCTTTCCTGGCGTGATGATATCACCTGGATGTAGCCCGCGCTTTGCGGTTTTGCCAATAACCCTTTCTGTCTGTTGAAAAAAACCATTGTGGATGCGTGAGACATCGTGCTCGGCAAGCATTAGATCGGTTGCGTCGATAATGCTGCCGCGGGGTATTTCACGGGCCGCAACCAGGATGTATTTCTTGATGTGGATGCTGACCGGGACATAGATCGACCAAGGTTCGGTCCCATTGCATCGAATGCCAACACTCCATTTTCTGCTACTGCCTTTTCCCGGTGGTGAAAAGGCGGTTAGAGGCTTGTCGCACTTGGCCAGTCGAAGCCGTCGGTCGAGGCGGCCCACATCCAGTTCTATTTTTCCATCCGTTGAATGGTTCTTACTCAGTATGTATTCCCTTGCCGCCTGGCGGATGCTTTCATGTGGCTGATATTCGGCTGCCATGACTATTGAGCCATAAAACAGGAGTGTCATTCCTATCAAGCCAGCCATGAAGCAGAGCCGACGGAAGTGGGGGATTCGCCTGGAACGTCGTGCTCTGTTCCTTGTGGTTTTCGCAACGGCAGCATGATCCGGGCAAGTTGCGGTCGCAAGCCTGTCAGCGTCAAAATTGCTGTTTTCTAGCTGTGTCAATAAGTTACGCATGGTGTGGCTTATCAGGTAGTGGCGGAATTGTCGAATAACTATCTTCATGATGGCCTGGGTGCGTCAATAAATTGGCATGCCGGGGTGCTGTTGGCTTTGATTCTATTGGGCTGCACCCGAAGAAAGTCCTTGTGGGGTAATGGAAGTCTCTCTTCTGGCGATAGGGTCCTGTTGTCCACCTCGTTGAATATTCAGTTTATTTTTCCTTTCGACACGTTGAATTAAGCGTCCACAAAAGATTTTTGCTCCAAAGGGCCGGGTCAGAAAGCCTTTCAGGTTTAGTCGGATTTGATGCAAGCAATGTGCCGATTAGGTTTTCTCTCCTTATGGTCGTGTAGCCGGTAAGATGACTATTCAGTTGTATTCGTGAGCATCGCTGGCAGTGATCTGTGCTGAATTCTCACGGCAACTGATATAGATACCAGGTAAGTAGCATTTATCCCGGTCAGGAGTTGCCGTTGCCATCTGGTGGGTTTGCGGCGTCCTTCGAGAGAGGGGGCAGGGACCATTCCGCTCGACCTCGGGTATGCCAACAGCCCTACGGCGGGGTTGGATGGATGCTTGTCCTTATACTTATTAAAGCTCTTTCATGTTGCGCCGTTATGATAGGGAGTAAGATCTTGAGGAGATGAATCATGGCCGGTGTCTTGGAGGGGGTTAATCGGCGGACCCAGCTTGCCGGGCATAACCGCCTGGAATTGTTGCTGTTTCGCCTGAAAGGAAAGTTACTGTTTGGAATCAATGTATTCAAGGTCCAGGAAGTGATTCAGTGCCCACCACTGACGCAGGTTCCCGGGGCTCATCCGGTGGTGAAGGGCGTGGCGAATCTACGTGGCAGGACGATCACCGTGATGGACCTTTCCATGGCAATCGGGGGGCCCGTATTAGGGGATCCGAAGGATTTTTTCATCATCGTGACGGAGTACAATCGCCGAATTCAGGGGTTCCTGGTTGGTTCTGTCGATCGTATCGTGAACATCAATTGGAAGAATGTATTACCGCCTCCGCGTGGTATTGCCGGTGAGAGCTATATGACGGCGGTTACCCAGGTCGACGATCAACTGGTCGAAGTGATCGATGTGGAAAAAGTGCTAAAGGAGATCATGGGGGAAGCTGACTCGCTGAACGAGGAAGCGATCGATCAGGATATTCAGGCAACACATCATAACGTCCTCCTGGTCGATGACTCCTCGGTTGCGCGAAACCAGGTGAAGCGGGTGCTGGATCGGCTTGGTGTGAAAACGACCCTGTGCAATGATGGGCGGCAGGCATTTGACTTGCTTACCTCGATGGCTGAGAAAGGAGAGGATGTTGCCAAGCATTTTTCGATGGTCATTTCTGACGTGGAGATGCCGCAGATGGACGGGTATACCTTGACTACCGAGATCCGCCGAAATCAGGCATTGGCAGACCTGCATATTATCCTCCACACCTCACTCAGCGGCGTGTTCAATGAATCGATGATAGAAAAAGTGGGGGCCGATGAATTTCTGGCGAAATATGAGCCCGATGCGCTTGCTGCCATTGTGCAGGCTCAGATTAAGGCGCACGATTCCACCCAAATGGCGGGATTGTGACTTGGATCGCGACAATATAAGTGGCCTACCCGATACGATCATCAGGCGCAGTGCATTTGGAATCATCCCATGTCTGTAGGCGATAAACAGATACTCCCCCCGGGAGATTACCAGGCGTTCCAGGAATTTCTGGAGAGCGCTTGCGGTATCGTGCTGGGTTCAGGCAAGGAATACCTGGTCGCTAGCCGCCTTGGCGGGATCATGCGGCACTATGGTATCCCGACGATTGGTGAATTGTTGGTCCAATTGCGCGCTGGCTGCGATCCCAGGCTGATGACCGGCATCATCGACGCGATGACCACCAATGAAACCTTTTGGTTTAGAGATGCAGCCCACTTTTCTCTGTTTACGGAAAGACTGCTGCCCGAGCTGACTAAGTGGCAAAACCGGCGTCTTCGTATCTGGTCTGCGGCCTGCTCATCCGGGCAGGAGCCCTACTCGATCAGTATGGCCATCCAGGACTATCAGCTGCGGAATCCAGGTCGCGCGACGGGCATTCAGGAGATCATGGCCACGGATATATCGCCGTCTGTGCTGGAAGCAGCGCGGAAGGGTGTCTATTGTGGCCTGACGGCGTCGAGGGGGCTTTCCCCGGAGCAGCGAGAGCGTTATTTCACCATGAAGGGGGATTGCTATGCTGTGCGCCCCGAGATCAAAAAGCGTGTTGCATTCCGTGAGTTCAATCTCACCAAAGGGTATGAGCTGCTGGGAAAATTCGATGTCATTTTTTGCCGCAATGTCCTGATCTACTTCGCCCATGATCAGAAGCGGGATATTCTTGAACGGATGGCCAGAATTTTGAATCCTGGCGGCTATCTGTTCCTCGGTTCGACAGAGTCCCTCTCCGCCCATAGCGACCGCTTTCAGATGATCAACAGTCATGGCGGCATCGTTTATCGCCTGAAATCTGACTGATTATTCCCTCCCCATCGCGCAATTACGGTTTTCCGGCGGCGCGTGCTTGCCGCCCTGGCGGATCTTAGTTGCCATTGATCCTGCCGGTATACCAATCTCGTCGCCCGTGAGTAATCACACGATCGATTAGCAACATATTTAAAAATATATAAATACGTATATTAAACAGTATGTTGCGATCATTCTTCGGCGCTGTCTTTAGTAATTTATTTCTTTTCATACGCCACTTGATGTCGCCACCGTGAATGCTGGCATGAACCATGCTTATTGATTTCCGTATCGCAACATTTTTGTAGAGGCGGGCTGGAAATGAAGTTGGATGATGCACTTGGCATCCATGAGCAGGCGCTGAAGTTACGGGTTCGCAGGGCGGAGATTCTGGCTAGCAATATCGCCAATGCGGATACGCCCGGCTATAAAGCGCGAGATTTCGATTTTCACAAGTTGATGCAGCAGTCGATACCACAGACCGAAACCCTGCAGGTCACCAATCGCCGGCACATAGGTACAAACTCAGGTCTGGTGTCTGCCAGTGAGGTGTATTACCGAATTCCGACGCAACCCAGCCTGGACGGCAACAGTGTGGACAGCCAGTTGGAACATACCGCATACGCGGAGAACGCATTGGAATATCAGGCGAGCCTGCGTTTTCTCAGTGGAAATATCAAAAAATTGATGCTTGCAATCAAGGGGCAATAACAATGTCGATGTTCAAGGTGTTCGATACAGCCGCATCCGGGATGAGTGCCCAGTCACTCAGATTGAACCTGGTTGCCAGTAACATGGCCAATGTGGACAGTATCAGTAGCAGTGTGGAGGAGACATACCGGGCGCGTCAGCCGGTGTTCTCGGCAATGCTCGATGAGGCGAATCCAAATAGCGCATCGGTGGGCGTGCAGATGAAGGGAGTGGTCGAGAGCCAGGCGCCGCTGATCATGGAATATGCGCCGGAAAACTCCATGGCCAATGAAGATGGCTATATCTTCCGGCCCAATGTCAATATTGTCGAGGAAATGGCCAATATGATATCCGCCTCCCGCTCTTATCAGAGCAATGTCGAAGTGGTGAATACGGCCAAGCAACTTCTCACCGCCACCTTGCGTCTCGGCGAATAAAACTGGGAGCACGATCATGACAGAGATAACCTCAGACAGCTCCATCTACCAATCCCTCGGCCTGGTCAATGACGAAAAGGAGACGGCCAGCAACAGTGAATTGACCCAACAGGACTTTATGGACCTGCTAGTGACTGAACTCACCTATCAGGATCCATTCGAGCCGATGGACAATTCGGAGCTTGCCTCCCAGATTTCCCAGTTTTCCGTGGTATCCGGTATCGATGAATTGAACAACTCGTTCTCCACCTTCTCCAGCTCCATGCTTTCCGGGCAGACGCTGCAGGCATCGGGGCTCATCGGCCATGATGTTCTGGTGCCGACGAATACCGGGTACCTGGAAACTGGTGACACGCTTGATGGGGTGATTGGCCTCGACTCCTCGGCGGGAAATGTGAAGGTGATGGTCAAGGATTCATCTGGCGCCGTGATTCGTGAGATCAGTCTTGGGACTCAACCTGAGGGCGAAGTGAATTTCAGTTGGGACGGCCTGATGGACAATGGGGAATATGCGCCTACCGGGACATATCAGATCGAAGCGGAAGCGACGGTCAATGATGAAACCATTGCACCCTATGTGCTGAATAAGGCGGAAGTTGAAAGCGTCAGCATGGGCACCGCTGGGCAGGACACGAGGGTCAATCTCAAAGGGCTCGGAAGTCTGTCACTCAATGATGTGGCCGAAATATATTGATTGCCGGTTTATCCGCAATCGGTTGAACATTTGCATATCTGAACGGGGCCTCGACCTACAGGGCAGGCCGGAAGATGAAGGAGATACCCAATGACTTTTAGAATTGCACTGAGCGGGCTCGATGCCGCATCCACTGACCTGGAGGTAACCGGCCACAATATTGCCAATGCGGCAACCAATGGCTTCAAGGAATCACGAGCGGAATTTGCCGATATCTACGCCACCTCGGTACAGGATGTGAGTGCTACGGCGGCCGGACGTGGAGTGAAGGTGACCCGGGTAGCGCAGCAGTTCAATCAAGGAAATCTCGATTTCACGTCGAATAATCTCGATCTGGCCATCAACGGTGAGGGTTTTTTCATCCTGCATGACAATGCAGGCAATGTATCGTACACCCGTGCGGGTGCCTATAGCGTCGACCGGGATGGCAATGTGGTGAATCATGCCAATGAAAAGATCCAGGTGTTTGCCCCCATAGACAAAGAAGGCACCCGTTTTAACACGGGCGCCACCACTGACTTGGTATTGCCGACGCTTTCCGGCGCACCCAGTGCCACCACCAATGTCACTGCATCACTGAACCTGAATGCCTCAGAAACGGTGCCTCCGGTCGCCTGGCCGGCGGCTCCGGCGAATGCCAGCGAGAGCAATATCACCACAGATATGTATAACCATGCCACATCGACCAGTATCTACGACTCCCTGGGCACTTCTCACCGCGCAACCATGTATTACGTAAAAACGGCCAATCCCGGAGAGTGGCGCGCCTATACCTATGTGGACGGAACGTTGGCCTCCGGCAGTAACGATCCTTACGTAACCCTGCAGTTTGGCTCCAATGGTGAATTGACCATGCCGTCCGCGCCGGATGTGGATGCACAGGGTAAAGTGGTGCTGAGCAACTGGACCCCGGGCAATGGCGCCAGCCCGATCTCACTTACCTATGATTATTCCAATACCACACAGTTCGGTAGTGTATTCACCGTCAACGACCTGATTCAGGATGGCTATACCGCCGGGCGTCTCAGTGGTGTCGATGTGGACAATACAGGTGTGGTGTTCGCACGTTTCACCAATGGCCAATCCACTGCGCTGGGAAAGGTTGCATTGGCTAAGTTCAACAATCCTCAAGGCCTGCGGCAGCTGGGGGATACCAGTTGGGCAGAGACCTTCACTTCAGGTGATATGCAGTTGGGTGAGGCAGGAACCTCCAGCCTGGGTCTGATCCAGTCCGGTGCGCTGGAAAACTCCAATGTGGATATCGCGGAGCAGTTGGTGAACCTGATCACCGCGCAGCGGAATTACCAGGCCAATGCGCAGGTGATAACCACTGCGGATACCATAACCCAGACCATTATCAATATCAGATAGGCAGGAACCGGTGCGTTGTGATGCAGCATACTACGTTACCGGTGTCTGACTTCCGTTAGGAGATCCAAATGGACCGTATGATCTATGTGGCCATGAGTGGTGCAAAAGAGACCATGCTGGCCCAATCCAATAACAGCAACAACCTGGCCAATGCGAATGCCCCCGGTTTTCTGGCGGATCTGCAACAGTTCCGTAGCATGCCGGTATTCGGTGATGGATATCCGACCAGGGTGTACAGCATGAGCGAAAGGCCAGGCACGGATTTCACCCATGGATCGTTGGAGCATTCAGGAAGAGACCTCGATGTTGCAATCGCTGGTGAAGGCTGGTTTGCAGTGCAGGCGCGGGATGGCAGTGAGGCCTATACACGCCGTGGTGATCTGCGTATCGACAGCAACGGCCTGTTGACCACCGGCAATGGATTGCCGGTAATCGGCAATGGTGGTCCGATTGCCATCCCACCGGCCGAGCAGATAGATATCGGACCGGATGGCACCATCTCTATCGTTCCCCTGGGCCAGAGCGCCCAGGAGATCGCGGTGATAGACCGGATCAAGATGGTCAATCCCGGCATCGATCAGTTGCAGAAGGGGGACGATGGATTACTGCGGATGAAAACGGGAGAGGTGGCATTGGCAGATGCAACCACTCATCTGTCAACCGGCAATCTGGAAAGCAGCAACGTCAATATCGTCGACTCGATGGTGGATATGATCGAACTGTCGCGGCGCTATGAGTTGCAGGTGAAGATGATGAAGACGGCCGATGAGATAGAGAAGGCCTCGTCCAGCATTATGCGAATCGCCTGATCAGCGGTATCCCCGAACGTCCTTTTACTGTTTGCCGGTTCTATCTTCAGGGGCTTGCTTGCGGCGTATCCCGGGAGTGACCGGAACGGCCCCTGCTGTTCCTTCATGGCAAATATTCCAGGTCTTCTCTATTACTTATGAATTTCGGTGCGGATATTTTTTATTGGCAGGGAATTTGCAACAAAATATATACGAACTGTAAGTGACAAAAAACCAACGCGAGGTGATTACCCATGTACCCGGCACTCTGGATAGCGAAAACCGGACTCGATGCACAACAGACACGTATGTCGGTCATCTCCAATAACCTGGCAAATGTTAATACCACTGGATTCAAGCGTGATAGGGCCTCATTCGAGGATCTGATCTATCAGAACATCAGACAATCTGGTGCCAGTTCGACCCAGGATACAGAGCTGCCCTCAGGATTGTCGTTGGGCACAGGTGTGCGCACTGTTGCCACACAGAAGTTGCATACGCAGGGTAATCTCACGCAGACAGGAAACAATCTCGATATCGCCATCGAGGGGCGCGGTTTTTTTCAGATATTGATGCCTGATGGCACGATCGAGTACACCCGTGATGGCTCATTCAGTCTCGACAAGGACGGGCAGATCGTCAATTCGAGCGGCTATGCACTGGAACCCGCGATAACGGTGCCAAACAATACCCTGAGTGTGACCATAGGTTCCGACGGCACAGTGTCGGCTCTGGTTTCTGGAAACAATGCACCGACCCAGATTGGGAATATCGAGCTGGCGGACTTCATCAACCCAATGGGGCTTGAGGCGATGGGAGGAAACCGCTTCCGAGAGACCCTCTCCAGCGGTACGCCTACGACGACCACGCCGGGTAATGATGGAGTCGGTACCCTGATTCAGGGCAGTCTCGAAAGCTCCAATGTGAATGTGGTGGAGGAGTTGGTGAACATGATCGAGACGCAGCGGGCCTATGAGATGAACTCGAAGGCCATATCAACCAGTGACGAGATGCTGGCCTATGTGACCAATCAGCTTTGACCCCCTTGGTGATCTCATGAAACGGTTTGCGTCATTGCTGTCTCTCCTGACCGTCGCCCTGGTTCTCGCCGGTTGCAACACGGCGCCAAAGCGCGATCCGGCCTATGCCCCGGTGCGTCCATCCATGCCCCAGTCGCTGCCTGAGGCGAAAGGGGCCATTTATCATGCCGGCTACGAAACCGCCTGGTTCGAAAAAATGCGGGCGCGCCGCGTCGGCGATATGTTGACAGTGATGCTGGTGGAGAAGACGAAAGCCAATAAACAGGCGAAAACGGATATATCGAAGGACAGCAGCAACAGCATCACCAATCCCACTATTTTTGGCTCGACGCCTCAATTCAATGCGCCCGGCTTCATTCCGCTTGCCAGCAATACCAATAACAGTCTTGCCTTCAGTCTGCAATCGTCCGATGCATTCAAGGGCGACGGTAAGAGCGAACAGAGTAATTTATTGGAAGGGGATATCACGGTGACCGTGGTCGAAGTGCTGCCAAATGGTTATCTGATGGTACGCGGTGAGAAGCGCATCGGCATCAACCAGGGTAATGAATATATCCGTTTGTCCGGCATTGTCAGGCCGGTCGATATCGATTCGACCAACACCGTACTTTCCACCCGATTGGCCGATCCGACCATCGTCTATGTGGGGGATGGCGCGGTTGCCGACTCCAACGCCATGGGCTGGCTGGCGCGATTCTTTGTTAGTTCTCTGCTGCCGTTCTAGATGTTGGATGGGAGAGACAGCAATAAACCTGAGGTTCTTATGATGTCGTTAAAGATTTCTACGCTACGTTTTCGCTCCAGACTGATCGCGCTGTTGGCATGTCTCTTTCTGGGCGGCCTGGCGCTGCCGGCGAATGCAGAGCGGATCAAGGACCTGGCAGATATCGCCGGTGTGCGCTCCAATCAGCTGCTTGGTTATGGCCTGGTGGTTGGGCTGGATGGCAGTGGCGACAAGGACAATGCAGCGCCATATACCATGGAAAGTCTTAAGTCGATGCTTACCCAGCTAGGCATCCCAATACCGCCTGGAGTGAAGATAAAGCCAAAGAACGTTGCCGCGGTTGCAATTCATGCAGAACTTCCACCATTTGCAAAAACCGGTCAAAGAATCGATGTCACTGTCTCTTCCATAGGTGACGCCAAGAGCCTGCGTGGCGGCACACTGCTGATGTCGCCATTGAAAGGAGCGGATGGCAGGGTATATGCGATTGCTCAAGGCAGCCTTGTGGTGGGTGGTCTCAGTGCGTCCGGTGCCGATGGTTCCAAGATCACCGTTAATATCCCAAGTGCCGGGCGGATTCCAAACGGCGCCACGGTCGAGCGCACGGTGCCGACCCTGTTCAATGAAGGCAATTACCTGACCATCAATCTGAAGTCGGGAGATTTCACCACCGCCCAGCGCATGGTCGCATCGATCAACGAGGCCATCGGCGCCGGCACCGCCCGTGCACTCGATGCCTCTTCGATTCGGGTCAGTGCCCCGCGTGATCCCTCCCAGCGGGTCAGTTTCTACTCCATGATAGAGAATCTCCAGGTGAAGCCGGGGGTCGCGTCGGCACGGGTGATCGTCAACTCCCGAACCGGGACCGTTGTCATCAGCAGTCAGGTCAGGGTGTCGCCGGCAGCGGTTTCTCATGGCAACCTCGTGGTCACTATCAGTGAAAGTACCGCGGTATCGCAGCCGGGGGCCCTGTCTGCAGGCACTACGGCAGTCGTTCCTCAGTCCAGTGTAGATGTTGCGGAGGAAAACAATCATATGTTCCTGTTCAATCCTGGGACTACGCTGGATGAGGTGGTCCGGGCGGTCAATCAGGTGGGCGCCGCCCCCAGTGATCTGGTGGCCATTCTCGAGGCCCTGAAACAGGCTGGTGCACTGCAGGCCGATTTGATCGTGATCTGATGAACACCGCAGACACTGCAGCTGTCTATACCGACTTTTCTGCTCTGCGCACGCTCAAGGCGCAGGCGGCGAGCGATGCAGACGGGGCATTGGACAAAGTGGCGCGCCAGTTCGAGTCCCTGTTCATGGGGCAGATGCTGAAGGCGATGCGCCAGGCGAGCCAGGGTGAGGGCATCCTGGACAGCGACCAGAGCCTTTTCTATCGGGACATGTTCGACCAGCAGTTGGCCCTGCATCTCTCTACCAGCGGTGGCATCGGGCTGGCGGATGCGATCAAGCGGCAACTGGGAAAGGGGATGCCGGCTGAGGCGGCAGCGGCCGGCAAGACGCTGGATGAATATCGGGAGCAGCCTGTGCAACGAGCAAAAGGTGTCGATCGCACTGCCGGCCCCATCCGCGCCGCACAGGTAAACGGCAATTCGTCCAATTCATCGACAACCATCGAGCCGTTACAGATCGAGGACCCAGCGCAATGGGATCATGGTGAGTTCGTGGAGAATCTGTGGCCCTGGGCCCTGGAGGCGGCGCAGCAGTTGGGGTTGCAGCCTGAAGCATTGGTGGCGCAGGCGGCGCTAGAGACGGGGTGGGGGCGCCATATGTCCCGTATGGCCGACGGCACGCCATCTCTCAATCTGTTCAATATCAAGGCTGACAGCCGCTGGGATGGTGACCGGGTGCAGTTGAATACTCTGGAGTACGAACAGGGGGTCGCCGTGCGGCGGCGCGACTATTTTCGTGCCTACGGCTCACTGCGTGACAGTTTTCAGGATTATGTGCGGTTCCTGCAGTCGAATCCGCGTTACCAGGATGCCTTGCAGGCCACCGAAAGCAGCCGGGAATATTTTTCCGCCTTGCAGCAGGCCGGCTATGCAACCGACCCGCGCTATGCCGAAAAAATAGATACTGTGCTGAATGGCCAGGAGATGGAACGAGCCATGCAGCGAATAAAGCTTTCTCAGAGTAGGCCGCTATAATCCTCGGCTGTCTGTATCTGGCGCCTCGATGGCGGGAATGACATGCGACTATACGAAATAGGGTACTAAGATGGCGGGCTTACTGGGTATTGGTGTCTCTGGACTGACGGCGTTTCAGTATTCGCTGAACACCACCGGGCACAACATTGCCAATGCGGATACTGAAGGATACAGCCGTCAGCGCGTGGAGTTGGGAACCCAGTCGCCGCACCTCGGCAGTACCGGCTGGATCGGCACCGGGGTGAAGGTGACCAGCATCGAGCGCATGTATGACAATTTTCTCGCCACCCAGGTTCGAACCACCCAGTCCGTATCTTCCCAGTTGTCTAGCTACTCCAATTATGCCGAGCGCATCGATGACATCCTCGCCGACCCGGATATTGGTCTCGATTCGTCGATTCAGGACTATTTCGATGCGATGCAGGTATTGGCAAACGATCCGTCGGCGATCGCCTCGCGCCAGAGTCTGCTTGCTGAGAGCCAGTCGATGGTGGATCGCTTCCATGGTCTGAATGGGCAGTTCAGTGACCTACGAACTCAGATGAACCGGGAGATGGCTGAGATCACCGGTGAGATCAACAGCCTGGCCGATTCCATCGCCCGGGTGAATCAAAATATCATCGAGGCCGTGGGTGCCTCCGGTGGAGAAGACCCCAACGACCTTCTGGATCAGCGGGAGAATCTACTCAATGAGCTCGCCAAGCGGGTTGATATCTCGGTGGTGGAGCAGGACGATGGGGCCTATAACGTCTTTATCGGCAAAGGGCAGGCCCTGGTGATGGGTTCCAATGCGGCGCAACTGACCACCCGGGCCAACACCATGGATGTGCAGCAGTACGATATCGCCTTCACCGACCAGACCGGCACCCAGGTGATCACCAACCAACTGGCCGGAGGTGAGATCGGTGGTTTGCTGGCGTTTCGTGATGAAATCCTGGATCCGGGGCAGAACCAGCTTGGGCTGATCGCTGCTGGCATCAGTGACCAGATGAACGATCAGCATCGGTTGGGCATAGACCTCTACGACAAGCTTGGTGGTGACTTCTTCAGTCCGCCTGGTATCTCGGTGCTTCAGGATAGCACCAACAGCAGCGCCGTGAGTGTGACTGGGTCGATGGTGGATTCATCCAACCTTACCAGCAGCGATTATCTGTTGAAGTCGGATGGCGGCGATCTGTATACGCTCACCCGGCTCAGTGATGGTCAGAACTTTGCTATCAATACCGGCGGCACCTACCCCTATTCGAGCAGTGAGGTTGATGGCTTCAGCTTAACTATTTCCGGTGCTGCGACGGCGGGGGATCAGTTCCTCGTGCGGCCGACCCGGGATGCGGCGGCGCAGCTCTCGCTCCAGGTCAGTGATCCACGTGCCATTGCCGCAGCCGGGGCGCTGCGTTCACGCAATACCGATAACAGCATTACCAATGGCCCAAATCTTGGTACGGGTGTGGTCTCTCCGCCGACCGTTACCGATGCAAGCACTATCAACAGTGGGACCAGCATCTCCCTGACATTCGATGCGGCGAACAACCGTTTTCAACTGAATGTCGATCTCGACGGCGACGGCAACAACGATACTCTGGCCTATGATCCGCAAAACGACAGCGCAGGCAAGCCCTTTACCCTGAATGGCTTGGGCGATCCAAGCTTCACTATTTCCGGTGTGCCCAAGGATGGTGACAGTTTTGTCATCGAGTTCAACGCCGGCGGTGTCGGTGACAACCGCAATGCCTTGGCGATGTCCTCACTGCAGGGCCGGAACACCCTGCTCGGGGATACCGATACCGCCGCCGCCAATACGCCGACTGCTACCTTCCAGGATGCCTATAGCCAACTGGTATCTGATGTTGGCTCCAAGACCCGGCATGCGCAAGTCAATCTGGACGCCACCAGCGGAATGCTGGAGCGGCACCAGATGTCACTCTCATCGGTCAACGGCGTCAACCTGGATGAGGAGGCGGCCAATCTGATCCGGTACCAGCAGGCCTATCAGGCCAATGCCCAGGTGATTTCAGTCGCCAACACGCTGTTCGACAGCCTGCTGGGCGCAGTTAGGGGATAGTCATGACGTCACGTATATCGACCCGCATGATGACCGATAGATCACTCTCGGCCATGATGCGTCAGCAGACCAAGGTGAGTGATACCCAGGAGCAACTCTCCACCGGCCGCCGGATTCTGGCGCCGTCGGATGATCCTGCGGCGGCGGCGCGGGTGCTGAATTACAATCAGGCCATAGCCAATGTCGAGCAGTACCAGGACAATGTGGGGCGGGCGCGTTCACGCCTGGAGCAGGAGGAATCGCTGCTGTCAGGTGTTGGCGATGCGCTGATCAGAGCCAAGGAACTGGCCGTGCAGGGTAACAGCGACAGTCTGAACGTAGATAACAAGAAGGCCCTTGCCGCTGAAGTCAATGAGTTGCTGGATCATATCTATGGTATCGCCAATACGCGTGATGCCAGTGGTGACTACATATTCGCCGGCTATCAGTCGGGGTCTCAGCCATTCACCCGTCCCAATAACAGCACTTTCACCTACCAGGGAGATATGGGGCGTCGCCAGTTGCAGATCTCTTCCGACCGCATGATTGCGGATGGTGACAACGGATATGATGTGTTCGTCGATATCGAAACTTCATCCGGCAAGCGGAATATGTTTGAGACTCTGTACCAGCTTGCTACGGCGCTGGAAAATGACCAGCCGGTAGGGAGCTTCATCGATGATATCGGGATGGCCCTGGACAGCGTACTGGAGACGCGGACCACCATCGGTGCCAGGATCAATGCCTTGGATGATCAGGAGCGGGTCAACGATGGGGTCAAGTTGATCCTGCAGACCCATCTCTCCGATGAGGCGGACCTCGACTACAACGAGGCGATAACCCGGCTCAACCAGCAAAGCCTGGTGCTGCAGGCAGCGCAACAGACTTACACCGAGGTGAAGGGGCTCTCCCTGTTCAATTATCTATGACCCGGTAAATCATAGCCTTCATTCAGTCAGGGATGGTTTATAGAGGGGGCGGAGCCGCGCCCACGAAATATTTTTCTGTTGATACTGCTTGTGGATGGCGTGACTCAGGCCCCTGGTATATGTGGTGGCATCAAAGCAGTGAAAATAGTCGCGAAACGGATTCCCGGGAATAAACGTAATCTTTGAAATAATAATAAAAAACATTGAGTTATGCCGGAATTCTCCCGCCCGGCAGATTTTTCCGGATTACTGATTTTTCGCTAAAGAAACCCACCCCATTGCCGTTACCCATATCGGAGGCGGTAAATGCACAAATCGATTGAGCATATCCGCCAGTTATAAACCCGGCCCCGCAGCGCCATCTTAAGGCAGCAGAAGGGGTAAGAGGAGCAAGAAAATGGCAATGTCGATCAACACAAATGTGATGTCTCTCAATGCACAGCGGCATCTCAGCTCAACCAACAATTCCATGGCGACCTCCATGGAGCGCCTGGCATCTGGTATGCGCATCAACAGTGCAAAAGATGATGCGGCCGGCCTGGCCGTGACCCAGAAGATGCTGGGTCAGATCAAGAGTCTGGACCAGGCGGTGCGCAACGCCAACGATGGTATCTCCATGATCCAGACGGCTGAAGGTGCCATGCAAGAGACCCAGACCATGCTGCAGCGCATGCGTGAGCTGGCCACCCAGGCAGCGAGTGATACCATTTCCGATACTGAGCGTGGCTATATCAACACGGAGCTGCAGCAGCTGAAGGGGGAGATCAACAACATTGCTGATCGTACCGAATTCAATGGTCAGAAGCTGCTGACCGGTGCCCTAAGCACCTCTCTGGATGCCGCCAGTGAGCTGAATGACGGTGATCTCCTGAGTACCACCGGTGGTAATGCGATGATCACCGATATCGATCTGAGCGGTGCCAAGGCGAGTGAGACCTACACCTTCACCGGATCGGGAACCAGCCTCACCCTGACTGACAGTGCCGGCAATGCACACACGTTGACCGTAAACGCCACAGCCGCAAGCTCGTCGCAGGTGCTCGATTTCGGTTCCCTGGGCGTCAAGGTGACCATCCAGGCAGACGCAGGCGGCAAGACGGCAGCTGGTCTGGTGACAGACATCACGGCTGCTGCCTATGACACCATCACCACTGCCGCAGGCAACGGAAATGCCACCATTCAGGTGGGCGCTGATGCGGGTACCGCCAACGAACTGACGATCGGTTTCAATAATGTGAAGGTCGATACCGCAGCCAACGGTGCCTCCGCAGCGATGGATACCCTGAATACCGCGCTTGGCAACTTCAACACCACGTCCAGCCGGGCCAACGCATCCGCCATGCTCACCGCTATCGATGGCGCGATCGATTTCATCAGTAGCGAACGCTCCACCTTGGGTGCCAAGCAGAACCGTCTGAACCATACCGTGTCCAACCTGCAGGTCTCCTCCGAGAACATGTCGGCCTCCCGTGGGCGCATCGTCGATGCCGACTATGCCTCTGAGACGGCCAACCTGACCCGGACCCAGATCCTGCAGCAGGCCGGTACGGCGATGCTTTCCCAAGCCAACTCAGCCCCGCAGGGCGTGTTGGCGCTGCTCCAGTAACAGGGCATGGCCCGGGGGACAGACCTAGTCTGATTCCCCGGGCCTAGTGAAAGGGATAATACTATGGCAACCGAACTCTCTACTACACTGGTGGCGGAGGTACGGAGTCCCGCTCCGGCGGCGCGCCAGGAGGCCATCAAGATTCGCGCGGTAACAGCCACCAATGACCGTCAAGGTGAGTCAGTCGTAAACCAGGTCGATCCAGCGGCTGAGAAGGCTGAAGCGGTTGGTGGAAATCTACAAAGCACGGTACAAGACCTGAATGAGATGATTCAGAATGTAAGGCGTAATCTGCAGTTCAGCATCGATGACGACAGCGGCCGGACCGTGGTCAAGGTGATCGATGCCGAGACCAATGAGGTCGTGCGGCAGATTCCCTCAGATGAGGTACTGGCGATGGCCAGGCACCTCGATGAACAGATTACAGGTCCGGGACTGATTTTTGGCGATCACGCCTGATATGTCCGGTTGATGCAACGAATGTTTGACTTACGCTGCCGGCAGATTCAGTTGGCAGTGGTGCCATTCGATAAACAGGGCGAGGAAACGGGGTTATGCCGACAATCACTTCATTGGGTGTAGGATCAGGGCTGGATCTGCAGGGCCTGCTCACCGGCCTGATGGATGCTGAGCGCAGCCAGTTGGAAGCACCGTTGAACCGCAGAGAAGATGAGCTGCAGGCGCAGCTGACCGCGTATGGCTCGTTGAAAGGCGCCCTGTCGAGCTTTCAGACCGCCCTTTCCGGCCTCCATCAGGCCACCACTTTTCAAAAATCGACCACCTCGGTTTCTGATAGCAGTGTGTTTACGGCCACTGCAACGGGTTCTCTGTCCAGTGCCGATTATGGCATCGAAGTGACGGACATAGCCACCTCCCACAAACTTGCGTCCGGTCAGTTTGCCAGCAACACTGATGCAGTTGGCACCGGTGAGCTGACATTTCGTTTTGGCACGTATGACGCAGGCAGTAACACCTTCACCGCGAATCCGGACAAGACCATCGAAACCGTCACCATCGATGCCAGCAACAACAGCCTGCAGGGCATCCGTGATGCGGTCAACCAGGCGGATATAGGTGTCACTGCCAGCATAGTGAATGATGGCAGTGGCTATCGCCTGCTGTTCAAGTCCGATGCCACCGGAGAGGAGAACAGCCTGGAGATCACCGTCAACGATACGGGCGATGGCAACAATACCGATACCGCCGGCCTTTCACAGTTGGCCTATGATCCCACCGCAGCCGGTGTTGGCAGCGGGCGCAACATGGTGCAGACGGTGGCGGCAACCGATGCCCATTTCAGTATCGACGGGCTGGCCATGACCCGGTCCTCGAATACGGTCAGTGGTGCCATCGAGGGCGTCACCCTGGAGTTGAAAGGGAGCAATGCCGGGTCTACCGCGACCCTCAGCGTGGCGCAGGACAAGGACAGCATCAAGCAGGCCGTGAACAGCTTCGTCTCTGGCTACAACACCTTGGTTGGTTCGTTGGATGCCCTGGCGGGCTATGATGCAGAAGAGGAAAAGGGTGGGGTGCTGCTGGGTGATTCGGTCACCCGTACCCTCACCGATCAGATGCAAAAAATCCTGAGCGGTGCTGTTCAAGGGCTGTCCGGCCAGTACAACTCCCTGTCCCAACTGGGGCTCTCCACCCAGTTGGATGGCACCCTGGAGCTGGATGATGCGGTTTTCAATCAGGCGCTGGACAATGATGTCAATGCCGTCAGCCGGGTCTTTGCCGCTACCGGCGCGACCAGTGATGCGCTGGTCGGTTTCGTGGGCGCCACAGATGACACCCAGGTGGGGACCTATGCCATCGATATCACCCGCCTGGCCACCCAAGGTGAATATACGGGGGCTGCGGTGGCAGGTTTCCCGCTGACGGTCGATGCCACCAACGATACCTTTGAGCTCAAGCTCAATGGCGTACAGTCCGGCACTATCAGTCTGAGCCAGCGGAATTATGCCTCTGGCGCTGAACTGGCGGCCGAGCTGCAGAGCCGCATCAATGCCGACAGTGCCATCAAGGCGGGTGGGATGAGTGCTGTCGTTACTTTCGATACCGACCATTTCGTGATCACGTCTGCCAAATACGGCAGTGCTTCCCGGGTCGAATTCACCGCCGTGGAGGGAGCCGGACTCGGCCTTTCCGTTGGTGCCGGTGTGACGGGAGAGGATGTGGCGGGGACCATTGGCGGTGTCGCCGCCACCGGTGTTGGCCAGGTGCTACGGGGTACCGGCGACGCAGCCGGACTTGAAGTCGAGGTGGCCGGCAGCACCCTTGGCGCAAGGGGCGACGTGACATACACTCGAGGTATAGCGGATCAGCTGAACAGTTTTCTTGAACTCTACCTGGGTTCGGACAGCATGATCGATATGCGTACCAAGGGTATCGACAGCAGTTTGGACAACATTACCAGTCAGCGGGAGCAGATGGAGTTGCGGCTGAGTTCCATGGAGGCCCGCTACATCGCCCAGTTCACATCGCTGGATCTGATCGTCAGCCAGATGCAGGCGACCAGTTCATATCTGACTCAGCAGTTGGAGGCGCTTCCCGGCTTTTACACGCCGAAGAAGTGATCCCAATCAACAGGCTGAAAACAACTAGAGATATCAGGAGTAATTCATGGCCAAGCCCAGGGTAGCCAATGCGCTCAAGCAGTATCAGAATGTTGGCGTCAAGAGCGGTATCGAGGATGCCTCTCCTCACCGTCTGGTGCAGATGCTCATGGAGGGCGCACTGGATAAGATGGCGGTGGCCAAAGGGCACATGGAACGTAAGGAGTATGCGGAGAAAAGCCGTTACATTACCTGGGCCATAACCATCATCAACGGTCTCAAGGCGAGTCTTGACATGCGTGCCGGTGGAGAGATCTCGGCCAATCTGGATGATCTCTATGACTACATGGCTCGCCGTTTGATGGAAGCGAATGCCAGCAACGATACGTCGATACTGGATGAGATCATTTCCCTCCTGGTGGAGATCAAATCGGCCTGGGACATGATACCGCAGCAACTGGCGGCGGAAAACAAGCGGGCCGCGTCCTGATGATGTCCCATATTAATTCCATCGCGGGGTTATCGGGCGAATGACGAGGCAGGCCAACATCGATGCCGATGATCCTGGGCGGGAAATGAGCGCCAAGCTGTTACCGCAGCTGCTGGAGCTTGGAAAGGAGATCTATGGCCTGGCGCAGGCGGGAGAATGGGACCAGGTGCGGATTGAGGAGATGCGCAGGCGTGATCTGATCCAGGCCTGCTTTCCACTCGACGATTCCATAACGGACCGGGAACTGGCCTTCGATCAGCTGCAGGACATCATCCGGCTGGGAGACGAGGTGACCCGGTTGGCCGTTGCCGCCCGGGAGCAGGCGGCTGGCAAGGTGAGCCAGTTGAAGCTTGGGCGGCACGCCACCCAGGCCTACCAGGATGCCGGCAGCCACTGAGCCGGAGAGGCGGGCAGGGCCACCTTAGCCGGCTTTCAATACCAGTTCGATAACGAATTTGCTGCCGAAGTAGGCCAGCATCAGTACGACGAATCCCACCAGGGTCCAGATCAGGGCCTTCTGACCGCGCCAGCCGAAGCGGAATCTTCCCCATAGCAGTGAACCGAACACCAGCCAGGCCAGGATCGAGAGCAGCGTCTTGTGCACCAGGTGCTGGGCGAACATGTCCTGTAGAAATGCGAAGCCGCTGATGAGTGCCAGGGTGAGCAACACAAAGCCGGCACCGATCATCTCGAACAGCAGGGCCTCCATGGTTTGCAATGGTGGCAGGGCGCGGATGAAGCCGCCCGGGTGGCGATGGCGCAGGTGGTGGTCCTGGATTGCCAGCAGGATGGCCTGGACGCTGGCCATGGAGAGCAGGCTATAGGCCAGCAGTGATATCAGGACGTGAATGCGCAGTGCCCAGCCTACATGTGCGGGCAGAAAGTGGGCGGCGTTGAAGCGGATCTCGAATACGATGGCCAGCATCGCCAGGGGCAGTAAGACGATCCCCAGATTTTCCACCGGCTTGGAAAGTGAAGAGAGCATCAGCAATAGCAGGATGGTCCAGGAGATCAGGGAAGCCGCGCTGAAGAATCCCAGATTGATGCTGCCGTGGTTGACGATATGTTCATACAGCAGCAGCCCGTGAAACAGTACCCCCAGCAATCCCAGCGCGATACCGGCCATGCGCGGCAGCTTGATGCCTGCTCCAGAGCGGAACAGGCGGACGGCGATGATCAGCCCGCTGAAGAGATAGCAGGCGAGTGCAAGTATGGCGATGAGGGGGATGTTCATATCCCGCTGATAATCGCATATTCGGGGGGCAAGGGCCAAGAGCCAAGGGCTGAGGGGCAAGGGAAAGGATGCATAATATCGGAAGGCGATGGTGTGGTCCCGGAGGTGGTGGGGTCATGGGCTTCGCCTCCGGCACTCGCCGGATGGATTTCGGGTTATAATGACCCATCAACCTGGGTCTTGGGCCCGTGAACGGAAGATTAGAGCGAATGTTTGACAATCTGACAGATCGACTGGGTGGTGTACTCAATAAGCTGCGCGGGCAAGGGCGGCTGACCGAGGAGAATATCAAGGAGACCATGCGCGAGGTGCGCATGGCCCTGCTGGAAGCGGATGTGGCGCTGCCGGTGGTGCGTACATTCGTCGATCAGGTCAAGGAGAAGGCGCTGGGCGAAGAGGTGATGAAGAGCCTCACCCCAGGGCAGGTCCTGATCAAGATCGTCAACGATGAACTGGTCAGCTTGATGGGGGAGGCGAACGAGGCTCTCGATCTGGCCAGCCAGCCGCCGGCAGTGATCCTGATGGCGGGCCTGCAGGGCTCGGGTAAGACCACCAGCGTGGCCAAGCTGGCCCGCTGGTTGCAGCAGAGTCAGAAGAAATCGGTCATGGTGGTCAGCTGCGACGTCTATCGACCGGCTGCGATCGATCAGTTGCAGACCCTGGCCGCTGAAGTGGGCGCTGATTTCTTTCCCAGCGATCCGGAGCAGAAGCCGGAGCGGATAGCCAGGGCCGCATTGGAACAGGCACGCAAACAATTCAAGGACGTGCTCATTGTAGATACCGCCGGTCGGCTGCACGTGGATGAGCAGATGATGGGCGAGATCAAGGGGTTGCATGCCGCGGTCAAGCCGGTGGAGACCCTGTTCGTGGTCGACAGCATGACCGGTCAGGATGCTGCCAACACCGCCCGGGCGTTCGATGAGGCGCTGCCGCTGACCGGTGTCATCCTGACCAAGACCGATGGTGATGCCCGGGGAGGGGCGGCACTTTCCATCCGCCAGATCACCGGCAAACCGATCAAGTTTCTTGGTGTTGGCGAGAAGGTGGATGCCCTCGAACCGTTTCATCCGGACCGCATGGCATCGCGCATCCTCGGTATGGGCGATGTGCTCAGCCTGGTGGAAGAGGTGCACCGCAAGGTCGATCACAAGAAGGCCGAAAAACTGGCCAGGAAGCTGCAAAAGGGCAAGGGATTCGACCTGGATGATTTTCGCGAGCAGATGGAGCAGATGGCCAAGATGGGTGGCATGAGTGCCCTGATGGACAAGCTTCCAGGGATGGGCGATATACCCGACAATGTGAAGAACCAGGTCAACGACAAGGAGATTTTTCGCACCATCGCCATCATTAACTCGATGACCCCCCAGGAGCGCCGTTTCCCCAATGTGATCAAGGGTTCGCGTAAGCGCCGCATCGCCAACGGTTCGGGCACCAGGGTGCAGGACGTCAACAAGCTGCTGAAACAGTTTACCCAGATGCAGAAGATGATGAAGAAAATGAAGGGTGGCGGTATGGCGAAGATGATGCGCGGCCTGAAGGGGCGGCTGGGGCCAGGTGGCATGCCTCCTGGCGGTGGGCTGCCGTTCTGACGCCGCAAAGGTGGAACAGGGCTTCACATTTTCCTGGAATTGCGTACAATGCGCGGTTTACCTCCCGCCGGTTGGTCGGCCGGTGGTGTGTGGCAGATTAATCATTCAAGGGCAGAACAGATAACATGGTAACGATTCGTCTTTCCCGGACGGGCGCCAAGAAGCGGCCGTTCTATCACATTGTCGTGACTGACAGCCGTAATCCCCGCGATGGACGCTATATCGAGCGCCTGGGCTTCTTCAACCCTATTGCAACGGGCGGTGAGGAGCGGCTGCGGGTTGATCAGGAGCGGGTTCAGCACTGGATCTCTCAAGGTGCGCAAACCAGCGACCGGGTGGCCCAGTTGGTGAAGGAAGACGCCAAGAGCAAGGCTGCAGCCGCTGCCTGACCGGTACGGTCTCTGCCTGCCGGCAGTGTGGCAGCAAGCCGATGGAGCCTTCCGTTGACTGACCAGGATCCCGATTGGGTGATCGTTGGGCGGATATCCGGCCTGTTTGGTGTCAGAGGCTGGGTCAAGGTCTTCTCGGAGACCGAGCCGCGCGGCAATATCCTGAACTACCCCTGTTGGTATCTGGGGCATCCAGGTGGCTGGAAAGAGCACAAGCTGCTGGATGGGCGTCCCCAGGGTAAGGGCATCGTCGCCTCGATAGAGGGGTATGATGACCGGGACCGGGCGGGAGAATTGATCGGGGTACAGATCGCTGTCCGCCGCGATCAACTGCCGGCGCCAGCAGCGGATGAATATTACTGGACGGACCTGGAAGGATTGAAGGTTCAAACCCGGGATGGCATCGAACTGGGGCGGGTGGATCATCTGTTTGCCACCGGTGCCAATGATGTCCTGGTGGTAAAAGGGGATCGGCAACGATTGATTCCCTTCATAGAGCAGGTGGTCCTCGAGGTGGAGCCTGGCGCAGGCCGACTGATCGTGGACTGGGATCCGGAATTCTGAACGTCATGCGTTTCGATGTGGTGACGCTGTTTCCGGAGATGTTTCAGGGCATGGTGGGTCAGGGTGTGACCGGCCGTGCCTTCGAGCGCGGCCTGGCGGAGTTGGCGCTGTGGAACCCGCGCGACTATACCCATGATGTGCACCGCACCGTGGATGAGCGGCCCTATGGCGGCGGTCCGGGCATGGTGATGAAGATAGAGCCGCTGCTGGCAGCGTTGCAGGCAGCGAAAACGGCCTCACCGGCGGCCCCGGTGGCCTATCTCAGTCCCCAGGGGCGGCGGTTGGATCAGGCGGCTGTCGGTGAGTTGTCCCGGCGTCCGGCCATGATACTGCTTGCCGGGCGTTATGAGGGGATAGACGAGCGTCTCATTCAGCAGCATGTGGATGAGGAGTGGTCCATTGGTGACTATGTACTCAGCGGTGGCGAACTGCCGGCGCTGGTCCTGATGGATGCGGTGATCCGGTTGTTGCCCGGGGTGCTGGGAGACGCTGACTCAGCGCTGCAGGACTCCTACATGGATGGACTGCTGGACTGTCCGCACTATACGCGGCCGGAAGTTTTTCACGGTGAGGCGGTGCCCGCCGTGCTGCTGAGTGGTAACCACGAGGCGATACGCCGCTGGCGGCTGCAACAGTCACTGGGGCGGACATGGCTGAGACGGCCGGATCTGTTGCAGGGCCGGCAGTTGAGCAGCGAAGAACAGAATTTGTTAGATGAATTTATTCAGGCGCACGATGGCGTCAGATGAAATACAGGAGCTACGACCATGAGCAATATTATTCAGGAACTTGAAGCCGAACAGATGGGCCGCGAGGTTCCGGAATTCGGCCCTGGCGATACCGTGGTCGTCCAGGTCAAGGTGAAAGAGGGCAACCGCGAGCGTCTGCAGGCCTTCGAGGGCGTTGTCATCGCCAAGCGTAACCGGGGGCTGAATTCCGCATTCACCGTGCGCAAGATGTCCCATGGTGAAGGTGTGGAGCGTGTATTCCAGACCTATAGCCCGAGCGTGGCCGAGATTCAGGTGAAGCGCCGTGGTGACGTGCGCAGGGCCAAGCTCTACTATCTGCGCGGCCGCACCGGCAAGGCCGCCCGTATCAAAGAGAAGATCAAGGCCCACCGCGCCTGATCCGGCTTCAGCGGGGCGTTGCGCTGTCAAAGCGTCTGCCCGTCTGAGTCAATGCCAGTACAGACACCCTGCCGTGCGCGGCGGGGTGTCTCTGTTTTTGGGGTATGGTGGTTGGGCGGCAGTCCCGTAAAGAGACCGGATCGCCAGCCCCGGTGTTGCACCCGGGAACGCTACGTGTGACCGGGTGCAGCATTGGAGCCGGGGTGGAGGGGGTCAGCGCTCGACCGGCTGTACCTTGTCACCGTCAGACAGACCCAGAAAGCCCCGGGTCACCACTCGGTCACCCGGCTTCAGTCCCTGCAGGATCTCGCTTCGGTTACCCAGCCGTATTCCCGTCTGTACCGGCGTCCGCCGGACACGTCCCTCAGCGTCCAGCCGATAGACGAAGCTCCCCTGCCGGTCCTGTTTGATCGCCTCGAAGGGCAACATGACCCGTGGTCGGCGGGCGCTTTCCAGGGTCACACGGGCGAACTGGCCGGCCCTGGCGCCAGCCGGAATCGGATCCAGGGCGATCTCCACCACACCCTGGCGGGTGCTGGGATCCAACTCGGGATGGATGCGTTGGATGCGGCCGGGAAACTGCCTTTTGCCCAGGGCGTCGATGCGGACGCTGACCTGGTCTCCCGTCTTGAGCTGGGGCAGGAGCAGCTCTGAGACATGGATTTCGATCATCAAGGAAGTGGGATCGGTCAGGGTCAGCAGGTGGGTATGTTTGGCCGCCACATCGCCGGGCTCTGCCAGTCGTTCGCTGATGACGCCGTCGAATGGGGCCTTGATGCGGGTATGAGAGAGCCGGGTCTGTAATAATTTCTGTTCGGCGCGAGCCACGTCGAGGGCGGTCTGGGCCCGTTCCAGCTCATCCTCCGAGGCGGCACGGCGTTTGACTAGGTCGCGCAACCGCTTCACCTTGATCTGGGCCTGGCGGGTGGTTGCCCGGGCCTTTTCCAGCTGGGCGGTGAGTAGATCGTCTTCCAGGCGAAGCAACAACTCGCCTTGTTTCACCCGGTCCCCTTCGTAGAAGGGAATATTGTCGATTTGCCCCTCTTCCTGGTTGTAGATGCGCACACGCCGCCGTGCCCGCAGGCTGCCTGACCGCTCTTGCCTGCTGCTCAGCGTCTCCTCACGGGCGGTCGTCAGCTCCACCAGGTGTAGGCGGGGGGTGTGTTTTCTGCCGGTGGGCGTGGGTGCGGGATCACTGCAACCCCATAGCGACAGGCTGCAGAGCAGGGTCAACAGGATGGCAGCGGTACGAGGCATGGTCGGCTGTTTGTTGCTGGCTATTTCAGCTCCACAGCATTGTTTGGTTCGTAGGGGTTGTAGTGCTTGGTCTTGCGTCTGATGTTGCGCTGCACGATAACTCCTTCTATCTGATACTCACTGCCGCTCAGGGGGATTGGCGGGTAGTTCTCGTTCAATGCCACCAGCATCTCATTGCCTTGCTCATCGCGCACGAACTGGCGGAACCAGCGCTCGCCGTCGACGGTGATCACCACATAGGCACCGCTGGCGCATACTCTGGACGGTTCGATGACGATGATGCAGGCCTTGGGGAATTCCGGCTCCATGCTGTCGTCCAGCACCTGCAAGGCATAAAGTTCATTGTAACTGCAATCTTGGCTCATCGATTTCTCCATCACCCCGGTAAAACACCGGTTTTTTCTCCGGCAGACAGGCACCCTTTATAGGTTACACTACAGCAAAATTCTTGTTTCTCGATCGTTTCAGATTCTATCATGCCACCACGCATTCTCGCCCACCATAAACCCCACACGGATCGCAGGGATTGGCACAACCTGCGCAGCATGCTGCCGTTTCTCTGGGAATATCGCGGCCGGGCCCTGTTTGCACTCGGCTGCCTGGTGTTGGCCAAGGTGGCCAATGTAGGTGTGCCGCTGATACTCAAGGAGATCGTCGACACCCTGGACGACAGCAGCGGTGCCACCCTGGTGCTGCCGGTCACTCTGTTGCTGGCCTATGGTCTGCTGCGACTCAGTAGTTCTCTGTTCAACGAGCTGCGCGATGCCGTCTTCGCCCGCGTTCGCTTTCATGCCATGCGCCGGCTCTCCACCCGGGTGCTATCGCATCTGCATGAGCTCTCTCTGCGCTACCACCTGGAGCGCCAGACCGGTGCCATCAGCAGTAACCTGGAGCGGGGCACCCGCAGTGTCAGCGCCATTCTCAACTATATGGTCTTCAGTATCCTGCCGATGCTGGTGGAGTTCGCCCTGGTGGCGGTGGTCCTGGTCACCCAATACGACCTAGTGTTCAGCCTGATCACCTTCACCACGGTGGTGATCTATGTCGGCTTCACCCTGGCGGTCACCGAATGGCGCATGGAGTACCGCCATGCCATGAACCGACTGGAATCGGAGTCCAATGCCCAGGCCCTGGATGGCCTGATCAACTATGAAACGGTGAAATACTTCGGCAACGAGCAGCTGGAGATGCGCCGTTTCGACGATACCCTGGGGCAGTGGGAGGAGGCGGCGGTGAAGAGCCAGGTCTCGATGTCGCTGCTCAATTTCGGCCAGGGCGCGATCATCGCCGTCGGCGTTACCCTGATCATGTTCTTCGCCACCGATGGCGTGGTACAGGGCGAGATGAGTATCGGCGACCTGGTGCTGGTCAACGCATTCCTGCTGCAGCTGTTCATACCGCTCAACTTTCTCGGTGTCGTCTATCGACAGATAAAGTACTCCCTGGCCGACATGGATCTGATCTTCAAGCTGCTGGAACAGGTGCCGGAGGTGCAGGACCGGCCGACGGCACCTCCATTGCTGCTGGCGCATGGCGAAGTCCGTTTCGACCGGGTGGATTTTGCCTATCAGGCGGACCGGCAGATCCTGCGGCAGGTGGATTTCACCATCCATCCCGGTGAAAAAGTGGCGGTGGTGGGGCACAGCGGCGCTGGCAAATCCACCCTGGCGCGGCTGCTCTACCGTTTTTATGATGTGACCGGCGGTCGTATCCTGATCGATGGCCAGGATATCCGTGATGTTACCCAGCAGAGCCTGCGCCAGGCCATCGGCATCGTGCCCCAGGATACGGTGCTGTTCAACGATACCATCTATTTCAACCTGCTCTACGGCCGCCCTGATGCCAGCCGGGCTGAGGTGGAGCAGGCCGCCGCCATGGCCCATATTCACCAGTTCATCGAATCCCTGCCTCAGGGTTACGATACGCTGGTGGGTGAACGCGGGTTGAAACTCTCCGGTGGTGAGAAGCAGCGCATCGCTATCGCCCGGGCCATCCTCAAGCGCCCGCGTATCCTGGTGTTCGACGAGGCAACTTCATCGCTTGACAGCAAGACCGAGCAGGCGATCCTGGAGACCCTCGGTGAGGTGGCCAGGGAACACACCACACTGGTGATCGCCCACCGCCTCTCCACGGTGGTCGATGCCGACCGGATTCTGGTGATGGAACAGGGCCGGATCGTGGAGCAGGGCGATCACCGGGCGCTGCTGGCACTCGGCGGCATCTATCACCATATGTGGCAGCTGCAGCAGCAGGAGAGGCTGCAGCCTGCGGGTGGGACGCCGTAGTCATGGTGATGAATTTGTGCAACGTAGGAGCGGCCTCCCGGCTGCGAAGGTGTGGATGTTTACCATTGTTCATCGCGGCCGGGAGGCCGCTCCTACAAGGTACTCGGGCAAAGGCAGGTGGCCGCCCTGTGGCAACGTGGGTAACGGTGCATGACAGATATCGACGGGGACGGTGAATGAAGATTTACCTGGTGGGTGGGGCGGTGCGCGACCGGCTGTTGGACCTGCCGGTGACCGACCGGGATTGGGTGGTGGTGGGCGCCACAGAGGCGGAGATGCTGGCCCTGGGCTACCGGCCTCTGGATCGGGCGTTTCCGGTGTTTCTGCATCCGCAGAGCGGGGAAGAGTATGCCCTCGCCCGGCGCGAGACCAAGGTTGGCCCTGGTTACAAGGGATTCACCGTCTATGCCGGGCCGGATGTGACCCTGGAGGAGGATCTGCGGCGGCGCGATCTCACCATCAACGCCATGGCCCAGGATGAGGCGGGGGAACTGATCGATCTGTTCAACGGACGGGAGGATCTGGATGCAGGGTTGTTGCGCCATATCACCCCGGCCTTCGTGGAGGATCCGGTGCGTCTGCTGCGGGTGGCCAGGTTCGCTGCCCGTTTTGGGCGCTGGGGGTTCCATGTGGCCCATGGCACCCATGCCCTGATGCGGCGAATGGCCGCCTCCGACGATCTCTCTGCCCTGCGCCCTGAACGCCTCTGGCAGGAGATGAAACAGGCCCTGGCCGAGGAGCAGCCGTGGCGTTTCTTCGAGGTGCTGCAGCGTTGCGGCGCCCTGGCCCGGCTGATCCCGGAATTGGCGCAGGTGATGGGTACGGGCGAAGGGCATGGTGAGCAGCAGCAGGACGGAATGATCGCTGCCTTGCAGCGGGCGGCGGCCGGCAGTGACGAGCCCAGGGTCCGCTTTGCCGTGGCCTTTGCCGCGGCAGCCCGGCTTGGCGATGATGTGAATGGCTTGTTGCAGCGGTTGCGGGTGGAGCGGGAATATGCCGACTTGCTGCAGCTGCTGCTGCGCCATGATGCCGTATGCGTCTCAGCGGCAGGACGTGATCCGGAGCGCCTGCTCGATCTGCTCGAAGGGGCGCGGGCGCTGCAGCGCCCCGATCGCTTTCAGGCGCTGCTGGATAGCTGTGCTGCCCTCTGGCCAGTGCAGATGAAACCCTTGCTCAAGTTGATGCCTGCCCTGCTTCGGGTGCTGCAGACGTTGACGGCACAGCGGCTACGCCAGGCCGGGCTGCAGGGGGCCGAACTGGGACGGGCGCTGCGGCAACGACGTATAGAGGCGATCGATCGCCTGCTATGTGATAATCCCGAGCCATGATTCATGATTCAGACAACAAGCAGCAGAAGGCTGGGCATGCCCGGGAGGGGTGGCTGGCCGCTTATCTGAACAGCTCCCCGGTTCTGCGCATCCTGGTGGTGGGGCGGCTGCTGGGGCCGCTCGGTGGTTTGCTGGGAACCCTGCTGTTCATCCTGGCACTCTCGTTTCTGTTCATTGCGGGTATCGGCCGGGAGCAGAATCTGGCCTGGCTGCTGTTGTTGGTAAGCCTGCTCGCGCTGACAGCGGCGCTGGTGGGGATGGTGCGGTTGCGCAGCCAGTTGCTCAAGCCCCTGGTGGAGCTGGAGCATGCGGTGGCCGATGTCTGTGAAGGCGAGCCCTGGTCCAACCTGCCGCTCGAAACCGTGGGCGTGCTGGGGCCGGTGGCCCGGGATCTGGACAGCCTCAGCGGCGAACTGATCGATCTCTATGAGGACATGGATAACCGGGTGGCGCGCCAGACCCGACGCCTGGGACAGCAGACCGCATCGCTGAAGATTCTCTATGACGTCGCCTCCAATATCACCCAGGTGGACGATATCGAAGAGCTGTTGATGCGGCTGTTGCGGGTAGTCAAGGAGATGCTCAACGGCAAGGCGGCCACAGTACAGCTGATGTCGGCCGATGGCCAGATGCGGCTGGTGGGCAGCATTGGCCCGGATGGCCAACTGTTGTCCGAGCGGGAGCAGTTGCCGGTGCCGCTGTGCGCCTGCGGCAAGACCCTTTCCAATGGCGATATCCTGTGCGAGCGGGACGCCGCGGAGTGCTCCCGGCGCAATGGCCGACGCATGTACGGTGCCGATGAACTGGAGACGGTGACGGTGCCGTTGGAGTTTCATGGTGATGTCCTGGGTATGTTCCGTGTCTATCTCAGGCGTCCTGGCCTGAAGGGGCGGGAAGACCTGATGGAGTTGTTCGCCACCATCGGCAAGCACCTGGGCATTGCCATCGCCAAGCAGCGTTCCGATGAGGAGGCCCACCGCCTCTCCATCATCGAGGAACGCACCGCGCTGGCCAATGAACTGCACGATTCCCTGGCCCAGACCCTGGCCAGCCTGCGCTTTCAGGTGCGGATGATGGACGAGACCCTGGAGAAGGATGGCGCCGGCAAGCGGGCACGCAGTGAGCTGTTGCGGATCAAGAACGGTCTGGACGAGGCCCATACCGAGTTGCGGGAGCTGCTCAACAGCTTTCGCGCCCCGCTGGATGAACGCGGCCTGGAGCCGGCCCTGGAGAAGCTGACGCAACGGTTTCGTCAGGAGACCGGCATCTCCATTTTTTTTCAGCGCGGTTGCCGCCAGGTCAACCTGGGGGCCAGTGAAGAGATGCAGATGTTGCGTATCGTGCAGGAGTGTCTGGCCAACATCCGCAAGCATGCCCAGGCCCACACGGTGCGCATCCTGCTGACCTGTCAAGCGGAGGGGGAGTATATGCTGCTGGTGGAGGATGATGGCGTCGGTTTCGTCAACGCCAAGCCCGATGGTAATCCTGGTGAGCATATCGGCCTCTCCATCATGGAAGAGCGTGCCCGGCGGCTGGGCGGCACCTTGCGCATCGAGAGCGAGCCCGGCGAGGGGACGCGAGTGGAACTGATCTATAATCCCGTAGCCCGGGAAGCGGAAGAGAGCAGCTGATGCGAGTGTTGATGATCGATGACCATGCCCTGTTTCGGGCGGGACTGCAGGAGTTGCTGGAGCGGCGAGGGATCCAGGTGATCGGCGCCCTTGGTGACTGCCGTGAGGGTATTGAGATGGCGGGCCGGGAGCAGCCGGATGTGGTGTTGCTGGATATGCGGATGCCGGACATGAGTGGCATTCAGGCATTGCAGGCGCTGCGAGGTGCCGGCCTGAGCATGCCGATCGCCATGCTCACCACCAGCGAGGATGAGAAGGATGTGATCGACTCGCTGCAGAACGGTGCCCAGGGTTATCTGTTGAAGGACATCGAACCGGATGAACTGATCGCCGCCCTGCGTGAGATCGTCAACGGCGGCACGGTGGTGGCCAAGGAGCTGACCGGCGTGCTGGCCAAGGCGGTACAGGGGGAGGCCGAGGCGGTGCCGGCCCAGGATGCCTTTGCCGATCTAACCCCAAGGGAGCGGGAGATCCTGTGCCATCTGGCAGCCGGCCAGAGCAACAAGGTGATTGCCCGCAACCTGGGGATCTCAGACGGCACGGTAAAGCTCCACGTCAAGGCGATCCTGCGCAAACTCGACGTCCACTCCCGGGTGGAGGCAGCAGTGATCGCAGTGGAACAGAACCTGTGCCCGCGGGATTGATGCGCCGATGTTGATCTGTAAGCGCTGCGCTTATCCACCCTACGGGTGGGAAGTGGCGGGGTAAGAAGGGGTCGAGCAAAATGGTCCCTGCTTCCCTCTCTCGGTGGACACCGTAAACCCATCCCTGGGGGCTCGACTGCGGCCATCCACGCCGCAGACGCCACCAAGAGAGGGAAGCAGGGACCATATACGGAGTCGTGTCGTTCCCAGGTTTGTGTTTTTGCAAGGTAAGAATGGGGTCGGAGTCATGCCGTGCATGTCCTGTGTGATAACCACAGGTGTGGCGACGGCATGACTCCGACCCCTTATATTGGAGAGGAAACAAGACAATGATGAAGTTTATCGAAATGATCCGAGACTGCATGACCGATATCAAGGAGATCATGCCCTGGGATCTGGAGGAGCGACTGGCGGAGAATCCTGATCTGCTGATCGTCGATGTGCGTGAGCCCTATGAGTTCGACGCCATGCATATCCCAGGCTCCTTGGGGGTGCCGCGGGGTATTCTCGAATCGGCTTGCGAATGGGACTATGAAGAGACGGAGCCGGAACTGGTGCGGGCGCGCAAGCGGGAGATCGTAGTGGTCTGCCGCTCCGGGTACCGCAGTGTGCTGGCGGCCCATTCGATGCAGGTGCTCGGATACGAGAACGTGGCCTCGTTACAGACCGGCCTGCGGGGCTGGAACGACTACGAACAGCCGCTGGTGGACAAGGATGAAAAGCCGGTGGATATCGACGCTGCCGACGACTACTTCACCACCAAGTTGCGGGATGACCAGCGGCGACCGGCGGACTGGGACTCTTCGCTGTAATCGATCTGGGGTAGGGGGGACGTCTACCAGGGCATGAACGAGTTCATCATGTTCATCGGCCGGCTGGCCTTGTTGATGTCATGACTCATCACGCCGGTATTGCTGGTCATGATCTTCATCGACCGATTCATCTCGACCAGGTTCCCGGTCATTACGTTGACGGATCGGTCCAGGGTGACGAAGTTTTCACTCATGGTCGCGATGTTTCCTGTCATCAGGCTGATGTTGTCGGTCATCGAGGTGAGGTTCTTCGTCATCAGGTCGATGTTTCCACCCATATGATTCAGCGTCGATGTGATGCCACCGATATTGGTGTCCATGTGGGCGATGTGGTTGTCCATGTTCTCGATCTTGCTCACCAGTACCGTGATCTGGGATGTCATGGTCGCTATATTCTTGGACAGTTTCTCGATGTGTCCTGACATGGCACCCAGGTTCGACTCCATGTTTGGATCCACGTTCTGGGCCATGATGTGCATGTCTTTGGTGACGTGGTAGATCAGATAGAAACCGGACAGGCCGAGGAGACCGAAAATGATAATGGCGGGGTAGATCATTCGCTCCCAGCGTCCGACGCTCTTGTCGAACGCCTTGAAGAACTGGCTGAGGGTGATCTCGAGCTTCACCATCGCCTTCTGTTCCGGTGACAGGTTCTTGTACTCCGGCGAGAACGTGCGAGGGTCTTTTTCAAACATAGTGCTTGATACTCTTCCACGGCCGAAACTCACTGAGTTTCGACTGGTTACGGGCGGTCATTATAACCTTATATGTTCAGTGGCTATCCCGCATGTTTATTGGCGGCGTTCTTACAGCAGATAATTTATCTGCAGCTATGCAATCACGATTAGAGCACCACTCCAACCACTGTTGCTCCGGCCGACACGCCGGGATCACAGACAGCTGTAGCTGTACTGATAGCTTCCTGATATTTAAGTATATACTAATAAACCGAATAGGACGAGAAGCTGAGAGCGTTCTTTTCTGCAGTGACTTAATCTAGGAGGGGTCGGAGTCACGCCATAAGACATCTTTGTGTGACTACTGCTTGGGGATGGGTGACTCCGTATATGGTTCCTGCTTCCCTCTCTCGGAGGCGTCTGCGGCCTTGATGGCCGCAGACGGATCCCCAGGGATGGGGTTACGGCGTCCCCTGAGAGAGGGGGCAGGGACCAGTTTGTTCGACCCCTCTTGGATCCGAATCCTGGTATGAACAGCTACACGATGGTGTTTGCCTGAGGCCGGTAATGCCCCTACTGACCCATCATCTCCTGCTCCAGAGAGAGATAGACGCCATAGGCGTTACGCCGGTTGGCGGCCTCGAATGCGGGGTAATCCGAGAAATCGGACCAATCGACAGCCTCGTAGGCCTCTGCGAAGGGAACCATCTCTTCCACTGCTGCAGCCATTTTCTCGCGCACCAGACGCAGATAGCGCAAGGTGAGGCTGACCGTTCCCTGGGGATCTGTGGCTGCTGCGCCATGGCCGGGTATCAGCGCCGCCAGATCGCTCTTGTCCAACTGTTCCAGCATCTTCAGCCAGTGAGCGGTGTTGGCGCCGCCGGTAAATGGAATGCGGCCCTCGAAGATCAGATCGCCGGAGACCAGCACCTGGTCGGGCTGCACCAGCACACTCATATCCCCATCAGAGTGCGCCGCGCCCAGATAGTTTAGGGTCAGTTGCACGTCACCCAGATCGATGGTCTGGTCATCGTCGATGACCTGATCGGGGGGCACCAGTCGGGTATTGTCATCGACCCAGGGGGCGAGGGAGCGCTTCCGTTCCTGCAATCGCTGCCGGGCGATGGGGTTCTCCAGATAGTCACGAAAGCCGGCGGGCGCGATGATCTGTGCCCCCAGGTCCTTGAATACCTGCAAGCCATAGATGTGATCGGCGTGGTAATGGGTGACGATGACCTTGATCACCGGCTTGTCGCTCACCTGGCGTATCTTCTCCAGCAGCAGCCGGCCCAGGGGCGGGGTGCCCAGGGCATCCACCAGCACGATGCCCTGCTGTGTCACGATGACGGCGGCGTTGGAGATGAAACCCTGGTTGTCGGTGGCGATGCCGGCCATGCCCTGTACGTAATAGACGTGTTCAGAGACCTGTTTCAGGGGCATCTCCACCGTTGCCGGCGGAGTCTGGCCAGCGCGCAGGCAGAACGGGGACAGCAGCATGATGAGCAGAAGTAATGGATGTTTCATTGGTGGTTTCATGATGACAATGGAAAAGGCCGGGTAAGGCGGCTTGGTGTCATCCTGGCAAGGATGTGGAAAAAACAACTGAGTCGTGCTGACCGTAACGCCCCTGGCGCGCCTCGTCTATTAAGGGATATACCAATAGGGTATGGTAAAACCTGCTTCGCCGTAGAGAGGTGAACCGGCGTGACTACATCTGCTGGAAGAAGCGGTGTCCTTCAAAACTCAATACCACACCATTGGGCAGGATCTTCTCCACCTGTAACCCTTCGGCACCGCGCTCTCCCTCGAGCATCTTGTTTGAGTTCAGAATAACGAAGCGGCGCTCCCGATCCTTGGAATAGGCCAGGACCGTCACCCGGTGCTTCGGCAGCCGCTGGTAGATTCCGTATGGCAGTGTGTGCGCTGGGCCGGGCAGCGGCGGTGAAGCCCTTTCCTGGCCGGTGGCAGGTGATGATGGTCGATCCGCCGGTTCGACCATGAGGGGAGGAGATGGGTTCTGTAGAGGCTGCCGGACCTGTTCAGCCTGTTGTTCGAGTTGTTGCTTGATTTCCAGCAGTTCCTGGAGCAGATCGGGTTCCTGCACCTTTGGTGCATTCTCCGCCTGTGGTGCCGGGGTATCGGGCGCTGGCGCCTCTGGCCTGGCCGGTGTGGTCCTGTGTGCCGGCGTATGCTGTCTGGCGGAACTGGCGACGAGCGCAGCGGAATGCCCCGGCTCGATCACTTTTCTGCTGCTTCCGGTGGCTGAAGCAGATACCGATCGATCGGCCGGTGGTGCAATCGCTACAGGCACTGGCTCATCGGCAGTCGGTGCGGCCGTTGCGGGCACTGGTTCATTGGCTGGAGGCACTATCGATACAGGTGCTGGCCCCGCCTTACGGGGGGGCGGCTCTACCCGCTCAGCAGGGACAGGCGCGGGCTCAGGCTGCCGTTGTGTCATCGTTTTCTGTGCCTGCTGGCCGAGCATCAGATAGGCGAGGGTTCCGACGCTCGTCAGCAGCAGCAGTGACAGGAGCCAGATCAGCAGGTCCCTGCCTCTTCCCTGGCGCCCGGTTGGCGGTTGATGGGGCGCCGGGGTGCTGTCCAGGGTCGGGACACTGCCCAGGTTCCGCTCCTGCTGGGATCGCTTGAGGGCTTCAAGTATGTATGACATGACGCATCATTATGGAGTCTGTAGGTGGGGTATGCCTGGGACGGCGGCAGCCGTGTTCAGATGGATCAGGGTTTCCGGCCCTACCAGCCCGTCCACCTGCAAGCCCTGTTGCCGTTGAAAGCGGCGAATCGCCTGCTGCAACGGTTTACTGTAACCGGGGTTTTCGCCAGGTTGTTCAATGCTCCAACCGGGGATACGTGACAGCATCTCTCTCAGCCAGCGGATTTGCCCGGGCGCAGAGGACGGGCCGATCAACGTCTCCCCGCCCGGCGGTGGTTTCCATAACAGACGCATCCTGCCTGTCCAGTAGGGCTGCACGGCTGACCGGGGAAGCGAGACATGCTGATCACCCTGCTGCATGATCAACTGGTTGCCGTTCATGCCCAGCACCAGGCCATAGCCGCTTTTGCCCGCTTTATCATCGAGCCAGATCAGCAGTGGGCGATCATACGCAATGATCTGGTTCCAGCTGCCTTCGCTGTCCCGGCAGCGCAGGCCCTGTTGCCGGGCAAACAGGCAGGGAGGGGTGGCATCATCCACCGGCTCATCGATACCCCACAGGGCGAGCAGCCGGGAGAGGGCAGGTCGCGCCGTCATCATCAGGTCTGCCAACTGCACCGCCGGTGCTGCCACTTGGGGTGCGGCTGGCGGCTCGGGCACTGGCTTCGGGGCCACTGCCGGCCTCGGCGTCGGCTCGTCAACGGATGAAGCGCGTGTCGCCGGTGCAGAATCCGCCGCTGCCTCCCTGTCAGCCAGGGGCAGTGTGGCCACGGCGATGATGGGGGCTTCGGGGACTTCGATCCCTGTTTCAGGTGCCACCAGTCGCTGTTGTGGCCGGGGCGCGGCAGCCGATGCTGGATTCTCCGGTGGCCGGGAGGCTGCCTGCTGCTGCCAGAGGTATAGCGGTGGGGCTATCCCAACCAGCAGAATCGAGAGTGCCAGCAGCAGGGTTTTGAGCGGTGGTTTCGGCTTGCGGTCCATCCGTTCACCGTTCAGCTCCCGTGCCGCGCGGGATACGATCCGCCAGTCCACGCACTCTTGACCGGTGGCGAAGGCGCCAAGCAGGGCCCGGTCGCAGAGGATATTGATCAGGCGGGGCACGCCGCCAGTGAGCCGGAATATCCGGCGTATCGCGGCCGGGGTGAACAGCTGGCGCTCTGTTCCGGCGACCTTCAGCCGATGGCGGATATAGGCCTCGGTCTCCTTGGCATCCAGAGGCAGCAGATGATAGCGGGCGGTGATGCGCTGGGACAGTTGGCGCAACTGCGGCTGTTGCAGTATCTGCCGCAGTTCCGGCTGGCCGATCAGGAATATCTGCAGCAGCTTGTGGTGGTGGGTCTCCAGATTGGTCAGCAGGCGGATCTGCTCAAGCACATCGGGTCGCAGATTCTGTGCTTCATCGATGATCAGCACCGGACGCTTGCCAGCGGCATGAGCCTCCAGCAGGTATAGATTAAGATGATCGATCAGGATCTTGCTGGAGTGGATCCCGGGAGGTATGTCGATGGCAAACTCGTCACATACCGTCTGCAACAACTCCGCGGCGGTCAGGGCCGGGTTGAGTATCAGTGCCACGTCGACCCGTTCCGGCAACTGTTCCAGAAAGGCCCGGCAGATGGTGGTTTTGCCGGTTCCCACTTCGCCGGTCAGCAGTACGAAACCACCGCCGTTGCCGGTGCCATAGATCAGGTGGGCCAACGCCTCCCGGTGTTCGTCACTGAGGAACAGGTAGTGGGGATCGGGAGTGATGGAAAAGCTGGATTCCTTCAGTCCGAAATATTTTGGATACATGGGGCCTTCTGCTCCACCCTGTTGCCCGGATCGGTATAATAACACCGAAGCCATCTCCACCATGAGGATTAGCGCATGCCAAAGGCCGGTGAACTGAAAAGGGGCGACATCGTCGATATCGATGGCGTACCTCACAGCGTCAGACAGGTGGAGGCCAAGAGCCCCTCTTCACGGGGTGCGGCCACCCTCTACAAAGTGCGCTTCACCAATCTGAAGACAGGGCAAAAACTGGATGAGTCGTTCAAGGGAGACGACTTTCTCAAGGAGATGGAGTGTCTGCGCCGGCAGGTCCAGTTCTCCTACATGGATGGCGACAGCTACGTCTTCATGGACCAGGAGGACTATAGCCAGTACTACCTGGGGGCGGAGCAGCTGGCAGGGCAGACAGGCTATCTGGCGGAGGGCGCAGAGGGCATCGTCGCCCTGCTGGTGGATGATGCGATACTCGGCATCGAGTTGCCTCAGTCGGTGGTGCTGACCATCAGCGATACCGGACCAGGGGTGAAAGGCGCCACCGCTACCGGTCGTACCAAACCGGCCACACTGGCCACCGGTCTGGAGATTCAGGTGCCGGAGTATCTTGAGAGCGGCGAGCAGGTGAAAGTCAACACCACTACCGGAAAGTTCATCTCCCGGGTCTGAAATGCCGGGACCGCCAACGGAGCCCTGTGAAACGGCCCCCTGGCTGCGAACGATCAGATGTAGTCGAACCCGGTGTTCTGCAGAACCTGCATCACCTGCGCCTGCTCAGGCCTCATGGGCAGGCCGCTGATCTCCATGATTCGCTGTAGCAGGCGGGTGAAGGTCTCCCCCTCCTGGTTCCTTGGGTCGCTTTCGAAACACTCGGCATAGGCCTCGGCAAGGGTGGCGATCAGGCGCTGGTCGGCGTCCGTCAGCCCTTTTTCAGCAGGCGGGGCTGCAGGATCTGGCGCCGGTTCATCTGTTTCATCTTGTGCGGTATTCGCCAGCCGCTTCAGTTCGATATCCAGAGCCTTCAAGTAGCCGGGGCCGTACTGGCGGGAATAGGTGTCGCTGGCAGCGAGCTGTTCACATAGCCGTGCCTGCTCTTCACCGGTCAATTGCTTCAGCAATGAGGCGAGCGCTGCTGCGGCTTCGGCTATAGCACGGAATTCCCCGCTGGTCATGACCGCAGAGGGCTCGGTCACCGGCTCTGACGGGGGGGAAATGTCTGCGGCCTCTCCGCTGCTGTAGTTCTCGAATTCGGCCAGCTCGTACTCCAGCGCGATGATGAATACCCGCTGTCCCTCGTCGTCGCCGATGGCCAGTTGCCGCAGGGTGGATTCCATCGCCTCGCTCTGGGCCTGGTCGAAGTAGCGGGGTTGTACGAAACGGCTCATGGCACGGCCTGGAACAGGGGCTGCATGGGCATTGCGGTACCTGCTGTGCCGGTGATCGTCTGCATCTAATGGCAGCCCTCGGTGGAAAAATATATGTTGTGACGGCTGGCTGCTGAAACAGGCCTTTTTTTGCTGTAGTGCCTGTGCAACTGCTGGCACGCAACCTGATCCATTATAAGCGATGGATGGAGCAGTATCGAGGCGGATCGCTTCGGTGAAATGGGGGCAGTGACAGTACCCCTGGCTGCCCGATTCCCCGGCCAGGGCGCGGGCCTGCTTGCCGCCGGAGAGGGCGTGGAAGGGCCGGGCCGCCAGTGCCAGCAGGTCCGGCTTCAGCGCCAGCAGTTGGCGGGGATTCTGGATGTGGATGGGGGCTGATGGGCCCCTGGTTGGTGGTTCTGAGCAGTGCGCGAAAATAGAAATGGTGCCCTTGGCAGGATTCGAACCTGCTACCTACCGCTTCATACCCGCCATGGCTTTCGCCACCAGTCATCACTGTTTGGGGTCTGGACTTTCTCTTTGCCATGGATCGGTGATCCGTAGGCACTGCCCGTCAAGTCTCTACACGTTCCCGCCGGGGCGGGCTTCGCTCGGGATCGCCAGCGGCGGCTGCCGGTGAGGGTTCCCCGAATTTGAGCAGATTCACGCGAGGCGTTTCCGTCCTCGGTGCCCAGTCTTGTCGATCAGGAGGCGGTCGCTCTATCCAAGTGAGCTACAAGGGCCTGAAACCAACCATTATAACAAGGCTGGTGGATTATCGGTATTGCCGCAGGTACCACCATTCGAACAGGCGTTTCAGCCAGTGGAAGATGCGCATCTGCGGCAGCACGATGTTACGGGTCAGGGTACGCGCCACCAGGCTGCCGGTGGTCTGGCTGTCGATGATGCAGACCAGTTCCACCTTGAAGGTGTGGGTCGCCTTGCCGCCACTCAGTTCAGCCACCAGGTTCTTTGCCGATGCCTCTGCCTGCAGGTCGGCCATGTGGGCCTGCTTGGGCATCCAGTCCGGCCCTGGAAAGCTCCCTGAATCGCCGGCCACGTAGACCCGCTCCATACCCTCCACCTGGCAGTGCTGGTTGGCTCGAATCAGGCCGCCGGGAGAGCGGGGCAGGTCGGTGTCGTCGAACCACTTGTTGCCGGTCATGCCGGGCATGAACAGGGTGAGATCGGACTCGAATTCGCCACCCTCGGTGATCACCGATTTTTCCGTGAAGCCCTTTACCTTGAAGCCGAGCTGGGTCTGAATGCCCCGCTTCTTCATCTCTTTGAGCAGCCCCTTGACGGCCTTCGGGCCCAGCCGGTTGCCGGGGGAGGGTGCCGGGGTGAAGAAGATGAGGTTGAAGTCGTCGCGGCGCCCGTCCAGGCGCAGCCGTCGGTCGATGCCGAACAGGAATTCGAACATGGGTCCGCCGCGCATGGCGGAGGGTTCCTTGGGGTTGCCGGAGAAGCCGACGGCGATGGTGCCGCTGCCGATCCGTTCCAGCTCTTCCAGTCGGTCGCGGATGCGTACCGTGGCCGGGATGCCCTCGCATGGGGTGATGGTGTGTTCGATGCCGGGCAGTTTCTTGATGAAGCGGCCGCCGGAGCAGATGATCAGGCCGTCGTTTTCTATCTCGCCATGATCGGTGAGCAGGATGCGGCCACCCTCTTTCAGACCGGTGGCGAGGCCCTGATGGTAGTTGACCCGCATGCGCCGGAAGAAATTGTCCAGCGACACCGTCAGCTGTTCCGGACGACGCAGACGCGGGGGGATCCAGATGGTGCCCGGCAGGTAGATGAACTCTGGCTTGGGAGCGACCAGGGTGATCTCCATGGCCGGATCGGCGGCGCGTAGTTTCTGTACGGCAGTCAGCGCGGCAAAACCGGCGCCCACGATAGTGACGCGATTCATCCATTATCCTCCTGAGGTTTTTTCCTGCGAGCGCAGGTTGTTTTTCATTACCTTAAGCTTGCTCGGCCGCTGACGCAAATCGAGGTTGTTGGTATTAACCAAGAAAAACCAGGGTGAAACCCTGTCGGGATGGGGCTATGATTTGCCTCCGTTTCCGCATCACCCGGTGGCAGATGAACGCACTCTCAATCCAGGACCTGCACAAAACCTATCGTAACGGCTTCGAGGCGTTGCGCGGCATCGATCTGGAGATCGCCGAGGGGGATTTCTTCGCCCTGTTGGGACCCAACGGCGCGGGTAAATCGACCGCCATCGGTATCATCAGCTCCCTGGTGACCAAGAGCAGCGGCCGGGTTACGGTATTTGGCCACGACCTGGACCAGGATCCGGAAGGGGTGAAATCCTGCATCGGTCTGGTACCCCAGGAGTTCAACTTCAACCAATGGGAGCCGGTGGGGGAGATCGTGGTCAACCAGGCCGGCTACTACGGCATCCCGCGCCGGGAGGCGTGGCGCCGTGCGGAGCAGAGCCTGCGCCAGCTGGAGTTGTGGGAGCGGCGTACCCAGATGGCGCGCAACCTGTCCGGTGGCATGAAGCGTCGGCTGATGATCGCCCGGGCCCTGGTGCACCGGCCACGGCTGCTGATTCTGGATGAACCCACCGCCGGTGTGGATATCGAGATTCGCCGCTCCATGTGGTCCTTTCTCAGCGGGATCAATGCCCAGGGTACCACCATCATCCTCACCACCCACTATCTGGAAGAGGCGGAGAATCTCTGTCGTAACATCGCTATCATCGACCGTGGAGCGATCGCCGAGCACAGCAGTATGGAACAGCTGCTGCAGCAGTTGCATACCGAGACCTTCGTGCTGAATCTGCATGCGCCGCTGACGGAAGTTCCCCGGCTGGAGGGCTATCCGGTGCGCCTGCAAGACAGCGCCACCCTGGAAGTGGAGGTGTCGAGAGAGCTGGGGATCAGCGGCCTGTTCCGGGCCCTGGATGCTCAGGGCATTGAAGTCGACAGTCTGCGCAACAAGCAGAACCGGCTGGAGCAGCTGTTCATCGATATGGTGGATGCCAGTCGCAATGGGGGTGATGCATGAGCCGTTTTCAGCGCTATCGGGTGGCCCTGCAGACCATCCTGGTGAAAGAGCTGCTGCGCTTCAGCCGTATCTGGATTCAGACCATCCTGCCGCCGGCGATCACCACCACCCTCTACTACATCATCTTCGGCAACCTGATCGGCAGCCGCATCGGTGAGATGGACGGAGTGGCCTATATCGATTTTATCGTGCCGGGATTGATCCTGATGGCGGTGATCACCAACTCCTACTCCAATGTGGTGTCCTCCTTCTTCAGCAGCAAATATCAGCACCACGTGGAAGAGCTGTTGATCTCACCGGTGCCGGACTGGGTGATCCTGGCCGGCTATGTCGGCGGTGGTGTGGCACGGGGAGTTGCGGTGGGCATCACCGTCACCCTGGTGTCGCTGTTCTTCACCGATCTTGATATCCACAGCTACGGCTGGACCTTGACCGTGTTCGTGCTCACCTCGGTGCTGTTCTCACTGGGCGGCTTCATCAATGCCATCTATGCCAACAGCTTCGATGACATCTCCATCGTGCCCACCTTCATCCTTACCCCGCTTACCTATCTGGGCGGTGTGTTCTATTCCATCCACATGCTGCCGGATATCTGGCAACGTGTCTCCCTGGCCAATCCGGTGCTCTATATGGTCAACGCATTTCGCTACGGATTGCTCGGGGTATCGGATATCTCGATGGGGCTGGCGCTGGCCATCATCCTGCTGTTCATCACCGGGCTGACACTGTTCAGCCTGCGGCTGCTGCGGCTTGGGGTCGGGATCAAGAACTGAGTTTGGGCCAAGGGCGGGCAGGCTGGCTGGATGATACGGATTTCGCCGCGGCTGCGCATTTTGCTGCCGTCCTGCTCCTCGGCGCCGATGCCCAGATCGTCCAGGTCGTCCAGGTCGTCCCGATCCCGGTGGGGCCGGGTCACTTCCTGCGCTTCAGCTCCGCCAGCTCATCTTCCAGGGCGCGCAGCTGGGCAGTCAGCTTGGCGCTTTTGTAGTAGTCGATGCTGTCATCGCGCAGGGCGATCTGCAGCTGGCGTATGGCCGGTTCCAGGGCGCCGGTCAGGTAGTAGTGGTTGGCCATGTATTGATGGCCCAGGGTGGTCTGGCCCAGATCACCGGCGGCCCGTGCCGCCAGCAGGTAGAGCTGCTGATCGTTCGGACGCCCCTGTAACTGCTGTTGCAATATCTCCAGTGCCTTCCGGGCCTCGCCATTGTTCACCAGCGATTGGGCGTAGTAGATACTGAGCGGGTAGTTTCCGGGGTACAGGGTCAACCCATCCTCGAGCACTTTCAGGGCTTCATCACGGTGGTCCGACTTTTCCAGCAGCTTCGACTGCAGCACCAGATAGGCGATCTCTTCCGGACGTTTTTTCAGCAGCTTCTGCAACTCCTGCGACGCCTTGTCGTACTGCTCGTCGCGCATCAGTGCCTGCACGTAACCATAGCGTTCCCCCTCTTCATTGCGGTAGCGCCCGCTGCTGAGGGTGCCGCGGAAGAAGGTCACTGCCTGTTTCGGGCTGCTGAACTCCCGGCCGCGCAGCGTGGTGCGCAGGAGGTGGTAGTGTAGGCTGTCGGGGTGCTGGCGGTATCGGTAGCTGCCGGCGCGGCCACGGGCATCGGCGATGCGGTTGCTGGTGACCGGGTGGGTGCGCAGGAATTCGGGGATCTTGCCGCTGTCGTAGAGCCGGGTGGCCTGGCCCATACGCTCGAAGAAGACGGGCATGGCCTGGGGGTCGTAGTCGGCCTTGGCCAGGGTGTCGATGCCGAAGCTGTCGGCCTCTTCTTCGTTGGCACGGGTGAAGTTGATCTGCCGCTGGGCCATCCCGGCCTGCACGCCGGTGGCAGCGGCGACGCCGGCCGCTGCGTTGTCGGTGGCGGCCCCCAACACCAGGGCGGCGATGGCCAGGGCTGCCATGGGCAGACTCATGCGTTGGGCGGCATCGAAGCTGCGCAGCAGGTGATTCTGGGTGACATGGGCGATTTCGTGGGCGACCACAGAGGCCAGTTCGCTCTCTGATTGGGTGGTGGTGATCAGGCCGGTATAGATGCCGATATAGCCACCCGGTCCGGCAAAGGCGTTGACCTGCGGTGCGTCGATCAGAAAGAAATGGAAACTGCGGCCTGCGGCGCCACTGTGGCTGGCGAGCCGGTTACCAAGATTCTGGATATAGCTGTTCATCAGCGGGTCATCGATGACCGGCTGGGAGGCGCGGATACTGCGCATGAAGGCCTGACCCAGGCGGCGCTCTTCGGTGGGGCTGAGCAGGTTTCCCGACGGGTCGCCGATCTCCGGCAGTTGGATGTCGCCGGCGTAGCCGTAGGGCAGACAGAGGGACCAGAAGAACAGGGCCACCACCCAGCGGGTCGACCGGCGGGATGGGGAGGAGAAAAATATTGCTTTTTGCATGGTTTTCAAGACCTGTCCCGGATAATTAAGTTCCCTTCAATGATTTTGTTTGACAGCAGACTTGCTTGCAGAACAAGTAATGCGATCGACTGGGTGCACACGTTTGACGCAGTGCATGATAGGCGTTGCCGGCTGGCAGGAGAAGTAACAAGATGTTACCGGGATCGACTTCGCTTAGGCTGGGAGTCTGTCGGATTTGGGCCGTTCTTCCACCGGTGCAGTAGATTGATCCTAAGCTCGACAGACTCCTGGAGTCGATCATCGGTGCCTCAATTTAGCTGAATGCGCTGCCCCCAGGGTGTCTTTTCCTTGCCTTTCACCAGCCAGATCACCGGATAGGGTGGTGGTGCGGGTGGGAATCGCCCTGCCGCATCGGTGAAGTAGATCAGGCTCTCGGGTTGCATCCCCTGTTGCTCCACCCAGTCGAACACCGGCTGGAAGTTGGTGCCGCCACCACCCTCGAGGCTGGCGGGCAGCCGTAACTCCTCCCAGGGTTCGAAGATCCAGGGGGCGTCGTCATTGAGTACGGTATCGCAGGCGAGCAGAGTGACGCGGGCGCGCATCTGCCCTTTGAGGGCATCGATTTCACCCAGGAACTGGGCAAAATCGGACTCGCTGATGGAGCCGCTGGTGTCGATCGCCACCACCAGGTCGATCTGCTGGCTGCGCAGGCTGGGCATGATGAAGTCGCCCTCGCGGCGGGATGGGCGCATATAGGTGTAATCGTCCCGGGCGCTGCTGTTGAGATAGCGGGCCAGCAGCATGCGCCAGGGAAGCTGGGGCTGCAGCAGGTGGTCGATCATGCGCGCCATGGCACCGCCCAGTTTACCTGCCTGCATCGCCTGCTGGGCGGCGCCGGCCATGCGCTGTTGCCACTGTACCGACAGGGTCTCCTGCTCGTCCGGGGTGAGTGGTGGCGGGGCCGATCTGCCGCCCCGATCCGGGTCGGGCTCCGCTTCCCGCCGCTGTGGGTCCTGGCCGGCCTCGTTTTTCTGCTGTTGCTCGGGTGGCGGCATCTCGCGCTGGTTGTTGCCGGAGCCGCCGCCCTGGTCACTCTCCTTGTCGTAGGCGTGGTTGTCCAGGGTCTCCTGATCCTCGAATTCGTCCAGCAGAGGATAGATCTCTTCTGCCGTCATGTCGCGGAAGTTGTCCAGCATCAGGCTGCCCGGGGGGGCGGTGAGGCCGTCGTCCACCAACAGCGGGTTGATGGCGAAGTCACAGGCCAGGTCCCAGCGGTGTTTCAGTCGGTGCTGGCGCCGGGCAAAGTGGGACAGGGCGCAGTGCAGCGCCTCGTGGGCCAGCACGAACTGGGTCTCGTCCAGGCTCAGGGCGTCGATATAGGCGGGGTTGAAGTAGAACTTCCGGGCGTCGGTGGCCGTGGTCTTGCACCAGGGGGCGTCCGCCACCGACTCCATCGGCAGGCGCAATACCAGGGCGCCGAGGAACGGCTTGTCCAGAATCAGTTTGGTGCGGGCCGCAGCCAGCTTGGTCTCCACGTCTGCCATAGGTCTGCCCGGTCACTCCTGTGCGGCATCAGATGCCCTCATTCGAACAGCATCACGTCGGCGATGGCCTGGGCCCAGTCGGTGAACTGGGGCACCTCGAATATGGCGTTGCCTACCGCCCGATGCATATCGGAGACCAGCATCACCCCCATCTCGCGTTGTGGAAAGCGCCCAGCATAGTCAAGGATATTGCCGATGATCCTTCCCTGGTCGGGCTCGCCCAGGGCGCGGATAGCCCGCCCCACCAGCGCTGCGGCGACGGCGTACTGCAGGTCGATCTCCTGGGGTACGCCGGTCTCCTGGCCGTTGATGATGGCGTCCAGGTCGGGCATCTGCTCCAGGCTGTTGACGAAGGCGTGGAGTTCGATACCCGCGGCCGGGCCAACGCAGGCCTGCAGCGTGCCTTGCAGCAGCTGCGGCTGGTCGAAAAATTTCTGCAGTCCGCGGTGGGCGAACTCCCAGGAGCGGGGTGAGGGGAAGGCCACCGGGTTATGGGCCGGATCGAAGTCGAACAAGAGTTCCGGGCGAAAGCGCAGGAAGGCGATGATGCGCTCGTCGATTCGGTTGCGGTAGGCCCAGCTCACCCAGTCGTCCAGGTTGGTCTCCACCCCGAAATGGGAGGACCGGCTGGCCAGGCGCCCCGGCCTGGCTCAGGTGACGGACAGATTAGTCCGGCCGTACGCTGCG
>CAZJCM010000016.1:0-55687 GCA_964544655.1 uncultured Sedimenticola sp. | reverse complement strand
CGCAGCTTACCCTCTAACCGTCAGTCGAGTTGCACTTACAAGTTGAATCCGCGGTCTGATTAATTGACGAATTATTCATATGTATCCAGCAATTTCATCAGAATGGTTCATTTTACGGTCTGTTCGTCCCCAGGATCTTTCGCCAGTCCCTTAGTTAGAGATGGGCCGTAAATCGTCAGAAAATTTTACACACTGGCCATAGCGATCATGTCGTAACGAATTAAATTACACATTATTCAACAAGATAGATAACTGGCCAGAGTTTTGCATTATTTTTATATGGAAGCTATGTAACCGGCCGGGCGGGAGAGCAAGTTCATACTGTTCAGTCTAATGCCAGACATTTCTCAAAGAGCGAGGCACCCAAAAATGAAAAAATTAATTTTGGCCGCATTGGTCTCTTCGGCGTTTGTTTCGCCGATGGCCTCTGCCGTTTACCAGGCGGATATCTCCTACACCTTCACCCAGAGCGGTAGTCACTACGTGTTCGACTTTACCGTAGACAATACATCGACCTTGTTGTCCAGCACGACGCTCGATTATTTCCAGATCGACTTCGATGCCGATGCAGACCTGTTCAACTACAGCAACATCGTCTGGATCGACGACAAGGGCTGGCACGACGCTATATTTGGCGGACCAACCTCATGGGATCCATACCCTGACTTCGGCGGTGATGTGGCGGGCAGTGCCGTGGCCGATGACAGCCTGTTCGGCGGCAATGGCGGGGGCATCGCCATGGGCGCTTCCATGACCGGTTTCAAGGTCGAGTTCGATTACGCCGGCGCCCTGACCCCTTACGAGCAGCTGTTCAGCTGGACCGCCTTTTTCGGCACCACCGACACCGACTGCGGGCCCACCTGCATACAATTTGGCAGCGGTACCATCTTCGACCCCTACTACTGGGTTCACGGCCAGGCCACCGGGCTGGTCATCGCGCCCAACAACCCTGGGCCTGGGCCTGGGCCTGGGCCGAGCCTGCCTGAGCCGGGCATCATGTTCCTGATGGGCGGTGGGCTGCTGGGTCTTTTCGCCACCCGGAGGCGTAAAGCAAGCTAAACTGTAAATCATAAGGACCGGTGGCAGGGACTCGCCACCGGCGGAAAGGGAGTTTCCAAGGAGTATCATTCCAGGAACAGGACACAGGAAGCTCTGGCAGACAGCGACCCATGACCGGGGGGGAATGGGCGCAGTCAGCCAGGTCATTAACGGAAGAGGGGTAAAAACATGAAGAGCAGCAGACAACTGGCAGCCATTCTCGTAATGGCATTCCTTACGCTGTTTGCAGGCATGGCCACTGCGGTCGCCAGCTTACGCGTCAACGTCATGCCCAGCGGCGTGACATCCCCTATCAACTCATGGGACAGTGGCCCCTATGCCACCCCGGGCGCCGCCCTGGAGCTTTGGGGTAACGTCAAGTATGACGGCGCGCTGCCACTCACCTATACCTGGAACTTCGGCGCAGGTGAGGGCAGTACCTCCGGTGCGGTTGGGAACGTGAACAACATCGCCGCAACCCACACCTACGGCAGCACCGGCAGCTTCGTCGCCACCCTCACCGTGACCGACGGCATCGAGAGCGACACCGACACCGTCTTCATCGATGTGGTGCCCCAGACCCTGGACACCCAGGTCAACCTGGCAGTACAGCGCGCCCTCAAGTACCTCTACATGACGGCGTCCAGCACCACCACCAATGACTGCCCGGCCAATTACTGGTACGGCACCTCCAGCAGGGCACATGCCAATACCGCCCTGGCGGTACTGGCGTTCGAGGACCATGGCCACCGTCAGTCCAACGATGTGGACCGGGATATCTACGCCGAGACGGTGAAGAGAGGCCTCAATTACGTCTTCTACTATCTCCGCACCACCGGCGCGTCGATGGACAACACGACCTACACCGACTCGGACATCAATGGCAATGCCAAGAAGATCTACAGCGGCTGGACCAACAGTATGTACGAGCAGGGCATCCTGACTATGGCCATCGCCAACACCGCCACGCCTGCCGAGACGGTGGACAGCTGCGGCTATGCCAGCCTGCAGGGCATGACCTATCAGGAGGTGCTGGAGGACATGGTCGACTATATCGCCTATGCCCAGAAGGAAGGGACCAGCGGTGCGGCAGGTGGCTGGCGCTACGGGCCCAACTATTATAACTCTGACAACTCCGTGACCCAGTGGCCTATCCTCGGCCTGATCGCCGCGGAGGGTGCACCCTGGAACATCAGCGCCCCGCAATGGGTCAAGGATCGGGCCAAGATCTGGCTCGCCTATGACCAGAATACCAGTGGCGGATACGGCTACCACTATTCCACCTATTGGGTGAACATCGCCAAGACCGGCGCTGGCGTCATCGGTATCGTCTACTCTGGTGGCGGCGGCAACCTCACCAATGCACTGAACTACATCGGCACCAACTGGAATACCACTACATACGACTATGGCAACAAGGGCGACCACTACGCCATGTACGCGGTGAAGAAGGGGTTGCAGTACGCCGGCATCACCACCGTGGGCGGCCACGACTGGCAGGCGGAGTACAATCAATGGTACGTGACCAATCAGGCCAACGCCGGCACCAATGGCGTCTACTGGCCCAGTTCCGTCCGGATCAGTGGCGGACAGAGCACCGCCACCTTCGCCGCGCTGGTGATGGCACCGGGTCTGGTTGAACTGCCTCCGCAGGCGGACGCCGGGGTGGATCAGGAGGTTTCACCGAGCGATCCGGTCAGCTTCGACGGCACCGGCTCCACCCACACCGACCCGAACCGCCGCATCGTCTCCTATGAATGGGACTTCAACTACGACGGTATCACGTTCGACGTGGATGCGACCGGGGCAACACCGACCAACGGGGCGGGCTATGCCATCACCAACGGCACCGACACCCAGGACTACACCGTGGCCCTGCGAGTGACCGATGACAACACGCCGCCATTGACCAACCTCGACACCGCGATCGTCACCGTCAACAACGGCAACGTGGCGCCTGTAGCCAATCCGGGCGGTCCCTATCTGGGGGCAGTGGGTGAAGACATCACCCTGGATGGCAGCGGCTCCTACGATGACAATGCCGCAGGCGGCCCGAACCCGGTCGCCAACCCGGCGACGGCCAGCGGCTTCGACGAAATCGTCAGCTACAAGTGGGATCTGGACGGTGACGGCCTGTTCGGCAGCGAAGACAGCCCAGCCGATCCTGAGGGTGTGGCACCTGTGGTCAACTTCGGCACCTTCATGGGCACCAAGACCATCGGCCTGAAGGTGACGGACAGCTTCGGCAGGAGTGCGGCCCAGAGTTCCGGCGTCACCACCGTAGCCGTGTCGGATCTGTACCCGATCGGCTACACGCTGCAGTATCGCTACTATAACCGTCGCGCCCACATGTGGATCGTCTCCTATAAGATGTCCATGCGTAACGACGGCAACGCAGCAGCGACCGACGTATCGGCCAAGTGGACCGGCAGCAGCATCCCGGCTGGGGTGATCGTGATCGACGACCAGGTCTCCTGGAGTGGAGCAATCGGTGCTGGTGCTACGGTGCAGAGTGATGATGGCTTCGCTTACGCCTACCGCAGCTCAGTGGATCCAAGCGTCATCACCTGGGATATCGAGTTCACCGATAACCTGGGCACCCGGCACGTGATTCGTAACGTGCCGCAATAGGCTGAGAACCCAACCGAGAGGAGAAAAGGGCCGCCCTGAAAGGGGCGGCCTTTTTTTATGCTAACCTCCCACAGACACCAACGCCCGAATAGACGAGTCATGCAGAAAACAATCTATCTCACCCTGCTTGCCCTGGCCGCTGCCGTAAGCACGCTGATCATCTTCTGGCCACAGAATGAAGCGCAGGAGATGGAAACGACGACCAACCAAGCGGCCGTACCCGTTGGTGAATCGGAAAACAGCAGCGACACCTCCCGGCCATCTTCTGCCATCACCACCTTCACACGATCGACGGAGGGGATCAGCATCACCTCGAACAGACCCGGCCGACAGACGGCGATTCCCCTCATCCCGGCGCCCGGCCTGGCCGCCCTGCCTGGCTCATCGGAGCGAGATGAGTCTGAGCGTGCCCTGCAGGCGGTTCGCGACCTGATGGACACCTTCCCACGAAACAGAAACCGGCCGGCCATACCGAACGACACCCTGCAAGAGATCCTGCAACAGCTCGACAAGATAGAGCCTGCCCAGGCGCTGGACATAATCGTTGAGTTGAAAGATGAGACAGAAGGAGAGGAGAGGCAGTTTCTGCTGAAGCAACTTGCCAGGTACGCCGACATCGGCGCCAACGACATCCTGATCGAGACCTTCCTCAATGAACCGCAACAGGGGTCTGCCATCGAAGCCAGCCGTATCCTCACCTATCTGGACCCCACCTACCCGCTTTCACCGGAATGGACCCGAAACCTGGAACAGGCCTATGATGCAGAACAGAGTGAGACGGTGCGACAGACCCTGCTTGGCACCATTGCCCAGATGGGTGGCAGTGAAGGCGTCTCATGGATGCTGGACCGGATGGATAACAGTAACGACCAGCAGGAATGGGAAACTCTGTTGAACGCTCTGGCCAGCTCCGGTTCGATGGACGCCTTCCAGGGTCTGGGCGAGATGCTGAATGAACTCCAGGCGGTAGAACCGGAAGAGACCCCAAGCAAACGGTTGCTGCGGGAGGCGATGCTCCGGCTGGGCAAGATGGTCAGACAATAGACCCTCCCCCCCTTTTCCATTAAGCTCGAATTCTGCCAGCCATCAGAGAGACGTAGAGATGCAGATATCAACCCGTTTCATTCTCGTGCTGACCCTTCTGTTGCTGTGGAGTACGACCCATGCGGCAAAAAGCAACGAACCGATACCCGGAATGCTGCCCGAGCGCCCCAACCTGGGACCACTGCCCGGGCAGTTCCCACCGCCCCCGCCACCCAAGCCGGCGATAGAGGATCTGGGAAATGGCAAACTGCGCATCGGCAACATCAGCCTGGACCGGAACGAGCGCAGTTTCAGCCTCCCTGGCGTCGTCTACCGGCATGCCCCACCACTGGAATTCCTCGCCGCCCCGATTCGCGGCTACAAGGTCTACGAAAGCCTGCTGGTAATAGATACCAATGCCATCGAGTTCAATACCGCCTGCATCCTGATCGGGCTGGACAACAAAGAGGCGGTGCTACCCAATTATCAATCGGATGACACCCGGATCAAGGGGCAACCAGTCGCCATTACCGTCTCCTGGGAGCAGAACGGAGAACGGGTCAGCGTTCCCGCAGAACGGCTGCTGACGGTGAACGGAGAAGAGGCCGGACCGGCCGAGTGGGTCTACCTGGGCTCTCAGTTCACCCCTGACAACCGTTATCTGGCTCATCTCGATGGCATCCTGATCGGCGTGGTACACGACCCGGGCAGTGTCATCGAACACCGCACCGGCCTCGGCCTGGAGCGCTATGGCGCAGTAGCCGCCAACCCAAGGGTGGCACCACCTGAGGGCACCCGGGTCCGCATGACGATAAAGAACGTCACACCACGAAAGTGACCACCAGAGACCGCTCCATCCAGATTCTGTGAGAACCCCACAAAGCCTGCATCTGCGCCTGTTTTTGCCATTCTTCCTGGCCCTGGTGACGGCCGTCACCCTGTCCTGGTGGATTGCCACATCCATGCTGACCCAGACCCTCGAGAGCCGCCTGGGCAAACAGCTGCAGCGGGCAACGGACGTTTTGATCCACAGCGGCTTCCCCCTGTCGCGCGATCTATTGCAGCACCTGGCCAACCTGATCGATGCCGAGATTGCCCTGACCGGCCCCCAGGGCGACATTCTGCTCTTCACCAGCAACGACCCCGACTTGGGCCGGGCGATCCTGAACAACCTGCAAACGGTGCGAGACCAGAAACGCCCCCTGCTGATCCAGGCCGGCGGCACACCTTACAAACTGACGGCCCAGGCTCTGCCGGAAAGCCGGGATCCCCGCTTCAGCACCGTCGTCATAGCCGCCTCTTTGGGCGATATCCAGTCAGCGGCGCAGCGCACGGCACTGAATCTCGGTCTTGCGACCCTGGCCGGCATTCTCTTCCTGGCCTGGGTTGGGCACCGCATAACCCTGAGCATCACCAACCCCGTCGAGCGTTTGTCACGCATGGCCGACAGCATTGCCAGCGGCGAGCGTGACCTGCATGTAGCACTGGATCAGCAGAACGAACTCGGTACACTGGCGAACGCCCTCAACCGGATGACCCAACGCTTGAAGACCTATGAACAGGAGATAGCCGAGCGCAACCGCCTGGCGGCCTTGGGGGAGATGTCGGCCAGGATCGCCCATGAGATACGCAACCCACTGACGGCGATGAAACTGGAACTGCAGCTGTTGTCAGAATCGGTGCAGGGCGCAGCGAAAGAGAGCACCATCGCCCTTCTGGCCGAAGTTCAGCGCCTGGAGCTGATCGCCGGCAGCACCTTGCAGGCAGGTCGCCGACCCAGCGCCCCGGCACTGGGATCCATCTCGCTGAACGATCCTGTCGCAGAGGTCCTGCAACTGTTCAAAGGCCAACTGAGCCACCGCCATATCGAACTGGATATGGATCTGGCTCCGGCACTCCCGACAATCCGGGCGGACTGCGACTGGATCAAACAGATCCTGGTCAACCTGTTGGTAAACGCTGCCGACGCCCTGCCCGGCGGCGGACGGATCCTGGTCGCCACCTGCAATAACACAAGCGCAGAGACCGTCACCCTCACCGTGGCGGACTCCGGCCCCGGCATCCCCGCATCACGCCGGGCTAATCTGTTCAATAGCGGCGCAAGCGGTAAAGCGGGTGGGTTCGGCATCGGACTCTCGTTGAGCAGGGAGCTGACAGAACGCCTGGGCGGCCGTATCCAGCTTTGCCAGACCCATCTGCAGGGCGCCTGTTTCAAGATCGATTTCCCTATGGAGAACTCTTCATGAGCAGAATCCTGGTGGCCGATGATGAACACGCCATCTGCCAGGCCTTTACCCGCCTGCTGCGCCTGGAAGGGCACACACCGGTGATCGCCGCCAGCGGCGAAGAGGCCCTGGAGCAGATAGAGCAGAACCTGCCTGACGTGGTCTTCCTCGACATCCAGATGCCCGGCATGGGGGGACTGGAGACGCTGGAGCACCTGCATGCCAGCCACCCGGAGCTGCCGGTGATCGTGATGACCGCCTATGGCACCATGGACACGGCCCTGAAGGCGATGCAGCTCGGAGCATTCGATTACCTGGGCAAGCCGGTGGAACTGGCACAGATCCGCAGCCTGCTGCAGCGGGCACTGCACCAGCCGGAGATAGCCGACGAACCGGTACCGCTTCCTGCAGAAGGAGATAAGCTCAACCGGCTGCTCGGCCAGAGCGCCCGTATGCAGGAGGTATTCAAGCTGATGGGGCTGCTCACCGGCAATGATCTGACCGTGCTGATCACCGGCGAAAGTGGTGTCGGCAAGGAACTGGTGGCCCAGGGCATCCATGATCATGGTCCACGCAGTGATCAGCCCTTCGTCGCCGTCAACTGTGCCGCTATACCGGAACAGCTGTTGGAGAGCGAACTGTTCGGGCATGAAAAGGGGGCCTTCACCAGCGCCAATGAGCGCCGCGCCGGGCGCTTCGAGGCAGCAGCGGAAGGGACCCTGTTTCTGGATGAGATCGGCGAGCTGCCGCTGCACCTGCAGGGCAAACTGCTGCGGGTCCTGCAGGAGCACAGTTTCGAACGTATCGGCAGCAGCCAGCCACAACGCCTCCGCGCCCGGTTGATCGCAGCCACCAACCGCAATCTGGAACAGGAGGTCACGGCCGGCCGTTTCCGCGAGGATCTCTACCACCGCCTCAACCTGGTGAACCTGCAGATTCCGCCACTGCGCCTGCGCCAGGACGATATCGAGCTGCTTGCGCGGCATTTCCTGCAACAGGCCAACCGGGAGCTGGGACGACAATTCCAGGGCATCGAGCAGGAGGCCCTGGCATGTCTGCGCGAGCAGCACTGGCCGGGCAACGTCAGGGAGTTGGAGCATGTCATCAAGCGCTCCTGTCTGCTCGCCCGCGGTCCGCTGCTGACCATTCATGACCTGGTATTGGAAAACTACCCTTCCCCTTCTTCCAGCCAATCACAGCCGGATGCCAGGGACGCCCTCGAGGTGCTCGCCGCCAGTGCCCGGGCAGCGCTGCACCAGCTGCATGAGCAGAATGAATCAGAAAACCTGTTCCATCAGTTGGTGCAACGGGTGGAGCAGGAGCTGATCAGTGAGGCCCTGCAGCTCACCGGCGGCAACCAGGTGACTGCCTCCAGCCTGCTGGGCATACACCGCACCACCCTGCGAAAAAAGATGGGACCACAGGATCAAATCTGACACCCACGCAGAGGATCTGCCTGCGCTTCCCCAAGTGACGCGATGACCACACCACCTGTACAGTTCGACGCAACCTCAAGCAAACGAATAAGATATTGTTATATATAATTATTCTTGAAATAACGAAACAATGATAAAAACACTCTGTACATAATCTGTACAACACGGCCATGATCAGATCATTGCACACCACTCCCACAAAATGCTAACACCATGATAACTATTGATTATTTCTAATAAAACATGTGTGGCACATATTGGCCCAATAGTTGCTTTCTTATATACATAGGCTGCATAGCTTCCAGCCTTAGGTTCTGCCGGCGTTCTCGCCCCTCTTGACCCGGCAGGCCGAGGCACCGGACGCCCCCCCAACTTTCACGTCCGGCGCACATAGATCTGAGATGGGCCACATGCCGAGATGAGATGGCATGTGGCCCACCCAATCTACATAAGCGCAACAGTGATGATTCAGGGACTGATGACCTTTACCGAGTAACCTTATACCGTCAACCCGGTTGTTATTGGCTCGTTACTGGTATTCAGTGGAATAAGAATTTCAAGGGAAGGGGACGATGTATCAGCGCAGTACAGAAAAGGCCGGCAAGATTGGCGTATGGATGGCTGGTGCCAAGGGGGACATCGCCAGCACCCTGATGACTGGCACCCTGGCCCTGGAGCAGGGCCTCACCTCCGATGCCGGCATCACCACCTCTCTCCCCCCCATGAACATGTTGCCGCTAGCTACCCCCCGCGACCTGGTCTTTGGCGGCCTCGACATCAATCCGCGGCCACTGACGGAGACGGCGGAATCGCTATACAACAACTCACGCACCATCTCCCGCGAACTGCTCGACGCGGTAACCCCTGAGTTGCACCGTATCGACCAGGACATCCTGATCGATGGGGACATGTCGTGGCGCCCGACCGATCCGGCATCGGGCACGCCCACGCTGGAACAGCTGATCCAGAGGCTACGCAGTCACATCCGCAGTTTTCACGACAAACATGGCCTCGACCATGTCGTGGTGGTCAACCTGGTCTCATCCGAACCCGAGCCGGAGGCAGTCCCCGAGCATGACACTCTGGCCGGATTGCAAAGCCTGATCGCTGACAACCGCAAGGACCTGGTGACACCGAGCATCTGCTATGTCTATGCCGGTATGCTGGAAGGCTGCTCCTACCTGAATTTCACCCCCAACCCCGGTGCCACCCTGGGAGCCATCGCCGAACTGGCAGCACAACAACGGCTGCCGTACTACGGCAATGACGGCAAGACCGGTGAGACCCTGGTGAAGACCGCTCTCGCCCCCATGTTCGCCTTCCGCAACCTGCGCGTGTTGAGCTGGGAGGGGGTCAACATGCTCGGCAACAACGACGGCCGCGCACTGGATAACCCGGACAACCGGGTGGCCAAGCTGCGTAACAAAGGCAACGTGCTACGCAATATTCTCGGTTATGAACCCCATGCCGGCATCGATATCAATTTCGTGCCCTCACTGGGTGACTGGAAGACGGCCTGGGACCTGATCCACTTCCAGGGTTTCCTGGACGTAAAGATGACCATGCAGTTCACCTGGCAGGGTTGTGACTCCATCCTGGCCGCACCCCTGGTGCTGGACATGGTGCGACTGGCTGCCTTTGCCGCACAAAATGGCGAGAGCGGCCTGATGCATCACCTCGCTGCCTTCTTCAAGTATCCGATCGAAGTGGAGGAGATGGATTTCCACCGCCAGTTCGAACGGTTACTGGAATACACCGAGAGGCACCTCACACCCCATCCGGCCACAGAACTGGACAACGCGGTCTGAAGCAACGATCCATGGACCCGAAGCATGGCAATCATCACTGGCTGGGATCGCTGCTTCTGCTGCTGGCCGGCGCCTTGGCGCTGGCCCTTGCCCTGCCCGGCAATGCACCCTTATCCGGCCTCACCCCGCTGCAAGGGACGGCAGCCCTGCTGACGAGCGCCTGCATCCTGCTCCTGCCCGACATGCACCACATCCGACACCCATTGGGACTCTCCCTGTTGGGCGGGAGCGGCACCCTGCTGCTGTTGGTCTGGATCTCCCCCATGGCCATGTTCTCGCCAGTCACCCTGAAACTATCGGTTGGCGTTGCCGCCATCCTTTTCGCGCTGAACGGGATCAACCGGCTGCTGGCCCGCGCCGGCATGACACCGGCAGCAGCGGCCTGGTGGGTCATGCTGGGTACTTTCCTATCTGCCACCTCTCCGTTGTGGCTGGCCCCGCTACTGGACCAGTTGCAGATAGCCCGACCATTGATCGACCTCTTGATCGGCCTCAACCCTCTGACCTGGCTCGCCGTGCTGGCGGAACAGGATTATCTTCGCAGTGAATGGTTCTATCGCAACAGCCCGCTGGGAGGCATGCGCTACGACTACCCCACACCCCTGGGGATCTTTCTCGGCTGCCTGGTCATCGGCGGATTGAGTTTCGTCCGCCCCCCTCAGCGCCTGATCGACAATCCACGGACATGACATCGCCCCTACCCAGCGAGTGTTTCTTAAGATTAAGGAGGAATCATGAAGACAACAAGAAGACTGATCAACCCATCACACCTGCTGCTCACCCTGCTGCTGTGCCTGTTCGGCTTCAGCAGCGTACTGGCTGCGGGCGAGGTGATCGATCCGGCACTGAAGTCGAAGGCAAAACGCGCAGCAGATGAAGGGCTGCACTATCTGCGGGGCACCCAGGCAGAAGACGGCTCCTGGTCCAACTCAGTGGGCATCACCGCTCTGGCCCTGCGCGCGTTTCTGGAGAACCGCCGCGGTTATACCGAAGATGATGGGCCTTTCATCACCCGCCCGGTGCAGTTCCTGTTGAATCACGTCAACCCGGACGGCTCCATCAGCGAGACCAACCAGAACCGCAACTACAACACCGCCGTATCCATCATCGCCCTGAAGGCCACCGGCAACCCGAAATACGCCGAGGTAATAAAGAATGGCCAGAACTTCATAAAGGGCCTGCAGCTGGACCAAAGCAAGGGTTATGATCCCGACCACAAGTATTATGGCGGTATCGGCTATGGCGGCGACGAGCGTCCCGATCTGTCGAATATCTACATGGCCCTGGAGGCCCTCAAAGAGACCGGTGTGAGCAAAGACGACCCGGTATGGGAGAAGGCCCTCACCTTCATCAGCCGCACCCAGAACAACAGTGAGACCAACGACCAGGAGTGGGCCGGCAACGATGGCGGTTTTGCCTACATGCCCGGCTACAGCCCCCACGGCAAGGCGGTCTCCTACGGCAGCATGACCCAGGCTGGTCTGCTCAGCCTGCTCTATGCCGGCGCCGACAAGAGCGACCCCCGGGTAAAGGCCGCCTACGACTGGATCCGCGCCAACTACACGCTGGACAGCAATCCCGGGGCGAAAAAGAATCAGGGTCTGTTCTATTATTACAACGCCTTCTCCAAGGCCATGTATGCCTATGGCGAACCGACCATCACCGACCTCCAGGGGCAGGAGCACAACTGGCGTGAAGACCTGACCCGCAAGCTGCTCAGCCTGCATAACAAGGATGACTCATGGGTCAATACCGACTCCCCCCGCTGGTGGGAAGGCGATAAGAACCTGGTTACCGCCTGGGCCGTCATCTCCCTCAATCAAGTCATCAGAAAGCCCTGAAGGACCCCATGGCAGTAGCCGGCCAACAACGCGGCTGGTTGCTGTTCGGGCTACTTCTGATGCTACTGCCACCGGCACCGCACACCGCTGCTGCAGAGGGTGTGCGGGCCGGATTCACTCCAGCCTGGGGGGGACGCTTCTTCCCCGGCCAGGAGAGCGAAATCGCAGTACGCCTGCTCAGTGGCAGTAGCGGCCCGTTCGAATTGCTCATCCGTGGCGGTGACATCCCTGTCCGCTACCGGGGCAGGTTCTCGGCCGACACGCCACTACGCATCTGGATCCCACTGCGACCCCGTCCCGGGCAGGCCATCGAAGCGATCCTGACCCGTCCGGGAAACGACACGCCATTGACCTTCCGCCCTCCGCCCTTTACCGCCGTGAGCACACGACTGCGGGTGAGTACCGATCCCACCGAGGCGAAATCGGCCGGCGGCCCCACCCCCCCCTTGCTGGTCACGGAGCCGGGCGCACTGCCCCGCACCAGCAGCGGTTACGGTCCGGTCCAGCATCTGAGCATCCGCGCCAGCCAACTCACCAGTCTCGATCCAGAGCAGGTGACGGCCCTGGGACATTTCATCCAGAACTGCGGCAACCTGCAGGTGAGCGGCGCCAGCGCCACCTTGCTGCAGCGGCTGCGAGGCATATCCGGCTGCAACGGCCGCTTCGTGCAACAGAGCGGCCAACCGGTGCCGATGACACACCTGCCGCCGCTGCCGGGCGCCGACCTGTTGCGCGGTCTGAATCGACGGCCGGCAATGAATCGGATCCGCCTGCCCGCCCTGCTGCTCGCCAGCCATTTACTGCTGCTGTCGCTGCTCGCGCTATACCGGCGGCGCCCCCTGCTGCCGCTGGCAGCCACGGGGCTGGCCTGCCTCGCACTGCTGCTGCTCTGGCCGCGGCAACATGCGGCAACCCGGCTGATCAACTGGGCCGAACTGGAGAGCGGGGCCGCCGCCGCCCGCTTCAGTGCACTGCTCATCGTGGATGGAAAAACAGATTCAGAGCATGAACTGCCGGTACCAGCGCGGCTCGGCCTGCCACACGCACCAAAAGGTGGCGGCCTCAGCTTCGTTCTCGACGCTCAACAGCCAATGCAGGAACAACTGCTCATCCATACCCGGCCCTTTTCCCGCCAGTGGTATCTGTTTCACGGCGCTACGCCGATTCAGACCGGCCTCCGCCTGAACCTGACCGCAACAGGACCGACGGTGCACAATTCGGGCGACACCCCAACGTCCGCAGCCATGTTGGGCTGGAACGATGAGGTTCATCAGGTTCCACCCCTGCGGCCGGCAGAGCGGTGGCACCCCACCGAACTGAGCCGCCTGCCCGGCCACACCCCGTTACGGAGTCTGTTACGCAGCCGCAGCAGCGGTGACCAGCCCGCCCTGCTGCTGCCCTGGAACCCGGCCGACCTGGGACCGACGGGAACGAGCCTGCCCGGACTCGGCTGGCTGCTTATCCGCCCCCAGGGGAAGAAGGCATGAACGTCGAGCGCAACGCCACTTTCAGCGGCATCGCCTACAGTCTGCCACTATTGATCTGGCTGCTACCCATGCTGCAGGGCAGTGACGACTGGCCGGAGACGCACCTCATTCTGCAGGAGGGAATGCTCACCATCCTGCTCCTGCAAGGCCTGGTGATCAGCCTGTTCGTGCCCCGCCTGCTAACCTGGACGGACTGGAGCCGGGCCGTTCACGGCGGCCTGCTGCTAATCAGCCCGGCCTGGCCCCTGCTTACCCTGATCTGGCTCGCCGGAGCCGCCAACGCGGCCCCACTGCTGCTCTCACAACTGGTACTGCTTACTTTTCTCCTGCTGCTGCAGGGCCTGGTCAGGCTCCTGCAGCACCACTTCCCCATCCTGTCCACGGCCGCCCTGCAACTGATACTGGTATCCCTGCTTCTGACCGGCTATGACCATTGGCTGACGGAGATCAGGCCATGACCACTGTTTCCAGCCTCTCACTGCGACATCCCGTTCAGGGCATCTACCTCAGGCTCTGGCTGTCCCATCTCTACAATTGGGGCAGAAGTGGCCTGTGGCTCACCGTTCTGTTGCTGATCCTGCTGAATCTGCTGCATTGGTATGTGGTGGCGGTACCGCTGGCAATCACCCTGGCATCTCTTCTGCTGCCACTCCTCGCCGCCCTCTCATTGTCTCTGCTGTTCCATCGCCCCACCCTGCAGGAGGCCGTGCGGGTGACGGACCGCACCATCGGCGCCAATGATCTGTTGCTCACCGCCTGGGATCAGCAACAACTACCGGCGGCTGGTGATGCTGCCGCCCTGGTCATGCACCAGGCAGCGCAACAACTACCGCACTGGCAGCGCCAGATCAGCCAACAACCCTGGCCACGCCCGGGCCGCTCCCTGCTTGCAGCCCTGCTGCTCCTGCCCCTCGGCCTGATCCCGCTGACACTGCTGGAGCGCCGGGAACTCCAGACCCAGCCAACCGTCACGATGATTGCAGCACCAGTCACAGCCGAGCCAAGTGCCAACCCACTGGCCGAAATCATCCAACAGCTGAAACCGGCACCACTGGAAACGCCGGCCGAGGGGGCCGTATGGCAACCCGGCGGCAACAATCCACTCGACGGCAACCAGACAGACCCCGAAGCCGACCAGGAACTGGACAGTGATACCGCCACACTGAAAATTGCCGATACCGATGTCACGGATGGGTCAGCGCCCCAACCACAGCTGGCGGACAGGCCGGCCGGGAGCAGGGCCGAGAGTGAGGCGGAGGCAGCGGAGGCAGAAAAGGGAGAGCCCGACGATGGCACTGCCAGGCACCATATCGAGCGCCGCTACCAGGATCAGGCGGGCATCTCCCGGGATGACGGCAACGGCAAGGTGAGCGCGACCGCAACCTCCCTTGCCGTGGCGGAGCTTCAGCTGCAGAGAAGATCGAACCAAGGGGATGGCAATCTGGGTCGAAGCGACCTCTATGATGCCACCGCCAATAACAACAGCAACCCAAGACCAGGCCCAGCGGCCGCTGCCCAGGTGATCGACAATCTGATTCCTCCTGGCCGCTACAGCCCGGTCCAGCGCGCTTATATCGCCCGCTATTTTCAACGACTGCAATCCGGAACCGAAAAATGACTGTCGACCTGCATCTGCTCGAATCCAGATTCCGTACCGCCAGCGACGATCTGGCCCGGCTGCAACTGGCACTGGAGCAAACCATCGTCGGCCAGCGACAGCTGATCAATGAACTGCTGATCGTGATCTTTGCCGGTGGTCATGTACTGCTGGAAGGGCTGCCGGGCTTGGGCAAGACCCATCTGGCCAAGGCCCTCTCCGCCAGCATGGGGCTGTCACTGGCACGCATCCAGTGCACCCCGGACCTGATGCCGTCCGATGTCACCGGCAGCGAGATGCTGCTGAGCGATGAACAGGGCCGGCAACGGCTCAATTTTCGCCCCGGCCCCATCTTCGCCAGCATGGTGCTGGTGGATGAGATCAACCGGGCCACGCCAAAGACCCAGGCGGCACTGCTGGAGGCGATGCAGGAGGCCCAGGTCACCCATGCCGGCATGCGCCACCCCCTGCCCGATCCGTTCTGGGTGCTGGCAACCCAGAACCCGATCGAGATCGAGGGCACCTACCCCCTGCCAGAGGCCCAGCTGGACCGTTTCACGGCCAAGATCAACGTGGACTTTCCGGATGCGGACGCCCTGCTTACCCTGCTCGACGTCTCCCTGGACGACGAGCCGGCAGATCACATGGCAACCATTCTGCAACCGGAACGGGTAGTGGAGATCATGGCCCTGGCCCGCCAGGTGGTGATCGCCCGTCCCCTGCGCCAGGCTGCGGTGGATCTGATCCTGGCCACCCATCCGGATGCCCGGGAGGCATCGACGCTGGCCAGCCGCCATTTCCGCTATGGCGCCAGCCCGCGTGGACTGCAGGCCCTGTTGCGGGCGGCCCGGGTACGCGCCCTGTTGCAACAACGAGCCCATGTGGACCTGGAGGATATCCAGCGTGTCACCCTGCCCGTCTTGCGCCACCGGGTGCTGCTCGACATCGAGAGCGAACTGGAGGGGATCAAGGTGGACAGCCTGCTGCTGGAGATCCTGGAACAGTGGCGACGCACACACTGAACAGCCCGCTGAAAGCACTCGACGAGGCGCAGCTGCATCGGCTGGCCCGGGTCGCCGAGCGGTTGCTGGCGGGCCGTCCCCGCCTGGTACCGGGCAATCGTCCCCACCGACTGCGGGCCGGCGCCGGGGTGGAGTTTCTCGATCATCGGGAATACCAGCCAGGTGACAGCCTGCGTCAGATCGACTGGCTGGCCAGCGCACGCAGTGGCCGCACCCAGGTGCGCCGGTACCGCAACGAAACTGCTGCCGACTGGTTCATCTGCCTCGACCGCAGCGCCTCCATGGGTATCGGCGGTGGCACCCGCTGGCACCTGGCAGTGCAGCTATGCGCCGCCCTCGCCTATCTGTTGCTGCACCTGGACAACCGGGTCGGGTTGCTGCTGTTCAGCGACCACGTGGATGCCTTGAAGCCCCTCGGCCGCGGCCAGCAGGCCTATAGCGCCCTGCTGCGGCTGCTGGAGCGACAGCGACCGGTCACGACCGGGGGGGGGTCCTGCCTGCGCAGTTGCATACCCCACATCCGCAACGGCTGCCAGATCATGGTGATCAGCGACTTTCTGACGCTGGACGCCATGCAGAATGACCTCACGCTGTTGGCCCGGATCGGTGAAGGCACCCATGCGATTCAGATCCTGGACCCCGCCGACACCGCCGTCCCCGGCGCGGGCATCGCCACCCTGGAGGAGATCGAAAGCGGCCACCGCACCATCCTCGACCTGAGCGAAAGGACCCGGCGGCAGGCGGCAGCGCGGTTGCAAGCACTGCAGCAGGGCTTGGCCCGGCACTGCCAACGCCAGCAGATCGCCTATTCCCTCAGCGACAGCAGCGACCACTGGCGTGACGCCCTGCTCGGCCACCTGTTGAAACTGGGTGCGGCCGGTGCCTGAACTTACCTCACCGATCTGGCTGCTGGCCCTGCTGCCGCTGCTGCCTCTGATCTGGTGGCTGCACCGTTTTCGTCAGCGTGGACCGCGACGACTGGTCTCCGCCCTGTTCCTCTGGCAGGAGTTGGAGAGTGCCAGCCGCCGGGGAGAGCGGCTGGAACGTGCCGATCCCCTGTGGCTGCTGCGGGCAGCCATCGCCAGTCTGCTGCTGCTCGCCCTTGCCGCGCCATTCTGGAGCAGTCCCGGTCAGCAGACGGTGACGGTCTGGTTCGACGCCAGCCTCAGCATGCAGGCCGAAGAGGCCGGCGAAACTCGCCTGCAACGTGGTGTCACCGCCCTGCTGGACGCCATGGATCAAGCCGGGGTGGCGCAGGCCCAGGTCCGCCTGCTGCAACACCCTGGCAACGGCATCCGACTGAACAAGGCCGATCGAAAGCAGTGGCCGCAGCACCTGCAGGCCCTGTTACAGCTGCTGCCGGCACCACGTCAGCGTCCCCTGCCCCCGCTGCCCCTGCCAGCCGGGGTGCACTGGCTGGTCAGCGATGGTGCTGACAGGCGGCTGCAACAGTGGGTGGAGACGGCACGCATCGGCCGCGTGATCCAGGTTGGCGAAATGAGCGAGAACAGTGCCATCACCGGCCTCAGCCTGCGCCGCTCACTACAGCGGACAGAGAGCGCCGAAGGTCTGATCCAGGTCATCAACAGCGGACGGCAGGCGCAACAACGTACCCTGCAGCTGTGGCAAAACGACACCTTGCTGCAGAGCTGGACCCTGACCCTGGCCGCAGGTGCCAAGGCGCGACGGGCCTTCAGTCTGACCCCCGCGGGCGACACCCGGGTCGAGGCCCGCCTGTTGCCACCAGCAGCCAAGGCGCAGGACCCACTGCCCCAGGACGACAGCCTGTCACTGCGGCTCGACAGCGACGATTGGCGCTATCCGCTGGCACTGGAGAAGAGCTGCGGTGAGGCACTGGACAGCGCTCTGCAGGCCCTGCCCGGGACCAGGATCACCACAGCGGATGACGACCAGGCAAGACTCGTTATCGGTTGTGGGCCGCAGTTTCCGCAAGGCAGTCAGAATCTGATCTGGTTTCGCCCCCAGCCCCAGCCCCGGGCCTTGCCTGATCCACCCTTATGGCATACCACTACCGCACCGGACGCCCTGACCCTGGAGCCGGAAACCCTTTACAGCGAGTTGCCGTCACCACCGGCCAACGGCGACCTCCTGCTCAGCGCCGGCGACGTCCCATTGATCCTGCGACGCCAGGGACCTGGCCTGCAGCTGGAGGTCCGGCTCGCCCTCGATCCCGCCCTGACACGGCACCCCAGCTTCCCCATTCTGCTGGCGGAGTTATTGCGGCTGGCGGGCAGCCCGGCCCTGCTGCAACGTATCTGGCAACAGGAAAGAGCGGCGGCGGAGAGCAGGATCGGCCCCAACCCGGTGCCGGCAACAACTGGCACGGATGGCAGACAGCGAACACCCGATGCCGTCCACCCGATATCGTCGTCACCCTCAGCACCGGGGGCGGGCGGCCCGGGCAGTGACCTGAGACCCTGGCTGATTCTGCTCGCGGCCCTCCTGCTGCTGTACGACATCATCCAGGGCCAGCCAGTCCGGGGGGCTGAGCGGAAATGAGCATCCGCCGCAATAGCGTCTTCACCGCTGCCCGCTGGGGACGGCCCCTTACTCTGTTCCTGCTGCTGCTCGCCCTGTGGGACCCGCCCCTGCCCTGGGGTACCCCGCCGCTGGACCTGATCCTGCTGCTGGACGACTCTGCCAGCATGCCCCGGGCACAGAGCGACCAGGCCTGGCACGACATCAGCCATCAGGCCCTGACACTCCCGTCCGGCAGCCGTTTTCGCCTCATCCGCTTCGCTGGCGACAGCCACGACGAGGGGGGCTGGCTCAGCCTGGAGGCGCTGCAGGAATTACGCCGGCATTCACCGGACGCACCACCGCGCAGCCAACGCCTGCAACAGGGGCAGACCGACCTGGAGCAGGCCCTGCGCCACGCCCTGGTATCCGTCAGCCCGCAGCGGCTGACCCTGATCCTGCTGGCCACCGACGGCCGGCAGACCCGGGGCGATCTCGCTACGGTAATCGATGGCAGCCGGCAAGATGTGACCCTGAGCTGGTGGCGGCCACCAGCCGCTGCCGAAGATGACGTATGGATCGAGGCCCTGCAGTTGCCGGAACGGATCAGTGGCGGACAGCGGCTGCCGGCCACCCTGCAGCTGGCCAGCCGGCGGCCGCTCCAGGTCCGGTTACAGCTGAAACTGGATCGACAGGTGGTCGACGACATCCCCCTGACGCTGAACGGCGACACCCCATTGACCCTGCAGCGGCGGCTGCCACTGCCGCCAGGCAGCAGCCATCTGTTCGAGGCACAGCTGATCCATCCCGGTGATCCGCAACCGGGAAACAATCTGCGCCGGCAACTGATCCAGGTGCAGGAACCAACCCGGGTACTCCACATCGGGCCCCCTTCCGCCATGGTGCAGGAGCTGCGCAAGGGAGGCTGGCCGGTGACCTCGGTCACCCCACAACGCTTCCATGGCGGCCTGCTGCCGCAGAGCGATCTGATCCTGCTGGATGATCTGCCGATCAGCGCCCTCAGTGAAGCCGACTGGCAGGCCATTGCCATGGCAGTGCGTAACGACGGCAGCGGCCTGCTGCTGCTCGGCGGGCCGCACAGCTTCGGCGGCGGTGGTTACCGTCATACGCTGCTCGAACGGCTGCTGCCGGTGACCGCCGAGGCGCGCCGCCCCCAGGATCGTGCGGCAGTGCTGTTTTTGCTGGATAAGTCCGGCAGTATGGAACAGGTTGCCCAAGCAGGGGGGGAAAGCCGCATGGCCATCGCCCGTCGCGCCATCGAGAGCGCCGCCAGCCTCCTGCAGCCGGGCGACCTGACCGGACTGATCACCTTCGATGTCGAGACCCGCATCCGCCTGCCGCTGGACAACTACCCGAATCCGGCCCGGCGAATCAGTCAGGCCTGGGACTTCGCCCCTCGCGGCGGTACCCGTCTGCAACCCGCCCTGGCCCAGGCGCTGGAGCTGTTGCAGGCGAGCCCGGTCGAACAGCGCATCATTCTGCTGCTGACCGACGGCTTCATCGAACGACAGGAGGACTTCAGCGGCATCGCCACAGCATTGCAACGGAGTGGCGTGGACCTGATCGCCCTGACCATCGGTGGAACGGCAGAGGACAAGGTACTGACCCAGCTGAGCCGGATCAATCAGGGTGCACTGCTGCCGGTAACCGACCTGATCCGCCTGCCGCGGCTGCTGCAGAATGAAGTGATACAGCGGCGGGCCGCACTGGAGCTGGGAGAGATACACCCCCGGATACAGGATCTTCCCCCGTTGTTCAACGCCCTGCCGACTCCATGGCCGGTGCTGGGAGGTTACATGGCAACCCGGGAGCGGCCCCAGGCCCGGGTCTGGCTCAGCGCAGAAAACGGAGACCCCCTGATCGCCAGCTGGTACGCCGGTGCCGGCCGGGTCACCGTACTCACCGCCGGCCTAGGCCAATGGGCCCCGGCGTGGCGGCAATGGCCAGGATGGGGCCGGTTGCTGGGCGGACTGGTGGAATGGAACGGCCGGGGATACGCCAATCCCGACCTGTATCTGGCCCGGCGGCCGCTGGCGGACGGTATCGCACTGACCCTGGACCTGCTCTCTGACGGCCGCTGGGCACAACGGGCACAACCGGAGATCCTGCTGCTGGATCCCAACGGGCAACAGCAGCGACTGCCGGCCGAATTGGTGGCCCCCGGTCGCTACCGGAGCCTGATCAGGAGACCGCTGAGCGGCGAATACAGGGTTCAGGCACGGCTTGGTGAGCGCCGGACCAGCCTCCGCTTCTATCATCAGCCACTGGATGAGTTCTCCCCGGAGAGTGGCCCTGCCTCGCCACTGCGACGGGCGGTGCAGCAGGGTACCGTGCAACCTTGGGAACCGGGCCTCCCCCTGCGTGGCCCGGTGATAGAAAGCAGCAACATCAGTCTGCGTCTGCCACTGCTGCTGCTCGCCCTGCTGGCATTCCTGGCCACCCTGTGGATGGAGCGGGATATCCCATTGCCGGGTTGGATCAGGGGCCGGAAATGGATGCCACGACAGTCAACAGAATGAAAAACCTCAAGGGAGCCTCTGAACAAGTCGTGGAAATCCAGTACGAGTCACTGTCAGCGGGTGTTTCTGGAGGAAAGGTCGGCGGCAGGGACGCTGCCGTCGAGCGTACAGGGATGCATTCACAGCGGTTTCCGAAAGAAACATCCACTGGCAGTGACGCAGGCGAATACAGCTGAAGGAGATGAAATGAGCAACGACAACAGATCCGAAGTACGGGTATGGGACCCCCTGGTACGGCTGTTCCACTGGAGCCTGGTGGCTGGTTTCATCACCGCCTGGGCCACCCAGGAAGAGTCCTATGAGCTGCACGTCCAGGCCGGCTATCTGGTGTTGGGACTGGTCTGTTTCCGCATCGTCTGGGGGCTGATCGGGCCGCGCCACGCCCGTTTCAGAGATTTCCTGTTTGGCCCGACGACCACCCTGGCCTACATGAAGGACGCCCTGACCGGCCATGCCCGTCGCTACCTGGGCCACAACCCTGCAGGTGGCATGATGGTGCTGGCCCTGCTGCTTACCCTGCTCGGACTGACCCTCAGCGGCATCGCCCTGGATGGGGCGGAAAACCGGGCCGGCCCGCTGGCGGGAACCCGGGTTTTTCTTTATGGTGACCTGATCAAGGAGATCCACGAACAGCTGACCCATCTGATGTTGTTATTGATTCCGCTACACCTGCTCGGCGTCTTCTTCTCATCCCGTGCCCATGATGAAAACCTGGTGCGGGCGATGATCACCGGCAATAAACGGAACAATGATCAAGATGAAGCATAAATCCATGGTAACCATTCAGCTCCATTCATGGGCATTGCCGTCAATGGGTGTTTCCGGAGGAAACACCGGCGGCATGGATGCTGCCGTCGAGCATACAGAGATGTATTCACAGCGATTTCCAGAAGAAATAACCGCTGACGGCGATTTATGCAGAATCCTCAGGGCAGCTGAATAGTTACCATCCATGAAACTGGCTTACAGCAGCAACGCCTACACCCGCACCAGCCTGGATCAGGCCCTGCGCTCCATCGCCGGCATCGGTTTTGCGGGCGTGGAGATCCTGTGTGACCGCCCGCACTGGTTTCCCGGCCAGGTGAGCAGGGGGGAGCTGACAGCCATACAAAGGCTGCTGGATCAGCTCGGGCTGCAGGTGAGCAACCTCAACGCCAACACCGCCAACGGCTATTTCGACCCATCACCGCCGGAGAACGTATTCGAGCCCTCCCTCAGCAGTGCCAACCAAGCCTGGCGCCGCTGGCGCATCGACTACAGCATCGAGGCGATCCGGCTGGCCGCGGCCCTGGGGGCACCCTGTATCAGCGTCACCTCCGGGCATCCCGGTTCCGGCGGCACGCCGGAGCAGGGCCTGGCGCTGTTCGTGGAGAGCCTGCGGGAGATCTGTCAGGCAGCGGAGACACATGACGTTCGGGTGGGGGTCGAGTACGAACCCGGCCTGCTGGTGGAACGGGCGACCGATCTGGTGCAGGTGCTGGAGCGGGTCGACTCACCCCTGCTCGGCGCCAACCTGGACATCGGCCACTCCTATCTAGATGGAGAGGCACCGGAACAGGCGATTGAAAGCCTCTCCGGGCGGATCTGGAACCTGCATGTGGAGGATATCCGCGACCGCAAGCATTATCACCGGGTGCCCGGCGACGGTGACCTCCCCTTCGAACGTTACTTTTCTGCCCTGCGCCGGCATGGCTACCAGGGTTTCCTGACGGTGGAACTCTATACCTGCACCGATGCGCCGGAACAGGCCGGCAGACGTTCTCTCGATTACCTGCAGGAACTGCTGACCGATGCATGAGCAGACACGGGCCTGGCTGCAGCTGTTACGGGCGCCGGCCCTGTTCACCGCCTGGTCCAACATCCTGGCCGCCCATCTGATCGCCACCGGCGGCCATCCGCACTGGCCGTCCCTGCTCCTGCTGACCGCTGCCAGCAGTGCACTCTATCTGGGCGGCATGGTGCTGAACGACTGCTTCGATCTGGATGAAGACCGGCGCGAACGCCCCTTCCGCCCACTGCCCAGCGGTCGCATCCCGCCCCGTCAGGCCTGGCGCCTGGGCGCCGGCCTGCTGGTCACCGGCTTTCTGCTCGCTGCCCTGAACGGCACTCAATCGATGCTCATCGCCCTGCTGTTGCTGCTCGCCATCATCGGCTACGACAGCTGGCTGAAACGGCATCCCGTCGGCACTCTGGTGATGGGCAGTTGCCGCTACCTGAACTGGCTGCTGGGACTGTCGGCGGTCCCGCTCAGCGGGAACAGCCTGTTGCTGCCACTGCCCATCCTGCTCTACGTTACCGCCCTCACCACCCTGAGCCGGGTCGAGACCGGTGGTGAGAGCAGACGCAATATCGGACTCGCCATCGCTGGCATTCTGACCGCGATGCTGTGCCTGATCCCCCTCTACCGCCTTGAATTGCTGCAGCACTACTGGCCCCTGCTGCCGGCACTGTTGCTGCTGTTCCTGCTGCTGCGCAGTCTGCTCGAGAGCTACCGCGATCCCACGCCTGAAGGCATTCAGCGCAACATGAAAATGCTGCTGCTCGGCATCATCCCGCTCGATGCCCTGCTGGTGCTCGCCGGCACCGCCTGGTGGGGTGGACTGGTGATCCTGTTACTGCTGATTCCTGGCTATTTCCTGGCCCGGATCATTTATATCACCTGAGTTACAGATATAATGAAATCAAGTTTTGGAGTTCGTGGCGCCCTTCATCGCTTCAGGATGGCTTGAGCTCCAAAACTTCAGCAATGGAATTGATATAATGATTCAGGACAATCAGCCATGACAGCAGCAAGCGATTATCGGCGCCTTCTCCTGCGTGCGGTTCAATCGGCAGCAGACGAACGAGGGGGCATGTGGCTGAGTGACGCCATGGAAAGGGTCAGTGGCAGCGACGACCCGGAAAACGATCTGCTGAACCACTCGGCAATGGCCCGGCGCAAGCTGGGCAGTGAGAAGCTGGGAGAGAAACCCGGAGTCATCGACACCCCCCACGGCAGACTGCAGATCGACCATTGGGAGGCGGGAGATGGTGGTCGCACACTACTGTTACTGACCGCCTGCCACGCCTTCCCGGATCGTTGCCGGCACTGGTTCGAGAGCCTGTTCCGGCATGGTGACGAAATGGAACGCAGCGCTGTGGTCCGCGCCCTGGTGCTGTTCCCGGAACCGGCCTTGCTGGAGCAGATCGCCCTGGAGGCGGGCCGCGCCAACAGCCTCATGCTGTACGCCGCACTGGCGTTGAAGAACCCCTATCCCGCCGCCTTCTACGAGGACCCCGCCTTCAACCAGGTGGTACTGAAATCCCTCTTCACCGGTCTGCCCGTCGAGCAGATCCAGGGCCTGCCGCAGCGCGCCAACAGCGTGCTCTCCCACATGTGTGAGGATTATGCAGACGAGCGTATGGCGGCCGGACGCACGGTCCCCAGCGACATCTGGCTGGCCATCGCCCCTCACGCAAGCGACCACGGCAAGGACCTGCTGCTGCAGTTCCTCGATCATGAGGAGCTGCGCCACCGCTATTATGCCACCCTGGCCATGGGCCGCCGGATTTCCGAAGTCCCTGAATTCGCCGTTGCGCTGAGACAGCGGCTCGCCGTTGAATCAGAGCCCGTCATTCGCAAAGCGCTGGAACAGCAGTTGGCGGATTGAAGCGAAGCTCCCGACCACGAGGTTATCACCATGAGATATTTCGATCCCCACATCCACATGCTCTCCCGCACCACGGACGACTACGAAAACATGGCTGCCGCCGGTATCATCGGCGTCACCGAACCCGCCTTCTGGCAGGGCCAGCCGCGCACCCAACCCGGCAGCTTCATCGATTACTTCGACTCCCTGATCGGCTGGGAACCGTTTCGTGCCAGTCAGTTCGGCATCCGCCACTTCTGCACCATGGGCATCAACCCAAAAGAGTGCAACAACGTGGAGCTGGCCACCGAGGTGATGAAGTTCCTGCCCCGCTATTGCGAGAAGGACAGCGTGGTGGGCATTGGTGAGATCGGCTTCGATGACATCACCGATGCCGAGGAACGCTTCTTTGGCGAACAGCTGGAGCTGGCCAAGGAGCACGCGCTGCCGGTGTTGATCCACACCCCCCACCGGGACAAGAAGACCGGCACCGAGCGCTCCCTGGCCCTGGTCCGCGAAGTCGGCATCGACGAAGGAATGGTGATCATCGACCACCTGAACGAACTGACCCTGCCGATGGTGCTGGACAGCGGCTGCTGGCGCGGTCACTCGGTCTACCCCCACACCAAGATGTCTGAAGAGCGCATGGTCGCTCTGCTGCAGCAGTACGGGCTGGAGCGGATGGTGGTCAACAGCGCCGCCGACTGGGGCCGCAGTGACCCGTTGAAGGTCCCCAAGACCGGCCAGGCGATGCTGGCCGCCGGTTTTTCCGAGGCCGATGTGGAACGGGTGCTGTTCGAGAATCCAATCAACTTCTACGCCCAGAGCGGCCGTATCTCCCTGGAAGAGATGAGCAAGCCGAAGATCGATCAGACCCAGCTGTGGGAGGACAACTCGGTCTTGCGCGGCCAGACCCCCTTAGTGGAATCATGACCGACCGCCCTTTCGGGTGGCGTCGCCGGCAACTCGTCTATTGCAGCAACGTCCACCCGGGCGCCACGCTCGAACAGGTACGGCGGGTGATAGGGCAGCATCTGCCGGCGGTGCGTGAACGGCGCTCGCTCGACAGGCTGGGCAGCGGCTTGTGGCTGAGCGCCCCAGTGGCGCGACAACTGCTGACAGAGCATGCATCCCTGCACGCCTTCGCCGACCTGCTGCAGGCGAACGGCATTGAGCTGCTCACCCTCAACGGCTTTCCCCATGACGACTTCCACCAACCCCAGGTGAAGGCACGGGTCTACCAGCCGGACTGGTCCGAACGGGCCCGTCTCGACTACACCCTGGATCTGGCGCAAATCCTCGCCCATTGCCTGCCCCAGGAGCAGGAAGAGGGGACCATCTCCACCCTGCCCCTGGGCTTCGGCCCGGACTGGAGTGATGAAAAACAGACCCTGGCCATCACCAACATCGTCGAGCTGGTCCATGGACTGGCCGCCATCCGGGAGCGCAGCGGACGGCGCATCCGAGTCTGCCTGGAGATGGAGCCGGGCTGCGTGCTGGAGCAAACCGACCAGCTGATCGATTTTTTCATCCAGGAGCTGGCAGGCCTGCCGGCCAGCCTGATGCAGGACCATCTCGGGGTCTGTTATGACGTCTGTCATCAGGCAGTGATGTTCGAGCAACCGGGAGAGGGTCTCACCCGCATCGCCGCAGCCGGTATTCCGATAGGCAAGATCCAGATATCCAATGCCCTGCAGGCCGACCGGCCGGCCACCACCGCCCAGCGCAACGCACTGGAACAGTTCGCCGAACCCAGGTATCTGCACCAGGTGCGCAGCCGCGCGGCCGATGGGGCTGTGAGCGGGGTCATGGACCTGCCTCAGGCCTTGGCCGGCAGGCTGCCAGACGACCAACCCTGGCGCATCCATTTCCATGTCCCGATCCAGAGCGACGGTTCGTTCGACGGCACCCTGGGCACGACCCGAACAGCGATTCTGCAGGTACTCGACTGGCTCGCCCGGAACCGGCAACAACGACCCCATCTGGAGGTGGAGACCTATAGCTGGCAGGCACTGCCCCCGGCGCTACGCCCCGACAATGACACGGCGCTGCAACGGGGTATCACCGCAGAACTGGCGTGGTTGGAGCAGGCGCTGGAACAGCGTGATCTGATATTGGAGGAGTCTTCATGAGTGCATCCGGGCGTCCGTTGGTGGTGATCGACATCGTCGGTCTCACTCCGTCCCTGTTGGGTGAGCATACCCCACACCTCAACCGGCTGCTGGCAGACGGCTTCATGGCCCCCTTGGACGGTGTCTTTCCCGCAGTGACCTGCACCGCCCAGGCCTCCATGCTCACCGGCAGCCTGCCCACGACCCATGGCATCGTCGCCAACGGGTGGTACTTCCGCAACTTGGCCGAGGTATGGCTGTGGCGCCAGTCCAACCATCTGGTGCAGGGCGAGAAGGTGTGGCACACCGCCCGGCAACGGGACAAGACGTTCACCTGTGCCAAGATGTTCTGGTGGTACAACATGTACGCCGACGTGGACTACTCGGTCACGCCCCGCCCCATCTATCCGGCGGACGGACGCAAGATCATGGCGGTCTATAGCGCGCCCAGCGACCTTGGCACCCAGCTGGTGGATGAACTGGGTCCCTTCCCCATGTTCAACTTCTGGGGCCCGGCGGCGGACATCCGCTCATCCGAGTGGATCGCGGCCAGCGCCCGCCGGGTATTCGACCTGCACCGTCCCTCTCTCAATCTGGTCTACCTGCCCCACCTGGACTACAACCTGCAGCGCCTGGGGCCCGAGGATCCTGCCATCCATGCCGACATCCAGGCCATCGATCGGGTGGCGGGGGAACTGATCGACCACGTAAGGGCCGCCGGCGCCGACGTCATGGTAGTGTCGGAATATGGCATCGAACAGGCCAGCGGCCATGTGCCGGTCAACCAGCTACTGCGGGAACAGGGTTATCTGGCGGTGCGTGAGACACTGGACTGGGAGCTGCTGGATGCCGGCGCCTCCCGCGCCTTTGCCCTGGCCGATCACCAGGTCGCTCACATCTATATTCAGAATCCGGCCGACGTCTCCCGCGTTCGGACCCTGCTGGAGCGGACACCGGGAATCGAGCGGGTGCTAGGCAGCGCCGAGAAACCGGCCTGGGGCATCGACCACACCCGCGCCGGCGAGCTGGTCGCCATCGCAGAGCCTGGACACTGGTTCACCTATTACTATTGGCTGGACCCGGCCAAGGCGCCGGACTTCGCCCCCACTGTGGATATCCACCGCAAGCCCGGCTATGACCCGGTGGAACTGTTCCTGGACCCGGATCTGCGCTTTCCCAAACTGAAGATCGCCTGGCGCCTGCTGCAGAAGGCCCTCGGCCAGCGCATGCTGATGGACGTCATCCCCTTGCGCCCGGAGCTGGTCAAAGGCACCCATGGCCGGCTGCCGGAGACGGCGGAAGCAGGACCATTGGTAATCTGCAGCCGTCGTGATCTGGCCCAGGACAGCTACGCCATGACCGATGTAAAAGAGTTGATCCTGCGGCATTTTTCCACCGCATGAGCGGTCAGGCACGGGAACGGTACGAAATGGCACAGCACGAGATGGTCACCCTGGTGGACAGAACGGGCAAACCCATCGGACAGCTGGACAAACTGGCAGCTCACGAAAACGGCGGCAAATTGCACCTCGCCTTCTCTATCTTCATCTTCAACGATGACCACCAACTGCTGTTGCAGAAGAGGGCGGCAGGGAAGTATCACTTCTCCAACCTCTGGTCCAACAGCTGCTGCGGCCACCCACGGCCGGATGAAGCGATACGAACGGCGGCAGAGCGCCGCCTGCGGGAAGAGTTTGGCTTCTCCACTGCACTGCAGCACCACCACACACTGATCTATCAGGCGACGGATTCCGCATCGGGTCTGACAGAGAAGGAGTTACTGCACGTGTTCACAGGCCGCTATCAGGGCAGGCCTGAACCGGAAGCGGAAGAGATCAGCGACTGGCGCTGGCAATCACTGCTGGAGCTGCGGCAGCAGCTGCGGACACATCCGGAGGCATTCACCCCCTGGTTCCGGCTGTTGGTGAAAGAAGCAGATGATTCGGCCTTCTTGTAGAAGCGGCCTCCCGGCCACGATCAGGAGATAGAGTAACCGCGCCCAAGATCCCGCAAATCCCGCATAGGAATGCTGCGCCTACTGAACGCCTTTCTCAGTGGTTTCCAGCTGCCGCTTGGGCGGCTCGCGCTTCCATGTTGGCGTCGGCAGCGTGCTTCTTTGCAGCCGCTTCAGAGCCCGCAGGCGCCGCCGCACCTCTTCCGTCACCTGTTTTGCCTCATAACGGTTGCGCACCAGACGCGGGGTGATCAGCATCACCAGTTCGGTACGCGTCTCTTCGTCATTGGTACTGCCGAACAACGGCCCGATCAATGGCAGTTCGCTCAGCAGCGGCAAGCCATCCCGCCGGCGTGTTTTCAAATCGAAAATAAGGCCGCCCAGTACCACCGTATCCCCTGACTGCACCACCACCGAGCTCTTGAACTCCCGCTTGCTGATGGTCGGGGTCAGATTGGCTGCGGTATCCGAGCTGGGCACCACGGTACTCACCTCCTGCTCCACATCCATGATGATGGAACCGCTGCTGTTCACCCGCGGTGTCACTTTCATGATGACGCCGGTATTCTTGTACTCGACGGTGTTGACCAGATTGGAATCTGCAGTGGTACTCTGCTGCTGTTTGGTGATCACCGGCACCTCGTCGCCCACCTGAAGCGAGGCGGTCTGGTTGTCCAGCACCATAAGATGGGGAGAAGAGACGATATTGACCGTGGTCTTCTTGTCCAGGGCATCCAGGATCACCTTGGCATCGGCACCGGCAAAGACCAGGGAGAAGCCGGGGTAGGTGGAGGCGATATCGAAACCGCCCTTGGTTCCACTGCTCAAGGTGCCTGACACGTCACCCGACTTGAAGAACCACTGCAGGCCGAAGCGCATATCGTTGGTCAGCTTGACCTCCGCAATGGTGGCCTCGATCAATACCTGCAACGGCACGATATCCAGCTTCTTGATCGCCGCCAGCACCATCTTGTGGTCCTGGGGACTGGCCAGGATCAACAGCGAATTGTTCACCTCATCGGCAATGATGCGGATATTGCTGTTTTCAGCATAGCTCAACCCCTCGCTCTTGCGTCCTGCAGACGGCTGCAACATGCGTTTGGTGGTTTTCTTCGCCGCCTTGCCCCCACTCGCATCCTTCGATGCCAGTTCCACCGGCCTGCGCCCCGGCGCCACTCGGCCCAGCCTGTCATCCCGCGCACTGCTGCCGCGATTGGAGAATACCTCTTGCAGGATCTTGGCCACGTCAGCTGCCTTGCCGTTCTGCAGGTAATAGACATACAGGCTCTGACCGGCATTGGAGCTGCGATCCAGCCGGCGGATCCACTCTCCAACCTTCTTCAGATATGCCGACTGGGGACTGATCACCAGCAAGGCGTTGAGCCGCTTCACCGGCTGAAACCGGATCAGGCCGGCCAGAGGGCCGTTGGCATCGGTGCCGAAGATGGCATCCAGCTCGGTCATCATCTCATCCGGAGTCACCTGATCCAGAGTAAACAGGCCGATGGACATGCCAGCCAGCCAGTCCACATCGAAGGTCCGGATGGTCTCCAGCAGGACCGCCAACTCCTGGCTGGAACCCGCCAGCAGGAGCAGGTTGCGCTCCATGTCCACCCGCAGCAGGGATTTGGTGGTGAGAAACGGTTCCAGCAGTTTTTCCATCTCAGTCACGGCGACGTACCGCAGGGGAACCACGATCACCCGAAAACCGGGGGGCAATGGCAACGGTGACTCCCCACCCCCCAACTGTGGCACCACCTTACCCACCGCCTCTGCCGCCGGCAGCACCCGGTAATCGTCGTCGCCAAGATCCACCAATGCGGCCCCATTCATGCGCAGCAGGGTCTCCAGGGTGACTAGCACCTGCTCGGCATTCAGCTGTTTGGTAGTCTGCAGACTGACCGTGCCCTGAACCCGGGGATCGTAGATATAGTTGACCTTGAGAAAATCGCCCAGGATGGTCCGCACCACCTCACGCAGGTCGGCATTCTCGAAATTGAGCAGTAACCCATCCCCTTCCAGCCGGCGATGGACAGCGGTCTGTCCGGTCTGGCGCACAAAGCGGTTGTTGCCGGGATAGAGCCTGGACTTGTCCGGGGCAGGGGCCGTTTCCTCTACCGCACCTTCCGGCTTGCCGGTATCGGGCGACTCGGTTTCCGGGCTTGGGGGCATACTGGCCAGTACGGAATAATCGGCCAGCGGATTACTGTCGTCGTCAGGCGCCGGGCCGGCATCCTGTGGTTGCAGATTGGCACAGGATCCGAGGCCAGTGAAAACGACAAGATATAGTAGAGCGCCTGCCAACCTGTCCATGTTCATATGCTTGTCATCGTTTGTGAGGGGGAATCGAGACAATTCGAAAGCAGCAACAGTCAATCCCCGGGCACTGCGCCTTGCAGCGAAACACCAGGGGGTGCCGAATCCGTCCAGGCTCCCTTGTAACTTGGCCTTCGAGAGTAATTCATTTACGCCGTCTTTTAAAGCTGCCAGCTGCCACTGTGCAATGGGGTTACGCTGGGCAGTCGCAGGCAGTATCATGGAACATCATCCAGGCCAGTTCGAGATGAACATGCGAATGATAACTGAGAAGGCACTAAATTCACCTGCGGCGAGGGCGAGCCGCGGTTTCACCCTGATCGAGCTGTTGGTGGTACTGGTCATATTGGGGCTGCTGGCCGGCCTGGTGGGACCCAAGGTGGTCGGTTACCTGAGCCGCGGCAAGAGCGACACGGCGAAGCTGCAGGTGGAGCAGATCGCCGCGGCAATGGACCTGTTTCTGTTGGATGTAGGCCGCTACCCTACCGAAGAGGAGGGGATCGGCGCACTGGTGGATGGCGCCGGCATCAGCAATTGGCAGGGCCCCTACCTGCGCAAAAAGGAGATCCCGCTGGATCCCTGGGGTCATGAATTCCACTATCGCTACCCGGGACAGAACAGCGACTATGAGATCTATTCGTTGGGTGCCGACAATGCAGAAGGCGGTGAAGGGGAAAACGCCGACGTCACTCTTTGATCGTCACCGCGATGCGGTGCCGTCGCGCCCAGTTGCGGGCTCGATGAAGATGGCTGGTTGGAAGCTGCATCCTGATTCAACCGGGTCACCGTCGGAGTTTGGCAGCCGCGGCTTTTCCCTGCTGGAGTTGCTGATTGCTCTCAGTCTCATGGTCGCTGCCATCGCCATGGCACCCGCCTATTTTTCCAAGGGCGTATCCAGCGCCGAGCTAAAGAGCGGCGCCCGCCAGCTGGCCTCCGCATTGAGCAGCACACGCGCCCGCGCCATTGCCCGCAATCAGACCCTGCAATTCCTCCTCGATCTGGACAAACGACAATTCTACATCGGCAGGGACAGCGCCCCCGTAGCGATCGACGAGGCACTTACACTGCGGCTCAAGACCGCCGAATCGGAGCGTATCAACGACCATCTGGGCGCCATCCGCTTCTTCCCCGACGGCTCTTCCACAGGCGGCGAGATCCGACTCGGCAACGGCGCCCGGAGCCTGCGGATCACCGTCAACTGGGTCACCGGAAAAGTCCGCATCCTCGAGGGCGAATAGCTTGCGCCTCCAGGGACCTCACCACACCCGCGGCTTCTCCCTGATCGAGGTACTGGTCTCCTTCGTCCTGCTCAGCCTGGCCCTCACCGTGATCCTGCAGATCTTCTCCGGTGCCCTGCGCGGCGCGGCGGCCAGCGAGCGCTATGCGGCAGCCATGGTGGTGGCGAACAATCGCATCGCCATGCTCCGGCAGGGGCCGGAGATCCAACCGGGAACCACAGCCGGCGTGGATGGAATCTACCTGTGGCAGTTGGAGATCACCCCCTCTCCACTGGAATCGACAGCCTCTGCATCCAGTGCCGGCCCCTACCAGCTGCTGGACGTCAATCTGCGGGTCCGTTGGCAACAGGGTGGCCGCACGCCACAGATCACGCTCCATACCCTGCGCCTGGCGCCGACACCATGAGCCTGACTCGGGAGATGGCGATGTCAGGCCGGCAGCATCCGGTGGTTAGGGACAGAGCTGTGGCACGCTCGGTTGAATCCCTGCCAACGCGGCATGTTGCCGGTTTCACCCTGATCGAGGTGTTGGTCGCCATCGCCCTGTTCAGCGTCGTCCTCACCCTGCTGCTGGGCGGCTTTCGTTTCATCTCCAGAGCATGGGACGCCGGCGAAGGTGCGGTCGAACGGGCCATGGCGCTGCGCATCACGCAACGGACTTTCGATACCATGCTGCAGCGCAGCCGCCCGCTCACCCTGAAGGACGGAGATGAACGCCGCTTTGCCTTCACCGGGGATGACCGTCATTTGCGCTTCGTCGCCGCCCTGCCGCCTTATCCTGGCCGGGCCGGGCTCTATACCGTTGAACTCTTCATCACCAGCCGGCAGGAGAAGCGGCAGCTCTGGCTGCGCCAGACCCCCTTCGATGCCAACGCTTTTTTCGCCGACGCCGCTCAGCTACAGGAGGATACATTGCTGCTGGAGACAGACCAGCACCCCATATTCGACTATTTGCCCGTCAGTGACGATGGCGGTGAACCGTCCTGGCAGGCGCAATGGGATGAGAAGCTACAGTTACCGCAGCAGGTGCGGCTCTCATTTGGCGGACAGACGGGCTGGCCGGACATCATCAGCACCCTGGCCATCGATTCGGATCTTGCCTGCCTGCTCCCCAAACTGGGGGGAATATGCCGAAACAGGAGGGGGCGGCAGTGAAATGATCCAGCATCCCATCTCACCTCTCATGCGGGGCAGGAGCTATCCCCCTTTCACGACGCCGGCAGCAAATGACCCTGACCGCCTCCCCCGCCGATCCGCAACATCACGCCGGCCACCCTGCCTGCGCCCGGAGGCACACTGTTCATGATGACAGCCCCACGACAGCGCGGCATCGCCCTGGTCATCGTGCTCTGGTTCATTGCTCTGCTCTCCATCCTTGCCCTGGGCTTTTCCAAAAGCATGCGGTCGGAGGCACAGATCACCCATAATCTGCTCGCCGCCAATGAGGCACGACATCTGGCCCGTGCCGCCGTGGAGAGAGGGATCTACGACCTGCTGCAAGCCAGGGGCCAACCCGCTGCCATCTTTTTCCCGGACCAGCCCCACAGCTTTCAGCTCGGCACCGCCACGGTCACCTATTACATCGAGGATGAACGGGGAAAGATCAACATCAACCAGGCTCCAAAAGAGCTGATCGAGGGCCTGTTGACCAATCTGGATCTGGATCTGGATGCGGAGACGGTTGACAGCATCACGGATGCCATTCTCGACTGGCGTGACGACAACGACCTGAGGCGGCTCAACGGCGCGGAGGCCGCCGATTATCGCGCAGCAGGCATGGCGGAACCAGGAAACCGCCCCTTCGAGCATCCAGAAGAACTGCTTCAGGTAATGGGGATGAACGCCGCTATCTTTGCCCGATTGGCTCCCTTCATCACCCTCTACACTGCCGATGCAAAAATCAACCAGGACAGCGCCTGGCGCGAAGTGCTGCTGGCCCTGCCGGGTGTCAGCAACAGCGAGGTGAATGCCATCATGGACGCACGGCAGGCGATCAGCAGCGACACCCCCAATGGGGTGATTCCCAGACTCAGCGGCCTCAAGGGCCGGCTCACCCGGGCCAGAGGACCGGTCTACACCGTCCATGGCATGGCCACTCTCCCCGGGGGCATCCAGGCGGCGGAACGGAAAGTCGTCTGGATCACTGCAGGTAAACGGCAGATGCCTTATCATGTGCTGCACTCGGATCTCAACCCTCCACCGCGACCGGCAAGAGAACAGCAGCAATGACGCAGAGCGCAATCAATCCCGGCGGTACAGAGCACCGCAGCGCCAACGGCTTTCTGGCCTGGTGGCGGAGCGAGCTGCTGGCAGCACTGCCGGAAACCCTTCTCGCCAGCTCGGAAGCGGAAGAGAACCTGTTGCTGCTGTTCACCGACCGCCCACGGTTGCTCGCCCGGGAGCGAAACGGATGGCGGCCGCTGGGAGAGTTGCAGCACGGCCGGGAACAGGAACAGATCCAGCGCCTGGTGTCGACCAGCGGTATCGGGCAACCCCGCCTGCTGCTGCGGCTGCCCGCCGATGCGGGGCTGAAGCGGGAGATCGAACTGCCCCTGGCGGCGGAACAGGAACTGGACCAGGTGTTGGCCTATCAGCTGGACGGACTCTCACCCTATCCACCGGAGCAGATCTGTTACAGCTATCGGATCACCGGCCGGGATCATGACCGGGGCAAGCTCCTGCTCGACCTCTATCTGGCCCCACGGGAACAGATAGAACAGGCGCTTCAGCAGCTGCAGGACTGGGGGCTGACGCCCGTCCGCGCCGATTTCGTGGATAATGACGAACTTGGCCCGGCCCGCATCGATCTGCTCCCGGCCACGCCGAAAAAGGAAAGACAGCACCTGATCTCACGCTTCAACAAGCTGCTGCTGCTCCTTACCGGCCTGCTGCTGGCAGCCGTTGCCGCCAGCCACCTGATGGGCAAGGCAACGCTGGAGAGACAGTTGATGACCCGTTTGGAGACAGCGAAGATCAAGGCCGATGTGACCCGCCGCCTGCAGCGCCAGGCAGATGCGCTGAAACAGGAAGACGCCATCCTGACCACACAGCGTGAGCGGGCCCTGCCGGCGTTGGAGATACTGAACGAGCTGAGCCGGATCCTGCCGGATGGCACCTGGCTGGAGAGCGCGGAAATCCAGGGCAGAGAACTCAATCTGTCGGGTCTGTCGGCCAATGCCACAGCGTTGATCAGCGAGATAGAGCGATCGCCGCTGTTCGAACAGGCCGCCTTCAAGGCATCCGTGGTACAGGAAGAGCGTCTCGGCCGTGAGCGTTTCAGGATCAAGGCGCGATTGACCCCGGGCGGGAAAAATGCCGATTAAACGCTCACGCACCCTGGCCATTCTCCTGCTGCTGGGGATCCTGCTGCTGGTCGCCAGCATCCTTCTCCTGCCCCTGTCACTCATCTCTAACGCCTATGATGACTCGATCGACGATCTCACATTCCAGATCCAGCGCTACCAACGCACCGCACAGCGGGAGCCGCAGCTGCGCCGGCAGCTGGTAACCCTGCAGGCCCGGCGCCTTCCGGCCTCCGCACTGTTGCAGGGGGACAGCAGCGCCATTGCCGGCGCCAACCTCCAACAACTGATCAAGCGCCGGGTGCAACGTGCCGGCGGTCATCTCGAGAGCACCCAGATCCTGCCCGGAAAGGAGAGCAATATCCTGGAGCGGATCGCCATCCGGGCTCAATTCACCGGCAGCATGGAGGCCCTCCAAAACGTCCTCTACAAGATCGAATTTGGTCAGCCACGGCTGTTCATCGAGCGCATCGAGATCCGGAAAAAGAGCCGCTTCCGCCGCCTGCGGCGCAAACAGACCATCAACCAGGGGCAGGTCAGGGTGACGCTCCAGGTTGCCGGCTACCGTCGCGCAGGGGAGGAACGTCCATGAACGCCAGAGGTCAGCGGCTGTTATCGCTCCTGCTGTTGGTGGCCATGGCGGGACTGGGCTACCTGTTGTATGACGACATAGATCAAATCACAAGGCAGAAGGCGCCGGCCCTGACCAGCAGACTGCCGGCGACAGCCCCGCAGCCGGAAGCAGCCACCGCCCCGGATCCAGAGCACACGCCCCCTCCGATCAACGACTTCCTGGAGATGGTGGCCCGTCCCCTGTTCAGCCAGGAGCGGCGTCCGCCACCCGCCGCACCCGCTGAACCGGCGGCAACGAACCCGGTGAATCCCACCACTCCGGTCCAGTCCGGTGGCCAGCAGTTCCTGGTGATGGGGATCATCATCACCGACCAGGAGAAAGTGGCGTTACTGAAGCCCCGCCGCGGGAAAGCCGAGGTATTCCGGGTCAAGGAAGGCGAGATCGTCACCGGCTGGCGGGTGACGAAAATCACCCCGGAGGCGGTCACCATCACCAAGGGTCAACGCAGTGACCGGCTGAAGCTCAGCGACAACGTGCTCTCGGCAGCGGAGAAGCGGCGTCTGGCGCAGCAGGCCAGGCTGGCCGCCAGCAGAAAGAAGCGGGCAGCCAGCCGCTTGATCAGCCGTCCGGCCCAGCGACGCTCAGGCGACAAAAGCGGCGCCCCTGCAGTGAGGGGGCGCACGCCGGCCATGGGTGGGATCAAAATGCCAGCTCGTTGATACTCAGCAGGGCGATCAGAATCGAGAAAATGATCGCTGCAATCAGTACGCCGAGGGTGAGGATCAGCAGCGGTTCCAGCAGCGCCAGCATCTTCTTCAGGCTGTGCTGCACCTCCTTGTCATAGATATCCGCCACGTCTCCCAACATCTCTTCCAGGCGCCCGGTCTCCTCCCCCACCCGCACCATGTGACAGGCCAGCTTGGGGAATACCCCGGCCTCCAGCATCGGGGCTGAGAGGGTTTCACCGCTCTTCAGCCGCTCGGCGATCGACGCCACCGCCTCGGCCAGAATGCGGTTGCTCATGGTCTCCTTGACGATGGAGAGCGCTGACAGCAGTACCACGCCATTGCTCAGCAGAGTTGACAGGGTACGGCAGAAACGGGCCACCTCGATCTTCCTGGCCAGCGGCCCGATCCCCCAGAGGGAGAGCAGAAAACGGTCCCAGGCACGACGCGGACCGGCGCGGGCGAACAGTCTGGGCAGCAGGGTGAGCAGAAGCAGCAGCAGGAGCAGCAACAGCCACCAGTTGCCTTGCAGCCAATCGGCGATGGCGATGACGATCTGGGTCGGCAGAGGCAGTGCTGCCCCGGCCTCATCGAACATGCGCTGGAACTGGGGCACCACCAGCGTAAGCAGGAGAATCAGGGACAAAACGGAAACGGAGAGCAGTATCGCCGGATAGATCAGCGCCGCGCCGATGCTGGCGCGAAACGCCTGTGACTTCTCCATGTAGTCGGCCAGCCGGTCCAGCACCACACGCAATGCACCACCCTCTTCACCGGCGCGAACCATGCTGATATAGAGCCGGCTGAAGCTGCCCTCCTGCTCTTTCAACGCATCGGCGAAGCTGGCGCCGCCACGAATCGCCTCAACCAATCGGGTGAGCAACGTTCGCTCCGCTGCCGAGTCGGTCACCGCCGCCAGGATGGTCAGGGAGCGATCCAGGGAGACGCCGGCACCGATCAGCCGGGCCAACTCACGGGTGAGGATGGTCAGCTGGGCACGACTGACCATGCCGCGGCGGGTCAACAGACCACTGTCGCTCACGTGCTTTTCACTCACCTGTTCGGCCCGCACCGGCAGCTGGCCCTTATCCTTGATATAGGCGATCACCGCGGCTTCGTCGGCAGCCTCCATCTCCCCTTCCACGGTCTCGCCTGAGGGAGTGATCGCCTTGTATCGATACAGGGGCATTACGGTTCAGTGCTGCCGCGTGACCCGCAGCACCTCCTCGATGGTGGTGATACCCTGCAGGGCTTTGCGCAGGCCGTCCTCCAGCATGGTTATCATGCCCTGGGCCACAGCGGACTGGTGCAGTTGGTTGGCATCTGCCCGCTTCAGTACCAGATTGCGTATCGTTTCATTCACCGGCAGGAATTCGAAGATACCCTTTCGACCGCTATATCCCATCCCCGCGCATGCGTCACAGCCCCGGGCATGGTAGAGCTGGATCTCCGGACGCTCGGTGAAGCGTGCCAGCTGCATACGCTCGATCAGCTCGGCAGAGGCCATGTATGGCTCACGGCACGCCTTGCACAGGGAGCGCACCAGGCGTTGGCCGAGCACGCCATTGACCGTGGAGGTCAGCAGGTAATCCTCCACGCCCATGTCCAACAGCCGGGTGACGGCGCCGGCGGCATCGTTGGTATGCAGGGTGGATAGCACCAGATGACCGGTAAGCGCCGACTGCACTGCGATCTCCGCCGTCTCCAGGTCACGCATCTCACCGATCATGATCACATCGGGATCCTGTCTCACGATTGAGCGCAGGACATTGGCGAAGGTCAGGCCGATATCCGGGTTGACCTGAATCTGGGTCACGCCACCGAGTTGATACTCCACCGGATCCTCCACCGTGATGATCTTGCGCTCCGGCTGATTCAGGTGACGCAGTGCGGTATAGAGCGTGGTGGTCTTGCCGCTGCCGGTGGGGCCGGTCACCAACAAAATCCCGTGGCGCTGGGCCAGGGCATCCAGAATCTTGTTCAGGGTGACATCATCGAAGCCGAGTACATTGAAATCCAGATCGATGGCGTTGTGCTCCAGCAGCCGCAGCACCACACTCTCGCCATGCAGAGCCGGCACGGTGGAGACCCGCATGTCGATATCCTGATCCCGCACCCGCAACCGGATCCGTCCATCCTGGGCCAGCCGGCGCTCGGCGATATTCATGTGGGCCATGATCTTGATACGCGAGATGATGGCCGGGGCCAGATGCCTGGGTGCCGAGTCCACCTCCCGTAACACACCATCGATACGGAAACGCACGCCAAGACGGTTTTCTGCCGGTTCGATGTGGATATCCGAGGCGCGCTGTTCATAAGCACGCACGAACAGGGAATTGACCAAACGCACGATGGGCGCCTCGCTGGCCAGATCCTTCAGCTTTTCGATATCCTCGTCATTGTCCGACGCAGCCGTCTCCCCCACATCGGCAATGATCCGGTCGAGTGAGCTGCGGCCATCACCATAGAGCGCCTCGATCGCCTGTTCCAGCTCCTTTTCCATCGCCACATGAGGACGCACCGGCTTGCCGGCCAGCAGGGCCATTCCTTTGATGGCATATTCATCCCGGGGATCGACCATCGCCAGATGCAGTGCATCCGCCTCATCGCGCAACGGCAGGATGCGGGACTGGCGCAGGAAGTTCTTCGACACCTTGCCTGGATAGAGGGGTGCCGCCGGGTAATCCTCTTTACCGACCAGCGGCAGATCCAGCTGAATGGCAAGGGCCTTGGCCCGATCGTCTTCGCTGATCAAGCCAAGCTTGATCAGGATATCGCCCAGATCCCCATCCAACTCCTTCTGCGCTGCCAGGGCACGCTTCAGACCTGCCTGGTCGAGCAAGCCCTGTTCAATCAGAATCCGGCTGAGTTCAGTATCCAAGATAGATCACGGTTTGCTATGCATATGGAACCATTATGGCACTCGCCATGGGCATGATGCCACCAAGCCATAATCAGATGGGATATTCTATAGCAGCCGTTTTTCTCATATCGGGAATCTCAGGCCGGCCATCACCAGCAAGGAAATGACCCATGTCGCAAACAGAATCCGAACGCCTTAGCCTGAAAGAGGTCATCGCCATGGGGGTCGGCGGCATGGTGGGCGGCGGTATCTTCTCGGTGTTGGGCCTGGCCATCGCCCAGGCCGGGCACGCCGCACCCATCTCTTTCGCCCTGGGTGGCATCATCGCTCTGCTGACCGGCCTCTCCTACGCCCGTCTCGGTCTGCATTTCCAGTCCGACGGTGGCAGCTTCACTTTCCTTGAACATGCCTTCAACAGCCGAAATATCGCCGGTATCGGCGGCTGGCTGTTGCTGGTGGGCTATGTCGGCACCATGGCCCTGTATGCCTACACCTTCGGCGTCTACGGCGCTGCCATGCTGGGCGGTAACGAGACCAGCAGCCTGCCGATGCACCATCTGCTGGAATCCCTGGTATTACTCGCCTTTCTCGGCATCAACCTTTACGGGGTAAAAGCCAGTGGCACCAGCGAACTGCTGATCGTCACCATCAAGGTGCTGATCCTGATGCTGTTCGCCATCATTGGGCTATTCTATGTCAAACCCGACCATCTGCTGCCGATATTCAACCAGGACCATTTAGGGGTACTGATGGGGGCCGCCCTGATCTTCGTCGCCTATGAAGGGTTCGAGTTGATTCCCAATACCATAAACGAGATGGAAGACCCTGAGCACAATCTGAAGCGGGGCATCATCTGGTCCATCGCCATCACCATCTGTATCTATGTGCTGGTGTCTATCGTCGCCGTTGGCAACCTGTTGCCGGACGAGATAAAAAAATATGGTGAATATGCCCTGGCAGAAGCGGCGAGGCCATTTCTCGGCCACGCGGGATTCCTCCTGATCGGCCTGGCAGCACTGTTTTCCACTGCCTCCGCAATCAACGCCACCATGTTCGGAACCGCGCGCCTGGGCATGGTGATGGCCACAGACGGCGCCCTGCCTCAGGTGTTTGGCTTTCGCCGCAAGCAGAACAACATCCCCTGGGTCAGTCTGATCATCATCACCGCCTGCACACTCGCCTTCGTCAACCTGGCCGATCTGACTATCATCTCATCCTTTGCCAGCTCCACGTTTCTGCTGATCTTTGCCGCCATCAATCTGTCCGCCTGGCGTCTGCGGCAAAAAATCCCAGGCAGCGGCACCGGGCCACTGATCGGCCTGCTGCTCTCTCTCGTGTCCTGGGCAACCCTGATGACCTATCTGTGGAATGCCTCACGTCACAGCCTCTATTGGATCGCCATCATCTATCTGGTGGTGGTAGCGGCTGAGCTGTTGTTCAGCCAGCGCAGGCTTGTCCTGCGCCCAGAGAACAAATGAGCACCATGCACAAGCTGATGAAGGAAAAAGCAAAACTGGAGGGGCTGCCAAATCCAAAAGAAGAGATCGAAGCCTGACCAAATCCAGACAACGTACATCTCTTCAGGCCCGGTGTTCTCTGCGGAATCCCGGGCCTTTCCTTATCCCGGATAGCAGCAAAATAACCTAGGTCGCCCATCTTCTCCGCGGAAACCTGACCTACCCATTACTCAGGACAGAGCAAATTAAATAGCCGGTGACTTGAAACCAGTGCCCTGCGCCCCTCATATACTCCTGCAGGATTTCAGTGATAGCTGGTCCACAGAGCGGGCATTCGGGAGCAGGCAAGATGAGCGGACAACAGGAACAGATCAATCTGGCGGACCCTTGGGTGGTCCCTACCAAGTACTGGCACAAACTGGACAATGGGCGCATCCAGTGTGATCTCTGCCCCCGTGACTGTAAGTTGAAAGAGGGGCAACGGGGCCTCTGTTTCGTGCGCGCCTGCGTGGGGGGACAGATCGTACTCACAACCTATGGCCGCTCCAGCGGCTACTGTGTCGATCCAATCGAGAAAAAACCCCTCAACCACTTTCTGCCGGGCACCCCGGTGCTCTCCTTTGGCACCGCCGGCTGCAACCTGGCCTGCAAGTTCTGTCAGAACTGGGACATCAGCAAATCCAGGGAGATGGACACCCTGGCCGATCAGGCCGATCCAGAGACCATCGCCGAAGCCGCCGAGCAGCTTGGTTGCCGCAGTGTGGCCTATACCTACAACGATCCGGTCATCTTCCACGAATATGCCATCGAGGTGGCCCAGGCGTGCCATCAACGGGGCATCAAATCGGTTGCCGTCACAGCCGGGTACGTCTTACCCGAACCGAGGGCGGAGTTCTACCGGCACATGGATGCGGCCAATGTGGATCTGAAGGGTTTTACCGAGGAGTTCTACCATAAACTCACCGGTGGGCACCTGGAGCCGGTGCTGGACACCCTGAAATACATCCGGCATGAAACCGACGTCTGGCTGGAAACCACCACCCTGCTGATACCTGGACAGAACGACTCGGATCAGACACTGGATGCCATGACAAAGTGGGTGGTGGAGAACCTGGGACCCGATGTGCCAATGCATTTCACCGCCTTCCATCCCGCTTACAAGATGCTGGATCTGCCGCCGACACCCTACGAAACCTTGCAGCGGGCACGCCGGATCGCCATAGACAATGGCGTTCGATACGCCTTCACCGGCAATGTGGACGACCCAAAAGGCGGCAGCACCTGGTGTCACCATTGTGGTGACCTGCTGATCGGCCGCCGGGGATACGACATCACCCATTGGGGGTTGACGCCGGAGGGCAACTGCCGGGCCTGCGGCACCCACTGCGCTGGTATCTTCGAAGAGGAACCCGGCACCTGGGGCTCACGGCGGCAGCCGGTACATCTACAAAACCTCTGATCAATTCCTGGAACAGCGCCAGGAGCCCGTCGGATCAACAAGCATGCTGGGATGGAAGTTCGTAACGGACGGGCAGACTGAATCAGCGTTGCTTCTGATAGGTCCCCATCAGCTGGGTTTCGCCAATCACATGGCCTTTCATCGCCCGCAGCAGAGCAGGTTTGTCCGGCTCATCCAGATCGGGTAAACGGGTATCCAACGCATAGAGCTTGAAGAAATAACGGTGTCTGCCAATTGGCGGGCAGGGGCCGCCGTAACGGGTACGGCGGAAATCATTCCGCCCTAAATGGCTGCCAGCAGGCAATTCACTCTCGGTGACCATTTCAGGCAGTCGACTGCTGTCTGGCGGCAGGTCGTAGACCAGCCAGTGGACCCAGGTCATACGCGGCGCTGCCGGATCCGGCGCATCGGGGTCGTCCACGATCAGCACCAGACTACGGCTGCCACCCGGCACGCCGGACCAAGCCAATGGAGGAGAGATATCATCCCCATCGCAGGTATAACGGGGCGGTATCTGGCCGCCTTGCTGAAAGACCGGTGATATCAGTGTAAACGGCATGGAACCTCCTGCAACAACCGGGACGGCACAAAGCCAGGATAAGGCAAACAACGCAAAAACAGTATATGACAGCCGCATGGAGAGATCCCCCAAGTACGAATAGAAGAACTATAACCCCAATGTTGCATCCGGTGAACGACGGCCACCGGTTCAGCCGGCACCAAACTGCCGGCGAAACTGCACGATGCCAAAAGCAAAGATTATCATTCCGAGCACGCTCAGGCCCAGCACCGAATCCCACAGAATATCCAGTCCAGCACCTTTGAGCAGAATGCCATAGCCAAGTTCGATGAACCAATAGAGGGGAGAGATCACCATCAACTGGCGCAACAGTACCGGCATCGCCTCAGGCGGCGTCCAAGCTCCGGAGAGCAGCAGCATCGGCATCAGAATCACAATCACCAGCATACTCACCTGCCCCAGATTGCGGCTGATGGCGGCAATGAACAGCCCCAGTCCGGAGACAGCCAGTACATACAGCGCTGTAACTGAGAAGAACAGGAGCAGGCTTCCCTTTACCGGCACATGGAACACTGGCAACAGGATCAGAAACAGGGCCACCGCAGTGCCGGCCAAAATGGCCAGGGTCATGGCGATCACCTTGGGGAAGAGAATCTGAAACGGCGTCAGCGGCGACACCGCCAGCTGCTCGATGGTGCCCCGCTCCTTCTCCCGCACCGCGGCGGCCGCCGGCAGCATCAGGGAGAGCATGGTGATCACGGTCATCAGTTCGGAGATGCCCATGAACCAGGGGTCCACCTGGTTGGGGTTGTACCAGACCCGATGCCGATCCTCGATGCGCGGCATGGCAGCCAGTTGCAGATCGGTTATACCCAGCTGCTCCAGGGCCCGGTCCTCACCGTAGCGGGCCACGATCTGGGCCGCATAGCTGGTGGCCAGGGTGCCCAGAATGGTATTGGTGGTGTCCACTTGCAGCTGCACTGCGGCAGGACGCCCGGCTTCCAGCTCCCGTTGAAAGTGGGGCGGTATCTCCAGTACCAGCATGCTCTTGCCCTCATCCAGCCGCTGGATGCCCTGGCGGCCGGATGCGAGCCCTCCCTGCAGATTGAAGTAGGGAGGGCGAAAACGGTGAATCAGTTCCCGTGACGCCTCACTCTGATCCCGGTCGATCACCGCCAGGCTGGCGTTGTGCAGACCCATGGAGATGCCAGAGCCGGCAATGTAGATCTCTGCGGTGAAGAACCAGGCCAGGATGATCAGCAACACCGGATCCCGGGAGAGCTGTAACAGCTCCTTGAGTGTCATCACGCGCAGTCGCAGCCACCAGAGTCTCATCGTTTTGGCCGTTTGTGAAAGGCAAGGAAACCGATGCTCCAGAGCATCGCTGCATAGACCGCGAGGATGAAGACCGGTGGCCAAAGATCCTGCCACCCCAGTCCCTTGAGAAAACTGCCCCAGATGATCTGAAGGAAATAACGGGGCGGAAACAGGGAGGCCTGAATCTGGGCATTGGTGCTCATCGACTCCACCGGCACCAGCAGACCGGAATAGAGCATGGAGGGGATGAAGCTGATCACCATGGTCAGCAATACCGCGGCCACCTGAGTGCTGACCAGGATGGATACCAGCAGCCCGACACCGGCCGTGCAGATCACGTAGACCAGAGAGGCGATCAGGAAAAACAGGGGATCGCCCTTGAACGGCGCCCCGAACAGCTGGGTCGCCACCAGCCATAGCAGCAGGATGTTGAAGCAGGAGACCCCCACGTAGGGAATCAGCTTGCCCAGGATGAACTCGCCACGGGTGACGGTGGAGGCGTAGATATTGTAGATGGAGCCACTCTCCTTCTCCCGCACCACCCCCAGAGCGGTCAGGAAGGCCGGCGACACCATCAACACCAGCATCATCAATCCTGATGCCATGGACCAGTCGCTCTTGATCGCCTGGTTGTAGAGATAGCGCTGCTCCAGGCGCACCGGGTTCACCACTTCCATCGCCCGCTCCGGCGTCAGCCCACGGCTGCGCGCCAGGTAATCCACCAGCAGTTCCCGGTTGGCCTGCCCATTGATTGCGGCCAGATAGCCTTTGGTGGTCTGCGCACGAAACGGAAACATGCCATCGATCAGGGCCTGCACGGCCACCGGGCGATCCCCCTGCAGCCGCGCCTGGAATCGCTCCGGAATCACCAGGCCGAGACGAATACGGCTGTCCGCCAGCAGGGGGTCCAGATCCCGCTCGTGCGCCACATAACCAAGGAAATCGAAGTAACGGGAGTCACTGAAGCGGTGAATGTAGTCCCGACTCGACTCACTGCGGTCATGGTCCACCACGGCGAAGGGGATATTCTCCACATCCAGTGAAAGGCCATAACCCAACACCAGCATGATCAGCAGGGGCACCAGAAACGCCATACTGAAGAACAGCCGGTCGCGCAGGATCTCACGCCACTCCTTGTAGGCCACCGCCCATACCCGTCCCGGCTTCATGCCGCCTCCCGCTCCAGGGCACGCATGCGATAGACGAAGACATCCTCCATACCCGGCACCCGCGGCCGCAGGTTGTGCAACCTTATGCCGGCGGCATCGAGTGTCCGGCGGATCATCGGCTCCGCCTGTTCCAGAGAGGGTGCAAACAGGTGAATGCGATTACCATACAGGGTCACTCCATGAAACAGCTTCCCCAGCGGGGCCAGCGCCTCCAGCGGCCGGTCCAGGGAAAGCTCCAACAGCTGGCCCGCCTCCCGCTGCAGATCGGCGCGCAGGGCATCCGGGCTCTTGTCCGCCACCAAGCGGCCGGCGTGCATCAGCGCCAGATGGTCGCAGTGCTCTGCCTCGCTCATATAGTGGGTGGTTATCAGAATGGTCACGCCCTGTTCACTGGAGAGCCGGGTGAGTATCTCCCAGAAACGCCGCCGCCCCAGTGGGTCGACACCCGAGGTGGGCTCATCCAGAAACAGCACCTGGGGCTGATGCACCAGGGCGCAACCCAGGGCCAGGCGTTGCCGTAACCCCATCGGCAGGCGGCCGGTACGGGCCGACTCATAACCGCGGATACCGGCCAGTTCCAATACCCATTCGGTGCGCCGCCGCAGCACGGACCGGTCCAGGCCATAGATACCGCCATAGAGATGGATATTCTCCAGCACGCTCATATCCCGATAGAGGGAGAAGGCCTGGGACATATAGCCGATACGCTGCTTGATGAGACCTGCCGCAGTGCGCATATCCGCCCCCGCCACCCGGCCATTCCCTGCCGTTGGCGGAAGGAGACCCGTCAGCATCTTGATGACGGTGGTCTTGCCGGCTCCATTGGCACCCAGCAGTCCGAAAATCTCACCCCGTCGCACCTGGAAGCTGACCTGATCGACGGCGCGAAAGTCACCGAAGTCCCGGCACAGCCCCTCTGCCTCGATCAATATCGTCTGCCGGTCGTTACCCGTCATCCCGGTTTCGATATCAGAAAGGGGCAGCGCTGCCCGCCTCTGTTCGACGGCATCCCGCCGGGACAACAGGCTGATGAACGCATCCTCCAGCTCAGGCTCTGCAGACTCCAGCCTGCTCACCGGCACACCATCGAGGTGCTTGAGCACATCCGACCCGGCCTGGGCCGGCGCAACATCGTTCAGGAACAGCCGTATCCGCTCCCCATAACTCTCCACCTGATCATAATGGGTCCTGAGCCGCCTCAAGGCCTGGTTCACAGCAGGGGTCTGGAAAGTCACCACCCCACCCGGCACCCGGGAGACGATCGCCTCCGGCGTGCCCTGATCCAGCAACCGCCCCTGGTGCAGCAGGGCCAGCCGATGAAACCGGCTGGCCTCGTCCAGATAGGCCGTTGAGACCAGGGCCGTTATCCCCTGGTCGCGCAACAGTTCGGTCAGAATCGCCCAGAAATCCCGTCGCGACAGCGGGTCGACGCCGGTGGTGGGCTCATCCAGAATCACCAGGGGCGGCTGATGGATCAGGGTACAGACCAGCCCCAGCTTCTGTTTCATACCACCGGACAGGTGCTTCATCGCCCGGTCACGAAAGGGCGTCAGCCGGGTCATGGCCAACAGCCGCTGCTTACGCTCGGCCAACACCCGGGGAGGCACCTCCCGCAGTTGGGCGAGGAAGTCGATATTCTCCTCTACCGATAATTCGGGATAGAGGTTCAGCCCCAGCCCCTGGGGCATGAAGCCGATGCGGTCCTTGACCCGTTCGGCATTGGACTCCGAGTCCAGCGGCACGCCAAACGCCTCGATCAATCCACCGTCGTATGCGAGTACCCCCGCGGCCGCCTTCATCAGGCTGCTCTTGCCGGCCCCATCCGGACCGATCAGGCCGAAGATCTCACCTTCATTGACCACCAGGTCCACGCCATCCATCGCCATCTGCTTTCCATAACACTTACGAAAGCCAGCGATCCGCAGCAGTGGCATGGTGGAGGTCCCCATCACCAACGGGGGCGCACCCAGGGCACGTCGTCACGCCAGCGGATCAGCGCATCGGCCGGCAGCCCCGGTGTCAGCCGATGCTGAGGGTTCTCATCCAGATAGAGCTTCACCGCATACACCAGCTTGACCCGCTCATCCGGGGTCTGCACCTCCTTTGGAGTGAATTGGGCGGTGGAAGCGATATAGCGCACCCTGGCGGAAAAGGGTTGTTCAGGGAAGGCATCGGTATAGATTCGCGCCGCCAGCCCCAGGTGCAATTTACCGATCTGCCGCCCCGGCACGAACACCTTCAGGTACAGACGGTCGAGGTCGACGATGGTCAGCAGTGGCGCGCCTGCCCCCACCACCTCCCCTTTATCGGCAATGCGGGTGGTGACGATGCCCGCTGCCGGCGCCTTGATGATCAGGTCATCCAATACGCTGCGGGCCTCAGCCACCGCCGCCGCGGCCTGCTCCTTCTGTGCCGCCGCCGCAGCCACTTTATAGGCCTCGGCCTGGATGTTCTCCTCACCCAGCCGCGCCTCGGCCAGGCGCTTATTGGCCTGCGTGAATGCCGCCATCGCCGTGGCCAGATCAGCACGGGCCACCGTCCACGCCAGGTCGGCCTGATCGGCCCGATAGCGGTCAACACTGCCTGTCTTTGCCAGTTTGGCATAACGGGCTGCGTCCTTGCGCGCCTGATGGGCCCGGGCCTTGGCCGCTGCCACAGCCGCCTCGGCGTGGGCTACGTCCGCCTTTGCGGTATCTATCTGCAGAGGCACCCGGCGTTTCAGGATGTCCAGTGCCTTCCGGGCGGCGTCCAGCTGGGCCTGCAAGGCCACCAGTTGGGCCTGTGCCTGCTGTAGTTTGGCCTGCGCCTGATCGTCCTGCAGGCGTACCAGCACCTGCCCCTGTTCGACAGAATCCCCCTCACGGACCTGCAGCACCTGAATACGACCGGCGAACTTCGTCGCCACCGAATAACGATCCCCCTCGATCCGTCCATTGGCCAGAATCAGGCCCTCGGGAATCTCCTGTTCTGCCTGCCGCTGCTGCCAAAGGAAGAAACCACCGCCAATGATCACCCCAAGGACCAGCAGCAAGACGATGGGGTTGCCCTTGTTTGCCATGTTCTATCGCCTCTGATGCATATCTGAGATACCCGCAGCGAGGGAATGATCAGCGGGTCAAAAGGCGCCACCTGCTGCGATGCCCTCTGCAACTGCTGACCGGCTGCTCTCCGGGACCGCTGAGCTGGGGCCGCGCTCTCCGGACCCACACCACGTACAGCTAATTCTGGCGATGGAACCGTGTCTCTCTGCACTTGGGGCAGGGTGGTATCTTGCTCACTCGATGGAAGTGTAGCTTTTCCCCACACTGGTCGCAGACCAGGGTACCGGGGCCGGTGATCTCCCCGGTGTGGTAGGGTGAGCGCTCCGCCTGCGCCTTCAGCTTCAGCAATTCCACCGTGGTCTGGTCAGCCGCCTGGGAGAACACATCCTTTAAACGGTCTTCGATCAGCTCGATATCGAAATCCAGCCAGGTAGCGAAGTCCTCACCCGTTTCCGCCAAGTATTCGGCCGCGTCGATCAGATCGCGTTTCAGGTATTCACCGGCCTTGTCCAGTTCCTCTTCGGTGTACTCTTCAGCTGCCAGCAGCGCCGCCTTCCCTTTATCGATCAATTTATGCAGGGCCGGTCCGGTCTTCTCATCCAATTTGCGCAGATCATCCATGGCTGATTCCAGCAGGCGCTCATAGGCTTCACCCAAAGCATCGATCGGGTCGTGCGGCGGTTGCAGATCTTTCATCATGGAACCTCATTTAACGTGATTGACTCAGGTTTAAGATATAAGAATTATGGCAGTATATTGCCTGCGCCGCCTTGATATCTGGCAACAGATGGGCGCCCGACATCTCCTGGCGGGTGCCGCTCCTACGAGAATGGCAACAAATGTCATTGCAAAAAGTGGCCATCAACCCAATACTGAATCTGGTGATAAGGATATTGGCACCAACATATTCATGGGAGCCACAAAAATGGTCGAAAAACAGCAGAACGACTCAGCAGAATCAACACGGCTGGAAGCAGAAGTCGCCGCCCTCAAAGCCGACATGGCCAGATTACGGGAGGATATCGCCAACCTCACAGCAGCACTCGGTGCCACGGCCTCGGATTACGCCAATGATGCCCGTGATGAAGTGCAGAAACGGGCCGCCGAGGCCCGCAATAAGGCAGCCGAGCAATTGAATCAGGCTGCTGATGCAGGCAGACAGGCGGTCGACAACCTGGAGGAAAAGATCGTGCAAAAGCCGATTGCCAGCCTGGTCACAGCTGCCACCATCGGCTTCATCTTTGCCAAGCTGCTGGATCTGGGAGGCCGGCGCTGAGCAATCTTGCCGACATCCTGATCGCCGCCGCCGATCTGCTCGAGGCAGAGGGGCGGTCATTGCGCCACTGGACGCTGAAGGTGGCGATGGCCGTCGGCCTGATACTGGTGGTGATCCTGCTGGCACTGAGCGGCGCTGCGTTCCTGATGGTGGCGGCCTACCTCTTTTTCGCCTCATTGTGGGGCAAGGTGGTCGCTGCTCTGGTAGTGGCGGCCATATCTTTCACACTGGCCGGGATATCGATATGGAGCGCAGTACGGATCACCCGTTGACGGTGGATGAAGCAAAACGGCGATTGCGGGAAGCGGCCAAACGGGCCAGCCCGGCGAGCTGGGTGGGAAACAACCCCTGGGATGCCATCGCGATCGCCTTTGCCTCCGGTCTGCTGGCAGGCTCTGAACCTGCGGCGCGTAAACCGCTGGCCACGGCGCTGGCCCAGTTGATGTCAAACGAGCTGATTTCAGCCGTTCGCTTCGATGACGCCTCTGAGCGCTAACCGCAGGCCGGCGGCAGTAAATAGCCGAATCGTGATGCCAGGCCTGGCAGGGGTCATATTGCTCCGCTAATGACAAGAACATAACGATGCCTACATTGAAATTGCGCCGGGTAGCCATCGACACCTATCGTGAAAACGTAGCCTACCTGCACCGGGAATGTCCGGTCTATCGCAGTGAGGGCTTTCAGGCCCTGAGCAAGATAGAGATCCACCGGGAACAAGATGGCCAGCCGGTAATCGCCGTCATCAACGTGGTGGACGATGAGACGATCACCGCCCCGGGAGAACTGGGGCTGAGTGAACAGGCCTATGACCAACTGGGAGTCGACGACGGCGTCCCGGTCCGTATCAGCCACGCCTCTCCCCCCGGTTCATTGAAGGCGGTACACAGGAAGATCACCGGTGAGCGGCTCGATTACAGCGACTATCTCAGGATCGCTCAGGATATCGTGGAGAACCGCTACTCCAAGATCGAGATGGCAGCCTTCCTGGTCGGCTGCACAGAGACCGGCATGGAACGGGAAGAGATACTCTACCTGACCCGCGCCATGGTGGAGACCGGTGACCGACTCGACTGGGGTGAACCCCTGGTGGCAGACAAACACTGTATCGGTGGTATCCCCGGTAACCGCACCACCATGCTGGTGGTACCCATCGTGGCCGCCCATGGCATGCTGATCCCCAAGACATCCAGCCGCGCCATCACCTCTCCGGCCGGCACCGCTGACACCATGGCGGTGTTGGCCAACGTCAACCTCCCTCTCGACCGGTTGCGTGAAATCGTCCAGCACCAGCGCGCCTGCCTGGCCTGGGGGGGCACCGCCCGCCTGGCCCCAGTGGACGACATCCTGATCTCTGTGGAGCGCCCGCTTTCGATGGACTCGCCAGGGCAGATGATCGCCTCGATCCTGTCGAAGAAAATCGCTGCCGGAGCGACCCATCTGATCCTCGATATACCTGTTGGCCCCACTGCCAAGGTACGCAGCCAGGCGGAAGCCCTGAAACTACGCAAAATGTTCGAGTACGTAGGCGATCACCTGGGCCTGCACCTGGAGGTGATGATCACCGACGGCAGCCAGCCCATCGGGCGCGGCATCGGTCCGGTGCTGGAGGCGAGGGATGTCATGCAGGTCCTGAACAATCTCCCCGAGGCCCCCCGGGACCTGCGTGAGAAGGCGCTGCAACTGGCAGGCCGGATCATCGAATTCGACCCCGACGTCCGGGGTGGCCAGGGCTATGTCATCGCCCGGGATATCCTTGATTCCGGACGCGCACTGGTAAAGATGAACGCTATCATCGAGGCCCAGGGGGAAAACCCCGCCTCACCCCAGGCCGGCAAACTGCAGCACCAGGTCAGCGCACCCCACATGGGGATCATACGCGCCATCGACAACCTGCAGATGGCCAGCATCGCCCGTCTGGCAGGTGCCCCCATGGACAAGGGTGCCGGCGTGGATCTGCACAAGAAGGTTGGGGATACAGTGGAGGCCGGCGAACCGTTGTACACTATTCATGCGGATTTCCAGGCCGATTTCGACTTCGCCCGGGATGCCGCCCGGCAAAACCCAGGTTTTCAGATCGGAGAGCTCAATGCCTGACAGCGATCTGCTGCTCGGCTTTTCTGAATATGAACAACCGGCGAAAAACCTGGCCGAAGTCATCGACATCCCTTATCAGGAGATCCTGATTCACCGTTTTCCTGATGGAGAGAGCCGCATTCAGCTCCCCCGACGGCTTCCAGAGACGGTCATCATATGCCGCACATTGGATCACCCCAACGACAAGCTGGTGGAACTGCTGCTGGCGGCCGCCGGGGCCCGTGAACTGGGTGCCCGACGGCTGCTCCTGGTCGCTCCCTACCTCTGCTACATGCGCCAGGACAAGGCGTTCCATCCGGGAGAGGTAGTGAGCCAGCACATCATCGGGCGGCTGCTCGCCGATCACTTCGACGGCCTGTTGACAGTAGACGCCCATCTGCATCGGGTACACCGACTGGCTGACGCCGTTCCGATGCAGCAGGCGGCGAATCTGACCGCCACCGAGCCCATGGCACGGTTTCTCCAAGACCGGCTCGACAACCCCATGTTGATCGGGCCGGATGAAGAGTCAGAACAGTGGGTGGCGGCCATAGCCAGTCACGAAGGGCTGGATTACCAGGTGGCGCGCAAGGAGCGTCTCGGCGACCGGAACGTCCAGGTAACCCTCCCTGCCGGTGAGTATCAGGGCCGTGATCTGGTGTTGGTGGACGACGTGGCCAGCACCGGCCGCACCCTGGAGATGGCAGCCCGGGCCCTGCAGCCCTATGACCCGGCCTCTGTTTCGGTGCTGGTGACCCACGCCCTGTTCATCGGTGATGCCGAGGAGCGGCTGTACCGGGCAGGGATCGAGAAGATATGGAGCAGCGACAGCATTCCCCACCCCAGCAACCAGATAGTGCTGGGTCCACTGCTGGGACAGGCCCTGCGCCAGAACTTCCTTATCCGACAGCGGCTGCCGTCAGTGCCCTGTCAGTGACCCGATAACGATGCACCGCCAGCAGCAGATTTGCCAGCAGCAACAGGTTACTGATGGCAAACGACAACCCGCCAGCGCGCCCAAACCAGTCGGGCCACAGCGTAGCCAGCAACAGCGTCAACAGACTGATGAGATAAAAACGATACTGCCATAGCGCCATCGTGTCCGATACGAACCCTTTCATATGGGGCACGTTGACCGTCATGCACATCTGCGCAAGCTGGCGATTCTGCAAGTGGAACCAGGAGAGAAAGGGCAGAATCTTGTACAGCATCCCATTGATCACCGGCAGCGCCACGCCAACCAGCATCAACATCCCAATGAACAGGGGAAACTGTGGAGCGTGTCCAATCGCAGGAATCAGGCTGCCCAAGATCCAGACCAACAAACCGATCACCATCATCACCATGGCGGTTCGCCAGAACAGCAACGTGACATCCCGTATCCGCCTCTTGCGGCGCTGCTGCAGCCGTATCGTGACCAGGGCGAACACGGCATAAGCCAGTGCCAGCAGGCCGATCCAAAGCACCCCGAAAGAACCAGTCAACCCTATATCGGTGAGCCAGTAACGCAGCACCAGCCAACCCAGCAGACCGATAAAGATCCCGGCAGGGAGATATTTCGTCAGCCACCGGGGATATTCGGGGGTAACCTGAAACATGGGCACTACCTGAAATGAGACACTGATCAGCAGGATCCCGACCCATCCCAGCAGGCCCCAACTGAGATGGATATCGACCACAGCAGGCAATTGGGCCACCTTCATCTGTCCAAAATAGGCTGTGGCGGCCACCACGCCAAGGGAGATGGTCACGATCATGGCAGCTGTCGCCAGTCCCATCCCCCTGGTCGTCGGCGAATGGATCTGAACCCGCCACAGGGCCAGGCCGACAGCAGGGGTAAAAAGCAGAAATGCCAGACCCAACGACAGGACTGAAGCGACCATCAACCACCTGTCCCAGAGCAGAAACGCCGTGGCCAACAGCAGGGTGCCCAGCACCAGAAGCAAGTGGGTCAGGACACCCACTGGCACCACGGCGGGAACGGGTGAAGCCGCGATCACCGGCAACATCTGCAGTAGAGCACCGCACATCACCATGGCAATAAAGCCAAGGGTCAGCAAATGGGTCAGGGCCAGGGTGCCCGGCATCCAACGATTCTCCAATGCGACCGGCCCCATGAACAGCAGAAGAATTCCCGCTGCCGCGCCAAACAGAGGTGCAGTAAGAAAAAATCGGAACGGCACCGAAATCGGCGGTGCCTGATCCAATGAAAGGCCGGCCGTATTCAATGCATTACCTCTTCGGCACGCAGCCTTGCGGCATCAGCCGCCACATCATCATCCCGTCGCCAGATAAATATCTGATAACCAGGGTCGTCGCACCTTCTGGTCTGCCAGGAGAAGCCCGCCTTTTCCAACAACGAATAGAGCATGTGCGGTTCACGGCGATGCAGCACCCTCAGATAACAGCCGCCTGGAAGCTCCCTGATTGCCGCTAATGTCTGCTCCAGGGGTTCGCAGGGCTCGAGGTCACTCACATCGAGCAGCCTCTCATTTGCCCTAGTTTGTTCTCGAATCGGCGTCATAAACATCAAGCCACAGTTCAGACCGATTCCATCTTCTTCAGCATATCCTCGGCATCGGCGGCAAACGCCTGGTCCGTCATGGGATAGAGCATCCGCTCCTCTTTCATGTTGTGCTGCTGCATGATCATCATCAGGGTTTCCGCCAGCCCGAGATATCGCTCCTTGTCCTGCTGCTCCACCGCCTGCGCCATATCGGAAAACAGCTGGCGCATCTGAATATGCTCCATGCGCATCATCTGGGTCGGCCCCATGGTCTGCCCAGTGCGCTGTTCGAAACCGGGAAACAGGGCATCCTCCTCCATGGAGAAGTGGTGTTCAGTGGCCTCCCGGAAACGCTCGAATGCAGCGCCACCCTGGCCCCAGTCGTCATTTGCAATCAACTCTTCCGCCGCACTGAATATCTCATCGCAACGGCGATGGTCGGCAGCCATGGTTTCAGTAATCGTGGACATATCGTTCCTGTTAGTGCTGTGTCGTACGAAACTGCCCAAGCATCGAAAACCGCATCAGATCCACCTTATCCGGCAGTCATTCAGCTACCGTGGCAATGTCAGTACAAGCAGCACTGACGGGCTGCCGTAAATGGCCAACCCCGGACAAGCATCGGCAGCAGTGTTGCGCCGTCGGATGCACACCACCCTACCTGGAGCATATTCCGGAAGAAATGCCCGCTGGCAGTGGTAATCGCTGGTGCAGCTGAAATGGTTTCCTTAGCTCTGAAGCATGCTCCGCTGACAAATTTTTGGAGTGATTTTAAACTGAAAAACTAGCACCTCGTAAGCAACCGCAACATTGATTTCCATCAAGACGGAAGAAATACCTCCTTCATGCCGCTCGTCTCGCATTCACTTGACGCAAGTCAAGGTGATTATCCCCGACTATCGGCTTAATTTCCCATGGTTGTATAATGGGTTAATAAACAAGGGTTCCTAGACGGAGGAGAACACCAATGGCCCAAGCCTTTACCAAAACGATGGCGCGGAACATATTCTACGGGGGTTCCGCGTTTTTCT
>CAZJCM010000015.1:0-55775 GCA_964544655.1 uncultured Sedimenticola sp. | reverse complement strand
ATCATGAAACCGACTTCGCCATCTATGCGCGGTTTTACTCAGCCGCTAACAACATATTCCAGCCCGGCTGGAATCGGGATTCACCGGCAGCATGTGGACACCGTTTCATAGCGGCCCCGTAATATCCGCAGGTGCCACTGATATTTGGCCTTTCTCCGAGTCTCTACTATATTTCTATCTCTGGTCATGGAGGACAGAGAGATGGGTTGCAGGGAGACAACACCCAACGCGGCCGTCTATCGGCCAAGGAATCCACGAGCAAGTCCGCTCTACCAGTCTGTTCGTGAACACTATGATGAATTGGAAGCAAGCGTAACCTAAGGGCTCTGCGAGGCGATCTGCCTGTCGCTGAGAGAAGGGATATAAGACTGCGAAATGGATCTGCTCATATCTTACTCCTGGGGCCAGTTCTATCGGGTCAACCCCGAGGTTATTCGCATCCTGAAGGCTTTCGGTGACCCCAAGCCTGAGGTGGGAAAGACCGCTGTGATGGGTGTCGCCATCGCCCACACCAATCTCAACAACCGTGAGGTCATCCGCCATTGCCACGCCTTGTGGAAGGAGCAGCCGCTGGATTCTTTCGAGTTCGCGATTAAGTGGGTGCCGGTGGATCACTGGTGCCTGACCGACCTGGAGGAGATAAAGTGGCTGATAGATCACAAGATCAGCGCACAGATCAGGCAAGACCAGACTTGGGGCATGAAGGTATACAAGCGCCGCTGGCAGCAGTATCACACGAGTGAGATCGTTGAAAAGCTCGCCGCCGATATCGATCGAAAGGTCGATCTGAGCAAACCGGATTTGATCTTGTGGGTGGATATTGTCGGCAACAGAACGGCGGTCTCCCTGCTCAAGCCGGACGAGATTTTTTCAATCAGGTTGCCCTCGCCGTGAAGTACTATATCTGGATGGATGCCAGGGAAAGGCCCTTGTCAAAGGCCTGGCCTTACGACGACGAGACAGAACGCATGGCTGAGGAGCGACACCCGCCTTCTGCAGCTGCCGTTTTGCGTGCGGGCACCAGGGAACAGCTGATCGAACGGTTCGGGCTGGCTGAGGAAGATTTCGCCGATGAGCCAATGATCCACAGTTCCTGATCTGCCAGGATGACATGGTCGCTGCGCAGGTTCACATACAGCACGTAGCAGACAGATTACCGGCTAAGTCTTCCTCGGCCAGTGCAAGATCCAGCCCGTCTAGGACCTTCCTGCCCTGCACTTAGGACCCTTGTTGATTGGTGGTCAGCAGCACCACCGCAAAAGGCTCTTCTGTTCGTTAAGGCCGCCAGGACATCATCGCATCATGCCAGGCCGATGGTCTTGAAAATAGCCTGCATGAAGGCGGGGATATCGGCCGGCTGGCGCGAGCTGATCAGGTTGCCGTCCACTACCACCACTCGGTCCTGGTAGTTCACACCTGCCGCCTCCAGCTCCTGCCGCATATCGCGGTAGCAGGTGGCGGTGCGCCCTGCAAGCAGTCCGGTGGGGATCAGCACCTGGGGGCCATGGCAGATGGCGGCCACCGGCTTTCCGGCCAGCAGAAAATGCCGGGCGATGGCCACCGCATCGGGGTTCTTCTGCAGGACGGCCGGCGCCTTGCCGCCGGGCAGCACCAGCAGGTCATAGTCCGCCGGCTGCACGGTGTCGAGCGCAAGACCGGCGTACATCTTATGGCCATGCTTGCCTGTGATCTGGCCCTTCTGTGGCGCGGCCAGATCCACATCCACCCCCTTCGCCTGCAGCTGATGCAGCGGCTCGGCAAGTTCACTGTCTTCAAAACGGTCGGCGCTGATGATCAGGGCACGCATGTCTCTCTATCCCTTCTTACCGGTCGGCGGGCCACTCATCCTGAGGCCGTCGATGTGGGTACCACAATCCGGCCAGCTGGGCCGTGCGCCGCTGCTTAGCTGGTAGCGCTTGTTCGGCCTCAAGCAGGCCGATAGCAATTCTACAAAGGCGCCAAGCTTCGGCCGATGTACCATCTCACGATCATACTCAAATCGGGTCTTATCGCTCCGCAACACTTTCCGGACCTTGTTTCTCGATAGGCACAGATCCCGCGATATCTGTCGGATTGACTTCCTCTCGCTATGGGCCGCCAACCGTATCTTTCTGATCGTCTCCACCACCAACATCTCCTCTAGCCCACCAACCTGAAGTCCAGTTAGGAAGCATCGCTGAAGGCGGGTTGTTTTTCGACGCCGATTACCCCTCCAAGTAGGTCATTTTTGCATGCTGATCTACAAGCAGGTTAAGATCAAGCTCCGCGAACAGGACATTGATTACTTTGCCTATGGAGAGGAGTATGAACCGCCATTCCTGTACTGCAAGTATCGCTACATCAACGCGGAGTTACCCAACTACCCTGAGCAGGCTGCCTTTGAGGAGGCGATGGAAGGGATTGGGTTATTCGACTTTACAGACTACAGGCCTAGGCCTAGTGAGTATCCCAGATACACTGGCGAAGAACCGTTGGGCCATCTATAGCTTTGAGTTAGTGCGCGCTACGACGATTCCGGATCTTGATGATCCCTGTGGACAATATCTCACCTTTCGCCAACTTATTGAGTGCGGGGAGACTCAGGAAAGAACCGAACTGCAGAATCTGCCGAAGCAAGCAGAAAGCTACAATGCTCTGTATGATCTTGCGGCACAAGTGCTTGATCCTGTGATTGACTACTTTGGAATGATAAAGCTTACTTACGGCTTCTGCTCGCAACAACTCGCTAAGGAGATTCCCGGCCGTATCTATCCAAAACTTGATCAACATGCCGCGCACGAGCTTAACCGATTCGGCAGACTTATATGCCAGAGGCTGGGGGCTGCCGTGGATTTCTTCATCGAAAACGAAAGTATGCTGGAAGTAGCACAGTGGGTGGTTACGAATACGCCTTTTGATCGACTCTATTTCTATGGTGATGACAAGCCAATACACGTCAGTTATGGCCCAAACCACGATAAGCAGATAGTACGAATGGTGCTTTCTAAGTCTAGCAGGGTAGTACCGCGGGTAGTAACTTCAGAGAAATTTCTGAATCTAAGGCAACTCTGATTAATTCACGATTTAAGCGATAATACGGCATCACATCAAACACGGCTTTGACTGACTATCATCAAACAATAATCCCTGATCGATAGCTTCGAGAAATACCGCAAGAAGACCCGCAAGGAACAGTTTCTAGACGAAATGGAGATCATTATTCCCTGGCAGGGACAGGTTTCCGCCATCTGATCGAACGCCATAATCTGAGAGATCAGCTGTTTCACCTGGTCAATCAGTATCTCCAGAAGAATGGTTTGAAGGTGAATCGAGGTGCCATTGTCGATGCCTCAATTATCAATGCCCCCAGCTCAACCAATAACAAGAAGAAGCAGCGCGATCCGGAGATGCACCAGACCAAGACGGGAAACCAGTGGTTCTTCGGCATGAAGGCACATATTGGTGTCGACAGCGAGACCAAGCTGATTCACAACGTAGTGGGCACTGCTGCCAATGTATATGATTCGGCCGTTCTGGGTGATCTGCTGCATGGTGATGAGACCCGTGTATGGGGTGACTCGGCCTACGCCGGCAAAAGTGATGTCATTGCCTTACGCGCCCCACATGCAATGGACTTTACCCAGAAGAAGGGAAGCCGGCACCGGTCGCTCAGCGAAAAATCGCAGTAACTCAAAAGTCCGCGCCAAGGTTGAGCATGTCTTCGGTGTGATGAAGGGCCAATTCGGCTTCACCAAGGTTCGATACAAAGGATTGGCAAAGAATGCCCATCATCTGTTTGTATCCTGTGCGCTGGTGAATCTAATCATGGCCAAAAAGGTCTTCTTGCGGCGACGCAGGCTGGTATTACGGGGCAGTGTGCCTGAGTGGTGGCCATTGGCCGATGAATAATCGCCCAACGGTCGGAATGGCCCCAATCCTGGGGCGAACAGACCCTAAAACGAACGATTCTGATGAAATTGATGGATGGATGTGAATAATTCGTCAATTAATCAGACGTTCCCTAAAGAAATTTCGAGAGATTGCCGAAGACTTGGAAGGGAAGGAACGAGCCACCTCATGAGCTAACCGAATTGAACGGCTCAGGGAAATAGCGTCGGGAGACGTATAGATGGAGCACTAAGAACCTACCATGGCAAGCCTGATTCCGACACTTAACAGCTGCCTGAGCCGCATGCAGGCCGGCGAAAAGCGCTTTGCACGGCGCCTGGAATCACATCTGGAGGATGACTACCTCTGCTGGTACGAGTTGCCAGTGGGCAAACGACAGCGCTACTCTGATTTCATCATCCTTCACCCCCTGCGTGGCCTGTTGCTGCTGGAGGTGAAGGACTGGAAGCTGGACACCATCCAGAAGATGGATAAGGTGACGACGACCATTGTCACCCCCAATGGCCTCAAGACCGTTAGTAACCCCCTGGAGCAGGTTCGCCAGTGCACCTATCAGCTGATCAACCGGCTGCAGAAGGACCCACAATTGATCGTGCCAACCGGACGCTACCGGGGGAATCTCATTTTTCCCTACGGCTATGGAGTTGTACTGAGCAACATTACCCGGAGCCAGTTCAAGGCAACTGACCTGGGCGAAGTGCTGCCGGAGCATCAGACCATCTGTAAGGACGAGATGGTGAAGGGCATCGACCCAGAGGCCTTTCAGGAGCGCTTGTGGAACATGTTCAATGTCCAGTTCCCACGGTCTCTGACGTTACCCCAGATCGACCGCATACGGTGGCATCTGTTTCCTGAAGTAAGAATCAATGCCGGTGATCAGGGCAGTCTCTTTCCATCTCAGGCTGAAGAGGAAAACACTGATACGCTGTTGCCGGATATCGTCAAGGTGATGGATATGCAGCAGGAGCTGTTGGCCCGCAGCTTGGGGGAGGGGCATCGTGTCATCCACGGTGTGGCCGGGTCGGGCAAGACTCTGATTCTGGGTTATCGCTGTCTCTACCTGGCGAAGCTGCTGCATAAACCGATTCTGGTGCTCTGCTACAACATTACACTGGCGGCCCGGCTCAGGGAATTGATGGTGGAGCGGGGCGTGAACGACAAGGTTCATGTCTATCACTTCCACGATTGGTGCGGCGAACAGCTGCGTACCTACCACATCGATCGCCCCACGCCAGGGGATGGCTATATCGAACAGCTGGTGGAAAAGGTTATCGCCGCAGCAGAGAAGGGGGCGATACCCAAAGGGCAGTATGGCGCCGTGATGATCGATGAAGGCCATGATTTTGAGCCGGAATGGCTGAAGCTGGTGGTCAGTATGGTGGATCCGGAGACCAACTCGCTACTGTTGCTGTATGACGATGCGCAATCGATCTACAGTAAAAGGAATGCGCTCGACTTCAGCCTGTCCAGCGTTGGCGTACAGGCGAGGGGACGGACCACGGTACTGAAGTTGAACTACCGGAACACGGATGAGATCCTGCATTTTGCCTATCAATTCGCCAGCCGCTACTTCAGCTCCAATGACAAGGATGATGATCACGTGCCCCTGGTGGAACCCCAGTCCGCAGGCCGCCATGGACCAGCACCTGTGATAAAGGTATTCGAAGACTATGAGCAGGAGGCTCGCTACATCGCACATATGTTTCATCGGCTGCATGATGAACGGGGCATGCCATGGTCCGATATGTGTGTGACCTATCACAGTAATTGGATGGGAAAGACCCTGCATCGTTTTTTCATGGCGGAAAGGGTTCCCTGTCAGTGGCTGATGGATTCCCGGGCAAGGAAGGCATTCAAACCCTCTCACGACAGCGTCAAGCTGATGACCATGCACAGCAGCAAGGGGCTAGAGTTTCCCATGGTTGCGGTATCAGGTATCGGGTATATGCCTGTGAAACAGGCAGACCCGATAACCGAGGCCAAGCTGCTCTATGTGGCCATGACCCGCTCGACCGAGAATCTGCTGCTGACCAGCCACCGGGAAACGGAGTTTCTGGCTCAGCTGAGAGGCGACGGGCCGATGGAGAATGTGGTGGAGGCGAGGGCCGTGGCGGAACAGTGAGAGCGCAAAGAACCATCACTAGCAATCAAAGCGGAAATTGCTACAATTATTCTCTGAGAGTCGCCCTCGGAAGCGTACCCATCAAGTGCTGCTGTTACGCTTGCATGAATCCAGTAAATTAATGGGTTAGGAGCGCCGTCCCAGTTTGGTTCGATTTTGATGATCGGCCCCGGAGAACAGTGTTGAACATACAGGATGCTTACTGGCTGGTACGGGTGTCGGTTTGTGGGATTATATGGTTGTGCAGTATGCGGGCGGCAGAAAAGCAAAAGGCCTGGTTAAGGGTCTTTCACTCTCGGGTATTCTTCACATATTCCAGCCCGGCTGGAATCGGGATTCTCCGGCAGCATGTGGACACCGTTTCATAGCGGCCCTGTAATATTCGCAGGTGCCACTGATATTTGGCCTTTCTCCGAGTCTTTACTATATTTCGATCTCTCGTCATGGAGGATGGAGAGATGGGTTGCAGGGAGACAGCACCCAAAGCCCCTTTTCTATCAACGCCTGAATCTGTAATCTTTAATATTATCAATGCATTAAAAGGAATCAGGAAAAAACGGCGGTAACCCTCAATATCCCCGAGCACGGTTGATGCCCTGCGGGATAATGCCAGTGGCCCGATACCGGGAGATATTCTCAGCCGCGATCAGAGACGCTGTCTGGATATTCGTCGGGGCTGAGATGTGTGGAAGAACCGTTACGGAAGGATGGGTCCAGAGCAGGTTCTCCCGGGGCAGGGGCTCAACGTCGAACACGTCGAGGACGGCGTGGCTAAGGTGCCCGGCATCGAGATACTCGATCAATGCCTCGTGGTCAATGATGGGTCCACGGGCAAAGTTGATCACCGCTGCCCCGTTGGGAAGAAGCGCCAGCCTCTCCCGATTCAGCAAGAGCCGGGTTTCGTTCGTCAGTGGAAGGAGACAGACCAGCACATCCGAGCGGCTGACAACTTCGCCAAATCCCTGTTCTCCGGTAAACGTGGCCACGCCGGAGATTTCGGTCCTTGATCGACTCCACCCATGGACGGAAAAGCCGTGTCCGGCAAGCTTGGCCGCGGAGGCCTTTCCCAGGTTGCCAAGACCGAGGACGCCAACGTTTCGCTCAGACGATTGTCGCAACGGGTGCTGGCGCCAGATCTTGGCTTGTTGCTGAGCCTGGTAGAGCGGCATGTCGTGATGCAGGTAGAGCGTCCAGGCCAGAACGGAGTCGGCCATGGTCGAAGCAAGGTGTGGGTCGGTCATTCGGACGATCTCGAAGTCAGCCTTGGCTGCTCTGCTCAACAGCTCTTCGACGCCGGCCCAAAGACTCTGCACCCATGTCAGGTTTGGTAGATCCAAAAGCTGGTCAGGATCCGGATTTGCTACGATGGCCACATCGACGGCCCTGCGTTGTTCCCTGGTGAGATCTCCGAATGGAACGATGGTCTGTTCGGGGAGGGCCGCCCTGAGGGCATGTAGCCAATCTCGCTCATCGTCAGCCCCGAGTCGTGCCACCAGGGGGATGGGCGTATTCATGTCTCATATACCGCTTCGAAGTCGACGAATCCCTTGATCTCGATTGCGTTGCCCGACGGGTCGCGAAAGAACATCGTATGTTGTTCTCCTGGTTCGCCGGCAAAGCGTACCGATGGGGGGATGACGAAATCGACCCCCGCTTTTTCGAGTCGTCGTGCAAGGTCGTTCCAGGTGGCCATGTCCAGGATCACGCCCAGGTGTGGAATCGGTACCAGGTGGTCACCAACCTTTCCGGTCTCCTCAGATTTGAACGGCTCCCCCAGATGGAGTGAGATCTGATGACCGAAGAAATCGAAATCCACCCATGTCTGTGTACTGCGTCCTTCCCTGCAGCCAAGCAGATTTCCATAGAAACGCCGGGCCTCATCCAGATCCGTGACGTTGTAGGCGAGGTGAAAGAGGGTAGCCATAGTGAGTCCACTCCAAGTGTATTCAACCTTGAACTATATCACTTGGTGTTCAGGTGGGGGAGGCGCATCGTTTATCGGATCTTCTCAATAGTTGGATAGGCCAAACTATTGTTTGAAGTGACCCTGTAGCAGCCCAACTTGCTTTTTCAGATCTTCGATATGAGCCGTCCGCTCCGTGATCTGCGGCGCGGTGGCTCGCGTGGAGTATTTTTTATTGAAACGCGCCGATTTAACGTTCCAAATAGGGGATCTGTAAATCCCCCGCCTTTAGGCGGCAAGTGCGATTGCCCCTTCTCCCCTTGAGGGGAGAAGGTTGGGATGAGGGGTGTTTTGCACCGCTGGCGGATTTGAACCCTCACCCCGGCCCTCTCCCAGTCTTGGGAGAGGGGGAGAATCGGCCGAATGGCCGATTAATCCGGCTTTTAGCCGTAACCTGAAGCCGCCGGCTTTATCCGGTGGAGTATTCACACTCGACTTGCGGGAGCTATAAAAATGCAACTGAAGGGAGGGACTAGACAGAGTTTCCTGAACCCGCTTTAGCAACAGTTGAACGTGCTTTTCATGCCTGCCGTCGGTGCGGTTGGCCCCAACGGGGACAATCGACTCTCTTCGGGAAGAAGTTGGTGGTCGATGCCTACGGCCCAACGTTGCCGATCGGCGAAGGAGCTTAGTCTGGCATGAACTTATAAAAGGCGGGTCGTCTGGACGGCCTGCTGGTCAAGCACCTGGCCCTGCTGGCAGTGCGGGGGGCATTCGTGGTCGCCGATGCCGATTTTCCGGGGTTGGCAAGGTGGAGGCATCAGGTGCGGGGGATGTCATGGGAGTAGACAACCATTCGCAGCAACGGCAATCTATCCAATGGGGTGAATACGTGACACTTCGAATGGGGGGATGGATACGCTGATGAATACTGGCCTATCTGATGATGACTATTACGATAGGAACGCCGAGGAATATTTTCATACGACCCGTTCGGTCGATATGTCACCGCTGTACTCTAGATTCCTGGATTTGGTTCCTCCTGGCGCTGCCATTCTGGATGCCGGCTGTGGGTCCGGGCGTGACGCAAAGCGATTCATCGAGCTTGGGTATCGAGTGACGGCTATGGACGCTTCTCCGAAGATGGCTGCGCTGGCGGAAAGCTATCTGGGGCAGCCGGTGGATGTGCTGCGTTTTCAGGATATCTCCTATTGCGATCGGTTCGACGGTATCTGGGCCTGTGCGAGCCTGCTCCATGTGCCGTTGAAGGAGTTGATGAGTGCATTTCAGCGGTTGCGTAATGCGCTGAGGGATAATGGCATACTCTATGTGTCGTTCAAGTATGGAGCGGGTGAGTATGAGCGTGATGGGCGTCGATTCACACATATGAACGAGGATCTTTTTTCGCGCATGATGGACCAGATAGGTCGTTTTACTGAGATAGATGTCTGGGTGTCGGAGGATCGCCGGTCGGATCGCGCGGATGAGCTATGGTTCAATGGTTTGCTGCGTGCGTGCGTGCGAAGGAGGACGGGTGGCATCGATCCTGACTACCGGAGGTGACCAGGACCCGTTCTTACCGAGGATACTGGAGGCGATTCGCCATGCCGACCAGATCGAATTTGCCGTTGCATTCATAAAGAGCAGTGGTCTTCAACTGATATTCGAGGCATTGATCGATGCGGTCACCATCCGTAGCGCGAGTCTGACCCTACTCACCAGCGACTACATGGACGTGACGGATCCTCAAGCCTTGCGACAACTGATGCTGTTGTCTGAGCGAGGGGCGGATATCCGCATGTTCGAGTCCCGTGGAACTCAGAGTTTTCACTTGAAGGCCTATATCTTTCTGCAAGAACGGGATTCCAATCTCTGTGAGGGTACCGCGTTCATCGGGTCCAGCAACATCAGCAAGTCGGCTTTCACCGATGGTATCGAATGGAACTACCAGTTGAAGGCCTTCGCCGGTGAGTCTGAACAGAACTGGAGGGAGTTCGAAGAGGTCAGGCGCCAATACCAAAATTTGCTCGATCACCCTAGTGTGGTGCCACTGGATTACCGATGGATAGCGGAATATGAGAGACGCCGCGTCATCCATCCCTTTCCACCGGAGCCAGGAAGCAGTGATCCGGAATTGCCAGCGCCGGAGCCCAATGCATTGCAAGTCGAGGCATTGCATGCACTACGAAATACGCGGGAAGAAGGATATCGCCGTGGGTTGGTGGTGATGGCAACAGGATTGGGTAAGACTTACCTGGCGGCATTCGATAGTCTGCAACTCGACGCGAAACGCGTCCTTTTCGTCGCCCACCGTGAGGAGATATTGCTTCAGGCGGAGAGAACGTTTCAGAAAGTCCATCCGAATGTGAGCATTGGGCGATATACCGGCACGCAGAAAGATGGAGGGGCGGACTTTCTGTTTGCCTCGATCCAGACGCTCGGTAAGTCACTTCACTTGGATAGGTTTCCACCGGAGCACTTCGATTACCTGGTGGTCGATGAATTCCACCACGCGGCGGCGCCTACCTATCGCAGGTTGCTTTCTCATTTCCAACCACGTTTTCTCCTGGGTATCACAGCGACACCGGACCGAACGGATCAATCTGATATCCTAAGTTTGTGCGACGACAATCTGGTGTTTACCCGCGACCTCTTTGCCGGTGTGGAGCAAGGATCGCTATGCCCTTTTCATTACTACGGAATTTTTGATGAATCGGTCGATTACCAGGAAATACCGTGGCGCAACGGCCGTTTCGATCCGGAATCCCTGTCCCATAAGCTGGCCACGCTGGCGCGTGCCAGGCATGCCCTGACTCAGTGGAGAGACAAGGGGCAGGCCAGAACATTGGCCTTTTGTGTCTCGAAAAGGCATGCGCGATTCATGGCGGACCGCTTCCAGAAGGAAGGCGTGGAGGCGAAAGCCGTCTATGATGGCTCGGATATGGACCGCAGCGAGGCGCTGGCGCAACTGGAAGAGGGGCGTATCCAGGTCATATTCGCCGTGGACCTGTTCAATGAGGGAGTCGACCTGCCGGCTATCGATACCGTGATGATGCTTCGACCCACCGAGTCCAAGGTGCTGTTCATCCAGCAATTGGGTCGAGGGCTTCGTAAGCACCCGGGCAAGGAGCACCTGGTCGTCCTGGACTTCATTGGAAATCACCGGGGATTCCTCAACAAGCCCCAGGCGCTATTCGGCGTGACTGGAAGGAATCGGGAGTTGGCAGACTTCGCCGAAAGAGTGAAACAAGGACGGCTGGAACTCCCCCCCGGATGTTACGTCAACTATGATCTCGAAATCATCGATTTTCTGGCTGGATTGGCTGGACAAGGTCCTGCAAACGACTATCGAACCCTGAGGGATTCATTAGGCCGTAGGCCCACGCTCACCGAGTTCTATCGCAGTGGTGCCAGCATCAAGAGTCTACGTAACCAGTATGGGCAGTGGTGGGAATTGGTCAAGGAGCAAGGGGACCTCGAGGAGAGCGAAATGAAATGCCTCGATGCCTACGGGGCCTTTCTGCAGGAGGTTGAAACCACGGCGATGACTAAGTCGTTCAAGGCCGTGCTGTTGGAGGCGATGCTGGAAAGCGACGGCTTCGTTCATCCGAATACTCTAGAGGATTTGGCCAATCGATCGCTCGATGTCTTCCGGCGGCGAAGGCGCTTCATCATGGATATCAAAGAGGAACTCAGGGACCTGGATCATCTGGATGAGAAGAAGTGGTTGAGTTATTGGAGGGCGAATCCGATCAACGCATGGATCGGGGGGAACAGGGGAAAGAGTGCGCGCTCCTGGTTCGAAGTTGCGGATGGATATTTCAAGCCGCTTTTCTCGTTGGAGACGGCTGTGTCAGATGCCTTTCATGCGATGGTGCAGGAACTGGTCGATTATCGATTCGCCGTGTATGAGCCTCGGTTGGAAAAGTTGAACGTCAATGAGAACAACATCGTATCGGTCGAAAGGGGAAGAGAAGGTCAGGGCACAGAGTTGCCATATTTCCCCGACCTCCGTATAGCCTGTGGTCATTTCCGGGAAGGTCGTGCGGACATCGATGAGTATCGACGAGTTGGCCCCGGGTATGGACGACTGGATCCATCTCGTCATTTCATAGCACGTGCCGTCGGGAACTCCATGAATGGTGGCAAGAACCCGATTCACGATGGTGACTATCTACTTCTGGAACGCTTGGACTCTGGGCACGCTGGATCCATAACCGGGTCCGCCATGGTAATCGAGCGTCAGGATGTGACAGGAGACGACCAGTATCTGCTGCGCGTCGTGACTAAGGATAGGGATGGAAGGTATATCCTGAAGGCGACCAATCCTTCCTACCCGGATTATGAGGCCGATGAGTCCATGAGGACGTTGGCGCGCTTGAAGGCGGTTATCGATCCATTGGCAATGGCCGTGGGACAGGAGTTCATGCGAGAGGAGATACCGGAGTTGTTCGGTGAAACATTCAATCCGGGAAACTGGCATAGTGGACACGTGGTACTGAATGACCAGAAGGCCCATGTCCTGTTGGTCACTCTGAACAAACAGGGTAAATCTATAGAGCATCGATATCGTGACTACTTCATCGATGATTGCCATTTTCATTGGCAAAGCCAGAATGCTACGACGCCACAGAGCAAGCGGGGTAGAGAGTTGATCGATCACCGAAGATTGGCCATAGAAGTCCATCTCTTCGTTCGTGAGAATAAACTGTCAGGGGGGAAGGCGGCTCCCTTCAAATATTATGGTCCCGTTGATTACGAAAAACATGAAGGCAGCGCTCCAATGAGTGTGATATGGAGGCTTTGCGGAAAATAGTTTAGGTCACTGCTGTCCCATAAACGCCCTCTCCCTCAGACAGAGGGTTGGGGTGAGGGGATCAAAAAAAGCCAATGCTTTGATTTTTCACCCCCTCATCCCGACCTTCTCCCAATGGGAGAAGGGGCGCCCATGCCAGACCTTTCATGGTTTATGGGACAACAGTGAGGTCACATCACTGCTGTCCCATAAACGCCCTCTCCCTCAGACAGAGGGTTGGGGTGAGGGGATCAAAAAAAGCCAATGCTTTGATTTTTCACCCCCTCATCCCGACCTTCTCCCAATGGGAGAAGGGGCGCCCATGCCAGACCTTTCATGGTTTATGGGACAACAGTGAGGTCACATCACTGCTGTCCCATAAACGCCCTCTCCCTCAGGGAGAGGGTTGGGGTGAGGGGATCAAAAAAGCCAATGCTTTGATTTTTCACCCCTCATCCCGACCTTCTCCCAATGGGAGAAGGGGCCCCATATCAGACACTTCATGTCTGGAAGCGCCAATAAGGGTAAAAAATCCCCTTTCAACACCAAGTTGCATGAATACTGAACAAAGTTTGTGGGACAGCAGTGAGTTTAGGTATTCAGGCTGCCGGGGTGGCAGCTTTGTTCTGGAATCAGTGTCAGGTTTGGCGTGGAATACGCACATTCGGCTGGGAAATGGATAATCACCAGTGCAATTCTGATTAAACAATAGTGGGAAAACTCCCGGTTCTGCCGGAGGACACTCACTGGCCGCAGGGACATCACGCTATGCATTTGTACATGGAGGGGACAAACGACACATGCAGGACTTCGCTGATCTACATCTCAAACCGCAGGTACTGGCGCGCTACGGTCTGCCGGACATTGCCTACCCTGTGCCGGTTGCCGACTTGCAGGCTGCAGTAGCAGATGCCGGTGAATTGCCGCTGGCCGTGATGCTGTACGGCTTGCAGCAGCGCAGTCGCGATGGTCAAACCGCCTGGCAGCAGATAGAAGCTGCAATGGAGCGGCTGTCGCACCTATTGGCTTCAGACGATGATCGGCAGGTCACCACTGTAGCCGGCGACAATTGGTGGCTTGAAATCGGGCCTGTCGACCTCAACGGCAAACTGGTCACGATCCAGCGCGGCGACTCGCTGATCGCCGCCATCAGTGCCCGCGAAGACAAGCGGCTCCGAGCCACCGTGTTTCGCCCCTTGGATGCCAAGAGCGCGGAGTACCTGATCGAGCTCGGCCAGGTTCCGCATCCCCAGCACGGGGTGTGCATGCGGGAGAACAACTGGGAGTACGCCCTCGACTGCTCCGCTGGCAAAGGCAACTTTTACGCAGCCGATTGTGGCGAGGCGTATCTGTCGTATTGGGAGAAAGGCATCGGAATTGGCTGGGATGGGTCCGATGTGCCCGGGTGGCGGTCACAGAAGGACCTCGTCGCCCGGCGGGCTGCCCTTGTGGCGACGGAACTGGGCGTCCATTACACGCTGTCCGCCGAGGAGGATGCCGAGCCCACCGGCCAGGCAGAAGAGATGGATGAGCCCGTGCCCTTTCCGCCTGGGCGCTGAACTGGCAGCGCTGACGCATGGCCCATCCCACCGGCGCATTGACCGGTGGCGTGCTGGCCGTGTTGATCCTGGCGCTGACCGCCTGCCGAAATACGCTGCTTTTTCGTTACACCTGAAAGATATTTTCTGCAGTCATAAATTCTCGCGATAGCCTGCTATTACATGCGCTTTGTGCCTTGAATCAGCACATTTTCTTCGGCAGTCCGTACGGCCCAGGCTTGTTCAGAGGTTCCATAAGCTGCTGGATCGATGGTCACTGGCCGAGTCTCCCGCTGCCAGTGATATACGCTCGACCGGCAGAGGGACTCAAAATGCCGCTTCATCGAAATCCATCATCACGCTGGAGCCGGCGCGCACGGCGGCGGCGAGGCTGCCGATCTGCGGCAGCAGGCGCTGCAGGAAGAAGTGGCCGGTGAGGATCTTGGCCCGATAGAACTCGGTCTCTTCGCCATCGTGCTGTTGCAGCGCCGTCTCCACCATCCGCACCCAGAACCAGGCCAGGGTGGTCAGGCCGAAGATGCGCAGGTAGTCGCTGGCGGCGGCGCCCAGCTCGTCGGCGTCCCGGGTGCCCTCGGTGACCAGCCAATCGGTCAGTTCGCGCAGCAGGGTCAAGGCGTGCTCCAGGGGGGTGAGGAAGGGTTGCAGGGCGGCGTCGCCGCGACGTGGCTCGATATAGGCATCGATCAGATCGAACAGACGCTTCGGCAGCCTTCCGTCGTGGATGAACAGCTTGCGCCGCACCAGATCCAGGGCCTGGATGCCGTTGGTGCCCTCATAGATCTGGGCGATACGGGCGTCGCGTACGAACTGCTCCATGCCCCATTCCCGGATATAGCCGTGGCCTCCCAGCACCTGCTGACAGAGGGTGGTCACCTCATAGCCCATGTCGGAGAAAAAGGCCTTGATCACCGGCGTGATCAGATGCACCAGATCGTCCGCCTCCTGCTTCAGGTCCGGGTCGGGATGGCGGTGGGAGAGGTCGATGTTGAGCGCGGCCCACACCGCCAGTGCCCGGCAGCCTTCGATATAGGCGCGGGAGGTGAGCAGCATGCGGCGGATATCCGGGTGCACCAGCAGCGGGTCGGCCGCCTTTTCCGGCGCCCTGGCGCCATGGGCGGCGCGCCCCTGCAACCGCTCGCGGGCGTAGGTGACGGCGTTCTGATAGGCCACCTCAGCCAGCCCCAGCCCCTGGATGCCGATGGCCAGCCGTTCGGCGTTCATCATGGTGAACATGCAGGCGACGCCGCGGTTTTCCGTACCGACCAGATAACCGGTGGCGCCATCGAAGTTCATTACGCAGGTGGAGGAGGCGCGGATGCCCATCTTGTGCTCGATGGCGCCGCAGCTGACCTGGTTCGGCGTGCCGGCATTGCCGTCCGCATCCGGCAGGAACTTGGGCACCAGGAACAGGCTGATGCCCTTGATGCCGGCGGGGGCGTCCGGCAGGCGTGCCAGTACCAGATGGATGATGTTCTCGGTCAGATCCTGCTCGCCACCGGTGATGAATATCTTGGTGCCATGAATGGCGTAACTGCCGTCTTCTTTCGGCTCGGCGCGGCTGCGCAGCAGGCCCAGGTCGGTGCCGGCGTGGGGCTCGGTGAGGCACATGGTGCCGCTCCAGATCCCTTCCGCCATCTTCGGCAGATAGGTCGCTTTCAGAGACTCACTGGCGTGGGTCTGCAGGGCGCTGATGGCGCCACGGGTGAGGCCGGGATAGAGGCCGAAGGCGACGCTGGCCGAGTTGATCATCTCCTCCAGCATGAAGCTGATGGTCTCCGGCATGCCCTGACCGCCGATCTCAGGATCCAGCGCCAGCGCCGGCCAGCCGCCTTCGGTATAGGTCTGGTAGGCCTCGCGGAAGCCAGGGGGGGTGGTGACCCGGCCGTTGTCGAACCGGCAGCCCTCCTCGTCGCCTGGCTGATTGAGCGGCTGGATCACCTCTTCGAAGATCTTCGCCCCTTCATCCAGGATGGCATCGACCAGATCGGGCGTGGCCTCTTCGAAACCGGGCAGGGCGGTGAGCACATGGTCGCAATCGAGCAGTTCACGGTAGACGAATTGCAGGTCGCGCAGAGGGGCTTTGTAGGTCGGCATGATCGCTCCGGTGTTACATATTGGGGTAGTTGGGACCGCCGCCGCCTTCCGGCACGCTCCAGACGATATTCTGGCTGGGGTCCTTGATGTCGCAGGTCTTGCAGTGCAGGCAGTTCTGGGCATTGATCTGCAGCCGCGGCGGCTCGCCCGGTTGTTCGATGATCTCATATACGCCCGCCGGGCAGTAGCGCAGCTCCGGCGCGCCATAGCGGGGCAGGTTGATCTCCAGCGGCACCCGCTCATCCACCAGCCGCAGATGGATCGGCTGATTCTCTTCGTGGTTGGTGTTGGAGATATAGACCGATGAGAGACGGTCGAAGGTGATCTTGCCGTCCGGCTTGGGGTATTCGATCACCGGATAGGCATCGGCCCGGCCCAGCTGCAGGTGGTCGGCATGGTTGTGCAGGGTCCAGGGGGCCTTGCCGCGAAACAGATAGCTCTCCAGGGTGGCGTTGACCAGCCCGGGCCAGAGCCCTTTCTGGAAGCCTGGGCGGATGTTGCGCACCCGGTGCAGTTCGTCCCACAACCAGCTCTGCTGCAGGCGCCGTGGATAATCTGTCAACTCCTTCTGCGCAGCATCCAGTTGTTGGAACAGGGCCTCCGCCGCCATTATGCCGCTCTTGATGGCGGTGTGGGTGCCTTTGATCTTGGCTACGTTGAGGAAGCCGGCGCTGTCGCCTATCAGTGCTCCGCCGGGGAAGGTAAGCCGTGGTATCGACTGGAATCCTCCCTCGGAGAGGGCGCGGGCGCCATAACTGATACGGCGTCCGCCTTCCAGCACGGGGCGGATATGGGGATGGGTCTTGAAGCGCTGGAACTCCTCGAAGGGGTCCAGGTGGGGGTTCTTGTAATCCAGGCCGATGACGAAGCCGACCACCACCTGGTTGTCTGCCAGGTGATAGAGGAACGAACCGCCATAGGTCTGGCTGTCCAGCGGCCAACCGATGCTGTGCATCACCTGGCCGGGATGGTGCTGCTCGGGATCGATCTCCCACAGTTCCTTGATGCCGATGCCATAGGTCTGGGGATCGGCGTCCTGGCGCAGGTCGAAGTGCTGCTCCAGGGTGCGGCTGAGCGAGCCCCGGCAGCCCTCGGCGAACAGGGTCTGAGGAGCGACCAGCTCCATGCCGGGTTCGTGGTTGGCAGTGGGCTCGCCGTCACGGCCGACGCCCATGTCACCGGTGGCGATGCCGCGTACCCCGCCGGCATCGTCGAACAGCACCTCGGCGGCGGCGAAGCCGGGGAAGATGTCCACCCCCAGCGCCTCCGCCTGTTCTCCCAGCCAGCGGCACAGGTTGCCCAGGCTGATCACATAATTCCCTCGGTTGTGCATCGAGGGCGGTGTCGGCAGGGTGATGGCGCGCTTGCGGGTCAGGTAGAGGAAGCGGTCGTGGGTCACCGGCGTCTCCACCGGTGCGCCCATCTCTTTCCACTCCGGCAGCAGCTCATCCAGGGCGCGTGGCTCGAGGATGGCGCCGGAGAGGATATGGGCGCCCACCTCGGAACCTTTCTCTACCACGCAGATGGCGAGTTCCCGCTGCTGGGCCTTGGCCAGCTGGGCCAGGCGGATGGCGGCGGCGAGGCCGGAAGGCCCGGCACCCACGATCACAACGTCGAATTCCATCGTTTCGCGTTCCATGGTCCGGTTCTCCCGTTTTGTGGCGGATCAGTCGTCCGGCAACCTAATTGACGTTTACGTAAACGTCATTATACTGAGGCCGACTTATGGGTCAATTTGCCAGCGTCATCGGCTATAGTGCCCCATGCTCTGCGTCTCCCAATCATTGGGTGAAAAGCGAATAATAAACCCGATACCGCGGGTTTTGAACGAATACAACGGGTGAGTGATGAAAGTACTGGTCCCAGTCAAACGGGTGGTGGATTACAACGTCAAGATCCGGGTGAAGGCGGATGGCAGCGGCGTCGAGACGGCCAACGTGAAGATGTCGATGAATCCGTTCGATGAGATCGCAGTGGAAGAGGCGATTCGGATGAAGGAGGCGGGCAAGGCGGATGAGGTGGTGGCCGTCTCCCTCGGCCCTGCAGCCTGTCAGGAGACCATCCGTTATGCCCTGGCGCTGGGCGCCGACCGCGGCGTGCTGCTGGAGAGCGACGAGGAGCTGCAGCCGCTGGCGGTGGCCAAGCTGCTGCGCCACCTGGTCGAAGAAGAGAAGCCGGACCTGGTGATCCTGGGCAAGCAGGCAATCGACGATGACAGCAACCAGACTGGACAGATGCTTGCGGCGCTGCTGGGCTGGCCCCAGGGCACCTTCGCCTCCGCTGTCACCCTGGACGATGGCTCGGTGGTGGTGACGCGGGAGATCGACGGCGGGCTGGAGACGCTGAAACTGCGGCTGCCGGCGGTGATCACCACCGATCTGCGGCTCAATGAACCCCGTTATGCCAAGCTGCCCAATATCATGAAGGCGAAGAAAAAGCCCCTGCAGGTGATCGCGGCGGCCGATACAGGTATCGATCTGACACCGCGATTGACCACGCTGAAGGTGGCGGAGCCGCCTGGACGCCAGGCCGGCGTCAAGGTGGCCGATGTGGCGGAACTGGTGGACAAACTGCGAAACGAAGCGAAGGTGATCTGATGGCACTCCTGGTTATTGCGGAACACGACAACGAAAAGCTGAAACCGGCCACCCTGAACACCCTGGCTGCGGCCTCCCGGCTGCCGGGTGATATCGATCTGCTGGTGGCCGGGGATGGCTGTGCGGGGGTGGCGGAAGCGGCCGCGGCGGTGTCTGGCGTGGGCCGGGTGCTGCTGGCGGAGGCAGCGCACTATGGCCATTTCCTGGCAGAAGAGCTGACGCCGTTGATCACGGATCTGGCGGCGGACTACAGCCACATCCTGGTGCCGGCCACCACCTTCGGCAAGAACCTGCTGCCGCGGGTGGCGGCGCTGCTGGATGTGGCGCAGATCTCCGATGTGGTGGCGATCGAGTCCGATGATACCTTCGTCCGTCCCATCTATGCCGGCAATGCCCTGGCCACGGTGCAGAGCAGCGACCGCATCAAGTTGCTGACGGTGCGCGGCACCGCCTTCGATGCCGTCCCGGCGACGGGAGGGGCGGCGGCCGTGGAGACGATCGCCGCGGCAGCGGCTGCTGACGGCAGTGAATTCGTCGGTCAGGAGCTGACCGTATCGGAGCGCCCGGAGCTGACCAGCGCCCGGGTGGTGATCTCCGGGGGGCGCGGCATGGGCAGCGGTGAGAACTTCAGCCTGCTGGAGGCGGTGGCGGACAAGCTCAATGCCGCCATCGGCGCGTCCCGCGCGGCGGTGGACGCCGGCTTCGTGCCGAACGACTGTCAGGTGGGGCAGACCGGCAAGATCGTCGCCCCCGAGCTGTACATCGCGGTGGGCATCTCCGGCGCCATCCAGCACCTGGCCGGGATGAAAGAGAGCAAGGTGATCGTCGCCATCAACAAGGATGAGGAGGCGCCGATCTTCCAGGTGGCCGACTATGGCCTGGTGGCGGACCTGTTCGATGCGCTGCCGGAGCTGGCGGAGGCCCTGTAGGCCGGCGGCATGCTCCGGTTTCTCGCCGCGATCCAATCCCCGGTCACGCATCGCCGCGGGGCGCGGCTCCTGCGGCGGGATTGCATCCGATTCCGGTAGGAGCGGCGCCCCCGCCGCGAGCGACCCGCCCCGGTTCATCGGGGGCGGGAGGCTGCTACAACGAGGGGCGACCGTCACTCACACTCAGTCGAAGAACCGGGTGAACGAGGCGACCTCTTCCCGTGAGGTCCGGTAACTGTTGATCAGGGCGCTTTCATCCTCGTAACCCAGGGCCATGCCGCAGACCAGGATACTCTCTTCCGGGTAGCCCAACGCCTGCTTGACCAGCGCCGGGTATTCGCCCAGTGCCGCCTGGGGACAGGTGGCCAGGCCTTCCTCGGTGGCCGCCAGCATCACCGACTGGATGAACATGCCGTAGTCCAGGAATGAGCCGGTCTCCATCACCGGGTCCATGAAGAAGAACAGCATCACCGGCGCATCGAAGGCGCGGTAGTTGGCGGCCCATTGATCCAGCTGCCGCTGTTTGTCCTCACGGCTGATCTCCAGGGTCTTGTACATCAGCAGGCCGCATTCCCGGCGTCGATCCTTGTATGGCGGCTGCCACTCCATCGGATAATACTGATAGTCCATCTTTCCTTTCTCGCCACTGCGGAAGGCGCTCTCCATCTGCTGTTGCAGCGCCTGCTTCTTTTCACCACTGACCACTGCGACCTGCCAGGGCTGGGTGTTGGTGCCGGATGGGGCGTGGCGGGCGGCATCCAGGATGCGCTCTATGGTTTCCTGTTCCACCGCTTTGGGCAGAAATGCACGGGTGGATTTTCTCGTTTTCAAGGCTGTTGTGACGTCCATCGAAGGCTCCAGTTTACGTAAACGTAAGGCGGCTGATGATAAGCGGGATCAGGCGGGATTGTCATTAGAGAATTAAATTCATATGATAGCGGTCTGCCGTACTGATTCACGGATGAACAGAGGAGGCACGGATGCCCCATTCGATCGACAGGGATGCCGTCGATACCGCCGCCGTGAGCCTGGCCATCGTCGCCCGGGTGCATGAACTGGCGGCCGATCCAGAGACCATTCAGCAACAGTTTGCCATCCCCGGTAGCGTCCTCGATGAGCAGGCGTTGCGCCGGGCCGCCCGTGCACTGGGCCTGAAGAACGGGGCGATGCAGGCCGACTGGGTGCGGCTGAGGAAGGCCCCCCTGCCCGCGATCGGCCAGCACCGGGATGGACACTGGTTCGTCATCGCCGGCCTGGATGCCGACAAGGTGCTGGTGCACGACCCCCTGGAGGGGCGTCCACTGCAGCTTCCCCGGGAGCTGTTCCTGGAGGCATGGTCCGGGCGGTTGCTGCTGTTTTCCCCCCGCAGCCGCGGGCGTGATGGCTCCCGCTTCGACTTCACCTGGTTCATTCCCGCGCTGGTCAAATACCGTCATCTGTTCGCCCAGGTGTTGCTCGCCTCCTGCTTCATGCAGCTGCTGGCGTTGGTGACGCCGCTCTTCTTTCAGGTCGTGATGGACAAGGTGCTGGTTCACCGGGGTTACAGCACCCTGGATGTGCTGGCCGCCGGCCTGTTGCTGGTGGCCCTGTTCGAGGTCCTGCTGGGCGGCCTGCGCACCTATCTGTTCAGCCACACCACCAATCGTATCGACGTGGAACTGGGTGCGCGCCTGTTCCGCCATCTGCTGGCGCTGCCGCTGAGCTATTTCGAGACCCGGCGTATCGGTGACAGCGTGGCCAGGGTGCGGGAGCTGGACCGGATCCGTGAATTCATCACCGGCTCGGCCCTCACCCTGGTGATCGATCTCTCGTTCACCCTGATCTTTCTGTTGCTGATGCATTACTACAGTCCGCGCCTCACCTTGATCGTGCTCGGTGCCATTCCTCTCTACGCCGCCCTTTCGCTCATCGTCACGCCGGTGTTGCGCCGGCGGCTGGATCAGCGCTTTCTGCATGGGGCCAGGAACCAGGCCTTCCTGGTGGAGGTGGTGAGCGGTATCCGCACCCTCAAGTCGATGGCGGTGGAGACGCGTATGCAGCGGCGCTGGGAGAATCAGCTGGCCGAATATGTGCATGCGGATTTTCGCAGCAGGAACCTGGGCAATATCGCCGGCCAGAGCGCCAGCCTGATCGACAAGCTGGTGATGTTGGGCATCCTCTGGCAGGGCGCGCACCTGGTGATCGCGGGGGAACTCACGGTGGGACAGTTCATCGCCTTCAATATGTTCGCCCAGCGGGTCAGTGGCCCGGTGCTGAAGATTGTCCAGCTGTGGCAGGAGTTCCAGCAAGCCGGGATCTCGGTCAGGCGGCTGGGCGATATCCTCAATGCCCGCCCGGAACCGGGCCATGCCTTCGCACGGCAGTCGCTGCCGCCGCTCCGGGGCCGGGTCACCTTCGAACATGTCCGCTTCCGTTACCGTGCCGATGGTCCCGAGGTGCTGCCCGATTTTTCCCTCGACGTCAGCCCGGGGGAAGTGATCGGTATCGTCGGCGAGTCGGGCTCTGGCAAGAGTACCCTGGGCAAACTGATTCAGCGCCTCTATGTGCCGGAGTCGGGCCGGGTGCTGATCGATGGGGTGGATCTGGCCGCAGCCGACAGCCACTGGGTGCGCCGTGGCATCGGCATGGTGTTGCAGGAGAACGAACTGTTTCGGGGCAGCGTGCGGGAGAACATTGCCCTGGCCGATCCCGCTCTGCCGATGCAGGAGATCGAGCGGGTGGCGCGGCTCGCCGGGGCCCATCGGTTCATTCTGGAACTGCCGGAAGGCTATGACACGGAGATCGGTGAACAGGGGGTCAATCTGTCGGGTGGCCAGCGTCAGCGCATCGCCATTGCCCGTGCCCTGATCGGCGATCCCCGTATCCTGATTTTCGATGAGGCGACCAGCGCCCTGGATTATGAGTCGGAACGGCTCATTCAGCGCAACATGAAGCAGATCGCCCGCGACCGCACCCTGTTCATCATCGCCCACCGCTTGAGCACGGTGCGCCATGCGGACCGGATCATCGTCATGGAGCGGGGCAGGATCATCGAGCAGGGAAATCATCGGCAACTGCTGCAGTCACAGGGGCGCTATGCTGCACTGCACGCCTGGCAGAATGGGGATTCCGTGGTCGGGGAGGGCATCTCATGAGTGGTCATCTGCAGGCGCTGGCCCGCGCCTGGCGCAGGCGCCATGAGTCCCCACCTGCCACGGCCATGGATCCGGTCCAGGCGTTTCTGCCGGCCGCGTTGGAGATCCTCGAACGGCCGCCGTCGCCACTGGGGCGGACCATCGTCTGGCTGATCCTGCTGCTGGTGACGTCCGCGGTAGGCTGGGCCGCGGTGAGCCGGGTGGAGATCGTCGCGGTGGCCCAGGGGCGCATCATCCCGAGTGGCAACAGCCGTATCGTGCAGCCCCTGGAACGCGGCGTGGTGCGTTCGATAATGGTGCAGGACGGGGATCACGTGAATGCGGGGGATCTGCTGGTGGTGCTGGATGATACGCAGCAGCAGGCGCAGGCAAGGCAGCTGGAACAAGAGCTGACGCACCGTAAGGCGGAGATGGTCAGGCTCCACGCCCTGGTGGACGGTCTGGGGCAGGGTGAATGGCCCGGATCCGGCTCGCTGCAGTTTCCCCAGGACATGGTCCCGGCTCAGATCCGCTTGCAGCAGCAGCGGTTTCTGCAGCAGGCGATGACGTATGACAGCGAGCGGGCAAGCCTGTTGAAACGAAAGCGCCAACAGCAGGCCCGGTTGGACGCCAGCCGGGCGCTGACCGGCAAATTGGAGCAGATCCTGCCGCTGATCGCCCGGCGGGTGGAGAATCTGCAGCGGCTGGTGGAGAAGCAGATGGCGCCGGAGCAGCAGTATCTGGAGCTGAAGCAGCAGTTGATAGAGACGCGTCAGGACCTGGCCGTCGCCAGGTTGGAGTCGGCCCAGGCGGCAGCGGAGATCGGCCAGACCGGGGCCGAGCTGACGCATCTGGCGAGTATGACGAAAGGGGAATGGCTGACCGCACTGGCCATGGCCGAGGAGAAGACGGCGCAACTGGAGCAGGCATTGATCCAGGCCAGGAGCGAATCCCGCCGGATGCAGCTGCATGCACCGGTCACCGGGCAGGTGCAGCAACTCGCCATCCACACCATCGGTGGGGTGGTGACGCCGGCCCAGGTGCTGATGAAGATAGTGCCGGATGAAGACCGCCTGGAAGTGGAGGCGTTGCTGCCGAACAAGGACATCGGCTTCGTGGCCATAGGGCAGCCGGCAGAGATCAAGGTGACCCCGTTTCCGTTCACCCGGTACGGCACCCTGCAGGGCCGGGTGAGCACGATCTCCAATGACGCGGTGGAGTGGAAAGGGGTGGGGCTGGCCTATGTGATGCGCCTGCAACTCGATGAGGACAGGATACGGGTCGGCAAGCGCCGGATCCGCCTCAGCCCCGGCATGGCAGTGACCGCGGAGGTGAAGACCGGGCAGCGGCGGTTGATAGAGTATTTTCTGTCGCCGCTGCTGCGCTATCGGAGTGAGAGCGTGCGTGAGCGGTGAGTTATATCAGCGACGATCTCAATTCCGGCTGTATAGTTACTTTCCTGTTTTCGATTGGCCGGGAGGCTGCTTCCCGGCTACCAGGTATGCAAAGGCGATCACCTCGGCGATGGCATGATACAAGGCCTCGGGAATCTCTTCGCCGACCGGGATCTGGGCCAGGATTGCGGCCAGCTCCGGGTCGCCTTCCAAGGGGATGTCATGGGCTTTTGCCAGGGCCAGGATCTGCCTGGCCACTTCGCCTTCGCCCTTTGCGGTGACCCGGGGGGCACCCTCGCCATCGTAGAGCAGGGCAATGGCGCGATCCGGTTGTTGATCGAAGGTCCGGCTCATGCCTTTTCGTCCAGCAGTGGGGCGCGAATCGTGGCCGTCGGTTCCGGTGCCGCCACCTCCCCTTCGCGCATGGAGATGCGGCCGACCTGCAGGCCCGCCCGGGAAAAGGCGTCTGAGAGCTGTGGTAACGCCTGTTCCAGACGGCGCGCGGTTGCCGGGCGGGCCACGGTGAAATAGCTCGAGATCTCCTTTCCCTGCAGATTGAGACGGCTGTGGATCGGCCCCAGTTCCGCCAGGTCGAAGTGCAGGTCCACCGACCAGCGGGTCTCTCCTTTCTGCCCGTTGCGTGGTTGCTCTCTGTTGATCTGCAACTGCAGCTGGTCGACACCATCTTCACTGCGCAGCGGCAGTTCGAAACGCCAGAGCTGCTGCACGTTGTCGTTGCCGGGGACGGAGGCCAGCTGATTCAACAGCAAGCGGGAGAGGCTGCCCTCGATCTGAGGCAGCAACTCCCGGGCCAGACGCCCGCCGTCCGTCTCCGGTGAAGTTGCCGGCTTGCTCTCTGTTGCGGTTTCCTGGGGGGCGGTCCGGGCCGATGTCCGCAGCTGTACCAGCAGACGCAGCAGCGCCACCTTCAGGTCAGTGGCCGGAACCTTCCCGGCAGCGAGCCGGGCCTCCAGAAACAGACCTGAGTTGTCGAAGGCCTGGCGCAGCCGCCCGGCGTTCAGGTCGTTGGTGCCCGCGGTCAGTTCGCTGAACAATTGCCGGACCTGCTGTAGCAGCGGCGTGTCTGCAGTCGGGCGGGAGGACAGGGCCTCACCTGCCCCTGCGGTGGGGGGCTGTGGAGGCCCGGGCACCAGTTCCGCCAGCTTTGCAGCCACCCTGTCCAGTGGCAGCTGATGCGGCAGCGCTTGACGCAGGGCGGTACCAAGGGTGAGGCTGCCTGCCGGTCGCTCCTGCACCAGTTGCAGCTCCAGAGGGTCCGGGGCGCGGATCACCCGCAGGGTCAGTTTTTCCCCCTGGTTGAGCTGAATGTTGGTGCTGGCCTGCAGTGCCACGTTGCCGATGCGCAGGCCGACCTGATTGTCCCGGGTGGTCTGGCTGACCGTGGCTTGCAGAGTCTGGCCCGGACGCAGAGACGCGAGTGCCTGACTCTGAGTGCGTTCAACGGTGAGGCGGGCAGCGGTGCTGAGGTCGGATATCTGCATTATTTGGTCAGGCAGGGAAAATGACAACAATTTGCATTATAGTCCAATCCATAGCGCGGCAGGCGCACTGAAGAGACCGTGTTGTGAGTGAATCCGTAAACAGTCGACAGAGACTCTGGTACATCCGCCATGAAGGGGTCGTCTCTGGCCCCTTTCCCAGTGGCGGTGTGCGCCGCTTCGTGCTCCTTGGTCGTGTTTCACTGCAGGATGAGGTCTCATCTGACCGCGAGATCTGGCAAGGCGTTGCGCAGGTGCCGGAGGTGGTGCCACCGGAAGTACGCAAGGCGTTGGCCGGGGGGCTGCTGAATGAGATCCTGCCGGCCCGCCTGGGCGAGGATGAGCGAACCGGATTGGATCGGAGAAAACGATCGGAGGCGGCGCCGACCCGGAAACAGCTGCAGGAGCGCAAGGGCGAGCGGCGGCAGGAAGAGCCGGAGCTGGTGCAACGTCATCGCCTGGCCAAGACCGAGTTGCGCCGGCAGCTGCAGCAACGAAAGCGTTCATGGCCTGCCGTGCTGGTGTTTGGTCTGCTGGTGCTGGCCGCCGTCGGCTATGGGATCTATCTGGGCAACGGACCAGTCATCACTGATCCCGATTGCATGGCCAGGCCGGCGCCAGGGGTGAACTGGCGCAACTGCCGTCTGCCCGGTCTGCAGGCTGAATTCAGTGATCTGCGCGGTGCTGTGTTGAGTAATGCACAACTGCCGGATGCCCGCTTTTCCGGCAGCAATTTTACCGCTGCTGATCTGCGCTATGCGGTACTGAACGGAGCCGATCTCAGCCATGGGGATTTCCATAATGCGCGGATGATGGGGGCTGGACTGCGCAACGCAAACCTCGCCTATGCCGACTTCACCGGTGCCGATCTGCGCTTTGCGGTGCTTGCCGGTGCGCACCTGAGCGGAGCGGTGCTCACCGGGGCCCGCCTCGACAATGCCCTCTGGGTCGATGGTCGCAAGTGCCTCCCGGGTTCCCTTGGCGAGTGCCGCAAAGCGGACGAATGACCTATGACGCAAAGAGAGAAAAAGGTCGTCCGTTTCGCGGCGGCGGAAACCGATATCGCCTTGCCGGACGACCTTCATCCCGTGTTGAGGCGTGTCTACGGCAATCGCGCCATCACTCGTTCCGATGAGCTGCAGCTCGAGTTGAAGGGCCTGCTGCCGGTATCCAGCCTGTCTGGATGCAAGCAGGCGGCGGAGCTGCTGCATCGGGTGATGGCGCGGCAGGGCCACATCCTGGTGGTGGCCGATTTCGATGCGGATGGTGCCACCAGCTGTGCCCTGGCGGTGCGCGCTCTGCGCGCCATGGGGGCCGACCATGTCTCCTACCTGGTGCCCAACCGGTTCGAATACGGTTATGGATTGACTCCGGAGATCGTTGCCGTGGCGCTGCAACAGGCACCGGACCTGATCGTTACCGTAGACAACGGCATCTCCAGTGTGGAGGGGGTTGCCGTGGCCCGGGCCGCCGGTGTGCAGGTGCTGGTGACGGACCACCATCTTCCCGGCAGCGAACTGCCGGCGGCGGATGTGCTGGTCAATCCCAATCTGCCGGGTGATTCGTTTCCCAGTAAGCACCTGGCCGGAGTCGGAGTGATCTTTTACGTGCTGGCGGCACTGTCACGGCATCTGCACGAGGCGGGCTGGTTTGCCGCCAGATCCATCACTGCGCCGGCGGTGGCCGATTGGCTGGACTTGGTGGCGCTGGGCACGGTGGCCGATGTGGTGCCGCTGGATCACAACAATCGCATCCTGGTGCAGCAGGGGCTGTTGCGCATCCGCGCAGGCCGCTGCTGTGCGGGTATCAATGCATTGATCCAGCTGGCCCAGCGCTCCCGGCAGCGGCTGGTTACCGCCGACCTGGGGTTTGCCATAGGCCCGCGGCTCAATGCCGCCGGGCGGCTGGAGGAGATGTCCATCGGCATCGAATGCCTGTTGACCGATGATCCGGTGCAGGCGCAGGCGCTGGCGGCCCGGCTCGACGGCCTGAACCGGGAGCGGCGTCAGATCGAACAGGAGATGCAGCAGGAGGCGTTGAGCCAGCTGGATGAGCTGGTGCCGGCGACCGGACTGCCCCATGGCCTGTGCCTGTTCCGTGAGGCGTGGCACCAGGGTGTGATAGGCATCCTGGCGGCGCGAATCCGCGAACGCATCCACCGGCCGGTGATCGCCTTCGCCCCAGGTGAGTGCGAAGGGGTGATCAAGGGGTCGGCGCGCTCCATCCCCGGACTCCATATCCGTGATACGCTGGATGCGGTGGCGGCGCGCCATCCCGGCCTGCTGGAGAAGTTCGGTGGTCACGCCATGGCCGCCGGATTGAGCCTGCAACGGGATGATTTCACCGCCTTTGCCACTGCCTTCGACGATGAGGTGAAACGGCGCCTGGACGAGGATGCGCTGCAGGATGTGATCCATAGCGACGGTTCCCTGTCAGCGGCGGACCTGAGTCTGGATCTGGCTGAATGGCTGCGCGCCGCCGGTCCCTGGGGTCAGGGCTTTCCTGAGCCCCGCTTCGATGACCATTTTCGCATCGTGCAGCAACGCATCGTCGGCGAACGCCATCTGAAGCTGGTGCTGCAGCCGCAATCGGGCGGTGACCTGGTGGATGCCATCGCCTTCAATCAGGCGGAGCAGCGGCCGGATGACGATGCAGTGATCCATGCCGTCTACCGTCTGGATGTGAACGAATACCGGGGCAATCGGAGCCTGCAGTTGATGATCGACTATTTCCGGCCGTTGGATGAGTGAGCGGCTTCATAACTGTTCAGCTGCCATGAGAATCCCGCACAAGTCGCTGACAGTGGGTGTTTCTTCCGGAAAACGCTGTGAATACATCCCTGTACGCTCGACGGCGGCATTCATGCCGCCGACGTTTCCTCCAGAAACACCCACTGTCAGCGGTGATCTCAATTGCAGGAGAGCTGGGAGTCTGTTGGGCTTGGGGTTAATCTACTGCGCTCTCCCACCATGCTCGCTACAATCACCCAAATCCGACAGACTCCTGGTTACACAACTTTTTGCAACGCAGGCGTGATGCCGCGTAATGATGAAAAATTATTCTCTGCCTCCGGGTTTGGGGGCAATGCATGGTGAAAGAGATGACCGAACAAGATGCAGATGACTTTGCAGTCGAGGAAGAGATCAGCAAGAGCGAGCTGAAGCGGGAGATGCTCGCCCTGCAGCAGCTGGGAGAGCGGCTGGTCAAGCTGGCCCCCGGCCGCTGGACGGAGTTCGCCTTCAGCCCGGTGATGCTGGCGGCGCTGGAGGAATCGCGGCGCATCAAGAGCCATAATGCCATGCGCCGGCATGTACGGCGTTTGGGCAAGCTGCTTCGGGATGAAGATACGGAATTGGTCAAGGCGCTGTTTCAGCGCATGGACAATGCGCATTTGCAGGATACACAGCGTTTTCATCGCCTGGAGCAGTGGCGTGACCGCCTGTTGCAACAGGGAGATTCTGCCCTGCAGGCGCTGCTCGAGGCCTGCCCGGATGCCGATCGCCAGCATCTGCGCCAGCTGATCCGCACCGCCCGCAGGGAAGAGGAGCGGGAGCGTCCGCCGACGGCCCGGCGCAAGCTGTTCAAGTACCTCAAAACCCTGGACCTGGATTGAACCCGAATCCGTGTGTTCATCGTGGCGCAGCGCACAAGCGCTTGACTCCCTGCACGCTGTAATCAATGCTGAATCTGCGGATTCAGGTTGAAAATATATTCACAAATTGAGCTGTGCCAAGAAAATTCGATGGCAGTATAAAAACAGGCCTTTCAAGGGAGCACGAAAAGTCTATAATTGCCCCAGTTGACATCCTGTCTCCCCCTGAATCTGGACGGAAACCAGTAAATTTATTCACATGACGACGCCAAACCGCCCGGTCTTCCTCAATCTCATCCAGTTCCGGTTCCCCATTGCTGCCGTGATGTCCGTCGGGCATCGGGCGAGCGGTGTGTTCATGGTGCTGGTGTTTCCATTCCTGGTCTATATGCTCGATCTCTCGTTGATGGGAGAGGCCGGTTTTGCCAGTGCCCAGGAGTTCCTGCAGCACTGGTTGGTGAAACTGCTGCTGTTTGTCCTGCTCTGGGCCTTGCTGCACCATCTGTTGGCAGGTATCCGTTTTCTGTTGATCGATTTCGATATCGGTGTCGGCAAAGAGAGCGGTCGTAAATCCGCCCTGCTGGTCATGCTGGCAGCGCCGCTGCTCGCCTTGCTGTTGGGGGTGCTGTCATGAGCCGGCAGGCCAGTGGCTTTCGCGCCTGGATGTTGCAGCGTATATCCGCCGTCTATCTGGGCGTCTATTTCATCTACATGCTCGTTTACTTCACCTGGTCACCGCCGGCGGACTTCATGGCCTGGCAAGCCTGGTTCAAGCACCCCGTCAACAGTGTCAGCCTGATGCTGTTCTTCGTCGCCATCCTGATCCATGCCTGGGTCGGCGTGCGTGATGTGGTGATCGATTACGTACACCCATTGATGATCCGGGTCGCCGTTCTCACCATTACCGCACTGTGTCTGATCGGCAGCGGTCTGTGGGTGGCACGGGTGGTCTTTCTGGCCAGTGCCGGCGGTATCGGTCCGGCGGCCTGATTTCCTCATTTACCGCAATCCTGACAGCCAACAGAAAAAAGAAATATGAGCCTCACCAGCAGACGATTCGATGCCTTGATCCTGGGGGCTGGCGGCGCCGGCCTGAATGCCGCCCTGCAACTGGCCCAGGCCGACCTGCGGGTGGCGGTGGTGTCCAAGGTGTTTCCCACCCGTTCCCATACCGTGGCCGCCCAGGGTGGAGTCAATGCGGCGCTGGCCAACGTGGTGCCGGACAACTGGCACTGGCACATGTTCGACACGGTCAAGGGATCGGATTATCTGGGCGACCAGGATGCCATCGAGTTCATGTGCCGGGAGGCGATACCGACGGTGTATGAGCTGGAGCACAATGGCGTGCCCTTTTCCCGTCTCGACAGCGGCCGCATCTATCAGCGCGCGTTTGGCGGCCAGAGTCAGGATTTCGGTGGCGCCCAGGCGGTGCGTACCTGTGCCGCAGCCGACCGCACCGGCCATGCCATCCTCCACACCCTGTTCCAGCAGAACATCCGCGCCAAGACCCACTTCTTCGACGAATATTTTGCCATCGACCTGATCCGCGATGACGAGGGCAACATCCTCGGTGCCCTGGTATTGGAGATCGAGAGCGGGGAGCCGCTGCTGATCGAGGCCAAGGCGACCCTGATTGCCTCCGGTGGCTGCGGCCAACTGTTCCGCACCACCACCAATGCCCATATCAACACCGGCGACGGCATGGCCATGGCCCTGCGCGCCGGCATCCCGCTGCAGGACATGGAGTTCTTTCAGTTCCATCCCACCGGTATCGCCGGGAAGGGCATGCTGATCACCGAAGGGGCCCGCGGTGAGGGCGGCTACCTGGTGAACAAGGATGGCGAACGCTTCATGGAGCGTTACGCCCCCAACGCCAAGGACCTGGCTAGCCGGGACGTGGTGTCCAGGGCCATTGCCACCGAGGTGCGGGAGGGCCGCGGCTGTGGTCCCGATGGTGACCATGTGATGCTGAAGCTGGATCACCTGGGGGCCGATATCGTCGGCAAGCGCCTGCCCGGCATCCGCGAGATGTGCAAGACCTTTCTCCATATCGATCCGGCGGAAACGCCGATTCCCGTCTTTCCTACCGCTCACTATGTGATGGGGGGGATTCCCACCGATCGCTTCGGCCGGGTGGTGAAACCCAAGGGCACCGGGCCGGAAGAGGTGGTGCATGGCATCTACGCCGCCGGCGAATGCGCCTGCGTGTCGGTGCATGGCGCCAACCGGCTGGGCGGCAACTCACTGCTCGACATCCTGGTGTTCGGCCGCGCCGCCGGCAAGGACATCATCCGCTACGTGCATGAGCATCCCAACCACCGGCCGTTGAATGACAGCAGCGTGGAGCGGGCCATGGCCCGGCTTACCCGCTGGGACAAGAAGGGGGATGGTGAGGATGTGAAGGAACTGAAAGAGCAGTTGAAGCGGATCATGGAGAACCACTGCTCCGTATTCCGCACCGAAACGGTGATGCAGGAGGGGGTGGAGCAGTTGCGCGCCCTGCGCCAGCGGCTGCCCGATGCACGCCTGAAGGATCACAGCCGGGTGTTCAACACCGCCCGGATCGAGGCCCTGGAACTGGAGAACCTGATGGATATCGCCATGGCCACCATGCTCGCTGCGGCCGCGCGCCAGGAGAGCCGCGGCGCCCACTCCCGGATCGACTATCCGGAGCGGGACGATCACAACTGGATGAAGCACAGCCTCTACCGTCTGCAGGGGGATGAGTTGGAGTGGAAGCCGGTGCGCACCAAGCCCCTGAGCGTCGAATCCTTTCCCCCCAAGCCTCGGGTCTATTGAGAATCACCATGAAATTTCGTATCTACCGCTTCGATCCGGAACAGGACAGCAGCCCCTACCTGCAGGACTATGAGCTGGAGGTCCGGCCGGGCATGATGTTGCGCGACGCTCTGCTGGAATTGAAACAGCAGGATGAGTCCCTCAGTTTCCGCCATTCCTGCGGCGAAGGGGTGTGTGGTTCTGACGGTATCAACGTGAACGGCAAGAACGTCCTCGGTTGCATCACGCCGGTACAGGAGTTCAAGGCACCGATCGTGATCCGCCCCTTGCCGGGCCGGCCGGTGATCCGGGATCTGGTGGTGGACATGAGCCAGTTCTACCAGCAGTACCAGGCGGTCAAGCCCTATCTGATTCGCAAGGATCCACTGCCTGAGCAGGAGATCCTGCAGACTCCCCAGGAGCGGGACCGGCTGGACGGCCTGTATGAATGCATCATGTGCGGCTGCTGCTCCACCGCCTGCCCCTCGTTCTGGTGGAACCCGGACAAGTTTCATGGCCCCCAGGCCCTGCTGCAGGCGTGGCGCTTCCTTGCCGACAGCCGGGATCAGGCCACCGAGGAGCGGCTGGACGCCCTGGAAGGGCCATACAAACTGTTTCGTTGCCACACCATCATGAACTGCGTCGAGGTCTGCCCGAAGCAGCTCAATCCGACCCGGGCCATCGGCAAGATCAAGGAGCTGATGCTGAAGCATGCCATCTGATTCGCCCCCCGGCGCACCTGCAGTGCTGCCAAACGCCCGGCAGTTGCAATGGCAGTGCCGCCGCGGGATGCTGGAGCTGGATCTGTTGCTGGAGGCGTTTCTGCAGCGGGGGTACGACGGCCTGACGGAGGCGGAGCAGCGTCTGTTCATCCGTATGCTCGACTTCGAGGACCAACTGCTGCTGGACTGGTTGATGGGGCATGTGGTGCCGGCGGACAGAGGGATCTGTCAGTTGCTGGAGAAGATCCGCGCGGCGACCTGAACACCCCTGATTTCAAGTCACAGGGCTACGGTTCAACTGCCTGAGAGTCCGGCACAAGTCGCTGACAGTGGGTGTTTCTTCCGGAAAACGCTGTGAATACATCCCTGTACGCTCGACGGCGGCGTCCATGCCGCCGACGTTTCCTCCAGAAACACCCACTGTCAGCGACGCTCTCGGTTACGGCTGAATAGTAAGTACCAAGTCAATCCCGCTGTGGGGTTGTTGTCCTCTACCGGAGGACGCCATAAATCCATCCATGGGGCTCGACTGCGGCCATCCCTGGCCGCAGACGCCTCCGGCAGAGGACAACAGCCCCGCTTTTGACGCAAAAGGACGTGTTGGTTATTACGTCAAAGGAAAAGCTGACACCCCGTCACAAGGAAGGTGATGCCTATGAACTCCGGTGCGCGGCCGGTGCGTCTCGATATCCGGCCATCATTGTGGCTCCGTCTGTATCTGTTCTCGATCCATGCCGCGGCGGCGTTGTCCCTGCTGCCGCTGCTATCCCAGCGGCCATGGCTGGCGCTGCTGTTCCTGCCGCTCGCGGTCAGCCTGGGATACGGTGAACGGTGCAACCGGGCGCGTCGGTTGCTGTGGCAGGCGGATGGCACCTGGCGGCTGATCGACGGGGCGGGGCGGAGCCGGGATGTGGAACTGCTGGGCCGGCCGTTGCTGCTCCCTTCCCTGGTGCTGCTGCGCTTCTCCACTGGCGGCTGGCGCCGGCAGCGCGTGATCCTGTTGCCGGACAACAGCGATCAGGCGCAGTTGCGGCGGCTGCGGGTGCGCTTGCGGCAGAGCAGGCGTCAGGTTTCCGGAATGCGCAACACCTGACCGATACGGATCCGGTCGCTGGAGAGTTTGTTGACGTTACGCAGGCGGTTCAGGCTGACCTGGTACTGGCGCGCAATCTCTCCCAGGGTGTCGCCCCGGGTGATGATGTGCTTCCGAGGCGCACGCTTCGCCAGGATGGTGCCGGGCGGGGCGTTGTCCCTGAAGTAGGCGCGAATACCCTCCATGATCGCCTCGGCCATCTTCTGCTGATAGCGGCGGTCCCGCAGGTTGCGCTCCTCATTGGGGTTGGAGATGAAGGCGGTCTCCACCAGGATGGAGGGCACATCGGGGGATTTCAGTACCATGAAGCCGGCCTGCTGCACATGGGGCTTGTGGGTCTTGCCGATACGCTGCAGGCGTTGCAGCACCTGCCGGGCAACCTGGTGGCTGGCCTGGCGGGTGGCGGTCTGGGAGAGATCGAGCAGGACCGACTTGAGCACGTCGTCCTTGTCCTCCAGCTTGACCCCGCCCACCAGATCGGCGCTGTTCTCCCGCTCCGCCAGCCAGCGGGCCGCCTCGCTGGAGGCACCCCGTTGCGACAGGGTGTAGACCGAAGCACCCCGCACCCGTGAGTCCCGGAAGGCGTCGGCATGGATGGAGATGAACAGGTCGGCGCGGTTTTTTCGGGCCAGCTGCATGCGTTTGCGCAGGCCCAGGTAATAGTCTCCCTTTCGGGTCAGCACCGCGCGCATGCCGGGCTCCTTGTCGACCAGGGCCTCCAGCTTGCGGGCAATGGCCAGCACCACGGTTTTCTCGCGGGTGCCGCGTCGCCCCCTGGCGCCCGGATCTTCACCCCCGTGGCCGGCATCGATGGCGATCACCACATTGCGCAGGCCGTTCTCCGCCACCTGCTTTACTGCCTTCGTCGGTTTGCCCCGATTCGCCTCCCGGCTGAACAGGTCCACCACCAGACGGTGTCCATACTGCCGGTTCGGTTTCAGCAGAAAGCTCTTTGGTTTGACGCTGTGCTTGAGGTCGATCACCACCCGCAGGTCGTCCCCCTTGCGCGTACCGCTGCGCAGCCGATGAATCAGGGGGTTGTCGTCCCCGATCTTGGGCAGTTTGCCCTTGAAGCGGGCATTGGGGATGTCGATGACCAGCCGGTCGGGATGCTTCAGGCTGAAGATGGTGTGCGCGACCGGGGCGCTGGTGTCGAACACCAAGCGGATGTGGTCAGGTGGTGCCCACAGCCGCAGGTTGTCGATTTGCACCGGCTTTGCCTGAGCAGGAAGAGCGAAGAGAAGCAGCAGTAATACGGCGATCTTCTTTATCATGGTGCGGCCGTCGATCGATCCGTTGCGGTGGTCTATACATCTATGAAGTTAGCATGGCGATAGAGGAATTTCCAGTAATATCCCCCGGATAGAGGTTATTTGTCGGTAGATTTGTCAATATACTGCTGTAACTCATTGTTTATATAGTCAATAATCTGCTCTCCTGCGCCTGTTTCTGGGATCAGGTCGAGTCTCCTGCCGGATTCCGCATACTGGATCCTGATGGTCAGGTCCGCCGGCGGCAGCCATCCGGCCCCCTGTCCGGGCCACTCGATCATCAGGATCACCGGTTGTTCCAGCAGATCACGCAGGCCCAGGTATTCGAGCTCTTCGGGGTCCCCCAGCCGATAGAGGTCGAAGTGGCACACCGACCGGCCGTTCAGCTGGTAGGGCTCCATCAGGGTATAGGTCGGGCTCTTCACCGCGCCCGTATGGCCCATGCCCTGCAAAAAACCCCGCACCAGGGTGGTCTTGCCGGCACCCAGATCGCCCTCCAGGTAGATGATGCAGGCTGCCGGTACCGCTGCCGCCAGGGCGGCGCCGATGCGCAGCTGTGCCGTCTCGTCCGTTGCCTTGAGCGTCAACATGGAGCCAGCTCCGGGTTGAGCAGGGTACGGATCCAGGGCAGCAGATCGGAGGCCAGCATGCCCCGCTCTCCCTGCTGCGCCGAGCGGCAGGCTGCGGCGCCGTGGAGACAGGCGCCGATGCAGGCTGCGTCCGCCGGAGTGAAGCCCTGGGCGATCAGTGCGGCGATGATGCCGGTGAGCAGATCGCCCATGCCGCCGCTGGCCATGCCGGGATTGCCCTCGCCGCAGACCGCGGTGGGCCGGTTCGAAGGATCCCGGATCAGACTGCCGGCGCCCTTCAACAACGCCACCCCGCCGAATCGTTGCTGGAGCCGCTCTACCGCCTGGAAGCGATCCGCCTGGATCTCCCGGCTGCTGCAGCCGAGCAGGCGGGCCGCCTCGCCAGGGTGGGGGGTCAGCACCCAGTCGTCGCGTTGCAGCGGTTCTGCCGCCAGCAGATTGAGGGCGTCCGCGTCCACCACCAGGGGCAGTGGGCTTTCCAGCACTCGTGCCAGCAGGTCACGGCCCCACCGCTCCTGGCCCAGTCCTGGGCCCACGGCCACCACACTGGCCCGCTGCAGCAACGGGGAGAGTTGGTTGGCGGTGTGGATGGCGTGACACATCAGCTCGGGGCGGCCGGCGTTGAGCAGCGCGGCGTGGTCGGGATGGGTGGCGATGCTGACCAGACCGGCGCCGCTGCGGGCGGCGGCCTCTCCTGCCAGACGTGCCGCGCCGGAATAGCCCGGGCTGCCGCCGACCACCAGCACATGGCCAAAATCACCCTTGTGCGCGGTGCGGCGCCGGGGGCTGAGCTGGCCGGCTTGCTGGGCCCAGTCCAGTCGGCGGGCGGAGAGCAGTTCAGTGGAGTAGACCACCGCCGGCACCGCCAGGGCATCGAAATGGATCTTACCGCATACCGCCGGCCCCTCTCCGGTGAACATGCCCTGCTTGAGGCCGATGAAGCTGATGGTGGCGGCCGCCGTTACCGCTGCCCCCAGGATCTGCCCGGTGTCCGAGTGGAGGCCGGAGGGGATGTCCAGGGCCAGTACCGGTGCCGGGTGCCGGTTGACCTGCTCCAGGGCGCGCCGCCACAGCCCGGTCACCTCGCGTTCGAGACCAGTGCCGAAGACGCCATCCACGATCAGGCCGGTGGTTCTGGGCAGGCCGTCGAAGGGGTGGACCTTGCCGCCCGCCGCACGGTACTTCTCTGCGCTTGCCAGGGCATCGCCATGCAGCCGTGCCGGGTCACCCAGTTGCAGTACCCGAACCGCCATGCCGGCCAGCTGCGCCTTCCGGGCCAGCACGTAACCGTCGCCGCCGTTGTTGCCGATGCCGCAGAGCACGGTGATGTCGCCGGCTTCGGGCCAGTGTTCGCGCAGCAGGTGGAAGGCGGCGGCGCCGGCCCGTTCCATCAGGGTGAGGCCGGGAATGCCGTGATCCTCGATGACGGCCCGGTCCAGGGCGCGCACCTGTTCGGCCCGGTAGAGGGCGTGTGGCAACTGCTTGCTTGAGGGCATCGGTTGGTGCATGGATGATCTGCATTGGTGATTCGGATGAATGGCCCTAATATAACCCCATGAGCACGTCCCATGAACCTGTTGATTTTCACGCCCTGGCCGGGGAGATCCGCCGCTGGGGTGCCGACCTGGGTTTTCAGCAGGTGGGCATTACCGATACCGATCTGACCCAGGCGGAGGAGGCACTGCAGCAGTGGCTCGATGCCGGCTACCACGGTGAGATGGCGTTCATGGCCCGCCACGGCCTGAAACGCAGCCGCCCGGCGCTGCTGGTGCCCGGCACCCTGCGCGTCATCTCCCTGCGGATGGATTTCCTGCCCCCGGGGGACAGCGCCGACCAGGTGCTGAGGGATCCGGCGCTGGGCTTCGTCTCCCGCTACGCCCTGGGGCGGGATTATCACAAGATGATGCGTAACCGGATTCAGAAGCTGGCGCGGCGTATCGAGCAGCGGATCGGCGCCTTCGGCTATCGTGCCTTCGTCGATTCGGCGCCGGTGCTGGAGAAGCCCCTGGCGGAGAAGGCCGGGCTGGGCTGGCGCGGCAAGCACTCTAATATCGTCAACCGGAAGGCCGGCAGCTGGTTCTTTCTGGGGGAGCTCTACACCGACCTGCCGCTGCCGGTGGATGAGCCGGCGGCCAATCACTGCGGCCGTTGCACCGCCTGTATCGACATCTGCCCCACGGCTGCCATCGTTGCACCCTACCAGGTGGATGCCCGCCGTTGCATCTCCTACCTTACCATCGAGTTGCAGGGTGCGATCCCGTTGTCCCTTCGGCCACTGCTGGGCAACCGCATCTACGGCTGCGACGACTGCTTGATGGCCTGCCCCTGGAACCGTTTCGCCCGGCCCGGCCAGGAGCGGGACTTCCTGCCGCGCAACGGGCTGGATGCACCGGCCCTGACCGAGCTTTTCGACTGGTCGGAGGCCGATTTCCTGCGCCGCCTGGAGGGCTCGCCCATCCGCCGTATCGGCCACCAGCGCTGGCTGCGCAATATCGCCGTGGCCCTGGGCAACGGGCCGGGCGGTCCGCAGGTGACAGCGGCGCTGCAGCGGCGGCTGCAGCATCCGTCGGAGCTGGTGCGGGAGCATGTGCAGTGGGCGCTGCAACAGCTGGGACGCAGCTGATTCTGTAACCGCTTTCCCGCCATCATCCGGAATGTTGTAATATCCGTCCCAATATCATGGCCGGATCAGTGACCCGTTGATCCGGTATTTTTCACCGTAACTGTTCGGCTCATTCAAGGAGTGTCACTGATATCCGGTGACTTGGTGACCAATTTTGTAAAATTATTGGGAACTGTTCAGCCGCCATTAGGATTTCGCACGAGTCGCTGACAGTGGGTGTTTCTTCCGGAAAACGCTGTGAATACATCCCTGTACGCTCGACGGTGGCATCCATGCCGCCGACGTTTCCTCCAGAAACACCCACTGTCAGCGACGATCCCGAATGCCGCTCAATGGTTATAAATACTGAATGATTGTGTCTGACCTTTGATAACCGACGCCACTCAACCCATGCGAATTCATCAACTTCCCCCACAACTGATCAATCAGATCGCCGCCGGCGAGGTGGTGGAGCGCCCGGCCTCGGTGGTCAAGGAACTGGTGGAGAACAGCCTGGATGCGGGGGCCGGCCGGATCGACGTTGAGGTGGAGCAGGGCGGGGTGCGGCTGATCCGGGTGCGGGATGACGGAGAAGGCATAGAGAAGGCGGATCTGGCCCTGGCCCTGGCGCGCCACGCCACCAGCAAGATCGAAAATCTGACCCAGTTGGAGCGGGTCACCAGCATGGGCTTCCGCGGCGAGGCCCTGCCCAGCATCGACTCCGTCTCCCGCCTCACCCTGGCCTCGCGCACGGCGTGGGAGGATGCCGGCTGGCAGCTCCGCGGCGGTGAGGCGGGGCAGGAGCCGGAGCCGGTGGCCCATCCCCGGGGCACCACCATCGAGGTGCGGGACCTGTTCTACAACACCCCGGCCCGGCGCAAGTTTCTGCGCACCGAAAAGACCGAGTTCGGCCACATCGAGACCCTGCTGCGGCGTCTGGCCCTGAGCCGCTTCGATGTCGCCTTCAGCCTACGCCACAACCGGCGGGAGATCTTCGCCCTCAACGCGGCGCGGGAGCGGCAGGAGCAGGAGCGGCGCATCGCCAGCCTGCTCGGCAAGCCGTTTCTCCAGCAAGCCCTGTTCCTGGAGCGGGAGGCGGCGGGGTTGCGGCTGGATGGCTGGGTGGCCCACCCCACCTTTTCCCGCAGCCAGGCGGATATGCAGTATTTCTATGTCAACGGACGCATGGTGCGGGACAAGCTGGTGACTCACGCCATCCGCCAGGCCTACCGGGATGTGCTCTATCAAGGTCGCCACCCGGTCTATCTGCTCTATCTGACCCTGGATCCGGTGCTGGTGGACGTCAATGTGCATCCGACCAAGCACGAGGTCCGCTTCCGCGACAGCCGCACGGTGCACGATTTCCTGTTCCGCACCCTGCATCATGCGCTCTCGGAGACGCGCCCGGGGCAGACTATCGATACCCAGACCGGGGAGTTGCTGGAGGCTGCGGCGTCACCTGCCGGGCATCGGGCCGAAGCGCCGGTCGCGGCCGTGGGGAGCCCTGCCGGTGCCCAACAACAGCCGTTCAGGTTCCAGGCGCGTGAATCCCGCGCTGCCTATCAGCCCAGTTTTGCCCTGCAGCGCCCGGCGCCAACGGTGGCTGAGCAGCTGCCGGCGGGATCCGAAGTGCCGCCCCTCGGTTTTGCCTTGGCCCAGCTCAAGGGGGTCTACATCCTGGCCGAGAATGAGGATGGGCTGATCCTGGTGGATATGCATGCGGCCCACGAACGGATCACCTATGAACGTCTGAAACAGGCTGTGAAGGCGCGCCAGGTGCGCAGCCAGCCGCTGCTGGTGCCGGTTTCGGTGCCGGTCAGCCGCCGTGAGGCAGAGCTGGCCGAGGCGCAGGCAGCGCTGTTTCAGTCGCTGGGTCTGGAAGTGGATCGGCTGGCGGCGGAAACCCTGGTGGTGCGGGCGGTCCCGGTACTGTTGCAGGGAAGTGATGCCGCCCGGCTGCTGCAGGATCTGCTGGCTGATCTGGCCGTATTCGGCAGCAGTGAGCGGATCGAGGCGGAGCTGGACAAGGTATTGGCCACCATGGCCTGCCACGGCTCGGTGCGGGCCAATCGCCGCCTCACCCTGGAGGAGATGAACGCCCTGCTGCGGGATATGGAGGCCACCGAACGCAGTGACCAGTGCAACCATGGTCGCCCCACCTGGATCCGGATGACCATGGCGGAGCTGGACAAACTGTTCATGCGCGGGGAGTAGGGTACCGTGGGATCCGTTGACCGGCATCAGGCGTATCCGCCAGCCATCTTTCTCATGGGCCCCACTGCCGCCGGCAAGACCGGTCTGGCGATCGAGCTGGTGCAACGGCTGCCGTGTGAGATCATCAGTGTCGATTCCGCCCTGGTCTATCGGGGAATGGATATCGGAACCGCCAAACCGGGGCCGGAGGAGCTGGCCCTGGCTCCCCACCGCCTGATCGATATCCTGGATCCGGTGGAATCCTATTCCGCTGCCGCTTTCCGGCAGGATGCCCTGCGCGAGATGGCCGAGATCACCGCGGCCGGGCGCATCCCCCTGCTGGTGGGCGGCACCATGCTCTACTATCGGGCGTTGCAGTATGGCCTGTCGGTGCTGCCCGAGAGCGATCCTGCCGTTCGTCGGCAGTTGGAGCGGCAGGCGACCGAACATGGCTGGCAGTGGATGCATGAATGGTTGCAGCGGGTGGACCCGGTGGCGGCCGCCCGTATCCATCCCAATGATCCCCAGCGCATCCAGCGGGCGCTGGAGGTGTACCAGTTGACCGGCACCCCGCTGTCCCGGCTACAGCAACGGGATGGGCGTCAGCAGTTGCCCTACCGGCTGGTGAAGCTGGCCCGCGCCCCGGCTGACCGGGCCACCCTGCATCGGCGCATTGCGTTGCGCTTCCGGCAGATGCTGGAGCAGGGGTTCGAACAGGAGGTGCGGGGGTTGCTGGCGCGCTATACGCTGAGCGACGAGCTGCCCTCCATGCGTGCCGTGGGCTATCGCCAGATGCTGCATTATCTGCGCGGCGAGTGGGATTGGCGGACGATGGAGGAGAAGGGCATCATCGCCACCCGCCAGCTGGCCAAACGGCAGCTTACCTGGTTGCGGGCCGATGCGGAGGTCCAGTGGCTGGATGAGCAGGGTGACGTGTTGTCCCAGGCCTTGAAATTGATCTCAGCCATCACCATGTAGTTCGGCACTGGGTTGATCCGGAAGGTCGGCGTGGGTGAAAAATCCTGCAATTTGCAATTACAGCCGGTTTGCACGGAAGGTCAATATGAATCGTACCCAGGTGTGCTAAAATTGAGTTGATTGGGTGAGGAGAGCGAACCGTATGAGCAAAACGGTGTCCCAATCATCAATCCACCATGACAATAAGGAGAACCGCATGTCTAAAGGGCAAAGCTTACAAGACCCTTTTCTCAACGCTTTGCGCAAGGAGCGTGTGCCAGTGTCGATATTCCTGGTGAACGGAATCAAACTGCAGGGGCAAATCGAGTCTTTTGATCAGTTCGTGGTCTTACTGAAGAACACGGTAAGCCAGATGGTATACAAACACGCCATTTCCACGGTCGTGCCATCCCGCAACGTCCGTCTGCCAAGCAGCCAAGATAGTGCCGTTGATCCAGGTAATTTCTGATCTTGTCTCCCTCCCCTTCATGCCTGCACCTCGTATTGATTGATGTTTGAACGTCCACGAACCGGCGAAAAGGCGGTTCTCGTACACATCGATATCGGGTGCAGGCCCGATCCAGACGAACTTTCCGAGTTTCAGGAACTTTCCGCGTCTGCCGGTGCGCGCCCGGTCGCCATGGTGGTCGGCAGCCGCAAGGTACCTGATCCACGCCTCTATATCGGCCGTGGCAAGGCCGAAGAGGTGAAGGCGCTGGTACAGGCGGAGGGGGCGGAACTGGTGATCTTCAACCATGCACTGTCACCGAGCCAGGAGCGCAATCTGGAGCGCGAGTTCGAATGCAGGGTGGTGGATCGCACCGGTCTGATTCTCGATATCTTCGCTCAGCGGGCCAGGTCTTTCGAAGGTAAATTGCAGGTGGAGTTGGCCCAGTTGCGCCATCTATCCACCCGTCTGGTGCGTGGCTGGACCCATCTGGAGCGGCAGAAGGGCGGTATCGGCCTGCGAGGTCCGGGTGAGACCCAGCTGGAGACCGATCGCCGGTTGCTGAACCATCGTATCGCCCAGATCCGGCGGCGGCTGGAAAAGGTGGAGAGTCAGCGCGAGCAGGGGCGCAAGGCGCGGGTCAAGGCCGAGCTGCCGACGGTCTCCCTGGTCGGCTATACCAATGCCGGTAAATCGACCCTGTTCAACCGGCTGACGGATTCCGGCGTCTATGCGGCGGATCAGCTGTTCGCCACCCTCGATCCGACGCTGCGCCGGGTGGAGCTGCCGGCGGACGAGGCGGTGGTGCTGGCGGATACGGTGGGGTTCATCTCCCACCTGCCCCATGAGTTGGTGGCCGCCTTTCGTTCCACCCTGCAGGAGACCACGGACGCGGCCCTGTTGCTGCACGTGATCGATGCAGAGAGTCATCAGCGGGCGGTCTGTGTCCATGAAGTGAACGATGTACTGCAACAGATCGGTGCAGAGAAGGTGCCCCAGATCGAGGTCTACAATAAGATCGACCTGCTGGATGGGGTGGCGCCCCATATCGAGTGCAGCGAGGACGGCCAGGTACAGCGGGTCTGGCTGTCGGCGGCCACGGGTGAAGGGATGGACCTGCTGCTGCAGGCCCTGTCCGATTTTTTTCATCAGGAGCATGTGCGCCGGCAGTTTCATCTGTCGCCGGCCGATGGGCGGCTGCGTGCACGGTTGTTCGAACTGGGGCGGGTATTGTCAGAGCGGGCCCTGGACGATGGTGGCTGGGAGTTGGATGTTGAACTGCCGCGCAAGGCGTACGACCGGCTCTCCAGTCAGGATGAAACCCTGGAGAAGCGTCTGATTGCCTGATCAGCACTTGCCCCGCAATACCAACCCACCTAAAATCGTTCTTTCGTCTGCATCATGGGGCAGCGAAGGATTTTGTTTCATGATTTCCGACTGCTGGGTCGACCAGCATACAAACTAGAGTTAGACGGAGTATTCGATGGCCTGGAACGAACCGGGTGGTGACAAGAAAGACCCCTGGAGTGGCGGGGGTAAAGACCAGGGTCCGCCAGACCTGGATGAAGTGGTGAAAAAGATACAGGAGCGCCTCGGCGGCCTGTTCGGTGGCGGTAAAGGTGGTGGCGGTAAGACTGACCGGCCTGGCGGTGGCCCCGGCATACCGGGTTTCAAGGGCGTCGCCATCCTGGTTCTGGTCGTGCTGGCCGTACTGCTGGGCGTGAACAGCTTCTATATCGTCGATCCTGCAGAGCGGGGCGTGGTGATGCGCTTTGGCGCCTATAGAGAGGTGACGCAGCCAGGTCCTCATTTCCTGATTCCCCTGATCGACAGGGTGGTGAAGGTGAATGTGGATCAGATCTCCTCGTTCCGGCACGAGGCGCAGATGCTCACCAGCGATGAGAACATCATCGATATCGAGTTGACCATCCAGTCCAAGATCCAGGACGCGGCGGACTATCTGTTCCAGGACCAGAATCCGGAAAAGACCATGCGTGATGCCACCGAGACGGCGGTACGCGAGACCATCGGCAAGAGCAAGCTCGACTTCATTCTCACCGAAGGGCGCAGCTCCATCGCCGCCGACATCAAGCACCGCGCCCAGGAGCTGATCAATATCTACCGCAGCGGCCTCGAGGTGACCAGTGTGAACATGCAGCCGGCCAAGCCGCCGGAGCAGGTGAAGAGCGCCTTCGACGACGCCATCAAGGCGCGTGAGGACAAGGCCCGGCAGGAGAACCAGGCCGAGGCCTACGCCAATGAGGTGATCCCCAAGGCGCGTGGTGGCGCCGCCAGACAGGTGGAGGATGCGAAGGCCTACCGCGACCGGGTGATCGCCGAGGCGGAGGGTGAGACCTCCCGCTTCCTGGCGGTGCTGGCCGAGTATGAGAAGGCCCCCGAGGTGACCCGGCAGCGGCTCTACCTGGATACGGTGGAACAGATGCTGGCCAATACCAACAAGGTCCTCTTGGACGTGAAGGGTGGCAACAGCCTGATGTACCTGCCCCTGGACAAGCTAATGCAGTCATCCCCCGGTACCCCTATGACCGAGGCCCGCAGTTATACGTTGCCGGAGCGGGTGAAGAAAGCGACTGAACAGCGTCGCCGGGATGTCAACCGCGCCAGGAGAAGCCGTTGATGAACACTGGAAAAATGAACCTGATGGCCATCGCTGCGGTGGTCGTGATGGGCCTGATCTACTCCTCGGCCTTCGTGGTCAACGAGTGGGAAGTGGCTCTGAAACTGCGTCTGGGTAAGATCGTCGACGCCGATTATGAGCCGGGTCTGCACTGGATGGTGCCGATACTGAATGACGTGAAGAAGTTCGATGGCCGCATCCAGACCCTCGATGCCCGGCCTGAGCGCTTTCTCACGATAGAAAAGAAGGACGTGATCGTCGATTCCTACGCCAAGTGGCGGATCTCCAACACGGCCCAGTTTTTCCGTGCCACCGGTGGCAATCCGGCGAAGACCTCGCGGCTCCTCTCCGAGCGCATCAACACCAGCCTGCGCAACGAGTTCGGCAAGCGTACCATTCAGGAAGTGGTCTCTGGCGAACGCGCCGAGATCATGGCCCTGCTGACCAAGGATGCAGATGAGAAGGCGGCCGAACTGGGGGTCGAGATCATCGACGTCAGGGTGAAGCAGATCGACCTGCCACCCGAGGTCAGTGAATCGGTCTACGACCGCATGCGCGCAGAACGCGAGCGGGTGGCCAGGGATCTGCGGGCCAAAGGTGCAGAGGCGGCGGAGCGTATTCGTGCCGATGCGGATCGTCAGCAGACGGTGATTCTTGCCGATGCCTACAAGCAGGCCGAGCAGTTGAAGGGTGAGGGAGACGGCAAGGCGGCAGAGATCTTTGCCCAGGCCTATGACCGGAATCGCGAGTTCTATGCCTTCTATCGCAGCCTCCACGCCTATCGCAGAATCTTCGAGAGCGGCAATGACATGATGGTGCTGGAGCCCGATTCCGAATTCTTTCAGTATTTCAAGAATCGGGAAGGCAATCGCTGAGATCCGGTCTCTACCCGGAGGCTCATGCCGGGGTGCGGGACGCCGGGAGATGTGTCGAGGGGGCAGAGGTTGGCTGATGAAATGTTTACCCGACCTCTGCCATCGGCACGCTTCCTGGTGCAAGCCGCGCCCCGATCATGCTGTTGCACGACGGACGCCGAATAGAAATCATGTGGCATGAACTACTGATCGCGCTGGCCCTGGTCCTGGTGATAGAGGGTATCCTGCCCTTCATCAACCCGGCCGGTATGCGCCGGGTGATGCAGATGATGGCGGAGATGGATGACCGTTCTCTGCGTACCAGTGGCCTGGTCAGCATGGTCCTGGGCGTGGTCATGCTGTACCTGGTGAATTGACCATGGGATGCCGAAATCTAACTACATCGATCACGATGGTGAGGAACCGACGGCTGTGGAGGCGATTTGACTCCGGCACCTGGAGGCGAAGATGACAAACCACAAGCACTGGTTACTGCCAGAAGGAATCGATGAGATCCTGCCGCCGGAGGCGGGCTCGCTGGAGCGTCTGCGGCGTGAACTGCTGGACCTCTACTACAGCTGGGGATATGAACTGATCTTTCCCCCGTTCATCGAATACCTGGACTCACTGCTTACCGGCACCGGCCGGGATCTGGACATCCAGACCTTCAAGCTGACCGATCAGATCACCGGGCGAACCCTGGGTATCCGCGCTGACATCACACCCCAGGCGGCGCGTATCGATGCCCATCAGTTGCGGCGTGAATGCCCGACCCGGCTCTGTTACCTCGGCACCACACTGAAGACCCGCAGCGACGAGCTGAGCGGTTCCCGCTCACCGCTGCAGGTGGGCGCCGAACTGTATGGCTATAAGGGTATCGAGGCCGAGTTGGAGATCATCCAGCTGATGCTGGAATCCCTGGGCCGTGCCGGCTTGCAGGGGATCTATCTGGACCTCGGCCATGTCGGTATCTTCCGTGGTCTGGCCCGCCAGGCCGGCCTTGCGGAAGATCAGGAACTGGCCCTGTTCGATGCCCTGCAACGCAAGGCGGTGCCGGAACTGCACGCCCTGATCGAGGGATTCGGTATTACCGCCGCCGTCGGCGATATGCTGGTGGCCCTGGCGGAACTCAGCGGCGATGATGTGCTGCAGGATGCCCGCAGCCAGCTGGCAGCAGCCAGCCCGGAGGTGCTTGCCGCATTGGATGAGCTGTCGCGCCTGGATCAGCGGCTGAAGCAGCTGCATCCTGATCTGCCGGTGCATTATGACCTCGCAGAGCTGCGTGGATACCATTATCATACCGGCCCGGTATTCGCCGCCTTCCTCCCGGGAACGGGGCAGGAGGTGGCGCGGGGGGGGCGCTATGACGATATCGGCCGGGTCTTTGGCCGTGCCCGGCCCGCTTGCGGTTTCAGTGCCAACCTGAACCGGCTGCACCGGCTGGGCGGGTACGCCGCGGCTGCGGCCGAGATGCCCGGGATATTCGCCCCGGCGGTGGATGATCCCGTGCTGCAGCAGCGGGTGGCGGATTTGCGCAGTGCCGGCAGGCGGGTCATCATGGCATTGCCTGGTCAGGAGGCCGACGCCGCCGCCATGGGCTGCGGGGAGCAGCTGCAGCGGCAGGGCGATGACTGGGTTCCGGTGGCGGTCTGACAGAAACGATGCGCGTGAAGGGTTTTGCGTCTGGGTTTAATCCAACTTGATGGTTCCTGCTCCCTCTCCCGGAGGCGTCTGCGGCCTGGATGGCCGCAGCCGAGCCCCCCTGGGATGGGGTTACGGCGTCCTTCGGGAGAGGGGGGCAGGGGCCATTTCGCTCGACCCTGTGATTTTGTAGGTTTGACACACCCTCCGCGGGAGAGGGGAATGATGGCAAGGTGCAGTACGCACCCTATAACCAGAGAGCATAGAGATGGGAAAGAACGTTGTAGTCATCGGCACCCAATGGGGCGATGAGGGGAAGGGAAAGATTGTCGATCTGCTGACCGATCGTGCGGCGGCAGTGGTGCGGTTTCAGGGCGGGCACAATGCCGGCCACACCCTGGTGATCGAGGGTGAAAAGACGGTGCTGCACCTGATCCCTTCCGGTATCCTGCGCGACGGGGTGCGCTGTCTGATCGGCAACGGTGTGGTGCTCTCCCCCAGCGCCCTGCTGGAAGAATTGGATATGCTCGAACAGGGCGGCGTACCGGCCTTCGAGCGTCTGGGCATCAGCGAGTCCTGTCCGCTGATCCTGCCCTATCACATCGCTCTGGATCAGGCCCGGGAACACGCCCGGGGCAAGAAGGCCATCGGCACCACCGGCCGGGGCATCGGTCCGGCCTATGAAGACAAGGTTTCCCGGCGCGGCATCCGCTTTGGCGAGATGCTGGATGCGGCCCATTTTAGTGAGCGGCTGCGCGAGGTGATGGAGTATCACAACTTCGCCCTCGAGCACTATTACAAGTTCGAAACGGTGGACTATCAGCAGGTGCTGGACGAGGCCCTGGCCCAGGCTGAGCGCTTGCGGCCGTTGGCCACGGACGTCACCGGCGAACTGCACGAGCTGCGTGCCCAGGGCAAGAGCATCATGTTCGAAGGGGCCCAGGGGGCGCTGCTGGACATCGACCACGGCACCTATCCCTATGTCACCTCGTCCAATACCACTGCCGGCGGGGCCTGCAGCGGCAGCGGCGTCGGTCCGCGCAGCATCGACTACGTGCTGGGTATCGTGAAGGCGTATACCACCCGTGTCGGCGCCGGCCCGTTCCCCACCGAACTGTTCGACGACGTGGGACAGCATCTGGGTGAGAAGGGGCACGAATTCGGCGCCACCACCGGCCGCCAACGCCGCTGTGGCTGGCTCGACAGCGTCGCCCTGCGCCGCTCGTTGGAGATCAACAGCGTGACCGGCATGTGTATCACCAAGCTGGACGTGCTGGATGAACTGGAGACGATCAAGATCTGTGTCGCCTACAAACTGGACGGCAAGGAAGTGAACGTGCCGCCGGTCGGCGCCGATGGATTCGAGAAGTGCGAGCCGGTCTATATCGAACTGCCCGGCTGGCAACAGTCCACCGTGGGCACCCTGTCATATGCAGATCTGCCGGAAAATGCACGGGCCTACCTGAAAAAGATCGAGGAGCTGTGCGGTGCGCCGGTGGATGTGATTTCCACTGGCCCGGATCGCGCCGAAACGCTGGTGCTGCGACACCCGTTCGATGCCTGACAGGCCCATATGGCGTGCTGTTCCGGACAGTGATGCCCCAAAATGCAGCTGAACGGTTACGCACAGGATCATCCATGACCCAGCCGAAGGCCCTCAAGCTCGACCAATACCGGGTAACCGAAGAGCCGTTCTACCAGCCCACCGGCGATGAGATCGGCATCTTCGAGGCAGCCTACGCCAACGGCCTGCCGGTACTGCTGAAAGGGCCCACCGGTTGCGGCAAGACCCGCTTCATGGAGTATATGGCCTGGCGTCTGCAACGGCCGTTGATCACCGTCTCCTGCCACGACGATCTCACCGCCTCCGATCTGGTGGGGCGCTATCTGATCAAGGGTGGCGAGACCAGCTGGGTCGACGGTCCGCTGACCCAGGCGGTGCGTGCCGGCGGCATCTGTTATCTGGATGAGGTCGTGGAGGCGCGGAAGGATACCATGGTGGTGATCCACCCATTGGCAGACGATCGCCGGGTGCTGCCGATGGAAAAGCTCGGCAGCCTGATCGAGGCGCCGCCGGAGTTCTGTCTCACCATCTCCTATAATCCGGGCTATCAGAGTGTGCTCAAGGATCTGAAGCAGAGCACCCGCCAGCGCTTCGTCGCCCTCGAATTCGATTACCCCACGCCGGAACTGGAAGCCGCCATCATCATGCGCGAATCCGCGGTCGATCAGGTCACCGCCGAACGACTGGTGAAATTCGCCGCCATGACCCGCAACCTGAAAGGCAGTGGGCTGGAGGAGGGCGCCAGCACCCGCCTGCTGGTACATGCAGCCAAGCTGATAGCCTCTGGCGTCGATTCGGTCTCTGCCTGCCGTGGCGCCATTGCCCTGGCCCTGACCGATGATCAGGAGATGCTGACTACCGTCGATGAACTCTCCTCCTCACTCTTCTGAAGCCATCGAGTCCAGGCTCGATGAGATCCTGGAGGTGGAATTCTCCTTTCGCAACACCCGCGTCCCGGCGCTGAGCATCGCTGAGCTGGCGGCCCATGAGCGCGCCTATGTATTGAGCTGGGTGGCGCGGGTCGCCAGCACCAATATCGAACTGGGCTATCAATACGCCTGCCACGCGACTCGCGCCCTGGCGGCGATGGAGCGGGAGATGGTCGAGGCCTGGGCGTTGCATGCGATGGACGTCTACGACCGGGAGGGGCTGCATCCGGCGCTGCAGGTGATGGGCGGACTGGATGATTTCGTCCAGCTCAGCCGGCAGCGGGCCAGCGGGTCGGTGCTGGAAGAGGTGACAGGCGTACTGCATGGCTTTCTCCATGGGCTGTACGGGCGGCGCCTCGCCATCGAGCCCGGTGAACGGATCCACACGGACACCGAAACCCTCTATCTGCCGCCGGTCATGGCCTGGTTGCCGACCCCACGGGAGAATTTCCTGCTCTACAAGGCGTTGCTGGTCGGCCTCTGGGCACAGATTCGCTTTGGCACCTTCCGCGCCCCGCTGGTGGAGGCGCTGGCCGTTCATCCCGAACCGGAACGGCTGCTGGAGCGGTTTCGCGTCCTGGAAGGGTTGCGTCTGGAAGCCCGCATCGCCCGGGAGCTGCCCGGCCTTTACCGGCTGTTTCCGGAGCTGGCGCAGGGATTGGGGAGTGAGCCGCTGCCCGCCGCCTGGCGCGCCCTGCAGAGCTGGGCGGGTCAGCCGGAGATTACCTCGGCGATGGTGTTGCGGAAGGTGCTGGCCCTCGAATCCTTGCCGCCCTGTGCGGTACCGTTCCACCAGGGTGAGCTGGACCTGGAGGCGGTACAGACGTGCATGGCGGCGCGACTGGAGGAAGAGAAGAAGCGCTTCCGCGTCACCCTGAAGCTGATAGAGGATGAGCTGAACGAAAAGCGGTCCGGTGAACAACCGGCATCCGGGCAGAATTCCCGCCGCTTCAGCAAGCGTGAAATCCCGGATCCGGAGCGGCCGGATGAGATGCGCACCGAGATCTTCCTGGATGGTAAGCCGCTGCCACTGCCGGAGCAGGCGCGGCAGCTGATGAGTTCCATCATCCTCGATCTGGGGGAGATTCCCGATGAGTACCTGCAGCCGGCGGGGCCGGGGGCGTATGATCCCACTCTGCTCGAAGAGCAGGAGGCGGACCCGGATGAGGTCTGGAGCGGCACCTACCATGAAGAAGGCGCCTGTCTCTACCAGGAATGGGATTTTCAGCGTCAGCATTATCGCAAGAACTGGTGTGCCATGCGGGAAAAGACAGTACCGCCGGTGTATGACGGTTTCGTCGCCGAGACCCTGGACAAGTACAGCGGGCTGGTGAAACACCTGCGCAAGGTGTTCGAGGCGATGCGGGATGAAAACCGGCTGCTGAAGCGGCAGCCCGATGGTGACGAGGTGGACCTGGATGCGCTGGTGGAGGCCCTGGCCGATGCGCGGGACGGCAGTGAGATGTCCGATCGGCTGTTCACCCGCATGCACCGGACCGAGCGCAACATCGCCGTCATCTTCATGGTGGACATGAGCGGTTCGACCAAGGGGTGGATCAATGATGCGGAACGGGAATCCCTGCTCCTGCTGTGCGAGGCGCTGGAGAGCCTGGGTGACCGCTATGCCATCTACGGATTCTCCAGTATCACCCGCAAGCGCTGCGAGCTCTACCACATCAAGCATTTCACCGAACCCTACGATGCAGAGGTGCAGGCCCGTATCAGCGGTATCCGGCCCAAGGACTACACCCGGATGGGGTTCGCCATCCGTCATCTGAGCAAGTTGCTGATGGAGATCGATGCCCGTACCCGTATATTGATCACGATCTCGGATGGCAAGCCGGACGATTATGACAACTATCGCGGCGAATACGGCATCGAGGATACCCGCCGTGCCCTGATCGAGGCGCGGCGCAACGGCATCCACTCTTATTGCATCACCATCGATGAGCAGGCGCGGGACTATCTGCCCCATCTGTATGGTCCGGCGGCTTACACGGTGGTGGATCAGGTAAGTCAGCTGCCGCTGAAGGTTTCCGATATCTACCGGCGACTGACCACATAGCGTAGTGTAATACCTGACATTTTCCGGCAGATTTGATAATCTGACCAGTTCTAGAGATGGCATCTATAATTTTTTTTGTCAGGGAAAACATGATCAGGGTCCTGCTCGTCGACGATCACGAACTGGTGCGTACCGGATTCCGCCACATCCTTGGGGCGGAGCCGGAGGTCGACGTGGTGGGCGAGGCGAACAGCGGCGAGGATGCCCTGGAAAAGGTGAAGAGCCTGGGCCCTGACCTGGTGCTGATGGACGTCAACATGCCGGGCATCGGCGGTATCGAGGCCACGCGCAAGATCAAACGCCTGCACCCGAAAACCCAGATCATCGCCGTCACCGTCCACACCGATGCCCCCTTTCCCGAACAGCTGCACGAGGCCGGTGCCTTGGGCTATCTGACCAAGGGCTGTCCGGCGGAAGAGCTGTTCGAGGCGATACATACCGTCAGTGCAGGCAAGCCCTTCGTCTCCAGCGAGGTGTCGAAGAAGCTCACCCTGGCCCGTCTCACCGGCGTCGACCCCAACACGCCGTTCAGCAAGCTCTCCCAGCGGGAGATGCAGGTCTTTCTGATGATTACCCAGGGGCACAAGACCCAGGAGATCTCCGACGTACTTTGCCTCAGCCCGAAGACCGTCAGCACCTATCGCCACCGCCTGTTCGAAAAGCTCAACGTAAACACGGATGTGGAGCTGACTCACCTCGCCCTGCGCTATGGCATGATCGGCAACAGCAGCTGATGACCTTCGACATCGATTGCCGCCAGTGCCCGCGGCTGGCGGAGTTTCTTGATCAGGTAAGGATGCAATACCCTGACTACCATGCCCGCCCGGTAGCGCCGTTCGGAGATCCGGCCGCACGCCTGCTGGTGGTCGGCCTGGCCCCCGGTATGCATGGTGCCAATGCTACCGGCAGGCCCTTCACCGGTGACTATGCCGGTATCCTGCTGTATCAGACCCTGCACCATTTCGGTTTCGCCAGCGCCGCCGAGTCCACTGCCGCCGACGACGGCCTGCGGCTGCACGACTGCCGCATCACCAATGCGGTGAAGTGCCTCCCGCCCCAGAACAAGCCCGTCGGCAGCGAGATCGCCACCTGCAACCGGTTCCTCGGCGAGGAGCTGTCGCAGATGCCCGATGGTGCCGTGGTCATAGCCCTTGGCACCATTGCCCACAATGCGGTGCTGCGCGCGACCGGATTGAAGTTGTCAGCCTGGAAATTCGGTCATGACCGGCTGCATCTGCTGCCTGGCGGCCTGCGGCTGATCGATTCCTATCATTGCAGCCGCTACAACACCCAGACCCGGCGTCTGACACCGGAGATGTTCCAGGCGGTCTTTCAGCGTGCCAGAGCGCTGCTGGACGGATAAGCACAGCGTATCCGCCGATCCTCACGCTGAAGGAGATGGGTATAATCGGCAGATGCCTGATATTCCCTTCGATCACAAATCCTTTCTCAACAGCCTGACCAGCCGGCCCGGCGTCTATCGCATGCTGGATCAGGCGGGTGATGTCCTCTATGTGGGCAAGGCACGGGATCTGAAGCGGCGGGTCGGCAGCTATTTCTCCCGCTCTCTCAACCGGCGGCTGCAACTCATGGTCTCCCGTATCCGCGCCATCGAAGTGACGGTGACCCACACCGAAGCCGAGGCGCTGATCCTGGAGAACAACCTGATCAAGTCCCTCAAACCGCGCTATAATATTTTATTGCGGGATGACAAGAGCTATCCCTATATCCACCTCTCCGCCGGCCCCTTTCCCCGTCTCGCCTTCCACCGTGGGGCCAAGAAGGGCGGTGGCCGTTTCTTTGGCCCCTATCCCAGTTCCGGGGCCGTACGCGAGACCCTGCGGTTGATACAGAAGCTGTTTCCGGTGCGCCAGTGTGAGGACAGCTTCTATCGCAACCGCTCCCGTCCCTGTCTGCAGTACCAGATAAAACGTTGCACCGCCCCCTGTGTGGGGTTGGTCGACGAGGCCCGCTATGACCAGGACGTGCAGGATGTGGTGCGTTTTCTGGAGGGGAAGGCAGGGCAGGTGGTCGATGATCTGGTGGCCCGTATGGAGGCCGCCTCCGCGACCCTGGCGTTCGAGCTGGCGGCCCGCTACCGGGATCAGATCAGTGCCCTGCAGCGGGTGCAGGAGCGGCAATATGTGAGCGGTGAGCGAGGTGATCTGGATATCGTCGCCGCAGCGGTGGAAGGTGGCGCGGCCTGCGTACAGCTGTTCTTCATCCGCAATGGCCGCAATCTGGGCAACCGGGTGTTCTATCCCCGCATGCCGGACAGCGCCGAACCCGCTGCCGTGATCGCGGCCTTCATCAGCCAATACTATCTGGGCCGCCAGATTCCCCGTGAGATCATCGTCAGCGCCCCCCCGGAGGAGCTGGAACTGCTGCAGGAGGCCCTGAGCGGGGAGGCCGGGCACCGGGTCCATATTCACCACCGGGTCAGGGCCGACCGTGCCCGCTGGCTGGAGATGGCCCGGCAGAACGCGCGTCTGGCCCTGGATTCGTGTCTGGCCAGCAAGGCGGGCATGCAGCAGAAGGTCGATGCCCTGCAGGAGGCATTCCGGCTGGATGCGCCGCCCGGGCGCATGGAGTGCTTCGACATCAGCCACACCGGTGGTGAGCTGACCGTGGCCTCCTGTGTGGTGTTCAACCAGGAAGGCCCCCTGAAGCGGGACTATCGGCGCTTCAATATCGAAGGTATCGAGCCGGGTGACGACTACGCCGCCATGGCCCAGGCCCTGACCCGGCGCTATACCCGCATCCAATCGGGTGAGGGGCAGCTGCCGGACATCCTGTTCATCGATGGCGGCAAGGGACAACTGAAGGCCGTGCGCGGGGTGCTGGAGGAGTTGGGTGTCAGCGGTGTACTGCTGGTGGGGGTGGCCAAGGGCCCGGATCGCAAGCCCGGCATGGAGCAGCTGTTCTTGTCCCCGGACAAGCCCCCGATTATACTGCCGGCCAACTCACCGGCTCTGCATCTGATTCAGCAGATACGGGATGAGGCACACCGCTTCGCCATTACCGGCCATCGGCAGCGTCGAGACAAACAGCGTCGGACATCGGTCCTGGAGACACTCCCGGGCATTGGCCCGAAGCGCCGGCAGCGCCTGTTGAAACAGTTTGGCGGCCTGCAGGGGGTCTCCCGTGCCGGGATCGAGGATCTGACGCGGGTGCAGGGGATCAGCCGGCAGCTGGCGGATCAGATCTACCGGGCCTTTCACGGCGAGGAACCATAGTGTGGGCACATGAAGTCCAATATCCCTAACATACTGACGCTGCTGCGTATCGCCCTGATACCCGTATTCGTCGTCCTGTTCTACCTGCCTTGGACCTGGGCGGCCCAGGCCTGCGCCCTGGTGTTCGCCCTCGCCGGCTTCACCGACTGGCTCGATGGTTACCTGGCCCGGCGCATGAACCTGGTCTCGGCGCTGGGGGCGTTCCTCGATCCGGTGGCCGACAAGCTGATGGTGGCCACCGCCCTGGTGCTGCTGATCCAGGCGGATCCCAGCCCGGCCCTGGCGATACCGGCGCTGGTCATCATCGGCCGCGAGATCACCATCTCCGCCCTGCGTGAGTGGATGGCCGAGCTTGGTGCCCGCGCCATGGTGGCCGTCTCCATCATCGGCAAGATCAAGACCGCGGCACAGATGGGAGCCATCTTCCTCCTGATCTACCGTAACCCGATTGCCGGTATGCCAACCTACAGCATCGGCTTCCTGCTGCTCTACATGGCGGCGGTTCTCACCCTCTGGTCGATGGTGGTCTATCTTCGCGCCGCCTGGCCCAGCCTGTCCGGTCGGCATGCGGAAGAGACGGTGGAAAAATAATCACCAAATAGGGTTGACAGCAACCTCAGGGTGGCTAAAATAGCGCCCTCATCTGAGAGCGATGCGGGAATAGCTCAGCTGGTAGAGCACAACCTTGCCAAGGTTGGGGTCGCGAGTT
>CAZJCM010000014.1:0-56711 GCA_964544655.1 uncultured Sedimenticola sp. | reverse complement strand
GAGCACCGGGGCGAACATGTCTTCTTCCTCGGACAGACCGGCCTGGCCCATGAAATGGTGTTCACCCTCTTCGCGGATCACGTCGACCACGTCGTCCACGGTAATATAGCCGAGCAGGATGCCGTTCTCGTCCACCACCGGTGCCGACAGCAGGTCGTGCTGTTCGAACAGGCTGGCCACTTGGTTGTCTTCCCAGGTGGCGGGGATCGGGCGTACGTCCAGCGACATCACCTCGGCCACCGTCTCGTCCGGATCGTGGGTGACCAGATCGGCCAAGTTCAGCACGCCCAGATATTTACCTTCGCGGTTGACCACCATCAGGCTGTCGGTGCGGGGAGGGATGTGCTCACGGATGCGGCGCAGATAACGCATTACCACGTCCAGGGTCACCTCTGGCCGCACCGTGATGGCGTCCGGATTCATCAGGCCGCCGGCGGTGTCCTCCGGGAAGGAGAGCACCGCTTCCAGCCGTTCCCGGTGCTGGTGGTCCAGCGAGTCGATGATCTCCTGGGTGATGGCCCGTGGCAGTTCCTGCACCAAGTCGGCCAGGTCGTCGGTCTCCAGCCCCTCCGTGGCGGCCACCAGCTCCGCCCGGTTCATCTTGTTGATCAGATCGGCCCGCACCTCGTCGGTGAGATGGACCAGCACTTCACCTTCGTTCTCATCACTGACCAGTTCCCAGATGATCTCACGCTCGGTCAGCGGCAGCGATTCGAGCAGGTGTGCGATCTCGCCTGGGGTGAGGGCATTGAGCATCCGCCGGGCCTGTTGCAGGGTACCGCTGTCGAGTACTGTCCGTAGTCGATCCAGGCGTGTATCTTCGCTATTTTCGATCTGATGTTGGGACATGCGAAAGGGGCTTCCTCAGGATACCGGCGGTGATGGAGCGACAAGGGACACCGGGCGCCGATACAGTGTACCAGTTGTGCCGGGTCCCGACGACTTGCTCAGGTGGCGCCCTGTTCCGTCTGTTGGGCCATCTGGCAGAGCCGGTCCAGCAGCATTGCGCTCTCCGGCTGGCCCAGATTGGACATCAGTTCGCTCACCTGCTGTTGCAGCGATGTGGCATCGAGGTTGCGCAGCAGCCGTTTGGCCTCCAGCAGGGCGCCGGGTTGCATGCTGAATTCACGCAGACCCATGCCCAGCAGCAGTGGGATGAAGCTCGGGTCGCCCGCCATCTCTCCGCACATGCTGACCGGTGTCTGATGACGGTGTCCGGCGTCGATCACCAGCTGGATCAGGCGTAGCACCGCCGGATGCAGGGGGTCGTAGAGATAGGTCACTTCGTCATCCAGACGATCGATGGCGAGGCAGTACTGGATCAGGTCATTGGTGCCGATGGAGAGAAAATCCAGCACCTGGGCGAAGGCGTCGGCGCAGAGGGCTGCCGCCGGCACCTCGATCATCCCGCCAACCGCCACATCCGGATTGAAGGGCAGACCGTCCTGGGACAGGCTCTGCATCGCTTCGTCCAGCATCTCCCGCAGTAACCGCACCTCCTGCAACCCTGACAACATGGGTACCATGATGCGCACCGGTCCCAGCACCGCCACCCGCAGGATGGCGCGGAGTTGGGGCAGGAACAGTTCCGGCTCTTTCAGACACAGGCGGATGGCGCGTAACCCCAGGGCCGGATTGGTGCCGGGCGGTGAGGATCGGTTGAAACGACCCGGCAGGGGTTTGTCCGCACCCAGGTCGAGGGTGCGGATGGTGATTGGAATGCCGTTCAGCCCCTCCACCACCTGGCGGTAGGCTGCAAAGTGGGCCTCTTCGTCCGGTGCGTCGGTCTGGTTCATGTAGAGATATTCGGTGCGATAGAGGCCGACGCCGTCGGCGGCGAGGCCGCGGGTGATCTCTATCTCCTCCGGCAGCTCGATGTTGGCCATCAGCTGCACCCGTTCACCATCGATGGTGATTGCAGGTTGCTTGATCAGGGCGCGCAGCGCCGTGCCCCGCTCCCTGGATGCCTGGATGCGGCTCTGATAGTGGGAGAGGATGTGGTCGTCGACGTCTGCCAGCACCATGCCGGGGCGGGCGTCGATCACCAACTGCTCCCCGTGTTGCAGTGTACGGGTGACGTGATGCACGCCGACTATGGCGGGGATATTGAGGCTGCGGGCCAGGATGGCGGTGTGAGACATGGGGCCGCCGCTCTCGGTGATGAAGCCGGCCACCCCTTGGTGGTGCATCAGGATTACATCCGCCGGGGTCAGATCCTGGGCCAACACGATGCGCCCGTGCAGTGCGGACATATCGTCGTCATCCTTCTTCAGCAGGATCTTCAGGATCTGGTTCACTACATGATCCACATCGTCCTTGCGGGTGCGCAGATAGGGATCCTCCATCAGGTCGAATGCCTCGATCAGGGCATCGCGCTGGATCTGCAGGGCCCACTCCGCGCTACAGCCCTGTCCGCGGATGTGCTCGATCGGGGCCTCGGCCAATGCGGCGTCCTCCAGCATCAACAGATGGGTATCGATGAAGGCTGCGATGTCGTTGCGCGTATTGGCAGGGATCTTCTTGCGCACCGAGCGCAGGGCCCGGCGGGCGCCAGAGAGGGCCTGACGGAAACGGTCCACCTCGTCCGGGACCTGTTGCCGGGTGACGAAGCCCGGGGTCACGTCCAGGCTGCCGCGGGAGAGCAGATGGGCCTGGCCGATGGCGACCCCGCGGGTGATACCGATACCGGCGCAGGCTAGGGTCATTCGTCCTCCCCGAAACGGTCGGCGACCAGTTCACACAAGGCATCGGCTGCACGGATCTCATCGGTGCCGTCGGTGATCAGGGTGAGCCGGGTACCCTGGCCCGCGGCCAGCATCATCACCCCCATGATGCTCTTGCCGTTGACCCTGTTCCCTTGCCGTAACAGATGGATGTCACAGTCGAAACTGGAGGCGAGGGTGACGAATCTGGCTGCCGCCCGGGCATGCAACCCCAATTTGTTGATGATTTCCAGGTCCCGGCTGATCATGGCAGTTCGCGATGGCGGACCAGGGTCAGATAACCGTTGCTGCGAAAATGGCTGGAGAGTTGTTCCGTCAGATAGACCGAGCGGTGTTGTCCGCCGGTACAACCGATGGCGATGGTCAGGTAGCTGCGACCGTCGGCTTCGTAACAGGGGATCCAGCGTTCCAGAAAATAGCGGATATCCAGCTGCAGCTGCTGCACCCGGTCATCTTTTTCCAGAAACCGGGCGACCGCATCGTCCCGGCCGGTCTGTGGCCGCAGTTCCGGGTGCCAGTAGGGGTTGGGCAGACAGCGTACGTCGTAGACCAGGTCTGCATCCCGCGGTACGCCGTGTTTGAAGCCAAACGACTCGAACAGCAGGGAGATGCCGCTGCTGGGGCGTTTGGCGACCCGTGAAATGATCATGTCCCGCAGCTGGTGGACGTTGGTGTGGGTGGTGTCGATGCGCAGATCGGCGGCGTCGAGAAAGGGTTCGAGGATCTCCCGCTCCAGGGCGATCGCCTCCGCCAGCGGGTGTTCGTCGTCGGACAAAGGGTGGCGGCGGCGGGTTTCGCTGTAGCGCTTGATCAGGGTGTCGCTCTGTGCCTCCAGAAACAGGATCTCGCTGTCGATGCCCTGGCTGCGGAGGGAGCGCAGGAGATGGGTCACGCCATCCAGCTCAGCCGGTTGGCTGCGCGCATCTATGCCTACGGCGGTACGCTGGAAACGGGGGTCCTGCTGTGATGCGAGGGTCTCGGCAAAAGGGGGCAGCAGGAATACCGGCAGGTTGTCGATGGCATAGTAGCCCTGGTCTTCCAGTGTGTTCAGGGCAATGCTCTTGCCCGAGCCGGAGAGGCCGGTGACGATGACCAGTTTCATGGAGTGTTCTCGGGTCGTGCCGCTGTTGCCAGGATGTTCTGTGAACAGAGTTTTTTACAGAAATAGCGCCGAATGGCAAGTACTATCTTTTCCCACCGCGAGGAAAGCCAGGAGATGGCAGGCCCTCACACCTGCTTGATTTAGTGGCTTCGCTCCTTGGCTGACTGCCCGTCGATCGCCTGTTGCTGCCGTTCGATGAACTCCTTGGCGGCATCATGGCCATTCTGCAGCAGGATGTACTGGCGCACGGCTGTCTCCACCAGTACGGCCATCTCTCTTCCGGGGGCCACCGGCAGGGTCACCTTGGCGATCTGCAGCCCGAGCAGGTCGCGGCTGGAGTAACTTCCCTGCAGGCGGTCGATACGGTCCAGTTCGTCCTTGTCCATCGGCTGGAGGTGCACGATCAGCTGCAGATATTTCTGTTGTTTGATCGCGCTGTCACCGAACATGGCGCGAATGTTGAGCACGCCGAGTCCCCGCACCTCGAGAAAATCCTGCAACACCGCCGGGCAGCTGCCGCTGATGATGTCGGGTGCGATACGGGCGAATTCTGGAGCATCGTCCGCCACCAGGCGGTGACCGCGGGAGATCAGCTCCAGCGCCAGTTCGCTCTTGCCCATGGCGGAGGCGCCGGTGATCAGCACGCCGATGCCCAGCACCTCCATGAACACGCCGTGCTCGGTCTTGCGCTCCGCCAGGGCGCGGGCGAGATAGTATTGCAGGTCGTTGAGCAGCTGGTGGTCGGGCAGTCCGGAGCCGAGTATCGGGGTGTCGTTCTGCTCTGCCTGCTCCAGCAGCAGCGGTTCCATATCGATACCATCGGCAAGCACCACTGCCGCCGGCTGGGCGTTGAACAGTTTTTTGATGACATCCAGATAGAACTTTTTCTCCAGGCTGGTGAAATAGATCAGCTCGGCGTGGCCGATCAGCTGGATGCGGTTCGGGTGGATGCAGTTGAGGGGGCCCACCAGGCCCTGACTGATGGCGCCGGGAAAGTCCCCTTGCAGGTTACGCTCGGAGCCGCCGTGCCCCGCCAGCCAGCGCAGCCCCAGCTTGTCTCGCAATGCGTTGTAGAGGTCGCGTGTGGTGACCTGTCGTTTCACGGGGCCGACGCCAGCTCTATAGCGGCGTGCTCGAACAGGCGCTGGAGTTGCGCCGGATCGCGGGACTCCCGCAGTTGATCACAGAAGTTCTGGTTGTTGAACAGCCTGGCCAGGGTGGCCAACAGCTTGAGATGTTCGTTGGTGGCCTCGACCGGCACCAGGAGGCCGAAGACCAGATCTACCGGCTGATCGTCGATGGCGTCGAAATCGATACCGGATTGGAGCTGGATGAAGCCGCCGCAGGCCTCGGTGACGCCATCCATCCGGGCGTGGGGCAGGGCGATGCCCCGACCCAGCCCGGTGCTGCCGAGGCGTTCCCGTTGCAGAAGTTTGTCGAACACCATCTCCGGGGTCAACGCTTCGCTGGCGCTGGAAAGCAGCCCTCCCATCTGTTCGAGGGCCCGTTTCTTGCTGCCGGCTGGCGACTGCAGAAGTATACGATCGATGGTAAGAAATTCTGTCGGGAACACGATGTATTACTCAGGATCGTGGAGAGGGTTCAACCTTCTGCCGGTTCCATGCCCTTGGGAAAGGCACCACTGCGATGGTTGGTGTGTTTCTCTTTGTACTTTTTCACCTGTCGGTCAAGCTTGTCCACCAGGCCGTCGATGGCCGCATACATATCCTCTTCCACGCAGTCGGCAAAGATGTCCGCGCCGTTCAGGTGCAGCTTGGCCTCGGCCTTCTGCCGCAGTTTCTCCACGCTCAGAATGACGTAGACGTTGGTCACATGGTCGAAATGGCGCTCCAGGCGCTCGAATTTCGAATCTACATAGTTGCGAAGTGCTTCTGTAATATCAACATGATGACCAGTCAGGCTTATTTGCATGATTTGCTCCTTTGTTGCTGGGTCTCTAGCCGAGACGCTTGCGCTCATTGGATGGCGGAATTGCCATCGATTCGCGGTATTTTGCTACCGTCCGCCGCGCAACCTGAATGCCCTGTTCAGCGAGAATGCCCGCTATCTTGTTGTCGCTGAGGGGTTTGCCTGGTTTTTCGGCGGCGATCAGTTTCTTGATCAGGGCGCGGATTGCGGTGGCGGAACACTCCCCCCCTCCCGCCGTACTGACGTGGCTGGAGAAGAAATACTTGAATTCAAAGGTGCCCCGTGGGGTGTGCATATATTTCTGGGTGGTGACCCGGGAGATGGTGGACTCATGCATCTCCAGCGCTTCTGCGATATCGCGTAGCACCAGTGGCCGCATCGCCTCCGGGCCATGCTCGAAGAACTCCCGTTGGAACTCCACGATCTTGGTCGCCACCTTGAGCAGGGTCTCGTTGCGGCTGAGCAGGCTCTTGATGAACCAGCGTGCCTCCTGCATATGGTTCTTCAGGTAGGTGTTGTCGTGGCTGCTGTCGGCACGCCGGATCAACTTGGCATATTCAGGGTTGACCCGCAGCTTGGGGGTCGATTCCGGGTTCAGTTCCACATGCCAGACACCGTTGCGCTTGCTGACGAAGACATCCGGCAGGATGTACTGGGGTTCGCTCTCCGCCACCAGGCTGCCCGGTCGCGGGCTGAGAGAGCGGATCAGCTGATTGATGCCGCTCAGCTCATCGTCGCTCACCTTGAGGCGGCGCTTGATCTGGGCATGGTCCTGCTGGGCCAGCAATTGAAAGTGTTCCTCCAGCAGCCGGATCGCCTGCTCCCGGTAGGGGGTGTCCGCCGGATACTGCTGCAACTGAATCAGCAGGCATTCCCGGGGATCGCGGGCCGCCACGCCGGGTGGATCGAATTGCTGGATTCGGTGCAGTACCGCCTCGATCTCCTCCAGCCCCACTTCCTCGCTATCGAGGATCTCCACCATGTCCTCCAGGTTGCTGGTGAGGTAGCCGTCTTCGCTGACGGCATCGATCAGGGCTTCTGCGATGGTATGGTCCACAGGGCTGAACGGGGTGAGGTTCAACTGCCAGGTGAGGTAGTCATGCAGGGTGCGGACGGAGCGCCGCTGGGTCAGGTAGTCATTGTCCTGGGTCTCGCGGCTGCTGGAGCCCGATGATGGCGGCAGGGCACTGTCGTAGATGTCCTCCCAGCCGCTGTCCACCGGCAGTTCGTCCGGTATGGCATCGGCCTCCGCATTGATCTCCTTTTCGTTGTTGTCATTGCTGCTGCCGGTCTCGCTGCCCGTGAGTTCGGTCTGCCCGCTGGCCGGGGTCTGTTCGGCGACCGTGGCCTGCTCCCGGGTGGCGCCTTCTTCCTCGGTCTCCAGCATCAGGTTTGAATCGAGGGCGTCCTGGATCTCCTGTTTCAGGTCCAGCGTAGAGAGTTGCAGCAGACGGATGGCCTGTTGCAACTGCGGGGTCATGGTCAGATGCTGCCCCAAGCGAAGCTGTAATGTTTGCTTCATGCAGAGTCAGTTGATTAATTCTGGTACGTAATTTGTATGTCTCATCACAGGTTCATTGTAGCCGATAATTCGGGGGCGTTTGCAAACCCTTCCTGACGGCTCTTTTTGCCCTGGGTCAAGAAACTTCTCATGCATAAGAGATTGGGATGAGATGGACGAATGCAAGTCGGGTGACGGGGAGGAGGCTGGATTAGGACGAGCGGCCCCATGACGCGGGTGAGCGGATCAAAGGGAAAAGTCCTGACCCAGGTAGACGGACCGAACCTCGTCGTGAGAGAGGATTTCGTCCGGCTCGCCCTCGGCCATCATCTGCCCCTGATGGATGATGTAGGCGCGCTGGCAGATGCCCAGGGTCTCACGTACGTTGTGATCGGTGATGAGGACGCCGATTCCCCGGGAGCAGAGTTCGCGAATGATATTCTGGATGTCCATCACCGAGATCGGATCAATACCGGCAAAAGGCTCATCGAGGAGGATGAAACGTGGCTCCATGGAAAGGGCCCGGGCAATCTCCAGGCGCCGCCGCTCACCGCCGGAGAGGGCCATCGCCAGGTTCGTCTTCAGGTGGGTTAGGCTGAAATCGAGCAGCAACTGCTCGCAGATCTCCCGCTGCCGGCTGCGGTTCAACTCCTTCCTGCTCTCCAGTACGGCGAGGATGTTCTGTTCCACCGTCAGCTTGCGGAATACCGAGGGCTCCTGGGCCAGGTAGCCCAGGCCCAGGCGCGCACGGGCGTGCATCGGCAAATCGGTGACGTCGTGGCCATTGATGTGAATGCTTCCCCCTTCGGAGGGGATCAGTCCGGCGATCATGTAGAAGCAGGTGGTCTTGCCCGCGCCATTGGGTCCCAGCAGGCCCACCACCTCACCGCTCGCCACCTCGAGGGAGACCTCCGCCACCACCGCCCGGCGATGGTAGTGCTTGCTCAGCCCCTCTGCACTGAGCCGGTTCATTTGCCGTCTTTCCTCCGGGTTTTTGGCTTACGCTTCTTCTTCGGCTGAATGGTCACCCGGACCCTTTGTTTGCCCTTGGCCTTGCTGCCGGCGCGCACCTGCCCTTTGACTCGGTCGTAGATGATGCGGTCGCTCTTGAAGCTGTCCTTGCCCTGGGTCATGACCGCATCGCCGATCATGGTGAGGATCTCGCTGTCGGTGTCATAGATGGCTTTTTTCGAGTGGCCTTTGACCAGCTGCTTCTTGCCTTCCACCCGCTGTTGGAACCTGACCGGCTTGCCCTCCGCCACGATATGGTCGCCCTGGCCCGGGCTCTGGGTCACGGTGACCTGATCGGCGGTGATGCGGATGGTCCCCTGGGTGATGATGACGTTGCCCTGATAGATGCTGACGCCGGTGGCATCGTTGATCTCGACGCCATCCGCTTCCAGATTGAACGGCTGTTCACTGTCTGATTGCAGGGCCAGGGCGGTGCCGGAGAGGCAGCAGAGCAGGAACAGGCCGAACAGTCGATGGCAGGGGTTAATTGATTTCATAGTGTCCTCTTACCTTTGCAAGCAGTTTGATCCGTACAGGGGGGCTGAACCAGACCTGCATCCCGCGTGCCTTGACCCAGCTGCGGTCGCTGCTGGCGTAGACATCCTGGTCTGTTTCCGCATAGTTGTTCTCCGGTTGTACCCGCAGATCCCGGGTGACCAGGTGCAGTGGCCTCACCTCCGGTGGTGCCGCATCTCGGTCGATGTTGACCTGGCCCTGGAGCAGCAGCAGCTGCCGGTCGCCGGAGACCCAGCCCTGCTCCGATCGAATACGCCAGGGTGGGCGTCTCTCTGCATCATACAGCGTCATCCGTGGTTGTGTGAGCTCGGTGCTGTCGTCATCCGGATAGTGCATCATGCGCTCAGCAGTGAGCTGTTTCTGCGGGCGGCCATCGGTACCGGTGGTGATGGCGGTAAAATTCTCCAGATAGTAGTCGGGGCTGTGCGGTTCCGGCTGGAACGGAACCTCCCGCTCGCTGCGTTGCGCCAGCCACCAGCTGCCGCCGGTCAGTAGCAGGAGTAGGCCGCCAAGCAGCAGGTTCCTGACGTCGATGATCAAAGAAATCGTTCCAGGGTTGATTGCAGGGTGCCCTGGGCCTGCATCAGCAGTTCACACACCTCTCTGGCGGCACCTCTTCCGCCACGGGCCTTGGTCTGCCAGTGGGCGTGGCGGATGGTCCATTCATGGGCATCGGCCACGGCGATGGCCAGGCCGACCCGGCGCATGATTGGCAGGTCCATCACGTCGTCGCCCACGTAGGCGACCTGCTCAGGCTGCAGATTCTGCTTTCGTATCAGCTCTTCGTACGCCGGGAGTTTCTGCTCTCGTCCCTGATAGACATGACGGATGCCCAGGCTCTCCATACGCATCGCCACCACCCGGGAACTGCGGGCGGTTATGATGCCGATGTCCACGCCACTGGATTGCAGCAGCTTCATGCCCAGCCCGTCCTTCGAATTGAAGGCCTTGTACTCCAGACCGTCATCTCCCAGGTAGAGGCTGCCGTCGGTGAGCACGCCATCCACGTCGAAGATCACCAGCCGGATCCGGGCGGCCCGCTCCAGTACTTCCTGTTTATCCATGATCGTCGTCTGTCTCCGTTTGTCTAGACCACTCCGGCCCGTAGCAGATCGTGCATATTCAGGGCGCCCACCAACCGGTGGTCGTCGTCCGTTATCAGCAGGGCGTTGATCTTGTTCTCCTGCATCAGTTGCAGTCCCTCTGCCGCCAGCATGCCTGGCTGGGCGGTCTTGCATTCGCGGGTCATCACCAGGTCGATCGGGCAGTGATGGATATCCACCTCCCGGTCCAGGGTCCGCCGCAGGTCGCCATCGGTATAGATTCCAACAAGCCGCCCCTCCGCGTCAACGACGGCGGTCATGCCCAGGCCTTTGTTGGTCATCTCCATCAGCGCGTCGCCCAGACTGGCGTCCTCGGCGATCCGCGGTATCTCGTCACCGGTATGCATGATGTCCTCGATGTGCAGCAGCAGTCGGCGGCCGAGGCTGCCTCCAGGGTGAGAGCGGGCAAAATCCTCTTCGGTAAAACCGCGGGCCTCCAGCAGGGCGATGGCCAGGGCGTCGCCCATGGCCAGGGTGGCAGTGGTACTGGAGGTTGGGGCCAGGTTTAGTGGACACGCCTCCTGTGCCACGCTGACATCGATGTGTACATCCGCCTCCCGGGCCAGGTTGGAAGCCGGATTGCCGGTCATGGCGATCAGCGGTGCACCGAGACGTTTGATCAGGGGTACGATGGTCAGCAATTCCCCGGTTTCGCCGGAATTGGAGAGGGCGAGCACCACGTCCTTGGGAGTGATCATGCCCAGATCGCCGTGGCTTGCCTCTCCTGGGTGGACGAAGAAGGCGGGGCTGCCGGTGCTGGCCAGGGTGGCTGCGATCTTGTTGCCGATGTGACCGGACTTGCCCATGCCGCTGACCACGATGCGCCCCTCGCAGTTGAGCATGTAGTGGCAGGCCTGGGCGAAGTCGCCGGTGATGCGTTGCTCCAGGGCCTGAACGGCGGCTGCCTCGTTTCTGATCACGGCCAGCCCCAGGGCCTGAAGTTTCTCGGCCTGATCCGGGCTGGGATGGCTTGTCTGGTGCATAGTGGATGCCTCAGGGCTTGTTAACAGGGGTACGCCGACAGCACCGGGCCTGCTGCTGGCGGAAGTCGCATGGGTCCGCGGTGGGTGGGGTATTTCTGGATCCGCTGTGCGGCGTTGTATTCTCTAGCGTTCATGATTTGATCAGAGGCTCCCTAATTGCTGGCGAGAAACAGCAGTGTTTGATAACCGGCAAAGGCCAGTAACAGGATGCCGCCCTCGATCCGGTTGATGCGTCCGTTTTTACCACGGAAGCCGTAGCCCATGACGAACAGGGCCAGGGTGAGGCCGATCATCATCAGGATGTCCCGGCTGATGACGATACTGGCGAAAGGACCGGGGGCCAACAGGCCGGGTGCCGCCAGCACGGCCAGCAGGTTGTACATGTTCGAGCCGATGACGTTGCCGATGGCGATGTCGTGCTCCTGCTTCAGGACGCTCACGATGCTGGCTGCCAGTTCTGGCAGACTTGTGCCCAGGGCGACGATGGTGAGGCCGATCACCAGGTCACTGACCCCCAGCATGGTGGCGATGTTTACTGCGCCCCAGACCAGGATGCGGGAACTGATCAGCAGCATGATAAGGCCGCTGGCGAACAGCAGCCCGGCCCGGCCCGGGGGCATCTCCTCCGGCATCTCCGCTTCCATCTCCAGTTCCAGGGGGTCGTCGCTGGTACCACGGCGCCCCAGGCGGACCATCCCGTAGAGCAGCAGCACCAGGCCGAGCAGCAGGATGCTGCCATCCAGCCGTCCCAGGTCGCCGTCGAGCATCAGCAGTGTGGTGCCGAGGGTGACGATCAAGAGTATCGGGTACTCCCTGCGCAGGGTCCGGGAGTGGACGCTGAGGGGGGAGATGACTGCGGTCACTCCCAGGATCAGGCCGATGTTGGCGATGTTGGAACCGAGGGCATTACCGATGGCAAGGCCACTGTTGCCCTGAATGGCGGCCATCGCCGAGACCAGGATCTCCGGGGCAGAGGTGCCGAAGCCGACGATGGTGAGACCGATCAGCATGGGGGATACGCCGAGACCCCGCGCCAGGGAGGCTGCGCCGGTAACGAAACGGTCCGCCCCCCAGACGAGGAAGATGAAACCGATGAGGATGGCGGCGATATCGAGAAGCATGCGGGTCAGTGTCGTGGTGAATCGAAGGGGTTCTGCCTGTATTGGGCGCGCATTGTTCCAGACCGGCCGGGAATTGTCCAAGCTGGGGGGTGGCTGCTAGTCCCAATGTTGCACCCGGGAACCCGATGATCGCGCCAAGATGGCCGTTCTCAGGCGGATTTTACGAATGACATCCCTGTCATTCGTCCTCCGGACCAGCCTGCGGCTGTTCGGCATCGCTCCATGCGATGCCGTGCGATTGGGAAAATACCGGGTGGGGGCGGCCAGATTGGTGTGAGGGCGCGTTCAACAGCGGGTGGCTATATTTCGTTATCTGCTGATATTGCAAAACATCATATATATATCATAACGATATGCTGTTTTACGTGTGACCGGATTGGGGTCGGCTCAGTCGACGAAGAACTGCTGGGTGAGATGGCTGCGAATGGGGCTGCTCATACCCTGTGGGATCACTTCCAGATCGAACTGCAGGGTCTCCTGGTTGGCGATGGGAAATTCACCGATGTAGTAGATGGCCTCCGCTTCACGGATCTCCCGCATCGGTATGCGCTGAATCTGTCCGGTAGGGTTGCGCATGGTGACTGTGACGCGTGCGCTGGCCGGCTGGCCGGTGGTGTCCGGGATATCCTTGATCACGCTGATTGTGAGCAGGCCCCGATACTTGCTGCGTACGATGCGGTAGCTGTTGGCGATCTCCGGCGTCAGCATGGCGCTGTGGATGGCGTTGTGATGAACCGTGTAACCGTTGGCGCGGGTACTGTTCTCCGCCGATGCCTGGAAGGAGATGAGAAACAGGAGAAGGAGTAAAATTGTGGCGACCGGGGATTTCATGGGGTTACCTCGAACATTGCTCGGATAATGGCAACTATACACCATAGCAGATAGGAACCGTTTATCCCGATCGGTTGCTCACCAGTCGCGGACGGGGGCGCTGCCCTTCCGCCAGGGCCTGCTGCTGGTTCAGACTACTGTACATGTTACGCAGCAGCACCAACTGGTGGGCGATGGCCCGTTCCTGCTTCTTCAACTCATCCACCCTTGCCTGCAGGGTGTTGCGTGAACGGCTGATCTTCTGCAGGTCCTCCAGCCGGTCGGTCAGTTGCTGCCGGTGTTGTTGCACCTGCAGTGCCAATGGATCCAGCACGCTGCGCAGCCAGTCGCTTACCTCCTGTTGTGCGGCGGTGAAGATCATCCGCGCACGGGCCACCATGACATTGAAGAAGCGCTTGATTACGAAGCGTTTTTCCGTGGCAGCCATCACCGGGCTGTTGCGAAAGATTTCCGCCTCCTGATAGAGCATCTCCAGTTCGACCCGGTAGCGCATGATGGAGAACATCTTCGGCTGGATGATGCTGAAGCCGTGTTCGCTCTGAAAGCGGCGGTAGATGCCCCGGATCAGCTTGCGTGCCTGTTCGCTCTCGTCCACCACCTGCTGCATGTTGCGTCGCAGTTCGTCGAACAGCTGGCGCATGCTGTTGCGCAGGCCACGGGTGGTCCAGTTGCCGCTCATCTCCCGGTGGGCGGTCTCGATCTTCTGCTCCAGCCTCTCCAGGTCCAGGGTATGCAGCAGCCGGTCCGCTTGTTTGTTCAATATCTTGCGGCTGGCATTGAAGCTGTTGATGTCCTCTCGATAGGCCTTTTTTTCCTGCCGGCTCTCTTCGATCAGGTGCTCAATCACTTCCTGGCTCTTGCCGCTGAGCCCCTCCAGTTCAGTGAGCTGGGACTGCAGACTCCGGCGCTTGCTGCTGACGATGCCGATGGTGTTCTCCAGCATGTATGCGATCTCAGCGCTGATGGTGTCCTGAATGATCTCCTTGCGGCTGTTGAGGATGTCGTGGGACAGGTATTGCTCCAGCGCCGGCAGGCCGCTGCGCTGCAACAGGGTGTCGTCACCCCGTATCTTGGCCAGCAAGCCTTTCTGTGCCGAGATCGGAAAGACCACGTTACGTTTCACCCCGAGGATGGCGGCCGTTTCCATGCACTGCCTTTCGATCTCCTGTTCGATCTTTTCCCGCGCCTGCAGATCGTCCCACAGGGCATCCATTTTGTTCATCACCACCATCCGCCCCTGATGGCGGCGGTGGCCGGAGCCTTTGATGTGATTTTGCCAGATTTCCAGATCGCTGTGGGTGACGCCGGTGTCGGTAGCCAGCACAAACAGTATGGCCTGGGCCGACGGAAGGGTGCTGAGGGTCAGTTCCGGTTCGCTGCCGAGGGCATTCAGGCCCGGTGTGTCGAGGATGCTGATGCCCCGTTTCAGCAATGGATGAGGAAAGGAGATCCTGGCGTGGCGCCATTTGGGGATCTCGACCCTGTCCGGTGGGTTGCTGTGGTGCGGATTGTCTCCCGGGTCGTAAAGCCCCAGGCGCAGCGCTTCGTCCAAACTCACCTGGCGGGTCTGGACCACCTCCCGCAGCTTGGTCTCGACCTGATCCGCCGAGTCGGTATCCAGGGTATGATGGACCCAGGCCTCCGGCTCCTCTTTCCATTCATCCAGGGACTTGTCCTGTAAACGAGTCTCGATCGGCAGCAGTTGGATGTAGGCCTCGCCTGCTTCGTGATCGTAGAACATCTCGGTGGGGCACATGGTGGTGCGGCCGGCTGTGGAGGGCAGCAGTCGCCGTCCGTAATCGGCGAAGAAGATGGCGTTGATCAGTTCGGTCTTGCCGCGGGAGAACTCAGCTACGAAGGCGATATTGATGCGGTCGTCGTTCAGCGCCTTGCGGCATTGCCGGATGCGCCGGTCACTGTCACGGGTCAGCAGCCGGTGCCGTTCCATCCAGGCACGGTAATCGTCGATGGTGCGGGTCAGGACCGTCTTCCATTCGCGATAGGCTTTGAGTTGGGTTTCGAGCGATGAAATTGGCATCCGCTGGTCCAGGTTCTTTATTTTCTCAGGCCGGAGGCTGAATCTTCAGCAAAGCTAACTATTCGGCACTGTTTCAGATTGGCTGCCAAGTCACCGATACTGGCTGTTTCCGTAGGAAATGTCGGTGGCAGGGATGTCGCCGTCAAGCCTACGCCGTACAGGGACGTACCAGCGTCGCGGAAGGCAGAATGCCGGGAGCGACCAGGGATGTATTTATGGCGTTTTCCCGAGAAATGGCCAATATCAGTGACTCTCCCTGAGAGAGCTGAATAGTCACCAGTATAGATTCTATATTCAGCATAAACTATGATCGCCTGCTCAATTACGCACCACCGGCAGTGGTAGTTTTTGCGGCGCGTGGATCCTGACCGCCTTGTTCCTGCTGCTCTCGCCGGCCATCAGGCTGATGTCTGACCGCTTCACGCCGAAGGCCTTGGCCAGGAAGCGGAGCAGATGGGCGTTGGCCTTTCCTTCCACTGGTGGCGCAGTGATCCGTACCTTGTACTGGTCACCGTGGGGGGCGATGAAGGCGTCCTGGCCGGCCCGTGGCTGAATGCGTAGCGACAACAGCAGGTCATCGCCTTCCCAGCGATACCAGCGGCCCTCCTCCTGGATCACCGGAACGGGCTGCCGGTCAGGAACTGTAACGGCGGCAGCAGCAGCATCTTTAATAACACCAGCCCGATCATCACCACCATGGGCGACAGATCCAGTCCGGCTATCGGGGGGATGCGCCGCTGCGCCGGCCGCAGCAACGGGGCGGTCAGGCTGTCGATGATGCCAAGTACCGGGTTGTAGCTGCCGGGGTTGACCCAGCTGATGATCACCTGGATCAGAATGGCATAGAGGTAGACGTTGATCAGCAGGCCAACCAGTTCCGGGATCGCCCAGGCGAAGGCCCCCAGAGGAAACCCGCCAACACCGCTGAGTAACACGATCAGGGCCAGTTCGAGCGCCGCCAGCAGCCACATCAGTAACAGTGAGGCGACATCGATGCCCCCCGTGCCCGGAACGATGCGACGCAGGGGGCGCAGCAGGGGGCTGGTGATCCGGACGATGAACTGGGACAGGGGGTTGTAGAAGTCCGCGTGCACCAGTTGCAGCAGGAAGCGCAGCATCACCACCACAATGTAGCTGCTGAACAGGATCTGGATCAGGAATACCAGGGGATTGGTCAGGTAGCCGCCGCCCATCATGCCTTCTCCATCTGTTCAGAGAGTGCCATCGATCGGTCGCGGGCGGCCTCCAGCGCCTCTCCGAACAGGCGCCTCAGGCCTCCTTCGTTCAGCACCTCGAGGGCCCGTTCCGTGGTGCCGCCAGGGGAGGTGACCCGCTGGCGCAGGGCAGCGGGTCCCTCGCTGCTCTCGATCGCCATGCGGGCAGCGCCCAGGGCGGTCTGCAGGGTCAGCAGATGGGCCGTGTCTGCCGGCAGGCCCATTTCGATGCCTGCCTGCTTCATCGCTTCCATGACCAGGAAAAAGTAGGCCGGGCCACTGCCGGAGAGGGCGGTCACTGCATCCATCATCGCCTCATCATCCACCCAGCGGGTCAGGCCGACCGCCCGCATGATGGATTCAGCCAGGCTTTTCTGCTCGTCACTGACCCCGCTGTCGGCATGCAGGACAGTAGCTCCAGCCTGCAGCACGGCCGGGGTGTTGGGCATGGTCCGGATCAGCGCCACGCCCCCGCCCAGCCATTGTTGCAGCAGGCCTTCCCGCACGCCGGCGGCGATGGATATGACCAGTGGGCGTCGCTGCTGCACCTTGGAGGCGAGCCCTTCCGCCACCTGCTTGAGCAATTGGGGTTTCACCGCCAGCACCACGATCTCCGCCTGCGCCACCGCATCTTCGTTGTCAGCGGCGGACTGGATGGCGAAGCGGGCAGCTAGACCGGCCAGTTTTTCCCGGTCCGGATCGCTTACCAGGATGCGTTTTGGATCGTACCCATCCGCTATCAGTCCGCCGATCAGGCTGCTGGCCATGTTGCCGCCGCCAATGAAGGCGATGGTTCTGCTGCTCATATCGGGCAGACTGCCACTGTTGTTCTGATTCAATGTCTGTTTCCTCATGGATGCTCAGGGATCGCTGTCAGATTGCTCCCGATCCGCCGGATTTCAAGGGCAACGGACCATGAAGCCAAGCGCCGGTCCGGGAAAGGACGAGGCAACCACCCCGGCGCAAGGCATGCCCGTCCATTATCCTTTTTTCTGCAGCCGGGGGCCAAAGATCGCCGTGCCGACCCGAACTATGGTGGCGCCCTCTGCAATGGCGGCCTCCAGGTCCCCGGACATGCCCATGGAGAGGGTGTCGAGTCCGGCGCCATCGGCGTTCATCTGCAGCAGCAGCTCGCGCAGGATGCGAAAGGGGCGGCGTTGGGCCTCGAAACCGATCGCCGGCGCCGGCAGGGTCATCAGGCCGCGCAACCGCAGCCGGGGCAGCTCCTCGAACGCCTTCGCCATGGCCAGGGCCTGGTCTGGTGTGAAGCCGCCCTTGCTCTCTTCCTGGTCTACCTTTACCTGCAGGCAGACGTTGAGGGGCGGCATGGTTGCCGGGCGCTGGTCATTGAGGCGTTGCGCCTGCTTCGCCTTGTCCAGGCTGTGCACCCAGTCGAAGCGTTCGGCGATGGGGCGGGTCTTGTTGCTCTGGATACGCCCAATGTAGTGCCACTCCAGTTCCTCATCCACCAGGAGGTCTATCTTTTCCACTGCCTCCTGCAGGTAACTCTCGCCAAAGCGCCGCTGGCCCGCGGCCATGGCGGCACGGATATCGTCGGCGGGGTGTGTCTTGCTGACCGCCAACAGCTGCACCGACCCGGGTTCACGGCCAAATCGCCGTTCGGCCTCACGGATCTGCTGGTGTACCTTTTGCAAGCGTTGTGCTGTCTGGCTCATGGGGCTGTGGCCTGGTATTTCAGGTAGTTTCTTCCAATCGCCTTATTAAAGCAAAAAGCTATGGCCGCCGTAATGGTTGTCTGATACTGTTTTTTCATCGACAGAGGATGGATCGAATGGATATAGCCGAACTTCTCGCCTTCAGCGTCAAGCATGATGCTTCCGACCTGCACCTCTCTTCCGGTCTGCCGCCGATGATTCGGGTGGATGGGGATATCCGGCGCATCAATGTGCCGCCGTTGGAGCACAAAGAGGTTCACGGCCTGGTCTACGACATCATGAATGACAAGCAGCGCAAGGACTTTGAAGAGTTCCTGGAGACTGACTTTTCATTCGAGATTCCGGGGCTGGCCCGCTTTCGTGTCAACGCCTTCAATCAGGACCGGGGGGCTGCGGCGGTGTTCCGCACCATTCCTTCCAAGGTGCTGACCCTGGAGGATCTGGGTTGCCCCACCACCTTCCAGGACATTGTCAACGTGCCTCGTGGCCTGGTGCTGGTGACCGGGCCGACCGGCTCGGGCAAGTCCACCACCCTGGCGGCGATGATCGACTACAAGAATGACAATGAGTATGCCCACATCCTCACCATCGAGGACCCGATCGAATTCGTCCATACCAGCAAGAAGTGTCTGATCAACCAGCGCGAGGTGCACCGCGATACCCTGGGCTTCGCCGAGGCGCTGCGCTCCGCTTTGCGTGAAGACCCGGATATCATCCTGGTGGGCGAACTGCGTGATCTGGAGACCATTCGCCTGGCCCTGACCGCCGCTGAGACCGGCCATCTGGTGTTCGGCACCCTGCACACCAGTTCCGCGGCCAAGACCATCGACCGTATCATCGACGTGTTTCCGGCTGGCGAGAAAGGCATGGTCCGCTCCATGCTCTCCGAATCCCTGCGTGCGGTGATCGCCCAGACCCTGCTGAAGAAGATCGGTGGCGGCCGTACCGCGGCCTGGGAAATCATGGTTGGCACCCCCGCGATCCGCAATTTGATCCGGGAGGACAAGGTGGCGCAGATGTACTCCGCCATCCAGACCGGCCAGGCCCATGGCATGCAGACCCTGGATCAACACCTGCAGGAACTGGTGCAACGGGGTATGATCAGTCGTCTGGACGCCAAGGCGAAGGCGATCAACAAAGAGCAGTTTACCTGAACCGACAGGTGAAGAGACTGTCAGCGGCTGCGGCTGGCACGACAGGAAGGTGACAGCATGGAATTCGATGCACTGTTGAAACTGATGGCGGATAAGAAGGCGTCCGACCTTTTTATCACCGTGGGAATGCCGCCCAGCATCAAGGTCAATGGACGGATAGTGCCGGTCTCCCGGCATCCGATCGCGGAGGATACCGCGCGGGAGTTGGTGCTCGGTATCATGTCACCGGCCCAGCGCGACGAGTTCATTCAGACCAAGGAGTGCAATTTCGCCATCCATGCCCCCGATATCGGGCGCTTCCGGGTCAGTGCGTTCGTGCAGCGCTCCTTCGCCGGCATGGTGCTGCGGCGGGTGGAGAACGAGATCCCCGACGTGGATGCCCTGCTGTTGCCGCCGATCATCAAGGAGCTGGCCATGATCCGGCGCGGCCTGGTGATCTTCGCCGGTGCCACTGGTGTCGGCAAGTCCACCTCCCTGGCGGCGATGCTGGAGTATCGCAACCAACACAGCTCCGGCCATATCATCACCATCGAGGACCCGATCGAGTACGATCATGGCCACGGCAACTGCATCGTCACCCAGCGCGAGGTGGGTATCGATACCGAGTCCTATGAAGTGGCCTTGCGCAATACCCTGCGCCAGGCCCCGGATGTGATTCTGATCGGTGAGATCCGCAGCCGCGAGACCATGGACCACGCCATTGCCTTTGCCGAAACCGGACACCTTTGCCTTTCCACTCTGCATGCCAATAACGCTAACCAGGCGTTGGACCGGATCATCAACTTCTTTCCCGAAGATCGGCGTGATCAGCTGTTTCTCGACCTGTCCCTGAATCTGCGGGCGGTGGTGGCGCAACAGCTGATCCGCCGGCCGGATGGCAACAGCCGGCGCCCGGTGGTGGAGATCCTGCTCAATACGCCACTGGCCGCAGAGCTGATCCGCCAGGGAGAGGTACACAAGCTGAAAGAGTTGATGAAGCGCTCCACCGAGCACGGGATGATCACCTTCGACCAAGCCCTCTACAAGCTCTATTGCGAGCATGAGATCAGCTACGAAGACGCCATCGCCTATGCCGATTCATCAAATGAGGTCCGTCTGATGATCAAACTGGGTTCGGATCAGGACGCCCGGCCCCAGTCCTCCCTGGGCCAGGCATCGTTGGCGGGTGAGGAGTGAGCCCCGGGTGAGCGGGGCGGTCCGGGGGTCAGGGGAATACCGCCCGGGCATCGAACACCGGACCATCCACGCAGACCCGCCGCATCGCCTGTCCCTGTTCCGTTTCCACCGGCACCACGCAGCCGGCGCAGCCGCCCACGCCGCAGGCCATGAACTCTTCCAGTGAGACCTGGCAGGGCAGGTCGAACTCCTGGGCCAGCCTGGCCACCGCCTCCAGCATCGGGTGGGGGCCGCAGGCGAATACCTCCACCTGCTGCCGCGCATCCTGGTCCAGGGTCTCCAGCCAAGTCCTGGCCAGATCGGTGACGAACCCCTCGTGACAGCCGGCGAAGCCCTGCTGGCTGGCCAGCCGGCAGGGGATGCCCCAATCATCCAGCAGCGGCATGCAGGCGATGACGCCGTCCGGCATCGCCGGCAACAGGATCCGGGATGGCTGGGGGCGGAACGGGAACGGCACTTCGGACCCCAGGATCACGAACGGGTCGTAGCCCGCGGTCTGTTTCAGCTCCTGGGCCAGGAACACCATCGGCGGCATGCCGACGCCGCCACCGATGAGCAGTGGGCGTGGATGCTCGGGGTGCAGCTGGAACGGTTGGCCGATGGGGCCGAGCAGATCCAGTGTCTCGCCGCAGCGGCGGCGGGAGAGCAGGCGGGTGCCTTCCCCGACGACCTTGTACAGCAGCTCGATCCAGCCCGCCTTCGGGTCGCTGCGCATGATGGAGATGGGGCGGCGCAATGGGCGGGCAGGGTCCACCTGGAGATGAACGAAGCTGCCGGGACGGGCGGCGCTGGCGCACTCGGGCGCCTGGACCCGCAAGATGAACTGTTCGCCCTCGAAGCCTTCGTGGCTGAGGATCTCCGCCTGTTGCGGGAAGATGGTGTCGCACTGGCTGCTGTGGGTCATGATGCCGTTTCCTGGGTCGTTGCCTGATAGACGATGTTGCCCGCCAGCAGGGTATGGGTCACCCGGCCGCGAAACTCCCAACCGTCGAATGGGGTGTTGTGCCCGGCGCTGGCCATCCGTGCCGCCCGCAGCCGCCAATGGGCAGTCGGGTCGAAGATGCAGATGTCGGCGCTGGCGCCGATGCCCAGCTGGCCGTAGGGCAGGCCCAGTATCTCCGCCGGGCCACTGGTCAGCCGGGCGATGGCCTGGGGCAGCGACAGCACCCCTTCCTCCACCAGCTTCAGGGTCAGTGGCAGCAGGGTCTCCAGGCCGGAGATGCCGGGGGCGGTAGCGGGGAAGGGGGCCTCCTTGGCATCGGCATCATGGGGCTGATGGTCGGAGCAGATGGCGTCGATGGTGCCCTGGGCCACGCCGTCGCGCAGGGCGTTCCGGTCATCGAGGCTGCGCAGTGGCGGGTTGACGTGGCAGTTGCTGTCGAACCCTTCCAGGTCCATCTCCGTCAGATGCAGCTGGTGTATCGCCACGTCTGCGGTGATCGGCAGCCGCTGTTGCCGGGCCAGTTGCAGCTTGCGCACTGCTGTCCCGCTGGAGAGGCCGCGGAAGTGGATACGGCAGCCGGTCTGCTCGGCCAGGGCGATGTCCCGGGCCAGGGCCACCGTCTCCGCCGCTTCGGGGATGCCCGGCAGCCCCAGCCGGCTGGCCACCGGCCCCTCGTGAGCGCAGCCGCCGTCACGCAGATGGCGGTCTTCGGGGTGTAGCAGTACCAGGATGTCGAAGGTGGCTGCATACTCCAGTGCGCGGCGCTCGACCAGGGTGTTGGCCAGCGGGCGGGTGCCGTTTTCCAGGGCGATGCAGCCGGCCTGAATGAGGGCGGCCATCTCGCTCAACTGCTCGCCATCCAGGCCCTTGGTCAGGGCGCCCAGGGGCAGGATCCGGGTCAGCCCGATACGCTGGGCCTGTTCCCGGATCAGGTTGGCCATGGCCGGGGTGTCGATCACCGGCGTGGTGTCCGGCGGGCAGCAGAAGCTGGTGATGCCGCCACGGGCAGCGGCCCGGCATTCGCTCTGCAGGGTGGCCTTGTACTCCTGTCCCGGCTCCCGCGGGCGCACGCTGAGGTCCACCAGGCCGGGGCAGACCACCAGTCCGGTTGCGTCGATCTCCCGGTCGGCGCTGAAACCGTCGGGCGGGGTGCCGATGGCGACCACCTGGCCGTCGGCCAGGCAGAGATCGAACTGTTGGTCGATGTCGTTGGCCGGGTCGATCAGCCGGCCGTTGCGGATCAGTATCCGTTCATTCTGTTTCATTGCCGGCCTCCCGCCTGGGATTGGGTGCCCATGGCCATGGACATCACCGCCATGCGCACGGCGATGCCGAAGCTCACCTGCTGCAGAATCACCGAGCGCGGCCCATCGGCCACCTGGGAGTCCATCTCCACGCCCCGGTTGATCGGTCCCGGATGCATCACGATGGCGTCCGGCTTGGCCGCCTGGAGGCGCTCTTCGGTGAGACCGTAGAGCTGAAAGTATTCATGTTCGCTGGGCAGCAGGGCGCCGCGCATGCGCTCCTTCTGCAGTCGCAGCATGATGATCACGTCGACGTCGCGGATGCCGGCCTCCAGGTCATGGAAGAGGTGTACGCCGAGGCTGCGGGTCGCCGCCGGCAGCAGGGTCCGCGGCGCGATCACCCGCACCTCCGAGGTGCCCAGGGTGTTCAGGGCCAGAATCTGGGAGCGTGCCACCCGAGAGTGCTGAATGTCCCCCACGATGGCCACCCGCAGGCCGGTGAACTCCCCCTTGTGCCGGCGGATGGTGAACATGTCCAGCATCGCCTGGGTGGGGTGGGCGTGGCGGCCGTCACCGGCGTTGATGACGCTGATATGGGGTGCGCAGTGATTGGCGATGAAGTGGGCGGCACCGCTGTCGGCGTGGCGCACCACGAACATGTCCACGTGCATCGCTTCCAGATTCCGCAGGGTGTCCAGCAGGGTCTCTCCCTTGGCGGTGGCAGAGGTGCTGACGTTGAGGTTGAGCACGTCAGCCGAGAGTCGTTTGGCCGCCAGTTCGAAGGTGGTGCGGGTGCGGGTGCTGGTCTCGAAGAAGAGGTTGCAGATCACCTTGCCGCGCAGCAGCGGCACCTTCTTCACCGTCCGCTCCGAGACCCCGGTAAAGGATTCCGCCGCATCCAGGATGCCGGTGAGCAGGTCGCGGCTGAGGCCGTCGATGGTGAGGAAGTGGCGCAGCCTGCCGTTGGGGTCGAGTTGGATGTTTGGGGTGCTCATGTTCTCACTCCTGAACGCCATTCTCCCGGATCGCCTGTTTCGAACTGCCGATCACCAGCCCCAGCGGCTCCGGGCCGGTAAGGGTGATCTGTTGCCCGGCGGTGAGCGGGGGACGGACGCCCACCACACTGGGCTGGATCGGCAGTTCCCGGCCGCTGCGTTCCACCAGGGTGGCGAGCAGGATGGAGGCCGGGCGGCCGTAATCGAAGATCTCGTTCATGGCGGCGCGGATGGTGCGCCCGGTCTGCAGCACGTCGTCCACCAGGATGATGTGCCGGTCCTCCACCGGGAATGGGATTTGCGACGGCTTGACCTGGGGATTCATGCCGATGCGGGTGAAGTCGTCACGGTAGAAGGAGATGTCCAGGGTGCCGAGAGGCTCCTGCAGATCCAGTAGCCGGTGCAGCCGGTGTGCCACCCAGACACCACCGGTGTGGATGCCGATCATGGCCGGGCTTTTGGCGCCGGCCAGTTCCAGGCGGTGCCTGATCGCCTGGGCCATCTCGTCGATCAGCTGTTCGATCGCCGGGCCGTCCAGGTATGGTTTATCGTTGTTCACTAAGCCAGGTTTCCAGTATCAGTTTTGCCGCAATGGCGTCCAAATGGTCACGGTTCGCCAATCGTTCCGGGGCGTGGCGGCGTGCCTCCATGGAGGTGAGTCTTTCATCCATCAGATGTACCGGCAGCCGGTAGCGGCCATGCAGTTGCCGGGAGAAGCGGCGTGCCCGGTCCGCTATCTCGGTTTCGCTGTCGTCCAGATCGTGCGGTAACCCAACCACCAGCGCCTCCGGCTGCCACTCCCCGATCACCCGGCCGATCTCCTCCCAGTCGGGGCGTCCGTCACGGGAACGCAGGGTCTTCAGGGCAGTGGCGCTGCCGGTTACCGTCTGACCCACCGCGATCCCGATCTTTCGTGTGCCATAGTCGAAGCCGAGCAGGGTGGTCATGGTTACGGGGTCGTCATCAGGCGTGTCCGGCCTCACCCGAGAGCAGATTCATGTCCACTCCCAGCAGCCGTGCTGCCGCCTCCCAGCGCGCATCGGGTGGCAGTCTGAACATGATCTCCCGGTCGGCCGGGCCGCTCAGCCATGCATTGTCGCTCAGCTCCTGCTCCAGCTGGCCGGCAGCCCAGCCGGCATAGCCGAGGGCGATCAGGCTCTCTTTCGGTCCTTCGCCCCGGATGATGGCCGCCAGGATATCCCGCGAGGTGGTGATGCTGATCTCTGGTGTGATGTTCAGGGTCGAGTCCCATGTCGATCCGGCATCGTGCAGCACGAAGCCGCGCTCAGTTTCTACCGGGCCGCCGAGAAAGATGGTCTGCTGGGCATATTCCCGTTGACCCGGTTCGATGTCCAGCTGTTGCTGGATATCGGCCAGATGCAGATCGGTGGGGCGGTTGAGCACGATGCCCATGGCTCCATCCGCATTGTGTTCACAGATATAGGTGACGGTATGGAAGAAATTGCCGTCCCGCAGGCCGGGCATGGCGATCAGGAAGTGATTGGTAAGGTCGGGGCCGTCGATCATGGGGTTATTGTATCAGGCAAAGGTGCCTGGGCTGAAGCGGGGCGTGTGTTGCTCCCCTTCGTCGTTTCAGGGGGGCGTTACTTGGAATAGAGTTGGTTGTTGCTGCGGAATTGCCAGGTGCGGATGATATCGATGATGTCTGTCTCCTTACGGATGTTGGGCGGGAAAGGGGCGAACGGGGCCGCCAGCCGGACGATGCGCACTGCGGCATCATCCAGCAGCTTGTGACCGGAGCTCTTCTTCACGTTGATCGCCTGTACGGTGCCGTCGGGGCGAATGGCGACATGCAGGATCAGGTTGCCATAGAGCCTGCGCCGCTTTGCCTCGTCGGGGTAGTTCAGGTTGCCGATGCGTTCGACTTTTTTCCGCCAGGCCTCCAGGTAAGCGGCGTATTTGTACTCCCGGGTGTTGGCGGTGAGCCGTTTATGGCGGCGTGGCTGCTTGGAGTAGGCCTGCTGTTTGCGGTCCAGTTCCGCCGTCAGCCGGTCGATCTCACGGTTGGTGCTGGCCAGCAGCTGGGCTGCGGTGATGCGCTTCTTCTCCACCTTTGGCGCCGGCTTCTTCCGCACCTTGACCCGTACCTTCTTTGCAGCCGGTCTCTTTTGCGTGAGGATCTTCTTTGGCGGTTGTTTCTTCGTCGTGGCCGGGGGCGGGGCCGGTTTGACCTTCGGTGCCGGGAGGGGCGCCCGTTGTGGTGCAGGAGGGCTGACCAGCGTGGCAGGGCGCTTTTTTTCCGCTGCCTCACCGCTCCCCTGCTGGCTCACCTGGGCGAGAAAATCCGCCTCTTTCGGCTGTTTGCTCGGGCTGGGATTGTGTACCACCATCACCTCCAGGGTGCGCGCTGCCGGTGGCTTTTTCGGTTTCTCGATATCGAAGCTGATGCCGAGAATGACCACCGCATGGAGGATGATGGCGAGGAACAGGGTGAGGCCCAGCCGGTCGCCGGGTGAAATGCCGCTGTGCCTGTTCATGCCCCGTCCAGAGGTGGACTGAGGATGATCTCTGCATCCTGTGGTATCAGCTTCAGGCGCTGCTGCATGGCCGGGTTCATGTGCAGGCGACCCTGGTCGTCGATCAGCAGGACGTAGCGGATTCCCATCTGCCGGGCGATGGCGTACCACTGCTCCGGGCCGGCGATGAACAGGGCGGTGGCGGCGGCATCGGCGGTGGCCGAGTCGCTATGGATCACGGTGACCGATGTGGTGCCCTGGGCCGGGTAGCCGGTGCGGGGATCGATGATGTGGTGGTAACGCTTGCCCTTCCAGACGAAGTTTCGTTCATAGTCGCCGGAGGTGAAGACGCTCTCGTCGCCCGAGATCCCCAGCGTGCCGATGACCCCTTTGCCATCCGGGCTGCGGATGGCGATACGCCAGGGCACGCCGTTGTGGTTGCCAATGGCCCGCAGGTCGCCCCCCGTGTTTATGATGGCGTTGTCGATGCCCAGTTCGCGCAGATGATCGATGGCCAGATCGATACCATAGCCCTTGCCAAATGCGCCGAAGTCCAGTTGTACCGCCGGATTGTCGCACTGCAACTGGATGCCGTCGATCCGGATGTCTTCCATGCGCGGGTTCGCTGTCACGAGCTGCTCGATCAGCTCTGCCGGTGGTGGGTGGGCGCCCTCCGGGTCGCTGCTGTGGAACCCCCAGGCGGCTATCAGCTGGCCGATGGCGGGGTTGAACAGGCCGTCACTGCGGGCGGACAGCTTTTTGCCAAGCTGGATCAGGGGCAGCACGGAAGGGGGGGCGGAAAAGCGTCCGCCGGTCTTCAGCAACCGGTTGACCCGGCCGAGGGGGCCCGGATCCCAGGCGTGCCAGGAGCGGTGCATGCGCAGGAAGTCCTGTTCGATCAGGCTGGCGGCCTGCCGTGCCTGGTCGTCGTCTGCGCCGGCGATAGTGAGATCGACCAGGGTGCCAAAGGCGAGGAAGCGGGTTTGATAGGTCGGGGCACCCCGCTCGCAGCCGGTTAGTAGCAGGGTGCTGAGGGCAAGCAGCACCAGCACTCCATACATCCAGTGCTGTCGCCGGCTGTTCCGGGGCGTGAGTGTGAGGCCCGCTCCGGTGCTGCATCTTGCCTTCGATTCCATCGGTGAGAGGCGCCCAACTCCGCTCATGCCTTCAGCGTCTCCTCGATGGCGTCCATCAGTTGGGCGCTGATACAGAGGCCGAACTGGTGGTCCAGCTCACGGATGCAGGTGGGGCTGGTGACGTTGATCTCGGTCAGATAGTCACCGATCACGTCCAGGCCGGCGAACAGGATTCCCCGTTCCCGTAATACCGGCGATACCTGGTCTGCGATCCAGCGGTCTCTGGTCGACAGCGGCACGCCGATTCCGGTGCCGCCGGCGGCCAGGTTGCCGCGGGATTCGCCAGGCTTCGGTACCCGCGCCAGGGCGTAGGGCACCACCTCTCCATGCACCATCAGGATGCGCTTGTCACCGGCACTGATCTCCGGGATGAAGCGCTGGGCCATGGTGTACTGGCGGCCATGGTTGGTGAGGGTCTCGATGATGACGTTGGCGTTGGGATCGTCCTGCCGTACCCTGAATATGGAGGCGCCACCCATCCCTCCAAGTGGCTTGAGGATCGTATCCTGCTGCTGGTTGATGAATTCGAGCAGCTGTTCGTGGCTGCGGGTCACCAGGGTTGGCGGGCAACATTCGGGAAACCAGGTGGTGAACAGTTTTTCGTTGCAGTCGCGCAGGCTGGCGGGGCGGTTTACCACCAGCGTGCCGGCCCGCTCTGCCGCCTCCAGCAGATAGGTGGTGTAGATGTATTCCATGTCGAATGGAGGGTCCTTGCGCATCAGGATTACGTCCAGTGCAGACAACCGGGCGGTGCGCCGTTCCAGCACTTGAAACCATTGCTCGGGGTCGTCCTTGACCCGCAGTCGCTGCATCTGGGCGGTGCTGTCGCCCTGCTCCAGGTACAGGTCGCCCTGCTCCATGTACCACAGTTCCCAGCCACGCCGCTGCGCCTCCAGCAGCATGGCAAAGGTGCTGTCTTTTTTTATTTTGATGGAGCCGATCGGATCCATCACCACGCCGAGTGATATGTTCATGGGGCCATGATACCTGAGGATTTATCCTTTGGCAGCGGTGAAGCCCACCGATCGGACTTGCTTGCGGCGGCATTGACCAGACGGTTTTTCTTCCTTATTGTGCATGAAGCAGCATGTTGTATATTCGATCAGTAAAGGATGAGGCTGCTACGCCGTTATCATGTGCAGGGATAATTGCAGCAACCATAGAGTAATGGAGGCCTGCGGCGGCATCATTTTCTTATATAACATCAATGACATGGCATGGAGAGCGGAGCTCCTGGCCAAGTGTGCTGGGCATCTTTGAATCATGCGTGACATGACCACAACCCTTCTCCGGTCTGCCGGTTGCCTACCAATGACAGGGCGGGTGACGGGGTGTCGGCGTTTTTGGTCTGGTTTGCTGTTTGCCGCGTTACTGCTGGTGCTGTCCGCCCAGGTGAATGCGGTTGAAGACGATGATTTCCTGCGGGCCATCGAGATGGAGGCGGAGAAAGTCGGGCAGGCACGGCAGCCGGTGCCGCATCCGCAGCAGGATAACGTCCTGCCAGCGTCTCCGGTGGCGGCTCTGGCAGAAAAGGCGACTAGTGGCACAGGGTTAGCTCCAGGGCTCTCGATGGATGCCTTCGAGCAACTCCTGGCCGACAAATATGCCGGTAGCAGCGTATTCTATCGCAAGTTGTCGCTGCGGCAGCAGGAAGAGATCTACGATGCATACCTATCTGGGATGTCGATCAAGGAAATCCGCAAGAAAATCGTGCAACGTTACCTAAATCGCTAGCAGCCTGTCGGACTTAGGATGGTTTCACTCGGCAATCGCTCCTGCATCCATGCAGTCCGTGCCGCTGCGAACCCGTAATAGCCCGGCAGGTTGCCAACATGGTTGAATTCGGAGTGATCGTATGATGCGTGAACTGATCCTTTTTTTTATCGTTGTCAGCCTGTCCGGCACCTGGGTCGGCAGTGCGTCGGCGGCCGAGGAATACCAGATCCCGCTCTATTCAGGCAAGCCTTACCTGCACGTGATGCATGAAGGGCGCTCGGTTAAGGTGCAGCGGGTGCAGGATCCGGATTACCAGTTGCGGGGATACTATGCAAAAACCGGCCGTAAGTGCCCGCCGTTCTGTATCCGGCCTGAGCAGGTGGATCCACGGGTCAAAACCGTGGGTGAGATCGAGCTGTTCCACTTTATGGAAAATCAGTTGCGTGATGGCAATGGTGTGTTGATCGATGCACGGACCCCAGCGTGGCACAAGAAAGGTACCATTCCCGGCTCCATCAATATCCCTTTTACGCTCCTGACCAAGGACATCAATGATCCTGAGCTGCAGCAGCTGCTCAAGTCGTTCGGCATGAAGCCGCGCAAGAAACCGAGCTGGATGGATCAACAATTGGAAAAATGGGGTTTCAAGGACACCCGCTATCTGACTGCTGAATGGGATTTCACGGACGCAAAGGAGCTGGTTCTTTGGTGTAACGGCCCCGCTTGCGGCCAGTCCCCACGCGCGATCGAAGGATTGCTGAAGGCGGGATATCCGGCAGACAAGCTGTTTTACTATCGGGGCGGTATGCAGATGTGGCAATTGTTTGGGCTGACTACGGTAATCCCAAATGAGTGAGGCATTTACTTCCGTGTTGAATGTGTCAGTCGTGACGGCGTAATGAAGATGAAGGATATATTAAGGATATATTAGCGTGAATGATAAGCCTGATAGCGATATTGCCGACCTCAAGGTGATGGTGATCGACGACAGTAAGACGATACGGCGCACTGCGGAGATCCTGTTGAAGAAGGCCGGTTGCCAGGTGCTGACCGCAGTTGACGGCTTCGAGGCACTGGCGTTGATCGCAGACGAACATCCAGACGTTATTTTCGTCGATATCATGATGCCCCGGCTGGATGGCTATCAAACCTGTGCGTTGATCAAGAACAACGAGGAGTTTCGCCATACACCGGTGATCATGTTGTCTTCGAAAGATGGCCTGTTCGACCGGGCTCGCGGCAGAATCGTCGGTTCGGAACAGTACCTGACCAAACCTTTTACCAAGGATGAGCTGTTGGGAGCGATCAGACGGCACGCAGTGAAGGCCGCCTGATCATGGGGTCGATGAGACTGTTCGCCATTCAAACCATAGATTTGAGAGTGAAAAACCACAGATGAGACGCTTCTTCAAGAGAGAGAAACCTGCACCGCAGAGCTCCCCTCATGGGGGTGACAGTCATGCACCCTTGAAGACCATCCTGATCATCGATGATTCACCCACAGAGACCCATATCGTCAAAGGTATCCTGGAAAAGGGAGGCTATCAGGTGCTTACCGCAGCGGACGGGGAAAGTGGTGTCGCCGCGGCCATCGATGCCAAGCCGGATCTCATCCTGATGGATGTGGTGATGCCCGGCCTGAACGGTTTCCAGGCAACACGCCAGTTGAGCCGTAACCCAGAGACGGAAAGCATTCCCATCATCATGGTGACCACCAAGAGCCAGGAAACGGACCGGGCCTGGGGATTGCGCCAGGGCGCGCAGGAATATGTGGTCAAGCCGGTTGCGGCTGGCGAGCTGTTGGGGAAGATCCGCGATGTGCTGGGCGGCTGAATGAGCACGTTGCAGACAGCCGGCAGGACCCCGCGGGAGCTGATTCTGCTGCTCAAGGAGATCGAGCAGCGGAGTCGTCGGCACATGGCTGGTGTGCCGTTACAGAATGATGATGACAATCAATGGGAAGGCATTTTGTTCAACGTGCTGGCGACGCCTGTGGTGGCGCCTTTGCGGGAAGTGAAGGAGATACTCAATCTGCCCTCTTCCATTACCCGCGTCCCCGGCACCAGAGCCTGGCTGTTGGGTATCGCCAATGTGCGGGGGAACCTGCTGCCGATCGTCGATCTGCAGCTGTTCCTGGGTGGCGATCCCATTGTCATCGAGAAGCGCAGTCGGGTGCTGGTGGTGGAGTATCAGGATCTCCGTACAGGACTACTGGTGGGGGGCGTGCAGGGGCTGCGACACTTCGCTGACGAGCAACGTACCAGTCCGCCTGATGTCGCCCCTTCACTGCGTCAATATATTCAGGGGGCGTTTCAGCTGGAGCGACAGGTGTGGCCGGCCTTCAGCATGAATAAATTGGCAGAGAGCCCGGCGTTTCAGATGGCTGCTGCGTGAGAATTGGATTTATAGAACAAGGATTATTCCAGATGACCTCTCAAATCAAGATGCTCTTCCGGGGGATGGCCTGCAATGAATAACAAGTCTGCACAAGGTGCGGGCGGCGAATCCGCTTCCAACAAACTGGTGATATTCCTCTCGGCTGCGCTACTGGTCACCATTGTCCTGACGGTTGCCCTGTTCATCCATGTGTCGAGGCAGTCCGGTTATGAGGAGCAGTACCTGCTGCGCGCTGCGGAAGAACGGGTGGTGGCACAACGCATTGCCAAGAGCGCGCTGGCCGCTGCAGTGGGTGATCAGAAGGCATTCGATGAGCTGCGGCAGGCCAGGGATGAACTCGAGCGGCTGGTTCGGGAGCTGAAGCGGGGGGTGCCGGCCAAGAAGCTGCCCCCTTCGCCCAAGACCGTGGCTGGGCCGCTGCGTGAGATGGAGAACGGCTGGCTCGAACTCCGCCAGAATGCAGACGACATCCTTTCCAATCGGGATTCGATCATCAGCGTGCGCCGGTTGGTGAACGAGGTTACCGGGCTAATTCCGCCGTTGGTGGGGCGCGCCGAGGAGGTGCTCAATATTCTGCTCGAAAACGATGCTGCGCCGGAACAGGTGGCCATTGCATCGGAGCAGTTGATGCTGGCCGAGCGTATCGACAAGAATGTCTCCCAGGTGCTGGCGGGTGGTGCGGCGACGGCAGCTGCCATCGACCAGTTCAGTCGTGATGCAGACCGCCTGGGGCGGGTGATCCACGGCATGCTGAAGGGCAGCAGTTCATTGCATATCGAGCCGGTGGAGAACCCGGAGGCAGTGGAGAGACTGCAGGAACTGGTTGGTCTGTTCAATACCATCAACGACCTGGCTGAAGAGATCATCGATACGGTGCCGGCCCTGCTGCCGGCCCTGGAAGCGGCCGGCCAGATCACCTCGGTGGCTGACCGGGTGAGCGATTCGGCATCGGTGCTGATCGATGCCTACCGAAATTCTCCGGGCCGGCTGCAGATTGCCGGGCTGAAGGCCGGCCCGGCGATGCTGGGCGTGCTGGGCGGCCTTGCCCTGCTGCTGTTTCTGTTGCTGGTCTCGGTGCTGATCCGCCAAGCCCGGCGCCGGGAGCAGGTGAGCAAAGAGCAGAATGAGCGTAATCAGCAGGCCATCCTTCGATTGCTGGATGAGATGGGCAACCTGGCCGACGGTGACCTGACGGTGACGGCAACCGTCACCGAGGACGTGACGGGCGCCATCGCCGACTCGATCAACTACGCCATCGAAGCGCTGCGCAGCCTGGTCACCACCATCAACGAGACATCGGTGCAGGTATCCACCTCGGCACAAGAGAGCCGCGCCACGGCTATGCACCTGGCTGAGGCCAGTGAACATCAGGCGGAGCAGATCGCTTCTGCCTCCAGATCCATTCAGGATATGACCCGGGCGATGGACCAGATGAGCCAGGATGCCAGGGACTCGGCCGATATCGCTGAGCGGTCGGTGGAGATCGCCTCCAAGGGTGCCGACACCGTGCGCAGCACCATCCAGGGCATGGATACCATCCGGGAGCAGATCCAGGAGACCTCCAAGCGCATCAAGCGCCTGGGCGAGAGTTCCCAGGAGATCGGTGATATCGTGGAGTTGATCGATGACATCGCCGACCAGACCAACATCCTGGCCTTGAACGCCGCCATGCAGGCGGCAATGGCGGGCGAGGCGGGTCGTGGTTTTGCCGTCGTCGCCGACGAGGTCCAGCGTCTGGCCGAGCGCTCCAGTAACGCGACCAAGCAGATCGAGGCGCTGGTAAAGACCATTCAGGCGGATACCAACGAGGCGGTGAGTTCGATGGAGAGCACTACCGCGGAAGTGGTGGCCGGGGCGAAGCTGTCGGAGAACGCGGGTGAGGCGCTGAAAGAGATCGAGACGGTCTCCAAGTTCATCTCCGAGCGTATCACCGATCTGGCAAAATCCGCTCAATCCCAGTCCAGCTCGGCGGAGCAGATCAGCGAGACCATGAGCGTGATTCAGGAGATCACCACTCAGACCTCCGACGGAACCAGCCAGACCGCCGCCTCTATCGGTATGTTGGCCGATCTGGCAGATGAACTACAGCGCTCGGTAGCCGGTTTCAGACTCCCCGAGGCATGACCAAGTGCTTCCAGGCCAAGATCAAGACGACTGTTCTCCGGCCGTCACGACGCCAGGATGGCGCACTACTTCAAGAAGGTTAGCAAGGCAATGCCAGGTATGAGGGAAACGCCCGACCATAGTACGCTGAAGTGGGTCAGAGCTGAGCTCGACACGCTCATCGATGAATCCCGTCATGCCCTGGAAGCCTATGTCGAGAACGATGCCGATGCGGGTCGGATCGACGACAGCATCGAGCGTCTGCAACAGATTCGCGGAACTCTGCAACTGGTTCAGCTCTACGGCGCGGCCATGTTGGCCGAAGAGATGGCATTGCTGGCGACGGCGCTCAAGGAAGGTGATGTCCAGCGGCGTGAGGAGGCGGCCGAGGCCCTGATGATGGGTCTGGTCCATTTGCCGGATTACCTGGAGAAGCTGGAATCCGGCGTACGCGACATTCCCCTGCTGATCCTCCCCATGCTCAATGAATTGCGCGCTTCCCGCGGCGCCGCATTGCTCTCGGAGGTGGCCCTGTTTGCGCCGCAGCTGGAACAGGAGCTGGCCTCCCGTGAAGTGACCGGGGAGGCGGATCCAACATTACCGGCGATCGCCCGGCGGTTGCGTATCAACTACCACAAAGGCCTCCTGACCTGGTATCGAGACCACGACATGGAGAGCGGGCTGGGTAGCATCAGTGCGGTGCTGAGTGAGTTGGAAGAACATGCCGGGACCGACCGGGTGCGCCACCTCTTCCGGGCCGGCCGTGCCGTGGCCGAAAGTTTGCGGGAAGGGGGTGCCGAAGCCGGTGAGATGGCGCAGAAAGAGCTGTTCGGCCGTCTCGATCGGGAAGTCAAACGCATCATCGATCATGGTGAACAGGCGGTTGCCGAAGAGCCGGACAACGAACTGCTGAAGAACCTGCTCTATTATGTCGTCAGCAGCAGCGTCCACACACCGTTGATCATGCAGGTGCGGGATGATTTTGGCTTGACCCAGGAATTCATCGAGCAGGCGCAGATCGACCAACAACGGGCCGGGCTGCAGGCGCCGGGAAAGGCGTTGCTGGAATCCCTCAGAAAGGCCATCGGTGATGATCTGATGATGATCAAGGATGGCCTGGACCTGTTCATCCGTGGTGCCGGGCAGGACCGGGAACAGCTGTTGGCGCTGGAGGCGCCGATGCGTAAAGTGGCCGACACCCTGGGCATGATTGGCCAGGGGGCCTTGCGCGAACGGCTCAAGCGGCAGACGGAGCAACTGGGCCAGATCCGGCAGTCCCCCAAACCGGTCGATGAGCAGATGCTGATGGCCATCGCCGGGGACATTCTCTTCATCGAGGCGTCACTGGAAAACCTGGCCAGTATGCGTGGCCGCGGCATCAGTACCCCGGCTCCCGATTCCGGTATGTCCGATCTGCCCCAGGGGGAATTCGACAAGCTGGTGGATACGGTGATGCATGAGGCGGTGGTCGACATCGCCCGCAACAAGGAAGCCATCACCAGCTATATCCAGACGCCGGACAATAATTCGTTGCTGGAGGCGGTCCCAGAGCGCTTTCTGACCATTGCCGGCGCCTTCCGGATCATGAACCTGGGCGGGGCGGCCGACCTCCTGCAAGGGCTCTCCCGCTATGTGGATGCGGTGTTGCTGGGTAGTGAGGGGCTGCCGCCATCGGAAGATCTCAATCTGTTTGCCGATGCCATGACCGCCATCGAATATTTCATGGAGGCGGTGATCGAAGGCCGCGGTGCGCGGCCTGAGATACTGGATGTGGCTGCGGATGCTTTGCGCCAGTTGGGGGTGATCGCCTCTTCCGGTGCCGAGGGGGAGGAGACGCCCCCGGCCGACGTGACGCTTTTGGAGCTGCTGGATGAGGCGCCGGCCATGGAGCCGGTGGCGGAAGAAGAGACAGCGGACATCTTTGCCTCCGATGTCGCCACCGCCGAACAACAGACAGTGGAGGAGATCGAGCCTGTTCCATCTGCCGAGAAGCCGGCGCTGGAGGAGATCGAGCCCGAAATCCTCGATATTTTTACCGAGGAGGCACGTGAGGAGCTGCAACTGATCGCTGCATCCCTCCCCCGTTGGTGTGAAGACCAGGACGACAGGGAGGCGCTGATCACCGTGCGCCGCTCTTTCCACACCTTGAAGGGCAGTGGCAGGCTGGTCGGGGCGGCGACCATCGGTGAATTTGCCTGGTCGATAGAGAATCTGCTCAACCGGGTCATCGATGAGACCGTCCCTGCATCACCGGAGATCAGTGATCTGCTGCTCGAGGCACAGGCCCTGTTGCCGCGGCTGATCGACTGGCAGGAGAGTGGTCAGCCCCCCACCGCGGACGTGGAAGCGCTGATGGAGCGGGCCTTTGCGTTGGCCGCTATCGAGCCTGACGCCACCACCGGCGGGGTAGAGACGGCAGCCGAGCGGATAGCGGATGTGATTCCGTTGCCGGTGGAGGGGACACCGACAGCGGAGAAGGAAGGGGCCGAGCTGGAAATCGCGGTTGAGGGTGAATCTGAACTGGGCCTCGGGCTCGTTTCGGAGCCCGTGCCCGAACCTGCTCCCGAATCCGACTCAACATCCGCTTCTGTCCTTGAAGCAGGCATGGAGGTGGGGACAGAATCCGCCATTGAGCCTGAAGCCGGGGCAGAATCTGAAGCCGAAGCGGGGTTGGCGCTCGGCATGGAAACAGCAGCGGACACAGATGTGGCGCCGGCGGATGCCTGTATCAGCATGGACCCCGGTCTGCTGGAGATATTTGCTCCGGAAACCCGCGGGCATGTGGAAAAGCTGCAGTTGTTTGTGCAGCACTGCAGAGAGATGCCGCAGCGCTGTAACTTGGGGGAGATGGAACTGTCCCGCGCCTTGCACACCCTTCATGGCAGTGCGGATATGGCTGATGTCGCTCCGATCGCGGCGATCAGCAGTGCCCTTGAAAGCTATATTCATGAGCTGGAGGAGCGCGATCACCAGGCAGATGAGCCGGTATTGACCCTGATTGAACGCAGCATCGGAATGGTGGAATCCATACTCGATGTGATCAACCAGCCCGGCCGTGAACTACCAGACTGGGAAGGGCTGCAGCAGGAGATCCTGCAGCAGACCAGCGGACTGAAGGAAGAGGCGGGGATGCCGCCGGCTGAAGAACCAGCGGCGGTTGCTCCGGCACCGGAGCCGGTGGTCGAAGCAGCGGAGACCACTGCTGATACCGCGGCCATGGCCGGTCCACCGGGGACGTTGGAATATGCTGAGATCGAGGGTGACGAAGAGCTGATCGAGATCTTCCTGGAGGAGGCGAGAGAGCTCCTGGAAGGCGTCGACAGCGCTCTTGCCACCTGGCTGCAGGCGCCTGAACAGCGGACGACGATCGCTGACATGCAGCGTACCCTGCATACCCTGAAGGGCGGGGCGCGGTTGGCCGGCGTGTTGCCAATGGGGGATCTCAGCCACGCCCTCGAGTCCCTCCTGCTGGCGGTGGACGAAGGTGACATCGAGGCTACGCCTCCGGTGCTGGAGCTGGCGCAGAAGGTCACCGATCGGCTGGCCGAGCAGGTGGATGATCTGGCGCTGGCGCCGCGGGTGCGGTTGGCCGACGATCTCCTGCTGCAGCTGGACCGGATACTGCAGCCCAAACCGGCGGTGGCGGAGCCGGGCGAGGCAGCGCCTGCCGTTAGCGGCCAGGATGAAGCTGTAGCAGCACCCACTGCACCCACTGCACCCACTGCACCCACTGCACCCACTGCACCCACTGCACCCGGCGCACCCGGCGCACCCGCCGGCGTGCGCGTCAGTGCCGAGTCGAAAGGGCCGCGGCGCCGGCTTTCCCGCAATCGCCAGGAGCAGATCCGGGTGCGCGCGGAGATTCTGGACCGGCTGGTGAACAATGCCGGTGAGGTGAGCATCTACGGTTCGCGGCTGGAGCAGCAGAACGGCTCCCTCGGCTTCAACCTGCAGGAGCTGGAGCAGACCGTCGATCGGCTGCGCTCCCAGCTGCGGAAGCTGGAGATAGAGACGGAGGCGCAGATCCTGTTTCGCTATGAGCGGGAACGGGAGGATGAGGCGACTTTCGATGAGTCCTTCGATCCGCTGGAGCTGGACCGTTTCTCCACCATGCAGCAACTCTCCCGCAGTCTGATGGAGACGGTCAATGACCTGGACAACATCAACGATTTTCTCAGTGAGCTGCACAAGGAGACGGATACCCTGTTGCAGCAGCAGGCGCGGGTAGCTACCGATCTGCAGGATGGACTGTTACGCACCCGCATGGTCCCATTCTCCCAGCTGGTGCCGCGGTTGCAGCGACTGGTGCGGCAGACCGCCAGCAGCCTGGGCAAACAGGCGGAGTTGGAGCTGCATGGCGCGGAAGGCGAGCTCGACCGCAGCATTCTCGAACGGATGGTGGGGCCGTTGGAGCATATTCTGCGCAATGCGGTATCTCACGGCATCGAGTCCCCAGACGAGCGGCGGCAGGCGGGGAAGGATGCGAGCGGCAGGATTTCACTGTTCCTGACCCGCGAGGGCAACGACGTGCTGCTCACCATCAGCGACGATGGCAAGGGCATCGATATTCGCATCATCCGCCAGCATGCCATCGACATGGGCCTGCTGGACCCGAATGCGGAGGTGCCCGATAGCGATGTCCTGCAGTTCGTGCTGGAACACGGCTTCAGCACCCAGGATGAGGTGGATCAGATCTCCGGCCGTGGTGTAGGGCTCGATGTGGTGGTGAAGGAGGTGAAGCAGCTCGGCGGTTCCCTCGACATCAATTCGACACCGGGGCAGGGAACCAGCTTCATTATCCGTTTGCCGCTGACCCTGGCGATCAGCGACGCCCTGCTGGTGGAGCTGGGAGAGGAGATATATGCCATACCCCATACCAGTATCGAAGGTGTGGTGCGGGCCGGGCGTGATGAGCTGCTCGACTGCTATGAGGGACGCAAGCCGGCCTACCGGTACGCCGATCAGGACTACCGGGTACGCTATCTCGGCAGTCTGCTCAACAGCAGCCAGTTGAATCTGGGAGATCAGCGGAAATGGTATCCCCTGTTGCTGGTGCGGGCTGGTGAGCACCGGGTGGCGCTGCAGGTCGACGGCCTGTTGGGCAATCGCCAGATCGTAGTGAAATCTGTCGGCCCCCAGATCAGCACCGTACGCTGGATCTCCGGCGGCACCATCCTTGGCGATGGTCGAGTGGCGTTGATCCTCGATGTCACCGCGCTGGTGCGTATTGATGCAGCACACACCATCACCAGCTCGGTGGAGGGGGTTCAGGTCGCGCCTGCTCCTGGCGCCGGGCGCAGTGTGATGGTGGTGGATGATTCCATCACTGTACGCAAGGTGACCGGGCGGGTGCTGGAGCGAAATGGCATGCATGTGATCACGGCCAAGGATGGTGTGGATGCAGTGGCCCAGCTGCAGGAGGTACACCCGGATATCATGTTGCTGGATATCGAGATGCCACGCATGGATGGTTATGAGCTGGCACGACACATGCGAAACACGGAGAGCCTGCGTGACATCCCGATCATCATGATCACCTCACGGACCGGGGAGAAGCATCGCAAACTGGCCGAGGAGCTGGGTGTGAAGCGCTATCTGGGCAAGCCTTATCAGGAGTCTGAGTTGCTGGAGAACATCTATACGGTACTGACAGAGGCAGACTATGGATAGGGCCGATGATGCCACACTGGAAGTGCGTTCCGTTCTGCTGCCGCTATTGGGCGACAGCAGGCTCCTGTTGCCTCATGCATCATTGTCGGAAGTGGTGGGCTATCGTCCTCCAGAGCAGGTGCCGGAAGGCAGCCCCGAGTGGCTGCTGGGGATGATGACCTGGCGCCAGTACAAGGTGCCGGTGATCCTGTTCGATGCCCTGCTGCAGGATGCCGGGCAGAAGATCGGCCACCGGGCGCGGCTGGCCATCTGCAATACCCTCAATGGTGATCCCGCGCGGCCGTATATGGCTATCGTGCTGCGCACCGTCCCGCAATTGGTCCGGGTCACGGAGTCGCTGATCGAGCCGCTGGATGACGAGGATGCAGATACCGACATGATGGTCCTCGAGCGGGTACGGCTGAACGACAAAGTGGCCTGGATACCCGATCTGGATGCGTTGGAAAAAGCGGTGTCTGGGATCATCGATCAGTAGCGAAAATCCCCCCACAATATCTGCAGCGCCGCGATTGCGGCCAGTGGCGCCGTCTCGGTGCGCAGTACCCGTGGACCCAGGCGCACGGCGCTGAACCCCTGCCTGGTGGCCAGTGTCCGTTCCTGCTCAGACAGGCCGCCCTCAGGGCCGACCAGGAGATGAACCCTGCCCTCTGGCGCAGGCAACTGATTCAGAGTGTGATCCGCCCGGTGGTCCAGCAGCAGAGCGGTGCCCGAGACACCAGAGAGCCAGGCCTCCAGCTGTATCGGCGCCAGAAGTTCCGGCAGGCGCCGCCGGCCGGATTGCTCGCAGGCCGCGATCATGATCCCCTGCCAGTGCCGCATCCGCTTCTCCATCCGCTCCCGGCTGAGGCGGACCACTGATCGCTCCGTCTGCAGCGGCGTGATCCAGTCGACCCCCAGCTCCACCGCCTTCTGAACCGCGAGGTCCATCCGCTCGCCCTTCGATATCCCGAGGCCCAGGTGAATCTGCAGCAGTGGCGGGGGCTCTTCATCGGTGCAGCCGGTAATCGCCACCCGGACGTCACGTTTATGGTCGGTAAGCAGTCGGGCCGACCAGTCGCGGCCATCCCCATTGAACAGGAGCAGTTCGGTGCCGCGCCGCAGGCGCAGTACCTGGCTAACGTGACGTGCCGCCTGGGGTTCGAGCTGCAGTTCGTCGCCGACGGCCAGGGGCTGGGGGGTATGGATTCTGCGCCGCCGCATGTCAGTCCCGGGTTGCCAGGTCGATGCCGCTGGTGGCGATATCCGCCAGCATCCGAATCTGGTCCGGTGTAATCACATAGGGGGGCATGAAATAGACCACGTTGCCGAGGGGGCGTAGCAGTGCGCCCTGTTTCAGGGCATGTTGATAGACCCGCAGGCCACGGCGTTCCTGCCACGGATAAGGTTGCCGCGAGGCCTTGTCCTGGATCATTTCGATGGCCAGGATCATGCCGTGCTGGCGCACTTCGGCCACATGGGGATGGTCCGCCAGATGGGCGGTACTCTCGGCCATCACCCGCGCCAGCTCCCGGTTGTTCGCGATCACGTTATCCTGAGCGAATATGTCCAGGCTGGCCAATGCCGCCCGGCAGCCGAGTGCATTGCCGGTGTAGCTATGGGACTGCAGGAAGGCAGTCAGATTCTCGTAGTCGTCGTAGAACGCCTGATAGGTGTGCTCGCTGGTGAGTACCACGGACAGGGGTAGATAGCCGCCGGTGATGCCCTTTGACAGGCACATGATGTCAGGGGTGATGCCGGCCTGTTCACAGGCGAACAGGGTCCCGGTACGGCCGAAGCCGACGGCGATCTCGTCGGCGATCAGATGGATCTGATGGCGGTCGCAGGCCTCGCGCAGCCGGGTCAGGTATACCGGGTGATACATGCGCATGCCGCCGGCGCATTGCACCAGGGGTTCTACGATGACGGCGCTGATCGAGTCGGCATGCTCGGCCAGCAACACCTCCATGTCGGCAAAGCGCCGTTCTGAATACTGTTCCCAGCTCTCTCCCGCTGCGCGGTTGAAACAGTCCGGGGAGGGGGCGGTGAGCACCTCCAGCAGCAGCGGTTCGTAGGTCTTCTTGTAGAGGGCTACGTCGCCCACGGACAGGGCGCCCAGGGTCTCTCCATGATAGCTGTTGGAAAGGGTGACGAAGCGGTTCTTCCCCTTTCGGCCCTGGTTCAGCCAGTAGTGGTAGCTCATCTTCAGCGCCGCCTCGACGGCGGATGAACCGTTGTCGACGTAGAAACAGCGATCCAGCCCGGTTGGGGTGAGCTGTATCAGCCGCTCCGCCAGTTCGATCGCCGGCTGATGGGTGAAGCCGGCCATGATCACATGCTCCAGCTGCTCCAGTTGATCCTTCAGGGCGGCGTTGATGCGCGGATTGGCATGGCCGAACAGGTTGACCCACCAGGAGCTGACCGCGTCGATATAGCGGTTGCCATCGAAATCCTCCAGCCAAACCCCCTCTCCTTTTTTGATCGGGATCATGGGCAGCCATTCGTGGTCCTTCATCTGGGTGCAGGGGTGCCAGAGTACGGAGAGGTCGCGTTGGGCTATCTGCTGGTTACTGGGCATGGCATGGGGCCTCTGGTTGGTTTGCCTGATGATAACCGATTCCCTCTCATCAGACAGGCATCCGTTGTCCGTCGGAGGCCGCCTCTATGGGGGCGGCCTGGTCCTGGTCCGGCAATGTTTCGGGAAGCCGCTTCCGTTTTTGCTGTCAGAAATATTTACAGTGTGACCCGGTTCACGTATCAAATCCTATAGGCATCCAGTTCCTGCTCGAAAAAATCATAAAAAACAAACAGTAACGGAGATGATTGAGACGTGGCATGATTGGTGCATGTCGTGAAGGCAAAATGAATCTGTCTAATCAATAAACCCAGGGGTTGTAATCATGAAATATATCAAGACCGTTGTTGCCGCATTGGCTTTTTCTTTGTTCGCTGCCGGGCAGGCCCATGCCACCGTGATCGAAGACTTTGTCGGCGCAGGTGCCGAATACGACCAGTACGATTTTGGTTGGATAAACTTCAGCCACAGCTTCGACACCAGCCTGGGTACCGCTATTGCCGCCACGCTCGAGGTAAGCGTCTATGACATAGACGATACGACGTACATGTATGTCGAGGACCCGGTGGCCGCCACCTGGAACAGCATCGGCACCCTGGCCATTGCCAATGGTGAGTGGCGCACCAGCACCTTCACTATTCCGGCCGCCTCGCTGGCCCTGCTCAACACCGCGGGCAGCCTGAATTTCCGTTTCAACGACAGGCAGAGTTCCTCATGGGGGACGGAGCTGGATTGGTCGAAGCTGACCACCACCGTGCCCGAGCCGGCAACGGCTCTGCTGATGGGATTGGGCCTGGTCGGCTTCGGTTTTGCCCGTCGTCGTGGTGGCAAAGTCTGATCGATCGTCGATCTCAATGTTATGAGCCCGGCCTGGTGCCGGGCTTTTTTTTGTCTGGAAATTGGCGGTCAGGAATGATGGCAGCGGAATAGGGAGAATCCGGTAAAGTTATCCCCTTTTGGACGCTATAGAAGTATCATTCGAACCGCTGGGCGGCGGGCGCCAGTTCGCAGTCAGATATGATGTTGGAGCGATCCAGTTTGGAGATTGATACTAGGGAGGATGTCGATGTTCGATGCGCAAAGTCTGCTTGGCGGGCTGCTGAAAGAGGTGACAGGCGGCAGTGGCAAGAGTAGCGCTGCGAGTCTGGGCATGGGGCTGCTGGGCGTTGCCATAGCCGCCTATGAGCATATTTCTCAGGAGCAGCAAACCGCCGCACCGCAACCCAAGGGTCCAGCCCCGGTGCCGCCGGCCCCGCCAGGCGGAGGTGGCAGGCCACCGCCACCGGCGCTGGCGGAGACCGGCGGCGATGACGAGACGGCGCTTCTGCTTATCGATGCCATGCTGGCGGCGGCCAATGCCGATGGTCATATCGATGCGGAAGAAAAGGCCAGGATCATGGCGCAACTGGAACGCGTCGGCAGTGATCAGGACGGATTTGATTATCTGCAACAGCGGATGGACAACCCACCGTCTCCCGAGCAGATCTGCGGCCGGGTGACGGATATGGATCTGGCGCGGCAGGTCTATATCGTCTCTCTATTGGCGATTACCGTGGATACGGATGCGGAGGCCGCATATCTGCGTGATCTCGCCACCCGTTTGGGTTTGGATGATCCGACCCGTCAGTCCCTCGATCAACAATTTTCACGACAGGAATAGAATGTGATGTCTGCTTGGTATTTGAGTTACAACGGTGAACAGGTTGGCCCATTGACTGTGACCGAAGCGATGGCTCAGGCGCAGGCCAATCCCAATGGATATGCCTGGCGCGATGGCTTCGCCGAGTGGATGCCCATCGCCCAGATCGATGAACTGCAGCCGCAACCGATGGTGGCCCGGCCGGCACCGCCGCCGGTCAACGTCCGTTCCGCCGATGAGATCGACTTCAAGATCATGGGTTCCGAGATGCAGTTCGTCGAGATCGAGCTGGATCCGGGGGAGAGCGCCGTCGCCGAGGCTGGGGCCATGATGTACAAGGATAGCTGCATCAACCTGGACACGGTCTTTGGCGATGGTTCCGGGAGTGACAATGTGGGCGGCTTCATGGATAAACTGTTGGGGGCGGGCAAGCGGCTCCTCACCGGTGAAAGTCTGTTCACCACGGTCTTTACCCATACCGGTAGTGGCAAGGCCCATGTTGCTTTTGGTGCCCCTTTCCCCGGCAACATCATCCCGGTCACTTTACCGAACGTGAATGGGGTGTTGATCTGCCAGAAGGACAGCTTTCTCTGCGCCGCCAAAGGGGTTTCCATCGGCATCCATTTTCAGAAAAAGATCCTCACCGGGCTGTTTGGCGGTGAGGGCTTCATCATGCAGCGGCTGGAAGGGGATGGCATGGTCTTCATCCATGCCGGCGGGACCGTGATCGAACGGGAACTGCAACCGGGTGAGCTGTTGCACGTGGACACGGGCTGCATCGTGGCCATGACCCAGGATGTCCATTTCGACATTCAGCAGGTCGGCGGCATCAAATCGGCCCTGTTCGGTGGTGAGGGGCTGTTCTTTGCCAACCTGCGGGGTCCAGGCAAGATCTGGCTGCAGTCTCTGCCCTTTTCCCGACTCGCCGGCCGGATGCTGGCTTCCGCGCCGCAGCGTGGCGGCAGCCAGGGCGAAGGTTCCATTCTCGGGGGGATTGGCGATCTGCTGGATGGTGACAACTGACCCTAGCCATGGGTTGGGGTCGTCACTTCCGGTTGTGGGCGAGGGCATCCGAGATGAACTGCTTCCAGTCGCTCAGGCGCCGCTGCAGCAACAGCATGCCATCGAAATAGGGGACTACCCGGTTTTTTCGGATGATTTCCCGCCCTTTTGGCCCGAGTGCAAACTGGATGAACCGGTCTGATTCGGCACTGTTTGGGCCATTCGGGTTGAAAATCAGGAAGAGTGGCCGGTAGAGCAGATAGTTTCCGGTGCGGATGTTCTCGAAGCTGGGGTCTTTGCCTTCCAGCTGGAGAATCTTCACATTCCGCTTATAGGCGCTGGCCACACCGGTCACCGCTATGGCATAGGGTGCCTGCTCAACCGCTTTTTCCAACGGGCCGGAGGAGTTGTAGACGTGGTTACTCTTGAACTCGATGTCGTAATCCTCGAACAGGTGTTTGCGCAGGGTGTAGCCGACACCTGAGATCTTGCCGCGGCGAATCAGCAGCTCGATCGGGTGGTCGGCACCGCCCAATTGCGACCAGTTGGTGATCTTGCCCAAATAGAGGTCATGCAGCTGCTGCAGGGTGATGGAATCCACCGGGTTGCTTTTGTGGGTGATCACCACCAGGGCATCCCACGCCACCGGTATCATCTTTACACCCCTTTCCTTGCGATTGCGCTCCAGGGTGAAGCGACAAGCGCCGCCGATATCCGCCGTGTTCGTGGCAATCGAGCGGATACCCTTGGTGGCGCCACCCCCGGCGATGTCGACGATGGTCCCTGTTTCCCGCTGGTAGGCCTCCGCCAGGTCGGCCATGAAGGCGTTGCGGGTGATACCGCATCCGACCCAGTTCAGGGTGGCGGCCCGAGCGGAGAGAGCGATCAGGGTGAGAATGAAAAATGCAAGGACACGGAGGTGAGGTGGTGGGCGGCGCATAATAGTGTCTCCAATGCAGGCCATCCCTGTGGCAACGAGTATCCCAGTCTCCGCAAGGGATGGCTGGCCGATGGGCAACAGCATAGACGAATTTCGTGGAAATTTGCACTGTTGCCTCTGTGGCTCCGTCCCGGGCTTGCCGCAAATGGCCTGAATATCCCCGATGCCTTCAGTTCCTAGGCTCTTGGACGCATACAACGGTATGTGACAACTCAATTTTCTGGATTCATGGCGGCGGTCGGCGAGGATTGTGGCTGTTCGAGGCCATCTGCGGCATAGATGCTGCAGTTGAGCTTGCAGGGATGTATTCACGGCGTGCCTTGAATTGATCCGAGGTTCCTTAGATGGTGCTTGCTCGATGACGGCGTAGACATGTCCACGACCCAGCTTATGTATCTCCTCATCGGCGCGATGCTCGTGCTGGCTGCCTGCCTGGGCCTGTATCTGGTCAGGGTCAAGGCCCATGCGGCTCGGCAATGGCAGCTGAGGCAGCAGGAGAGGCAGCGTCAAATGGCGCTATCCGGCCGCCTGGAGCAGCTCTACCAGAAGGAGCGCTATCTATCGGGCATTCTGCAGCTGGTGTCGGAGGTCAATCAGGTCCTGTTGCGGTCCGGATCTTTGGCTGAAGTGCTGAAGAAGAGTTGCGAACGCATCACCCGTCATGACGATTATTGCGTGGCCTGGATCGGCCTGGTCGAACCGGGATGTGATGATCTCCATGTCGGCTATCAGTCCGATCACTGTGATCCGCCTTACCTCTGTTCTTCATTCCAGGTGTCTCTGGCGCCGGGAGATCCCCATTCGACCGGGCCGGCAGCCCGCTGTGTGTTGGAGAACCGGGCAGTGATCATCGAAGACACGCAACTGGATCCTGGATTCGAACCCTGGCGGGAACGGGCCAGGCGGTCCGGTATTCATTCCGTCGTCGGGTTGCCGTTACGGGCAGCGGAGGAGGCCCCGGCTATCGGTTGCCTGGTCATCTACATCGACAGCCCGGATGGTTTCTCGCAGCGTGAACTCAATGCCTTGCAGGATGTGGCCGATTCCATAGGCCGGGCCGTTCATCTGCAACGGGAGATGGATCAGCGGATTCGTGCCGAGCAGGCGGTGCGTGATTCTGAGCAGCGTTTCAAGCAGCTGATCGATGCCCTGCCCAATATTGCGGTTCAGGGCTACGACAAGGAGCACCGGGTCGTCTACTGGAACAAATACAGTGAGATGCTCTATGGCTACCGGGCCAATGAGGCAACGGGGCAGCTGCTGGAGGATCTGATCATACCGGAGCCGATGCGGGAGATGGTTGCGGCCAGTATCGACGAATGGATGGACGGTGGGGCACGGATTCCGCCGGGAGAGCTGAAATTACAGCACAAAAGCGGATGCCTGGTGCCGGTCTATTCCAGCCATGTGCTGCTGGGTGCCGATAGCGACCGTCCTGAGATGTACTGTGTGGATGTGGACCTGAGTGAGCAGAAGCGGATCCAGGCAGAGTTGCAGCGTATGGCCACCTACGATCGCCTTACCGGGTTGCCCAACCGTTTTCTGCTGGATGAGGAGCTGAGGCACCGGATCAAGGAGGCCGAGCGTTATCATCACCGGCTGGCGATCCTGTTCATCGACATCGACAACTTCAAGGTGGTCAATGATTCACTGGGGCACGAACAGGGAGACGTCCTGTTGCGCTCGGTCACCAATCGGATGACTTCGCAGCTGCGGGAGTTCGAGATGCTGGCCCGCTTTGGTGGAGACGAGTTCGTTCTGCTGTTACCCAGGATAACCGATACCCAGGAAGTGGCGACTGTTGCGGAGAAGGTGATCGAAGCCTTCTCACTGCCGTTTCATCTGCATGGGCGAGAACTCTTCATCACCTCCAGTATCGGCGTGGCCCTGTATCCCGACGACGGAAAGGACAAGGTCGAACTGCTGAAGAATGCCGATATGGCCATGTACCAGGCAAAGGAGTCCGGCCGCAACCGCTACAAGTTTTTCACTCAGACCATGAATGATGAACTCTATCGGTGGCAGCATCTGGAGACCCGGCTCCGACAGTCGCTGCAGCAGAACGATTTCAGGCTCCTCTATCAGCCGCAAGTGAGCCTGAAAAGCGGTGATACGGTCAGCTGTGAGGCCTTGATCCGCTGGGATGCGCCGGATCAGGGAATGGTCTCGCCGGCTGAGTTTCTGCCGGTGGCCGAGCGTTCGGAGTTGATCAACCGGATTGGCGAATGGGTGATCGGGGAGGCCTGCCGGCAACGGCGTGAATGGAAGGAGCAGGGGATAGAGCTGCGCGTGGATATCAACCTGTCAGGCCGTCAGTTCTTTTATTATGACGTCTTTTCCGTGATTGATGCGACCCTGGCCCAATACGGCTTGACCCATAGCGATCTTGGCGTGGAATTGACCGAGCAGGTATTGATCGAGGCCAGTGAAGAGACCCTGAATGGTCTGCACTATCTGCATCGCAAGGGGATGAAGATATCCCTCGATGACTTCGGCACCGGTTACTCGTCGCTCAGTTATCTCAAGCGCTTCCCGGTCGATATCATCAAGATCGATCGTGAGTTCACCGATGGCGCTGTCGCAGACAGTAACGATCGCTCCATCATCGAGGCGATCGTGGCGGTGGGGCATGCTCTGGGGCTGGAGGTGCTGGCGGAGGGAGTGGAGACCGGGGAGCAGGAGCGACTGATCCGTCAGTTGGGCTGTGACTTGGGGCAGGGCTACCTCTATCAGCGTCCGCTGACGGCTGCGGCAATGGCGCAGTGTCTGGTCAAATGAACCCGGCTCAGATGATGGGCGGGCAGGTTGGTGCTGAGCGTAGTGAACTCCAACGGTATAAACTGCGGCTCCTGTTCGCAACTGTGTCAGCGGCGGCCATCGAGCAGCCCGACACCGATCGACAGCAGGAATTGCCCCAGCCCCAACAGGGCCAGCGCCCATCCCCAATCGAGGGCTGACAGCCCGCACAGCCCGGCGGCCAGGAACAGCAGGGTGCGCAAACCGCTGTATCTCCCCATCCGTTGCCGTAGCGCCTGCTGATGTGCTTTGGCGTCGGCAAAGCACCATAGTGGCAGCAGATGGGTGGCGGCTCCGGTTACCAGAGGCAGCAGGAACATCAGGATGAATGCGTTTGCGGCGGGTGCGGCGGAGGTGAGATGCATCGCGTGCCCAGCCCCGGCCAGCAGAAGCAGCAACAGTCCAACCAGGGCGCCGGCCAAGGCGGGGGGTGCCCCATGCCATTGCAGCAAGGCATTCCTGTGGGCGGCGATGGGGCGTTTGATCACTCCGGCCAGGGGCGGCAGCCACAACAGCAGGCCAATGAGCGAAAGCGGCGGCCACCAGGCGGCGCCAATGGCGACCGAGAGGACGCCCGCGGTCAGTGGTTTCCATGACTGCTGCAGCCAGGGGGACGCCTGAGGGTCGCTGAAACCGGCCGCGGTAGGCAACAGCACGCGCCAGGTCCCCAGCGCGGTGAGACCGATGAAGCCGAGCAGGTTCAGATGGAGATGCAGCCGGCGAAGCGGCAGCCATTGTGACGGCCAGACTGCGCCGAGAAGAATGGCACACAACCCCAGGGCCAGGGCGCCCAGGGCGAGACGGTACCAGAGCAGGCCGGGATGGGGGGCGCCGAGGCTCTTGTTCACCCGGCCCTGGATCCACCAGGAGATCCAGGCTACCGCGGCCAGGGCCATGATCGATGCGACCAGGTAGAGCTGAAACCAGCGGGTCAGGGCGAGCAGGAGCAGCAGCCCGGCAGCCAATCCCAGCAGCGGGGCGCCCAGTGAACTGGCCCCTGCCGGCCCGCTGCGGGTGAGCACCGGCGTGAACCAGCTGATGCTGCCCAGGATCAGGGGCATGATGCCGACGGCGAACACCAGGTGCAGGCGTGCGGCTGGGGAGAGCCCGGGGTCCAGCGACAGCAGCTGTCCCAGCATGGCTGCAACGAGCATAGTGCCGACCAGGGTGGCCAGCAGCCGGGATAGCGGGTTCTTTCGGTCAGGTGAAGTCATGGCTCTACCGTCGGGCGTCGAAGATGCTCGTTTATCGTCCCGGCCTGCCGCTGGTGCGATGCCCGTAGCGCATTCCGCCTAATTTCAGAGGAGACACCAGGGGTCAACCGCGAAGCCCGAGATTCTCCCATATCTTCGTCGTCGGGCCGGCCTGATTCATGGTGTAGAAGTGCAGGCCGGGTGCGCCGCCGTCCAGCAGCCGCTGGCAAAGTTCCGTGACCACTTCGATACCGAAGGCGCGGATGCCGTCGACATCGTCGGCATAGGCCTGCAGCCGGCGGCGGATCCAGCGCGGAATCTCGGCGCCGCAGGCATCGGAAAAGCGGGCCAGCTGGGTGTAGTTGTTGATCGGCATGATGCCGGGGATGATGGGGATGTCGATGCCCAGTTGCTGGCAGTCATCGACGAAATGGAAATAGGCATCGGCGTTGTAGAAATACTGGGTGATGGCGCCGTTGGCGCCCGCCTCCACCTTGCGTTTGAAATTGTTCAGGTCACTCCTCGCGTCCACCGCCTGGGGGTGGAACTCCGGGTAGGCCGCCACCTCGATATGGAAATGGTCGCCAGTTTCAGCGCGGATGAAGGCCACCAGCTCGTTGGCGTAAGGGAAGTCGCCGGCCTCGCCCATGCCTGACGGCATATCCCCACGCAGGGCGACGATGCGATGGATGCCTTGTGCCCGGTAGTGATCCAGGATCTCCCTGATATGCTCTTTAGAGGCGCCGATACAGGAGAGGTGGGGTGCCGTTTCGATGCCCTCTTCCCGTAGCCAGGCTACAGTCTCGAAGGTGCGTTCCTGGGTGGAGCCGCCGGCACCATAGGTGACGGAGAAATAGGCGGGCTTCAGGGCCGCCAGCCGCTGGACGTTGTGCTTCAGCTTCTCCATCCCGGCGTCGGTCTTGGGTGGGAACAGCTCGAAGCTGAACTGAGGTTGGTCTGTTGACTGAGGTTTCATAGTCGATGTCTGACTGTTGGATTCGATTGAAGGGGTCGGAGTCAAACCACCCCAACCTTGTCGCTGTTACCGCCATGCATAGTGCTCACCCCTGGCGCACAAGGGCAGGACCAAAGGACCGGGGTGTTTCTTTGGCCCTCGGTCCTTTATTAATGTAGCTATTCAGCTGCCATAACCATCCAGCACAAGTCGCTGACAGTGGGTGCCTCTTCCGGAAACACACACTGTCAGCGACGATCTCAATTGCAGCTGAATAGTTATATTTTAGTAACGATAATGATCGGGTTTGTAGGGGCCGTCCACCGGCACGCCGATGTAGTCGGCCTGCTGCGGGCTCAGCCGGGACAGGTTGGCACCGATCTTTGCCAGGTGCAGACGGGCCACTTCTTCGTCCAGGTGTTTGGGCAGCACGTGGACCTTCTTTCCGTACTGGTCGGGGCGATTGAACAGCTCAATCTGGGCCAGCACCTGGTTGGTGAAGGAGTTGGACATGACGAAACTGGGATGGCCGGTGGCGCAGCCCAGGTTCACCAGGCGCCCCTGGGCCAGCAGGATGATGCGCTTGCCGTCGGGGAAGATGATGTGGTCCACCTGGGGCTTGATCTCTTCCCACTGATACTGCTCCAGGCTGGCGACGTCGATCTCGTTGTCGAAGTGGCCGATGTTGCAGACGATGGCCTGGTCCTTCATGGCGGCCATGTGGTCGTGGTTGATTACATGGTAGTTGCCGGTGGCGGTGACGAAGATGTCGGCCTGGCTGCAGGCCTCATCCATCTCCACCACCCGGTAGCCCTCCATCGCCGCCTGCAGGGCGCAGATGGGATCGATCTCGGTGATCCAGACGGTGGCGCCGAGCCCACGCAGGGACTGGGCGCACCCCTTGCCCACGTCACCATAGCCCAGCACCACGGCGATCTTGCCGGCGATCATCACGTCGGTGGCGCGCTTGATGCCGTCCACCAGGGACTCGCGGCAGCCGTACAGGTTGTCGAACTTGGACTTGGTGACTGAATCGTTGACGTTGAAGGCGGGGAAAGGCAGGTCGTTGGCCGCTTCCATCTGGTACAGGCGGTGGACGCCGGTGGTGGTCTCTTCGGTGACGCCCTGGATGTTGTTGAGGATGTTGGAGTACCAGCCGGGCTGCTCGGCCAGCCGTGCCTTGATGGCGGCGTACAGCACCTCCTCCTCTTCGCTGGTGGGGGCGTCCAGTACCGAAAGGTCCTGTTCGGCCTTGGCGCCCAGGTGGATCAGCAGGGTGGCATCGCCGCCGTCGTCTAGGATCATGTTGGGGGTGCCGCCGTCGGCCCATTCCATGATCTTGTGGGTGAAGGCCCAGTATTCGGTCAGGCTCTCGCCCTTGAACGCGTAGACCGGAATGCCATTGGCGGCGATGGCGGCCGCGGCATGGTCCTGGGTGGAGAAGATGTTGCAGGAAGCCCAGCGTACCTCGGCGCCCAGGGCGGTGAGGGTTTCGATCAGTACCGCGGTCTGGATGGTCATATGCAGGCTGCCGGCGATGCGTGCGCCCTTCAACGGTTTGTCGTCGGCATATTTTTCCCGCAGTGCCATCAGGCCGGGCATCTCGGTCTCGGCGATGGCGATCTCCTTGCGTCCCCACTCCTTGAGGGAGAGATCCGCGACCTTGAAATCGGTGAAATTGTCGTTGGTTACAGCGTTCATGTTTCAGTCTCCGAAAAAACCGAGCGCCGTTTACAGGTGTAGCGCCTCCTGAGCCTGGCCCGGGCACTCAATCGACAGGATTGGGTGGTCCGGGTTGCAACGCTCCTCAGGAGGGTAATGATGGATGTTCTGCGGGTATTACAGTCTGGCCGCGTCCCGCAGCAGTTCTGCCTTGTCGGTCCGTTCCCAGGTGAATTCCGGCTCTTCCCGGCCGAAGTGGCCGTAGGTAGCGGTCTTGCGGTAGATGGGACGGATCAGGTCCAGCATCTGCAGGATGCCGTAGGGCCGCAGGTCGAAGTGCTCGCGAACCAACTGCACGATCTTCTCGTCCTCGATCTTGCCGGTGCCGAAGGTCTCGACTGAGATGGATGTCGGTTCCGCCACGCCAATGGCGTAGGAGACCTGTATCTCGCAGCGGTCGGCCAGGCCGGCGGCGACGATGTTCTTGGCCACGTAGCGGCCGGCATAGGCAGCGGAGCGGTCCACCTTGGAGGGATCCTTGCCGGAGAAGGCGCCGCCGCCGTGGCGGGCCGCGCCACCGTAGGTGTCGACGATGATCTTGCGGCCGGTCAGGCCGCAGTCGCCTACCGGGCCGCCGATCACGAAAGCGCCGGTGGGATTGATGTGGTACCGGGTGTCCTTGCTCAGCCACTCGGCCGGCAGCACCGGCTTGATGATGTTCTCCATCACTGCCTCTCTCAGATGGGCATATTCGATACCGGGGTCGTGCTGGGTGGAGAGTACGACGGCGTCGATGCCGGCGATCTTCCCATCCTTGTAAAGGAAGGTCACCTGGCTCTTGGCGTCCGGGCGCAGCCAGGGCAGAACCTTCTCGCGGCGCATCTCCGACTGGCGTTGTACCAGCAGATGGGCATAGGTGATGGGGGCTGGCATCAGCACATCGGTTTCGTTGGTGGCATAACCGAACATCAGACCCTGGTCGCCGGCGCCCTGCTCCTCCGGGGCGGAGCGGTCCACGCCCTGGGCGATATTGGTGGACTGCTTGCCGATCAGGGACATGACCGCACAGGTGCTGCCGTCGAACCCGACATCCGAGCTGGTGTAGCCGATCTCACAGATCACCTTGCGCACCAGTTCATCCAGGTCCACCCAGGCCTCGGTGGTGATTTCGCCACCTACGATTACGGCGCCGGTCTTGACCATGGTCTCGCAGGCCACCCGGGCATGCTCGGGATTGGGATCCTGCTCCAGGATGGCGTCCAGTACGGCATCGGAGATCTGGTCGGCCATCTTGTCCGGGTGGCCCTCGGACACGGATTCAGAGGTAAACAGGTGTTCGCTCATGTCAATTTTTATCCTGATAATGATCCTGAACCTGTGGGTTCAGGAATAAAAAAACCCGCCAGGCGAAAGCATGGGCGGGTTTTTCAAAAATACTGCTCCACTCATCGCTTTAGCCGGATTTATTGTGCGCCCGCAATCTGAGATCAAATCGGCGCATTGCTACAATACTTTAAACATTACGCCCATGCAGGGCCGGTTGTCAATGGCTGCCAGGGAAATGGGTTCCCGCTGGCTGTGATCCGCTGTTGTGGGGTAAACTTGGACAGAATCCAAATCATGAGGAGAAAGCAATGGTCTCTCTGGAAACACCCGTTTGCGATTTTGGCCGGCCGGCGGTGGATTTCTCGCTGCCGGGGGTGGATGGCCGCACCTGGACCCTGCAGGATTGCCGTGGGGAGAAAGGGTTGCTGGTGATGTTCATCTGTAACCACTGTCCCTACGTAAAGGCGGTGCGTGACCGTATCGTGCGGGATGCCCGGGATCTGAAGGCATTGGGTATCAACAGTGTCGCGATCATGTCCAATGACCCGTCGGAATACGAAGAGGACTCCTTTGAAAATATGCGCCGGGTGGCGGAGGAGTATCAGTTTCCCTTCCCCTATTTATATGATGAGACCCAGGAGGTGGCCAGGGCCTACGGTGCGGTCTGCACCCCGGATTTCTTCGGCTACAATGCAGACTTGGAACTGCAGTATCGGGGTCGCCTGGATGCCAGCCGTAAAGAAGCGGCGGCAGCGGATGTGCGCCGGGATCTGTTCGAGGCCATGAAGCAGGTGGCGGAAACCGGTCAGGGTCCGGCTCAGCAGATCCCCGGCATGGGCTGTTCCATCAAGTGGCGCAGTTGATTGCCCGGCAGTCGCTCCCTTGTCGCAACCATTTTACATGCATGGTCGCAGACGTGGCGCCCCGCCGCGAAGGGAAGTGATCCAGGCGTCTGCCGGGGCACTGTTCCTATGAGGTGGCGGGTGGCGTGAGCGGTGTCCCTGGATTATTTTCTTTTACCCCCATAAAGTCGGTTGTCTTGCCTACGGGATATCGATCGGTTAAGAATACTCTTCTGTCCTAAAATCTGGGGAGTTCCCTGACATCATCTGCTGTATGGCAGTTGAAAGAGTGGGGTGTGTGTGAAGTGTACCTGGTCGCGTTGTGAGTGCCGGCCGGGACGGGTAGGGCCGGGCCGCGCAACAAGTCGTATACGCACTGCCTGACAGCAAATGAATCGACCAGCCGGGGTCTAAGCCGGAACAAAGAATTTCCAACCAGCCTATGAGGGAAGGATCGATGTCCTCACGTAGAAACCTTGCCAACGCTATCCGTGCCCTGAGCATGGACGCTGTACAGAAAGCCAATTCCGGACACCCGGGCGCGCCAATGGGTATGGCCGACATCGCGGAAGTACTCTGGAACGATTACATGAAGCACAATCCGTCCAACCCCAAGTGGGCTGACCGGGACCGCTTCGTACTCTCCAACGGCCATGGCTCCATGCTGATCTATTCCCTGCTGCATCTCACCGGGTACGATCTGAGCATCGAGGATCTGAAGCAGTTCCGCCAGCTTCATGCCAAGACCCCCGGTCACCCTGAGTATGGCTACGCCCCCGGCGTGGAGACTACCACCGGCCCGTTGGGGCAGGGTATTACCAACGCCATCGGCATGGCCGTGGCAGAGAAGGCACTGGCCGCCCAGTTCAACCGGGACGGCCACGAGATCGTCGATCACTACACCTACACCTTTCTTGGCGACGGCTGCCTGATGGAAGGTATCTCTCACGAGGCCTGCTCGCTTGCCGGCACCCTGAAGCTGGGCAAGATGATCGCCTTCTATGATGACAACAATATCTCCATCGACGGTGAAGTGCGGGGCGAGGCCGATGGCGCCGCCTGGTTCACCGACGATACGCCCAAGCGTTTCGAGGCCTACGGCTGGCACGTGATACCGAAGGTGGATGGCCATGATGCCGACGCCATCAAGGCGGCCATCGAAGAGGCCCGTTCGGTCACCGACAAGCCTTCCCTGATCTGCTGCCAGACCATCATCGGTTTCGGCTCGCCCAACAAACAGGGCAAGGAGGATTGTCACGGTGCGCCGCTGGGTGAGGATGAGATCACCCTGACCAAAGAGACCCTGGGCTGGAACCACGGTCCGTTCGAGATACCGGAGGAGGTCTATGCCGGTTGGAACGCCAGGGAGAAGGGGGCTGCTGCAGAGCAGGACTGGGAGGCCCGCTTCGAGGCCTATGCCGCCGCCCATCCCGAACTGGCAGCGGAGTTCAAGCGCCGCATGGCCGGCGATCTGATCGCCGATTTCGAAGAGAAGGCCAACGCCTTCATCGCCTCGGTGAATGAGAAGGCGGAGAAGATCGCCAGCCGCAAGGCCTCGCAGAATGCCATCGAGGGCTTCGGCCCGCTGGTGCCTGAGTATATGGGCGGCTCCGCCGACCTGGCGGGCTCCAACCTGACCATCTGGTCCGGCTCCAAGGCGATCACTCCAGACGATGCTTCCGGCAACTATATCCACTACGGTGTGCGTGAGTTCGGTATGTCGGCCATGATGAACGGCATCGAACTCCACGGTGGCTTCAAGACCTATGGCGCCACCTTCCTGATGTTCTCGGAGTATGCCCGCAACGCCCTGCGCATGGCGTCGCTGATGAAACTGAGCCCGATCCACGTCTACACGCATGACTCCATCGGCCTGGGTGAGGACGGCCCCACCCATCAGCCGGTGGAGCAGACCGCTACCCTGCGCATGATCCCTCGCATGTCCGTCTGGCGTCCCTGCGACGCGGTGGAGACCGCGGTGGCCTGGAAGCTGGCCCTGCAGCGGAAAGGCGGCCCCACCAGCCTGATCCTCTCCCGCCAGGGGCTGCCGCACATGGCACGCACCCAGGAGCAGATTGAGGCCATCGCCCGTGGTGGTTACATCCTGTCCGACTGCGATGGCGCCCCGGAGGCGGTCATCATCGCCACCGGTTCCGAAGTGGAACTGGCCATGGCGGCGCAGAAGGAGTTGGCAGAGAAGGGGCGCAAGGTGCGCGTGGTCTCCATGCCGTCCACTGATACCTTCGATGCCCAGGATGCCGATTACCGTGAGTCCGTGCTGCCGGCAGCGGTTACCGCCCGGGTGGCGGTAGAGGCAGGCGTGACCGGTTTCTGGGCCAAGTACGTGGGCCTCGGCGGCAAGGTGGTCGGTATCGACACCTTTGGCGAATCGGCGCCGGCTCCGGAGGTCTACAAACACTTCGGCATTACCACGGAGAGCGTGGTCGAGGCCGTGGAGTCCGTGGCCTGAATCCAGACCCGGGACGGGTGCCCGCCGGTGCCCGTCCCTGTATGAAAAATAACCCAATTTGAAAAATCAGGAGACTTGACACAATGGCTATCAAAGTAGGCATCAATGGATTCGGTCGTATCGGACGCATGGTGTTCCGTGCAGTGACCAATGACTTTCCCGGTATCGAGATCGTCGGTATCAATGATCTGCTGGATGCGGATTACCTGGCATACATGCTCAAGTACGATTCCGTACACGGGCGTTTCCCCAAGGACGTGAGCGTCGAGGACAACAACTTCGTGGTCGACGGCAAGAAGATCCGCCTCACCGCCGAGCGTGACCCCGCAGACCTGAAATGGGATGAGGTGGGTGCCGATATCGTTATCGACTGCACCGGCTTCTTCCTGACCGCAGAGGGTTGTCAGAAGCACATCGACGCAGGTGCCAAAAAAGTGGTACAGAGCGCGCCCTCCAAGGATGGCACCCCGATGTTCGTCTATGGCGTCAACCACGAGACCTATGCCGGCCAGACCATCGTTTCTGCCGCCTCCTGCACCACCAACTGCCTGGCTCCGGTGGCCAAGGTGCTGAACG